>DAOLFG010000028.1:29047-60586 GCA_035326425.1 Geminicoccus sp. | reverse complement strand
TGGCGATCTGCCAGAGGCCGCCAAGAGGCATGGAGAAGCTGTTCGCCGTGCTGGCGGAGGAGATCGGGCTGAGACCGGGACAGCCGCAGGGGCCGTGAGGCGCTATCGGGCGGCGAGCTCCAACGCCCGCTGCTCCGCCAGCAGGATTCGGCAAGACCGCTCGACGTCACCCGCCCCGGTGCCTGCATCCATCATCGCCCGCTGCCGGCCGCACTCGGCGTCGCGATAGGCGTCGAAGGCCCTGCCGCTGGCTTCGAGGGCCGCTACCGGCCCCGGCCGGCCGGTGGCCTTTTCCAGTTCCGCCGCCGCCGCGCCCGCCTTGCGGCCCGCAGCCGCGAGGTCGCGCTCGACGATCGTGGCGAGGCGCTCCAGACAGGCGCCGACCTCCAGCCGGGTGCCCGCGACCTTGCCGCAGCGTTCCAGCGGGGTCTCGACCGCCGTCACCGAGGCCAGCCGACGCTGCAGGACCAGCGTGCGGTCCTCGTAGGCCCGCCGCAGGCAGTCGTCCGGGGACTCGGCCGCCATGCAGTCGTTGCGGCGCTTCAGGAAACCGCGCTGCTCGGCGGTCAGCCGCTCGTTCTCGACCGGCGTGGCGCGCGCCCGCAGGCGGCCCAGCACCTCGGCCTGGCGGGCGTCGAGACCGCGCAGCATCGCACTCTGGCAGATCCGCCGCTCGGATCCCGAGGCGTGGCTGCAATCCAGGGCCGCCGCCGGCAGCGGCGCCAGCGCCAGAACGAGGAGCCCGAGCAGCACGGCGATCACGCGTTCCTCCCCGCTCTCGCCGACCTGGTGACGAAGCGCTCCGGCCACGCCAGCGGGTCGAGGCGGTGGTGCGGCACGCGGAAGACCCGCTCCTGGCCGAGCAGGAAGGCGTCGAAGCCGGCGCCGAACAGGCCCGAGATCGCCGGATCCAGCACGTCCAGCCCGCCCGCGAAGGCCCCGAACGCCGGCAGGATCAGCCGCGACGGATCGGCGACGAAGCAGGGCCGCGTCACCGCCCGCCGCTCGCCCGAAAGCCTGGCCTTGGGATGCAGGTGCCCCGCCACCTCGAAGCCGGCACGGGCTCCCGGCACGTGGCCGAAGCCGATCCCGTCCATCTCGAAGGCGGCCACCGGCTCGCCGCCCAGCCCCTCGGGTGGTGCGGGGTCGTGGTTGCCCGCCACCCACAGCCAGCGCACCGCGCCGGTCAGCGCCCGGATGCGCTCCGCCGATCCCCGTTCCAGTGCCTCGCCACCCCGCCGGTCGTGGAATCCGTCGCCCAGGCTCACCACGATCGCCGGACGATGCCGTGCCACCAGCGCCTCCAGCCGAGCCAGCGTGGTCGAGGTGTCGTAGGGCGGCAGCATGGATCCGCGCCGCGCGAACGCCGCACCCTTCTCCAGGTGCAGGTCGGCCACCACCAGCATCCGCCGTCGCTGCCACCACAAGGCACCCGCGGGATCGAGCCGGAAGTCGGCCCGGCCCAGCCGGATCTCCGCCCCCGTCACGACGGCATCGCCTCGGCGACCAGCTCGCCGGTCAGCTCGTCCAGCGCCTCGTCCACCGGCTCGCCCATCACCTGCTCGCGGCCGATGTTGGCGATGATGCCGACCGCGAAGGGTGAGATCCGCTCCAGCTCGCGGTGGCGGATCCGGCCCTGCACCGAGATCAGCAGGTCGGCCAGCCGTCGGACGTCGGTGAGCCCGGTCGCCACCTCGGTGCGAGCCGCCCTCAGCAGGATGTGGTCGGGCTCGTGCTTGCGGAGCACGTCATAGATGAGGTCGGTACCGAAGGTGACCTGCCGGCCGGTCTTCTCCTGCCCCGGATACCGCCGCTCGATCAGCCCGGCGATCACGGCGCAATTGCGGAAGGTGCGTTTCAGCATCGAGCTTTCGGCCATCCACTCCTCGAGGTCGTCGCCCAGCATGTCGACGCCGAACAGCCCCGCCACATCCTGGACCGGCTCCAGGCCCCAGATGGCGATGCAGTAGTCCGATGCCGAGAATCCCAGGGGCCGCAGCCTTTGCCGCTCCATGCGCCGCGTCAGCAGCATGCCCAGCGTCTGATGCGCATTCCGCCCGGCAAAGCAATAGGCGACGAGGAAGAACCTGCTGCCGCGGGCGAAGGTCTCGACCAGCAGCTCGCCCGGTGCCGGCAGGGTCGAGCGCGTCTCCTGCCATTCCAGCCATTCCTGTACCGCCGGCGGCAGCTCGCGCCAGCGCCCGTGGTCGGCCAGCAGGCCGCGCACCCGGTCGGCCAGCATGGTGGTCAGCGGCAGCCGGCCGCCGGCATAGGCCGGCACCTTGGGGTCGGTGGCGTTGCGGGCCAGCGTCACCATGACGTCGTTGTCGCGGATCCCCTCGAAGCGCAGCAGCCGGCCGGCGAAGAGGAAGGTGTCGCCGGGCACCAGGCCCGCCACGAAATACTCCTCGATCTCGCCGAGCCTGCGGCCGCCGCCCCGGCCCTTGCCGAGCTTGACCCACATCACCGCCGCCTCGACGATGGTGCCGACGTTCATCCGGTACTGCCGGGCCAGCCGCGGATCGGCCAGCCGCCACAGCCCGTCCTCGCCCGGCACCAGCCGCCGGTACCGCTCGTACACCTCGAGCGCATAGCCGCCCGTGGCGACGAAGCGCAGCACGGCGTCGAAGTCGGCCCGCGACAGGCCGGCATAGGGTGCGGTCCGCGTCACCTCGCCGAACAGCCCATCGGCGTCGAACGGCCCGGCGCAGGCGACGCCGGCGACATGCTGGGCCAGCACGTCGAGGGCGGCATGGACGATCTGGCCGCCGTCCAGCTCACCCTCCTCGATGGCGTCACGGGCCGCCAAGCACTCCAGCACTTCGAAGCGGTTGGCCGGCACCAGCATCGCCCGGCTGGGCTCGTCGAGCCTGTGGTTGGCGCGGCCGATCCGCTGGGTCAGCCGGGCGGCACCCTTCGGAGCCCCCACCTGGACCACGAGATCGACGTCGCCCCAGTCGATGCCGAGGTCGAGCGACGAGGTACAGACCACCGCCCGGAGATCGCCCCGCGCCATCGCCGCCTCGACCCGCCGCCGCTGCTCGACGGCGAGGCTGCCGTGGTGAAGGGCGATCGGCAGCGCCGCCTCGTTGATCCGCCACAGCGCCGCGAACACCAGCTCGGCCTGGGCGCGGGTGTTGACGAACACCAGGGTCGTGCCGTGGCGGCCGATCAGGTCGTAGACCTCGGGTGCCGAGAACAGCGCCATGTGCCCGCCCCACGGCATCGCCGCCTCGGGCACCACCAGCCCGATCTCCGGCTTGGCGCCGCCCTCGCCGCGGACGATCCGGCCGTTGGCGGTATCGGGCGTCAGGAAGCGAAGGAGCAGCTGCGGGTCGGCCACCGTCGCCGACAGCCCGACGAAGCGGGTCCGCGGCGACAGCCCGCGCAGGCGCGCCAGTCCCAGCGACAGCAGTGCTCCGCGCTTGCTGTCGGCCAGCGCATGGATCTCGTCGAGGATCACCCGCCGCAGCCGGCCGAAGAATTGCCCGGCATCGGGATAGGACAGCAGCAGCGCCAGCGATTCCGGTGTGGTCATCAGGATGTCGGGCGGATCGCGCCGCTGCCGCTGGCGACGGTTCTGCGGCGTGTCGCCGGTCCGCACCTCGTGGCGGACCGGCAGTGCCATCTCCCGCACCGGCGCCGCCAGGTTGCGGCCGACATCGGTCGAGAGCGCCTTGAGCGGCGAGATGTAGAGCGTGTGCAGCCCGTGGCCCGCCGCCCCTCCCGCCAGCTCGACCAAGCTGGGCAGGAATCCGCCCAGCGTCTTGCCGCCGCCCGTGGGTGCGATCAGCAGGGTGTCGACCTCGTCGCGGGCCGCCTGCAGCATCGCCGCCTGGTGCGGACGCAGGGTCCAGCCGCGGGAAGCGAGCCAGCCGGCGAAGGGCTCGGGTAATGTCGCTGAAATCTCGCCGCCTCTCGCCGACCCACAGGCTCTCCGCCGGGACTCTAGCGCACCGGCAACGGCTGGCGAGGGGCTCAGGCGATCAGGTCGATGGCGCCGCTGCCGACGAGGCCGCCCACGCTGAGCCCGGTCCTGCCGCTGAGCGTGATGAAATCGACGAAACTGTTGCCGCCGCCGTCGAAGTCGACCTGCAGCTGGGTTTGATCCATCGTCAGGCTCGGAACGAGCCGCAGGAATTGCTCGGGGTCGCTGGCCCCCGCAACGAAACCGGACAGCACGCGCGACAGGTCGATGACATCCTCCGCAGGGTCGAAGTCGACGATGGAGTCCCCGCCTTCGTTCCGGCTGGCATAGTCGAACCGATCACGCCCCTCGCCGCCGGCGAGCACATCGTTGCCGAGGCCGCCCACCAGCACGTCGTCGCCGGCATCGCCGTACAGCTCGTCGCGATCGCCCGCGACGATGCCGTTGCGGACCTCGAAGACCCACAAGCCTTTCTTGCCGGTGTTGCCGGCGGCGCTGTCGAGGGCCAGCACCGCCGCCTGGTTGCCCGCCGCCGGCAGCTCGAAGAAATTCACCCCGTTGCCGGACGAATAGCCGGCACGCGCGACCGTGCCGCCGAGACCGTCGACGCCGCCGCTGGCGTTGCCGGTTGTCCAGGTCATCGACTGGTAGCGGAAGACGATGTCGAAATCGCCGCTGCCGCCGCGGTCGATCAGCTGCAGCTGGAAAGAGTTCAGCTTGTCGGTCTGCGTGTTGAAGTAGCCGACGCTGTCCCAGGTAACGGTGAAGGTCTTTGCGCCGACGTCGAGGTCCCAGAAGACCTGGTCGGCACCGGCGGGCGGCTGCGGCTCGCCACTGCCATCGGCGGGCAGGCGCGTGTCGACGTCGGCGAAGAACGGCGCGATGATCGGGTTGCTGGTCGCCCCGGTGATGACGAACGGCGTGAACGTGCTCTGCGCCGCGCTGAAGGTGATGTTGCCGTTGTTGTTGACGAAGACGCTGGTGAATTCGTGGCCGAAGAAGCTGATGCCGTCGCTGCCGAAGACGCTTCTGATGTCGACCTGGGCACTCGGGCTGTCGTCCTGCCTGTCGAGAACGTTCTCGCCAAAGCCCCTGACGCCGCCGAGACCACCCACCATGGTCCCGTCGCCGCGGACCTGCGTGCCGCCGCTGACGCCGGCGATGCCGCCGATCAGCACGTCGTTGCCGCCGTTACCGGTGAGCCCATTGGCATCGCCGTTGCCGATGATGCGATCGTTGAAAGCGGAACCCTGGACGCTTTCGATGCTCACGAGCGTGTCGCGATCGCCGCCGCTGACGGCGATGCCGCGCGCCAGATCGACCACCACCCGCGCCGCGGCGGCCTCGTACCGGGCGAAGTCGCCGCCGGCGCCGCCATCGAGGATGTCGCTGCCGGCGCCGCCATCCAGAACGTCGATGCTGGCGCCACCGAAGAGCGTATCGTTCCCGCCGCCGCCGAACAGATCGTCGAACCCGGCACCCCCGAACAGGGCGTCGGCACCATCCCCGCTCGGGGAGAGCGGGTCGTCCTCGGCCGCGTCGCCATAGAGCACGTCGCCGCCGCCGTCGCCCTGGATGCGATCGTCGTCGGCACCGCCCTCGATGGTGTCGCTGTCGTCGCCCCCTTCGATGATGTCGTCGCCGCGCTCGCCATCCACCGTGTCGATGCCGGCGCCGGCAATGATCCGGTCGCCGCCGCTGCCGCCGAGCACGATGTCGGCGCCGGCTCCGGCCACCAGCGTGTTGGCGAGCGGATTGCCGCGCAGGACATTGTCGAAGGCGTTGCCGATGCCGTCGATCGCGGTACCGCGGAGTGTCAGTTGCTCGACATGCGCCGGCAGGCGGAAATCGACGCTGGCGATGACGCGGTCGGCGACACCGCCACGGGCATCGTCCTGGACGATGTCGCCTTCGTCGTCGACGATGAAGGTGTCGCTGTCGCCGCCGCCGACCATCGTGTCGGCACCGGCGCCGCCGTCGAGGTAGTCGGGGCCGAGGCCGCCGGCCAGCACGTCGCTGCCGCCGCCGCCGCGCAGGACGTTCCTGGCGTCGTTGCCGGAGATGCGGTTCTGCAGATCGTTGCCGGTGCCGTTGATGCGCTCCACGCCGATCAGCGTCAGACGCTCGACATTGTCCGGCAGCGTGAAGGTCACGGAGCTCGAGACGCTGTCGATCCCGCCCAGCCGCGCCCCGGGCGCCTCGCTGATCCGGTCGCCCGGGTCGTCGACGGAATAGCGGTCGTTGCCGGCGCCCCCGTCCATGTCGTCGGCGCCGGCGCCGCCGACGAGCAGGTCGTCGCCGTCGCCGCCGTCGAGGATGTCGGCACCTTCGCCGCCGCGCAGCTCGTCGTCGCCCGGCAGCCCGAAGAGCTGGTCGTCGCCGATCTCGCCCAGCAGCACATCGTTGCCGGTGCCGCCGAAGACACTGTCGTCGCCGTTGCCGCCGAGCAGCGTGTCGACGCCGCCACGCCCGTCGATCTCGTCGTTGCCGTCGCCGCCGAGAATCACGTCGTCGGCGGTGGTGCCGACCAGTGAGTCGTTGGCATCGGTGCCGATCGTCGTCGCCATGGGCGTTTCCTTCCGCGATGCCCGGCTCTTCCGGCCGGCCGCATCGACCATAGACCCGCCGTCACAGGCGACCAGCTTCTATTGCGCTTATTTAAATTAGGGTGACCCAACTCCCGCGTGTGCGAAGCCTTCGTTAACCGACTTCGGTCATCCTCGGCCCGACGGCACGAGGAAAGGCATGGCCAACATCATCGTCGCGGCGCTGGCCGGGGGCGTCGCCTGCGGGATTGCCCTGGCGTGGGCGCTGCTGCCGGCCATGCCGCTGGGCGGACCGCTCGCCTCGCTGGCGCCGATGGCGCTCGCCGTCATCGCCTTGGCGGCAGGCATCTGCCACCGCAGGCGGCCGGCCTCGCCGCCCATGCCACGGGCATCTCCGGACCATATGCAGGAGATCGGCCAGTTGCTGGCCGCTCTCGACCGCCTGCATCGCAGCCGCCTCTCGAACGACGCCCTGCAGGAGCGGCGGCCGCGCGTCGAAGGGGAGTAGCGCCACCTGACGGAGCCGCTATGGTGTCGCCGGCCGCGCCGAGGCGTCGGCGCGCCCGCAGCAGCCGCTCCCGGAACGTTCATGTCGATCGACCGCGCGCTCATCGAGGCCGGCAAGGCCTGGCCCATCGTCGAGGCTCTCCGCCTGCGCGAGCGGGTGGCAAGGCGGCCACCGGCCAAGGGCTACGTGCTGTTCGAGACCGGCTACGGACCGTCCGGCCTGCCGCATATCGGCACCTTCGGCGAAGTCTTTCGCACCACCATGGTGCGGCAGGCTTTCGCGAGGCTCTGCGACCTGCCGACCGAGCTGTTCGCCTTCTCGGACGACATGGACGGCCTGCGCAAGATTCCGGACAACATCCCGAATCCCGAGATGGTGCGGGAGTTCCTCGGCAGGCCGCTCACCGCCATTCCCGATCCGTTCGGCACGCACCCGAGCTTCGGCGAGCACATGAATGCCCGGCTGCGGGCGTTCCTCGACCGATTTGGCTTCGCCTACAGCTTCAAGAGCGCCACTCAGGTCTACAAGTCGGGCGGGCTGGATTCGACGCTGCTCAAGGTGCTGGAGCGGCACGACCGGATCCTCGAGGTGATGCTGCCGACGCTCGGCGCCGAGCGGCAGGCCACCTACAGCCCGATCCTGCCGATCTCGCCCAAGTCCGGCCGGGTGCTGCAGGTGGCGATCGAGGAGTGCCGGCCGCAGTCGGGCACCGTGGTCTATCGCGACGAGGACGGCGCGCTCACCGAGCAGCCGGTCACCGGCGGCCAGTGCAAGCTGCAGTGGAAGGCCGACTGGGCGGCGCGCTGGGCCGCCCTCGATGTCGACTACGAGATGTACGGCAAGGATCTGATCCCGACGGCCGAGCTGTCGTCGAAGATCTGCCGCATCCTCGACGGGCTGCCGCCCAACGGCTTCTCCTACGAGCTGTTCCTCGACGACAAGGGCCAGAAGATCAGCAAGTCCAAGGGCAACGGGCTGACGATCGACGAGTGGCTGCGCTATGGTGACGAGCCCAGCCTCGCCATGTTCATCTATCGCGACCCGCGCAAGGCCAAGCGGCTCTATTTCGACGTGATCCCGCGCAACGTCGACGAGTACGAGCAGTCGCTGCAGGCCTATCCGGCGCAGCCGGACGAGCAGAAGCTCGGCAACCCGGTGTGGCACATCCACGACGGCGACCCGCCGCCGGCGGCGATGCCGGTCAGCTTCGGCATGCTCTTGAACCTCGCCAGCGTGGTGAACGCCGCCGAACCCGAGGTGCTCTGGGCCTTCATCAGCCGCTACGCGCCGGGTGCGAATCCGCAATCCTCGCCCCGGCTGGCCCGGCTGGTCGAAGGTGCGGTCGCCTACTACCAGGACTTCGTCAAGCCGACCCGGGCCTGGCGTGAGCCGACGCCGGCCGAGCGCGCCGGCCTCGCCGAGCTGCTGGCCTGGCTCGATGCGCAAGCACCCGACGTCTCGGGCGAGGCGATGCAGCACGAGGTCTACGAGATCGGCAAGCGCCACGGCTTCGCCAACCTGCGCGACTGGTTCAGGGGCCTGTACGAGGTGCTGCTGGGCCAGAGCGAGGGCCCGCGCCTGGGCTCGTTCTTCGCCCTCTACGGCCTCGACAACAGCCGCCGGCTGATCGCCCAGGCGCTCGCCGGGGAGTTGCAGGCCGCATGAGCGCCGGCAGCGGCGACAGGCGCCGTGGCGGCAGGCCGGAGCGCGACGGGCTGGCGCGGCGGCGTCCGGGAGTGGCCGCGCCGGCCGAGAGCGAGCCGGCGACGCGCCGGCCGAACCCGGCCAATGCGCGGCGCATCGCGCTCGACGTGCTCGATGCGACTCTGGGTCCGACGCACCGGGCGTTCGACGAAGCCTTCGAGGGCCATCCGCGCCTCGCCAAACTGGCGGTGCGCGATCGAGCGTTCGCGCGGCTGCTAGTCACCACCGTGCTGCGCCGGCTCGGGCAGATCGACCGGGTGGTCTCGCCGCTGCTGCGCTTCCGGCCGAAGGAGATCCCGGTCGAGAACATGCTGCGGCTGGGGGCGGCGCAGCTGCTGTTCCTGCATACGCCGGCGCACGCGGCGGTGGGCGAGACGGTGCGCTTGGCCGCCGGGCGCTTCCCGAAGCAGGCGCCGCTGCTCAACGCCGTGCTGCGCAAGCTGGCGAGCGAGGGTGCGGCCGCCATCGAGGCGCAGGACGCAGCGAAGCTCAATACGCCCAAATGGCTCTGGGAATCCTGGTCGGCGGCGCATGGCGAGGACACCGCCCGCGCTATCGCCACGGCGCATCTCGGTGAGCCGCCGCTCGATCTCGCCGTCGTCGCCGATGCCGAGCGCTGGGCCGGCGAGCTGGGGGCCGAAATTCTTCCCGGCGGCACGCTGCGCCGGCGTGCCGGCGGCCTGGTCGATGCCCTACCCGGCTACGACGAGGGCGCCTGGTGGGTCCAGGACGCCGCGGCCGGCCTCCCGGCGCGGTTGCTGGGAGCGGTCAAGGGCAAGCGCGTGCTGGACCTGTGCGCCGCGCCGGGCGGCAAGACGGCGCAGCTCTGTGCCGCCGGGGCCGAGGTGACGGCGGTCGAGCGCTCGCCCACGCGCGCCGAGATGCTCGGCCTGAACCTCGGCCGGCTGGGCATGACCGCCGACATCGTCGTCGCCGACGCCTTGGAGTGGCAGCCCGCCCTGCCGTTCGACCTGGTCCTGCTCGACGCGCCCTGCACGGCCACCGGCACCATCCGCCGCCATCCGGACATCCCCTGGATCAAGTCGCCCGAGGACGTGAGCAGGCTCACGGCGGTGCAGGAGCGGCTGCTGCGTGCAGCACTCGGCTTCACCGGGCCGGGCGGCACCATCGTCTACGCCGTCTGCTCGTTGCAGCCCGAGGAAGGCGAGCAGCGAGTGGCGGCGCTGCTGGCCGAGGGCGGCGTGGAGCCGCTGCCGGTCCGCCGGGCCGAGCTGGGCGGGCTCGAGGCGCGGATCGACACCGCGGGACAGGTCCGCACCCTGCCCTGCGATCTCGCGACATCCGGCGGGCTGGACGGCTTCTTCATCGCTCGGCTACGCCGCCGCTGAGCAGACGACGCGTGAGGATGGCTCGATGACCTGGCGCCCGATCCGCAAGGCCTTGCTGTCGGTTCACGACAAGTCGGGCGTGGTCGAGCTGGCGACGGCGCTCGCCGGCCATGGCGTCGAGCTGCTGTCGACCGGCGGCACGGCCAAGGCCCTGCGCGACGCCGGCCTGCCGGTCCGCGAGGTCTCGGAGGTTACGGGCTTTCCCGAGGTGCTGGACGGCCGGGTCAAGACGCTGCATCCGGCGATCCATGGCGGCCTGCTGGCCCGGCGCGACCTGCCGGGGCACATGGCGACGCTCCTGGCCCACGGCATCGGCGCGATCGACCTGCTGGTCTCCAACCTCTACCCGTTCGAGCGCACGGTGGCGGCGGGTGCGGGCTTCGACGACTGCGTCGAGCAGATCGACGTCGGCGGACCGGCGATGCTGCGCGCCGCCTCGAAGAACCATGACGGCGTCGCCGTGCTGGTCGATCCGGCGGACTATGCCGAGCTGCTGGCCGCACTCGCCGCGACCGGCGGCACCGGTATCGAGCTGCGCCGCCGCCTCGCCGCCAAGGCCTTCGCCCAGACCGCGGCCTACGACGCGGCGATCGCGCGCTGGATGGCCGGCGACGGCTTCCCGGATCGCCTGACCCTGGCCGGCCGGCTCGGGCAAACCATGCGCTACGGCGAGAACCCGCATCAGCGGGCGGCCCTCTATGTCGGCGGCGAGGCCCGGCCGGGCGTGGCCACGGCCACCCAGCTCCAGGGCAAGGAGCTGAGCTGGAACAACCTCAACGACACCGACGCCGCCTACGAGCTCGTGGCCGAGCTGGCCGAGCCCGCGGTGGTCATCGTCAAGCACGCCGTACCCTGCGGCGTCGCCGTCGCCGGCAGCCTGGTCGAGGCCTGGCGCAAGGCGCTGGCCTGTGATCCCCTGAGCGCCTTCGGCGGCATCGTCGCCTGCAATCGGCCGCTGGACGGTGCCACGGCCGCCGAGATCGCCAAGATCTTCACCGAGGTAGTCATCGCCCCCGATGCCGATGCGGCGGCACGGGCGGCGCTGGCCGCCAAGACCAACCTGCGCCTGCTGGTGACGGGGAGCCTGCCCGATCCCGCCGCACCCGGCCTAGTGGTGCGCACGCTCGCCGGCGGCCTGCTGGTGCAGAGCCGCGACAGCCTCGTGGCCTCGGCCGAGGAGCTGCGCTGCGTCACCCGGCGGCAGCCCACCGACGCGGAGCGGCGAGACCTGCTGTTCGCCTGGACGGTGGTCAAGCATGTGCGCTCGAACGCCATCGTGCTGGCCCGCGACGGCATGGCCACCGGCATCGGCGGCGGCCAGACCAGCCGCGTCGACGCCGTCGAGCTGGCCTCGATCAAGGCCGAGCGCGCCGGCCTGAAAGGTGTCTGCGTCGTGGCCTCCGACGCCTTCTTCCCCTTCGCCGACGGCCTGCAGATGGCGATCGCCGCTGGTGCCACCGCCGCCATCCAACCCGGCGGCAGCGTCCGCGACAAGGACGTGATCGCCGCGGCCGATGCGGCCGACTTGGCGATGCTGTTCACCGGGACGCGGCATTTCCGGCACTGAGGCGGGCTCAGCCCCGAGCCGGCTCCAGCACCTTCCCGAACAGCACCTCGCCCTTCATGTCGCACAGCGAGACGGTCATCACCTCCGTCTCGCCGGCGATGTCGACCTGGCCGAAGAACTGCAGGCCGGCGCTGGGAGGCAGGTTGAACTGGCCGGGTGGCGGCGCCTTCATGAACACGACCTGCGGGCCAAAGGTCGGATCGAGCTCGTTGGGGCCGAAGGTGCCGGCATTCAGCGGGCCGGAGACGAACTCCCAGAACGGCACAAAGTCGCCGTAACGGGCCTTCGCCGGGTCGTAGTAGTGCGCGGCCGTGTAGTGGACGTCGGCCGTCAGCCACACGGTATTGGCGATGCGGTTGCGGGCGATGAAGGTCAACAGCTCGGCGATCTCCAGCTCGCGGCCCTTGGGCTCGCCCGGATCGCCCTGGGCCACCGCTTCCGATGCGGTCCGGGTGCGGTAGTCGTCCCAGACGACGAGGCCAAGCGGCATGTCGGCGGCGATCACCTTCCAGGTGGCGTCCGAGGCGAGCAGGGCTCGCTTCAGCCAATGCACCTGCCCCTCGCCGAGGATGCGGGCATCGGGACCGAGCCCGGTCTCCAGGCCGTCGGTGTTGCGGCCGCGATGGCTGCGCATGTCGAGCCGAAAGACTTCAAGCGACGGGCCCCATCGGAAGCTGGCGTAGAGGCGCTCCGGAGCGTCGGGCTGGCGGCGGACGGGCATGTAGTCGAAGAAGGCACGGGCACTGCGCGCCGCCAGCAGGGCGACGCTCTTCTCGCGGTAGCGCGGATCGCCGTCGAGCCGCCTCTGCCAGTACCAGTTGTCGACCACCTCATGGTCGTCCCACTGGGCGAACATGGCGACCTCGCCGTTGAAGCGGCGGAGATGGTCGTCGAGCAGGTTGTAGCGGTGGCAGGCGCGGAACTCGGCCAGGGCCTCGGCGACCTTGTGCTTGCCCTCGAGCGTCAGGTTCCGCCAGGTGGTGCCGCCGGGGACGGGCTTCTCGGCCTCGACCGGATTGTCGGCATAGATCGTGTCGCCCGAATGGATGAAGAAGTCCGGCTGGCGGCGGCGCATGGTCTCGTAGATGGTCATGCCGCCCATGTCGGGGTTGATTCCCCATCCCTGCCCGACGGTGTCGGCCGACCAGAGGAACCGGACGTCGCGGCGGCCGGCCGGCGGAGTGGCGAAGCTGCCGGTGACCGGCTCGCTCTCGCTGGCGAAGTCCTGCAGGTCGAGGAAGCGGACGCGATAGGAGATCCGCTGGCCCGGCGGCAGGCCGCCGATGTCGAACCTGGCGGTGAACTCGCTGTCCTCCAGGGCGAACGGACCGGTAAGGACAGTGCTGCGGGCGAAGCTGCCGGTGGTGGAAAGCTCGACCAACATCCTCGACGGCCTGTCGGCCCGGCTCCACAGGACCGCCCGGTCGCCGGCGATGTCGCCCACCTGGGCGCCGCAAGGCGCCTGGATGCGCATGGACTGGGCGATCACGGCCGCCGGGGCGCCGAGCAGCGTGCCGCCCGCCGCCTGCAGCCCCCCGCGCAGCAAAGTGCGTCTCGACCAGCGCCATTGCGTCATCGGCAACCGATCCTCTCCGCCTCCCCGGCGATGCCTCGGCCACAGCCCGGTCGCCGGGGACCTCTCAGGCGGCGGCGCAGGTGATGCGGGAGCGGCCGGTCAGCTCGGCCGCCTCGACGCCGAAGCCGTGCAGCATGCGCTGCAGGCGCAGCACGAAGGCCGACGGCCCGGCCAGCATATAGAGGGCGTCGCGACGCTGGCCCAGCACGCCCGCGATCTCGAGCCGCGTCGGCGTGCCGGTGTTGGGCGCGAGACGCAGGCTCACGGGGATGCCGGCCATCCGCAGCTCGGCCAGTGCCGTCTCGGCCAACAGGGCCGAGCGCAGGTCGGGCTCGGTGACGTCGACGCCGGCCGGAACCAGCCCACCTCGCCGCCAGCTCTCGACGACGCGGCCCACGCCCGCCCCCGATGCGAACAGCACCAGAGGCCTCGCCATGCCGAGCTGCGCCACATGCCACATGCCTGCCGACTCCGGTCGTCGCCCGAGGGACAGGGCGGAAGCTAGGCGAACGCCGCCCGCGATACTGTGTGGAAAATCACAGGTCGCGCACGGCCATCGGCATCAGGTGCTCGACCTCGCAGCCCAGCTCCTCGGCCATCTGCGCGGCGACGATGCTGCGATGGCAGTGATGCGGCTGCCGCTCCAGGCACAGTAGGCACACCCGCCGTCCCGATCGGACGAGACCGGCGAGCTGGGCCAGGTCGTGCTGGGCTTCGGGCGTCCGCAGATGCCTGCCGAAGACCTCGCGCATCTCCTCGTGCCGCCCCTCCCGCGCCGCCTGCCGGCCCTCGGCCGGCGTGCCGAGACCGCGCAGGTGGAGGTAGGTCAGCCCTATCGAGGCGACGCCGCCCGCCAGCTGGCTCTTGGCGAAGCCCGGCCGGCGCGAGGCGGCGATGGCACGCACGTCGACCAGCGTGGTGGCGCCGGCCAGGGACAGCGCCTCGAGCACGGCCACCTGGGTGGTGTCCTGGTACCCTATCGTCAGCAGCCGCTCCATGCCTCGCCCACCCGGATTGGAACCTCGCCTCGCGGCCTCACGTTGTTTGCCCGAGACGCGCGGGGAGCAACCCAATTGAGCGCCGGATGGCGCCGCGAAGCGAGTTTGGAGAGTCGAGATGAGGAAGACCGGATCCCTTGCCATCATGGGTGCCGTGCTGACGATGTCCACGGCGGCCCTCGCCCAGCAGGTCCAGCCGGATGCGACCCTGCCGGTGCCCAATCCCGGCGCCAACCAGGCGGTGGAGCAGCCGGCGCCCGCGCCCGACGCCACGGGCACCATGACCCAGCCCGCCGCACCGGCTGCGACGATGGCCCAGCCGGCCGCACCGGCCACTGACATGCCGGTCAACCAGCCCAAGATCGCGACGGGCCAGTTCATCGAGGAGCAGCAGGCCGACCAGACGCTGGCGAGCGATCTGATGGGCCAGAAGGTGTTGGACGGCGGCGGCCAGCAGATCGCCACCATCTCCGACCTGATCCTCGACAAGGACAGCCGGATCGCCGGCGTCGTGCTGGCGACGGGCGGGTTCCTCGGCATCGGCGAGCACAATGTCGGCGTCGAACTCGACCAGCTGACGCCCAACCCGAAGGCCGATGGCTATGTCGTCGACCTGTCGCGCGAGTCGATCGAGCAGGCCGCGGCCTTCAAGACGCTGGCGGCGGCGACGGCTGCACGCGATGCCGAGATGCTGCGTCAGCAGCAGGGCGCCACGCCCGCTCCGGCAGTCCCGGCGCCGGCGACGGCCCAGTAGCCTCGGACCGCCCGCCGACGGACCTGTCCTGGTCGGGGCTGCGCAGTCCGCACTCGATCGAGGCAGTGCCCACCGGCATGCAATCGGCCCCGGCCCCCTGCGCCGGGGCCGTTCGTTTCACGCCGGCCAGCGACGGCCGGTCGGCCACGCCGTAGAGGCGCGTCACGGCTGCTATGTCGGCAGCGGAGAGCCGCAGCTCGCGCTGCTCGATATAAGCATAGCCCATGATGCCGCCGTCGCGTCCGAGATGGTCCAGGCCGATGGCATGGCCCAGCTCGTGAGCCAGGACGCGGTCGACATCGTAAGTGGTAGCATCGCCGTCCCAGGTCGCTGTCCAGCGCTCGCTCGGATCGAGGCAGATGGTCGACCGTGTCAGCGACGCCAGCGGGGCCTCGCGGTCGTCGCGGCTGACATTGGTGAACGCCACGCCGCGCTCGCTCTTCTGGGCGCCGATCAGGATGTCGGCGCTGGCTGGATCGTCGACCTCACGGAAGGAAACGCGGGCGACCCGGCTCCAGACGGAGCTCGCGGTACGGGCCGCCTCGCGGAAGGCCACCATCGGGATGGCCGAGCGCTTGGTCAGCGAGCGCAGCGGCAGCATCTCCGAGCAGTTGCGCGCGTCCGGAAAGGAGCGCGGCCGGTCGAGGAAGCCATAGGTGACCTCGGCCCCGCTGCCGTAGTCCGGCTGACCCCATTTGACGTTGTGGCCGGCGAAGGAGATCAGGCCGCGGATGTCGTCGGCCGCCTGTCCGGCAGGTGCTATCATCGTCACTGACAGTGCCAGCAGGATGCCGGCGCGCCTCGATGCGGCCACTCCCGACCTCGTCCGGTTCGGACGAGGTCGCAGCCGGCCGGCCGCGATCGCACGTCCCCGCTCCAGAGGGCCCGATGTCGCAAAGGCCACCGGGTCTCCTGGCATCCCTCACCGCTAGCGCGGATCGGCGGCCGGTTCCAAGTGAAACTTGCGGCCGCTCATTCAATATTGCGTCGCTGCAACGCCCCGGCTCGGCTCGCGCACCACGGTCAGCAGCAGGCCGCCCAGCACGAACATCACGAGGATGGTCGCCATGCCGGCGCGCTGCGTACCGGCGAGATAGGTGGCGGTGCCGAACAGGAACGGGCCGACGAAGGCCGTCACCTTGCCGGTCAGCGCGAACAGGCCGAACATCTCGGTGCGCTGCTCGGGTGGTGCCAGGCGGGCCATCAGCGTGCGGCTGGCCGATTGGGCGGGGCCGACGAAGACGCCGATGAACAGGGCCGCGAGCCAGAACATCGAGCGCTCGGTGGCGAGCAGCGCCACCGTGCCGAAGACCAGCAGGCCGACCAGTGCCGCGAGGATCGTCGGCTTGCTGCCCAGGCGGTCGTCCATGAAGGCGAAGCCGAAGGCGCCGATGCCGGCGGTGAGGTTGAGCGCCACGCCGAACATGATGATCTCGGCCGTGTCCATGCCGAAGGTGCCGGCGGCATAGATGCCGCCGAAGGCGAACAGCGTGTTCAATCCGTCGTTGTAGATCAGCCGGGCCAGCAGGAAGAGCGCGATGTCGCGGTGGCGCGGCAGCTCGCGGAAGGTGTCGACCAGCGCCCGCAGGCCCTGCCGCACGGCAGCGGCCATCGGCAGCCGGCCGCTCGGCTTGTCGGGGACGAACAGGAACAGCGGCACGGAGAAGACGACCATCCAGACCGCGACGACAGGGCCGACGATCCGCACGTCCTCGGCCCTGCCCTCGTCCAGCCCGAAGGGCGGCGGCACCGGCTCGATCACCAGCTGCAGCAGCAGCAGCAGGGTGACGATGCCGGCGGCGTAGCCCAGCCCCCAGCCCCAGCCCGACCAGCGGCCGACCTGCGCCGGGCTGGCGAGATCGGGCAGCATGGCGTTGTAGAAGGCCTGGCCGATCTCGAGCGCGGTGTTGGCCAGCACCACCAGGACGAGGCAGCGCAGCATGAAGGACGGCTCTGGCTCGACCGTCCACAAGGCCCAGGTCGTGGCGGCGCAGAGCAGGGTGAACACCAGCAGCCACGGCTTGCGCCGGCCTCCGGCATCGGCGATGGCCCCGAGCACCGGGCTGGTGCCGGCGATGAGCAGGGCGCTCACCGTCATCGCCCATCCCCATTGCGCGGTGCCGACGACCTCGTCCTGCGCCACACCCTGGGTGAAGTAGGCGGCGAAGACGAAGGTGATGATGACGGCGAAGAACGGCGAGCTCGCCCAGTCGTAGCTCGCCCAGGCGGCCAGCTGGCGCGGGCCGGCACCGCCTTCGACGATCGTCCGTGCTGGGGCGCGCGGCGCTCCGGCGTCGGCCATGCTTGCATCTCCGTCGGCGGGCGCCATGTTGGCGTCCAGGCGGCAAGAGCCATGGCGGAAGGCGATGATGCTCCGCAAGCTCAAACGGTTGCTGGGAGGAAGGATGCCAAGCCCACCGGTCTGCGATTTCGGCCAGAAGGCGCACGATTTCAGCCTGATCGCCACCGACGGCCGGACCTATGGCCTGGCCGACGTCCGAGGTCCCAAGGGCACCGTGATCGTCTTCATGTGCAACCACTGTCCCTATGTGAAGACGGTCATCGATCGGCTCATCCGCGACGCCAACGAGCTGAAGGCCGCCGGCGTCAATGTCGTGGCGATCTGCTCGAACGACACCGGGAGCCATCCCGAGGACGGCTTCGAGGCGATGCGGGACTGGGCGGTGGCCAAGCGCTTCCCCTTCCCCTACCTGCACGACGAGAAGCAGGAGGTGGCGCGGGCCTACGGTGCGGTCTGCACCCCCGACTTCTTCGGCTACAACGCCGACATGGAGCTGCAGTACCGCGGCCGGCTGGACGCCTCGCGCACCTCCCTGGTGCCGGACGCGCCGCGCGAGCTCTACGAGGCGATGTGCCGGATCGCCGAGACCGGCCAGGGCCCGCGCGAGCAGACGCCGTCGATGGGCTGCAGCATCAAGTGGAAGGAAGCAGCCTAGCTGTACGGTCCCAGCATTTGGAACGCGACGGCCGCGAGGTGGCGGCGTAACAAGGCGGCGTCCGCCGCCCCGCGAGCCCGCCGAGCCCGATGCCCTTCGCCTCCCTTCGCGACTTCGCCGACCACCTCGAGTCCCGCGGCCGGCTCGTCCGCGTCCGCGAGCCGGTCTCGCCGGTGCTGGAGATGACCGAGATCCAAACCCGTCTGCTCGCCGAGGGTGGACCGGCGGTGCTGTTCGAGCGGGTCGAGGGCTCGGCCATGCCGGTGCTGGTCAACCTGTTCGGCACCGTCGAGCGGGTGGCCTGGGGCATGGACCGCGAGCCGGGGCAGCTGCGCGAGCTGGGCGAGATGCTGGCCTTCTTCCGTCAGCCGCAGCCGCCCGAGAGCTTCGGCCAAGCCGTCGAGATGCTGCCGATGGTCAAGGCGGCGCTGGCGATGAAGCCCAGGACGGTGGGCCGGGCGCCCTGCCAGGAGGTGGTGTGGCGAGGCGGGGAGATCGACCTCGGCCGCCTGCCGGTGCAGACCTGCTGGCCGGGCGAGCCGGCACCGCTGATCACCTGGCCGCTCGTCGTGACGAAGGGCCCGTCCACGGCACGCGAGGACGGCTTCAATCTCGGCATCTACCGCATGCAGGTGCTGGGCCGCGACCGGACGCTGATGCGCTGGCTGAGGCATCGCGGCGGTGCGCAGCATTGGCGGCGCTGGAAGGAGCGCAACACCGAGCCCCTGCCCGCTGCCGCCGTTATCGGCGCCGATCCGGGCGTGACGCTGGCGGCGGTCACACCGGTGCCGGACACCATGTCGGAATACCAGTTCGCCGGCCTGCTGCGCGGCAAGCGGGTCGAGCTGGTGGACTGCGTGTCGGTGCCGCTGAAGGTGCCTGCCACGGCCGAGATCGTGCTCGAGGGCCACGTCATGCTGGACGAGCATGGCGACGAGGGCCCCTATGGAGACCACACCGGCTACTACAACAGCGTCGAGCCCTTTCCGGTGTTTCGCCTGTCGGCGATCACCATGCGGCGGGATCCGATTTATCTCTCGACCTTCACCGGGCGGCCGCCGGACGAGCCCTCGGTGCTCGGCGAGGCTCTGAACGACGTCTTCCTGCCGCTCTTTCAGCAGCAGTTTCCCGAGGTGGTGGATTTCTGGCTGCCGCCCGAGGGCTGCTCCTACCGCATCGCGGTAGTTTCGATACGCAAGGCCTATCCCGGTCATGCCAGACGGCTGATGATGGGTGTGTGGTCCTATCTGCGGCAGTTCATGTACACCAAGTTCGTGATCGTGGTGGACGACGACATCGACGCACGGGACTGGAAGGACGTGATGTGGGCGCTGAGCACCCGCGTCGACCCGGCGCGCGACCTCGTCACCGTCGAGCACACGCCGATCGACTACCTCGACTTCGCATCACCGGAATCGGGCCTCGGCTCCAAGCTCGGCATCGACGCCACCGACAAATGGCCGCCCGAGACCAAGCGCGAATGGGGCCGCAGGATCCGCATGGCGGACGAGGTCGTCGAGCTGGTGACGCGCAGATGGTTGAGCTACGGCTTGCCGGGCAGTGGAAGGCCGATCTGGAAGTGACGATCGAACCCTCACCGATCTCGCGAGCGGAAGGCTGACATGTCCGCCGACGGCGATGCCTCGCACCTCCTCGACCTCGCCCTCGACGTCGCCCGCACGGCGGGCGCCGATGTCGCCGACCTGCTGTTGGTCGAGCGGCGGTCGCTCGACGTGTCGTGGCGAATGGGCGACCTCGAGGAGCTGGAGCGCAAGGAGGATCGCGACCTCGGCCTGCGGCTGTTCGTCGGCCGCCGCCAAGCCTGCGCCTCCACCAGCCAGCTCGACCCGGATGCGCTCGCCGCCTTCGTGCGCGAGCTGGTGGAGAGCGCGCGGCACCTGCCCGAGGATCCGTTCGCCGGCCTGGCCGAGCCCGGCCAGCTCGCCAAGGAGCTGCCGGAGCTCGACCTGTTCGATCCCGACGAGCCGGCGCCCGACGAGCTGCTGCAGGCGGCGGCGGCCGCCGAGGACGCCGCACGCGCGGTGAACGGAGTGAGCAACTCCGACGGCGCCTCGGCCGGCTGGTCGACGGCCGCTGTCCACCTGGCCGCCAGCAACGGCCTCGAAGCCCGCTATCGCCGCACCGCCCATCGTCTCGGCGTCACCGTCCTGGCGGGGTCGGGCACGCAGATGGAGCGTGACCGGGAGCACCGCTCGGCCAGCCATCGCGGCGACCTCCCGCCGCCGGCGGAGATCGGCCGCACGGCCGGCGAGCGCACCGTCCGCCGGCTGGGACCGCGCAAGGCCGCCACGGCCGCGGTGCCCGTCGTCTACGACCCACGAGTCGCCTCCAGCCTCGTCCGCCACCTGGTGGGCGCCATCTCCGGCGAGGCGATCGCCAAGGGCACGAGCTTCCTCAAGGACTGCCTGGGCGACGCGATCATGTCGCCCGGCGTGGTGATCATCGACGATCCGCTGCGTCGGCGCGGCCTCGCCTCGCGGCCGATCGATGCCGAGGGCCTGCCGGTGGCCACCCGCCGGCTGGTCGATGCCGGCATGCTGACCACTTGGCTGCTCGACCTGTCGACCGCCCGCCAGCTCGGGCTGCGCAGCACCGGCCATGCCGCGCGCGGCACCGGCGGGCCACCCTCGCCTTCGGCCACCAACCTCACGCTCGGGCCTGGCCGGGCCTCGCCCGCCGAGCTGATCGGCGACATCCGCTCCGGCCTCTACGTCACCGACCTGATGGGCATGGGGGTCAACATGCTCACCGGCGACTACAGCCGGGGTGCTGCCGGCTTCTGGATCGAGGGCGGCGAGCTGAAGTGGCCGGTGAGCGAGGTCACGATCGCCGGCAATCTCAAGGACATGCTGGCTGTCCTTCAGCCAGCGGACGACCTCGATGTCACCGGCAGCTGCGATGCCCCGACCGTGAGGATCGACGGCATGACCGTGGCCGGGCGTTGACCGTCGAGGATCCGCTGCTCGCGGGTGCCCTGGCGGCCGTCCGGGCGGCGGGCGACGTGGCGCTCGGCTTTTTCCGCGGCGCCCATCGGCGCTGGGAGAAGGGTCCCGGTCAGATCGTCACCGAGGCCGACATCGCCGTCGACGGCCTGCTCCGGCGCTCGCTCGGAGAGCTGCTGCCCGATGCCGGATGGCTGTCGGAGGAGACCGTCGACGACGGCTCGCGGCTGGCGCGCCGCCGGGCATGGGTGGTCGATCCGATCGACGGCACGCGCAGCTTCGCCGCCGGCAAGCCCGAGTTCACGGTCTGTGTGGCGCTGGTGGAGGACGGGGCACCCGTGCTCGGCCTCGTCCTCAACCCTGCCACCGGCGAGCTGTTCCGGGCGGTGCGCGGCGGTGGCGCCTTCCTGGACGACGCGTCGATCCACGCGCGCGATCCGGCCGGCCTCGCCGGCGCCCGCATCGGCATCAGCTCGACCGAGCGGCACCGCGACGCCCTGGCGGCCGCCCTGCCGGGTGCCGAGCCCATCGCCATCGGCTCGCTCGCCTACAAGCTGGTGCTCATCGCCGCCGGCAGGCTCGACGGCTATGTCTCGCGGCGCCGGGCGCACGACTGGGACATCGCGGCCGCCGAGCTCGTCATGGCCGAGGCCGGAGCCGTGCTCACCGACGCCGCCGGCTCGGCCATCTCCTATGGTCGGGCCGAGCCGTGGCGGCAGGGCCTGATCGCGGCGGCGCCGCAACTGCACCGCGAGCTCGTGGCGCGGCTGGCTACAGGGTAGCGCGACGGCGCGGCGCCGCCGTGCTAGCTCTGCCGTGCCAGCCTTAACCGCGTCTCAACCGTCAGGGAGCCACCATCGCGTCATGCGACAGATCAAGGCCGACCGGCTTCGCGAGCTCGCCCTGCTGATCGTCCGCGCCACCGGCTCGGACGATGCCGAGGCGGCGGCGGTGGCCGACCATCTCGTCCGATCCAACCTGTGCGGCCACGATTCGCACGGCATCGGCATGCTGCCCGACTATGTGCGGATGGCGAGCGCCGGCCTGCTCGTGCCGAACCAGACCCTGCGGACCGTCTCCGACAGCGGTGCCGTGCTGGTGTTCGATGCCGGCCGCGGCTACGGCCAGACCATGGCGGCCGAGGCGATGCGCCGCGGCATCGCGCGCGCCGGCGAGCTCGGGGCCGCCGTGGTGGCGCTGCGCAACAGCAGCCATATCGGCCGCATCGGCTACTGGGCCGAGCAGTGCGCCGCCGCCGGCATGGCCTCGGTCCACTTCGTCAACGTCGCCGACCATTCGCCCTACCAGGCGCCCTTCGCCTGCAGCGACGCCAGGCTCGGCACCAACCCGTTCTGCGCCGCATTGCCCGGTTCCGACGGTCCTTCGGTGCTGCTCGACATGGCGACCAGCGCCATCGCCTTCGGCAAGGCCAGGGTGGCGCGCAACAAGGGCGTGCCGGTGCCAGAAGGAACCTTGATCGACGCCGCAGGCCGGCCCACCACCGATCCTACCGACTATGTCGACGGCAAGGGCGGCGCGTTGGTCTCGTTCGGGCTGCACAAGGGCTCGGGCCTCGCCGTTCTCTGCGAGGTGCTGGGTGCCGCGCTGACCGGCGGCATGACGATCCAGCCCGGGCACCCGCGGCAGGGCGGCATCGTCAACAGCATGCTGTCGATCATCATCGACCCTGGCGCCATGGGCAGCGAGGAGGCCATCGCCGCCGAGGTCGAGGCGGTGAAAGGCTGGATCAAGGCCTCGCCGCCGGCGCCGGGCTTCGACGCGGTGCTGCTGCCGGGCGAGCCCGAGCGGCTGTCCTTCGTCCAGCGCACCGCCGACGGCATCCCGCTGGACGAGCGCAGCCTGTCCGACATCGTCGCCGCCGGTGTGGCACTGGGTCTCGACCGTGGTCTGCTGGCCCCGTTGGCCGGCCTGGAGGGTTGATGGAGCGGGTCGACAGCGTCGTCATCGGAGCCGGGGTCGTCGGGCTGGCCGTTGCGCGGCGCCTGGCGCTGGCCGGCCGCGAGGTGATCGTCCTCGAGAAGGAGGACGCCATCGGCACCGAGACCAGCTCGCGCAACAGCGAGGTGATCCACGCCGGTATCTACTATCCGACCGGAAGCCTGAAGGCGAAGCTGTGCGTCACCGGCAAGCGGTTCCTCTACCGATACTGCGTCGAGCGCGGCGTACCCTTCAACAATTGCGGCAAGCTGATCGTCGCCACCGACCAGCAGCAATTGGCGACGCTCGGCAAGATCAGGCAGAAGGCGGCGGACAACGGCGTCGACGACCTCGAGACCTGGCCGGCCGAGCGGGCGATGGAGCTGGAGCCCGCCCTGCGATGCACCGGCGCCTTATGGTCGCCCTCGACCGGCATCGTCGACAGCCACGGCCTGATGCTGGCCTACCAGGGCGACGCCGAGGACCACGGCGCCATGATCGCCTTCGACAGCCCGGTGCGGAGTGCACAGATCGGCGAGGACGGCATCGTGCTCGATGTCGGCGGTGCCGAGCCGATGCGGCTCATGGCCTCGATCGTCGTCAACAGCGCCGGCCTGCACGCGCCGAACCTCGCCCGTGCCTTCCGCGGCCTGCCGCAGGAGGGCCTGCCCGGCGCCTATTACTGCAAGGGCAACTACTACACGCTGATCGGCCGCTCGCCGTTCCGGCGGCTGATCTATCCGGTGCCGGAGCACGCCGGGCTCGGCGTGCACGTCACCATCGACATGGGCGGCGCCTGCCGCTTCGGCCCCGATACCGAGTGGATCGACGCCATCGACTACGACGTCGATCCGGCGCGCGCCGACGTCTTCTATGCCGAGGTGCGCAAATACTGGCCCGACCTCGAGGACGGCGCCCTGGCGCCGGCCTATTCGGGGATTCGCCCCAAGCTCGGCCCCGCCGCCTCGGTCGCCGCCGACTTCGTCATCCAGGGACCGGCCGATCATGGCGTGCCGGGGCTCGTCAACCTGTTCGGCATCGAGAGCCCGGGGCTCACCGCCTCGGGTGCCATGGCCGAGGAGGTGGCAGCGCGGCTCGGCTTCAACCGGTCCGACGTCGATCTCGCCGCCTGAGGTCAGCGGCGCTCGAAGCGGGCGAAGAGTCGGGTCAGCGAGAAGCACAAGACGAAATAGATCGCACCGGTGGTGATCCACACCTCGAAGGTGCGCTGCGTGGTGTTGACGGTCTGGCTGGCCATGAAGGTTAGCTCAGGGATGGAAATCAGCGAGACGATCGAGCTGTCCTTGACCAGCGAGACCAGCTGCGAGGCCAGCGGCGGCAGGGTGTTGCGCAGCGCCTGCGGCAGCACGACGAAGCGCAGCTCGTCGGCGCGCGCCAAGCCCAGGCTGCGCGCCGCCTCGCCCTGGCCGCGCGGCACCGAGGCGATGCCGGCGCGCACGATCTCGGCCACGTAGGCCGCCTCGAACAGGCCGAGGCAGAAGGCGCCGGCCAGGAAGGCATCGAGGCGCGACGGCTCGCCGAAGAGGAAGCCGATGACGCCCCGCGGCAGCTCGCCCAGGCCCTGCGCCCAGCTGCCTGCGCCCATCGCCGGCAAGAGCTGGCTCGATACGAAGAAGTAGAGGATGAACACCAGCACCAGCGGCGGCGTGTTGCGCATCGCCGCCACGAAGCTGCGCGCCAGCAGCCGGAGCGACGGCCCGCCCAGCGCCGATGCTGTGCCGACCAGCACGCCGACGACGGCGGCCAGCAGGCCGCCCCACACCGCTAGGCGGATGGTCAGCAACAGGCCCTGGCCCAGCAGGCCGGGCATCAAGCGACCGGTGGCCTCGTCCCGGTAGAGGACGAAGTCCGGAACACGGCTCCAATCCCAGCGATAGACGAACACCGCCTCGATGCGCCAGGCCAGCCAGCCGGCGGCCAGCGCCAGCAGCGCCAGTATCGCCAGGTCGAGCGCGCCGAGCCGCCGCCGACGGCGCGCCGTTCCGGCTATTGCGGGCTGACCTCGGATGCCCACTCCTCGGTCCGGAACCAGAAGTCGTTGCGCTCCTGGAGGAAGTCGTTGCGCCAATTGGCAGCGATCCAGTTGTTGAGGAAGTTCAGCACGTCCGGATCGCCCTTGCGCACCGCGATGCCCTCGGCGGTGACGTTCAGCAGGTCGTCGAACGGGATGTAGAGCTGGTCCGGATAGTCGGCGACCGAGGTGCTGGGTAGCGGCTCCGACGCGATGGTGGCATCGGCGCGGCCGCTCACCACCTCCTGGACCTGTGCCCCCTCGTCGTCGAGCTGCAGGATCCTGGCCTTGGGGAAGGTCTGCTGGGCGAAGGCCACAGGCGTGGCACCGCGGCGCAGCGCCAGGGTGATGTCGGCGGAATTGAGGTCGGAGATGTCGCCCAGCTTCTCCTCCAGCTTGCGGTTGGCGACGATGCGCAGGCCCGAATAGGCATAGGGCTCGGAGAAATTCACCGTCAGGTTGCGCGCGGGCGTGATGCTCATGCCGCTGACGATCATGTCGAACCGGCCCGACAGCAGGGCCGGGATGATCCCGTCCCAGGCCGTCGGCACGAACTCGACCTCGACGCCCATGTCGGCCGCCAGCTTCCTGCCGACGTCGATCTCGAAGCCGACGAGGTTGCCCGACTTGTCGAGCATGGCCCATGGCACGAAGGTCGACAGCCCGATCACCAGCTTGCCGCGCTGCTTGATCGTCTCCAGCACGCTGGTTCCGGCCTGCTGGGCCTGCGCCACCTGGCTCAGGGCCAGCGACATGGCGCCGATCGCCAGCAACAATGCTCTGCGCTTGAAGGTCATCGCGATTCCCCGCTCTCGCCTGTCAGCCGCGCTGCACGAGCCGCCGCTCGAGCTGGCCCGCCAGCAGCGACAGCGTCCCCGTCAGCAGAAGATAGAGTGCCGCCACCGTGAACCATATCTCGAAGCTCATATAGGTGTCGGAGATGATGTTGCGCGCCTCGGTGGTGAGCTCGACCACGGCGATGACGCTGACGATGGCCGAGTGCTTGACCAGCGACACCGCGAGGTTGGCGAGCGGCGGCAGCATCAGCCGCACGGCTTGCGGCAGCACGACCCAGCGTTGCGTGTCCCAGGCGCCGAGACCGAGGCTGGCCGCGGCTTCCGCCTGCCCGCGCGGCACCGCGGCGATGCCGGCACGGAGGATTTCGGCGACGAAGGCGCCTTCGAACAGCGCGAGGCAGAGCACCCCCGCCCACCAGCGATCGAGGCCCAGCACCGGCGCCAGGATGAAATAGCCGACATAGAGCTGGACCAGCAGCGGCGTGTTGCGGATCAGCTCGACATAGCCGATGGCGAGGCTCCGGCCGACCGGCGATGGCGACAGCCGCAGCAGCGCGGCCGCCAGGCCGACGAGCAGGGCCAGCACCAGGCTCACCAACGAGATGCGCGCGGTCTCGAGGAGACCCAGGGCCAGCGGGCCCCAGATCGGCTCGCCATCGACGACGCGAACGAAATAGCGCGGCACCCGATACCACTGCCAACCGTAGCCCATGGCCGCGGCCCCGCGCAGCACCAGCCACGCCACGAGGCCGACCAGGAAGGCGAGCTGGAGCGCCGGCCACAGCCGGCGAACGATGCTCCGGGTCAGCGGGCGATCTGCCACTTGGCGTAGAGCTGGTCGAAGAAGCCGTTGAGCTTTTGCACCTCGATCCACTGGTTGAGGAAGTTGATCAGCACCTGGTCGTCCTGGCGCACCAGGAAGGCGCCGGGGCGGCGGACCCGGGCGGTGTCGACCGGGATCACCGTCATCTCGGGATAGGTCTTCACGAGATTGGCGGCCTCGACATTGCTGGTGATCGACACCAGCGCCCGACCGGCCAGCAGCTCCTGGTAGTCGCGCGCCGGTGCCTCGACCGCGACGATCCGGGCGTTCGGGAAGAACGCCTTGGCCTGCTGCTCGAACACCGTGCCGAGCGTGACGGCCACGCCGACATCGGGCTTGTCGATGCTCTGCCAGCCGTCGAACCGGGCGAGGTTGCTCCTCAGCGTCATCGGCACGGTGCCGAACTCGACATAGCCGTCGCTGAAGCCCGCCACCTTGGCGCGGGCGACATTCACCGAGGCGCTGGTGGTAACGTCGTACTTGTCGGCGACCACGCCGTTGACCAGGGTCTTCCAGTCGGTCGGCACCAGCTCGAGCTGGACCTCCATGTCCTTCGCCAGCTGGGTGACGACGTCGATGTCGTAGCCGCGATACTCGTTGGTCGCCGGGTCCTTGAAGCTCATCGGGTTGAAGTCGCCGGTCGTGCCGACGCGCAGCTTGCCGTTGGCCAGGATCTTCTGCAGGCCGGATTCGGCGAGCGCCGGGCCGGCACCGGCCAGGATACCGACGACGAGAACGGCGAGGAGCCGGCGGATGCGCACGGGCAGGGCTTTCCTGGTGGAGCTGGGCGGCGGCGAGTCTGGATCGCCGCCCCCGGCTTGTCCAGAGAGGTGCTAGGGTGCAACCACCGCGAGGTAGGCGGCCGTCGGCTGCTCTGTCGGGCCGACGCTCGAGGGCGCCGCGCCGGCGATCGGCGGCAGGCTGGCGAGATAGGCGGCGAGAGCCGCGGCATCCGCATCGGTGAGGCTGGCATAGTGATGGTACGGCATGACCGGGGCCAGGATGCGGCCGTCCGGCCGGACGCCGGTGCGCACCGCCGCCATGATCTCGGCCTCGCTCCACGCGCCGATGCCGTCCTCGGGATGCGGCGTCAGGTTGGGCGGATAGAAGATGCCGAGGCCCGGTATCTGGAAGCCGACCTCGGAGCCGCCGAGAAAGCGCTGCGGATCGGGCCTGCCGAGGAAGACACCGGTGGTGTGGCAGCCGCCGCAATCCATGATGGTGGCGAGATAGCGTCCCCGCTCGATCCGCTCGTCGGATGCCCGGGCGCCCGCCGCCGCGAAGGCGACGCAGACCATCGTCGCCAGGATGACCTTGCGCATCGTCTCGATCCCCTTGCCGGCCGCCGCGAGGCGGCGATGTTCACATAGGAGAAGCGCCCGATCGGCCGTCCGGCGCTGTCCGCCGGGCCGCGTCCACGAGTGCCCGGATGGCCCACAGCTTCACGGCACGGGCCTCGGCGTCGTCGACCTGCAGCACGTCCCTGAACACGATCATGGCCTCGACGCCCACGACCAGGGCGAGCGCGCGGCCGAGCGTGGCCAGCATCTCGGGCGAGAATTCGCCGCGCGCCGGCTCCAGCGCCGCCTCGATCAGCGGCGAGCGGCGGTTCTGGCGGGCCGGGGTGTCGCCGCACTCGCCGCGCGCTACCCGCTGCAACGAATGGGACAGCACCATGCGGAGCGGCACCTCGTTGGCGATGATCATGTCGTGGAGGGCCTTGTCGACCCGGCCGAGCCGCGCCACCGGATCGACCGAGCGGTCGCCGGTGAAGAGGTCGTCCGGACCCGGCACCGCCACGTCGACCGAGGCCTCGATCAGCAGCGCCTCGATCCCCGAGAAGTAGCGATAGGCCGTTGCCCGCGACACCAGCGCCTCGTCGGCGACCTCCTCGAGGCTCGGCGCGCGCCCCTGCTTCAGGAGCCGGGCGGCCGCCTGCAGCAGATCCTTGCGGGTCCGGCGCCGCTGGTTCGGCCGGCCCTGCCTATCGCTGTCCATGGGGCCGGTCCTGCGGCAGCTGGTGGAGGATCGCCGCGAAGTCCACCCAGACGTTCTCCCGGCCGATCTCGCCCGCGTCGGTGAACTCGAAGATGTGCAGCAGCCGGAAGGACAGCGGCCGCCCCCTGCCCTCCAGGCCGAACGGACTGCCGGCGGCCCGGCAATCCAGCAGGGATTCGTCGACCATGAAGCCATCGCCGTAGAGCCGGCGGAGCGGCGTCACACGGCTGTCGGCCAGATCGGCGAACATCGCCTCGTAGAATGGCCGGGCGGCGTCGCGGCCGTGGGACGGCCCGGCTGGCCAGCCGACGATGTCGTGCTCGGCGTCGGGCGCCAGGGTCGCCAGCACGCCCTCGACATCGTCGCGCGCCTCGAAGCCGAAATGCTCTTCGATCCTACGATCCATCTGCTCGGGGGAAAGGGACAGGGCCATGACAAGCCTCACTTTCAACGGGATGGCCTATTCATAACGAGATTTATGTCTCATTGCAATATACATTTCTTGTTACAGAACAGGAGGCGCGCCAGACTCGGCCGAGCAGCCTGCCGGCGAGAGCCGCCAGCGGCTCGAGGGGCAGGCTGCTCGGCGGGGCGCCTCGGATTTCGCCCTCCATCGGCGCGCAGACCGGAATGACGCGGGCGTCGACCACCGCTCCCGACCGGGCCGGTTCCGGGTCAGCGGTGCGAAATCGGGCTCAGCGGCGGCCGGGCCGCCCGAGCGCCAGCTCCTTGATGATGCCGCGCAACAGGTCGACCTCGCTCGTGGTCAAGGCGCGGCGTTCCAGCATCTGGACGATTGCAAGGCTCATGCTGACGCGGCGGTCGGGGGTGCGGAAGAAGTCGACGGCGTCCAGCTCCTGCAGCAGGTGGTCGATCACGCCCTGCAGCTCGGCCTTGCTGGCGGGTGCCGCCTGGGATGCCGGCTCGCGCACCGGCGGGACGTCGCCGTGCAGGCGGTAGTACTCGTAGGCCAGCAGCAGCACCGCCTGGCCGAGATTGAGGGAAGAGAACTTCGGATTGGTCGGGATGGTGACGAGCAGGTCGGCCAGCGCCGTCTCGTCGTTGGTGAGGCCGGTACGCTCGGCGCCGAACAGCAGAGCGACACGGCGGCCGTCCAGGCACAGCGCGCGGGCCCTCTCCGCCGCGTGGGCCGGCGTGACGATCGGCTTGTTGAGCTCGCGGTTGCGGGCGGTGGTGGCGAAAAGGTGCTGCACGTCGAACAGCGCCTCGGGCAGCGTGTCGAAGATGCGCACGCCGTTCAGCACCTCGGCGGCACCCGAGGCCGCGGCCACGGCCTTGGCGTTGGGCCAGCCGAAGTCGGGCTTGACGATGCGCAGCTCGGTGAGACCGAAATTGAGCATGGCGCGCGCCACGGCACCGGCATTGTCGCCGATCTGCGGCCGGCAGAGGATGACCAGCGGCTTGTTGCCGGGCAGGCCGATGGAGGGTCGCTGCCGGATCACTCGGACACGCTCACGCCGGCACGGTCGCGCGGTCGAGCATCAGCTTGTAGGTGATGGCGTCGTTCAGCGCCTCGTAGGAGGCGTCGATGATGTTGCCGGAGACGCCGACGGTCTGCCAGACCCGGCCGGTCTCGTCGCCGCTCTCGATGATGACGCGCGTCACGGCGGCCGTGCCGCCGCCCGGGAGGATCCGCACCTTGTAGTCGAGCAGGCTCATGCCCTCGAGGCCGGCATAGACCTCCTTCATGGCGTCGCGCATGGCATGGTCGAGCGCGTTCACCGGGCCGTTGCCCTCGGCGACCTTGTAGAACGCCCGACCGCCGACGCTGCCCTTGATGGTGGCCTCGGAGATCGTCACCTGCTCGCCCTTGGCGTTGAAGCGGTGCTCGATGATGACGCGGAAGCTGCTGAGCCGGAAGTAATCCGGCAGGTCGCCCAGGGTGCGCCGCACCAGCACGGCGAAGCTGGCGGCGGCGGCGTCGTAGGCATAGCCCTCGGACTCGCGCTGCTTGATCGCCGAGAGGATCTCGGTGGTCTGCTCGGCCGTGGGTTCGATGCGCAGGCCCATCTCGGCGAAGCGGTGCAGCAGGTTGGAGCGCCCTGCCTGGTCGGAGACCAGGATGTCGCGCTCGTTGCCGACCAGCGCCGGGTCGATGTGCTCGTAGAAGCTCGGATCCTTGGCCACCGCCGAGGCGTGCAGCCCGGCCTTGTGGGCGAAGGCCGAGGCGCCGACATAGGCGGCGTGGCGGTTGGGCGTGCGGTTCAGCTCCTCGTCGAAGGCGCGGCTGAGATGGGTCAGCCGTTCCAGCGCCCCCGGCTTCAGCCCGACGTCGAAGCCCATCTTCAGCACCAGCGTCGGGATCAGGCTGACGAGGTTGGCGTTGCCGCAACGCTCGCCCAGGCCGTTGAGCGTGCCCTGGACCTGCCTGGCACCGGCGCGGATGGCGGCCAAGGAGTTGGCGACGGCGTTCTCGGTGTCGTTGTGGGTGTGGATGCCGAGCTTGCCTGCCGGCACGATGCGCGCTGCCGCCTCGGCCGCACGCTCGACCTCGTGCGGCAGGCTGCCGCCGTTGGTGTCGCACAACACCACCCAGCGCGCGCCGGCTTCCAGCGCCGCCTCCAGGCAGGCCAGGGCGTAGTCGGGATCGAGCCGGAAGCCGTCGAAGAAATGCTCGGCGTCGAGGATCGCCTCGCCGGCGCGTCTGGCGGCCTCGGCGATGCTGTCGGCGATCATGCGCAAATTCTCGTCGCGGCTGACGCCCAGCGCCTGCTCGGCATGGCGCGCCGAGGTCTTGCCGACGAGGGTGATGACGGGCGTGCCGGCCTGCAGGATGGAGGCCAGCACCGGATCGTTCGAGGCGCTGCGGCCGGCGCGCCGGGTCATGCCGAAGGCGCAGAGCCTGGCGTTCGCCAGCGCCGGCGGCTCGGCGAAGAAGCGGTCGTCGGTAGGGTTGGCGCCGGGCCAGCCGCCCTCGATGTAGTCGATACCGAGCCGATCCAGCTCACCCGAGATGCGCAGCTTGTCGGCAACCGAGAAATCGACGCCTTGGGTCTGGGCGCCGTCGCGGAGGGTAGTGTCGTAGAGGTAGAGGCGTTCGGTCATGCGCGGCGCCATGTGGTGCCGGTGGGGGTGTCTTC
>DAOLFG010000028.1:0-28947 GCA_035326425.1 Geminicoccus sp. | reverse complement strand
CCAATAGTTCGCCATGCGGTCGATGTCGTGGACGCAGCAGCTCTGGGCGATCTCGTTCTCGTGGTGGGGAAAGATCAGGTCGAGGCCGCCGCCGTGGATGTCGAAGGGAGCACCCAGGAAATGCTCGCTCATGGCCGAGCACTCGATATGCCAGCCGGGGCGGCCGCGGCCCCAGGGGGAGTCCCAGCCGGGTTGATTGGGGGTGCTCGGTTTCCACAGCACGAAGTCGGCGGGGTCGCGCTTGTAGGGGGCGACCTCGACGCGCGCACCGGCGATCTGGTCGTCGCGGTTGCGGCCGGACAGGCGGCCATAGGCCGGCATCGATGGCACGTTGAACAGCACATGGCCGTCGGCGGCGTAGGCGTGGCCCTGCTCGATCAGCTTGCCGATCATCGCCACCATTCCGGGGATGTGCTCGGTGGCCCTGGGCTGATGCGTCGGGCGCAGGCAGCCGAGCGCGTCGGCGTCGGCCAGGAAATCCCTGGTCGTGCGCTCGGTCAGGGATTCGATGGATTCGCTGTTCTTCTCGGCCTGGGCGATGATCTTGTCGTCGATGTCGGTGATGTTGCGGACATAGGTGACGTGCTGCTCGCCATAGAGATGGCGTAGCAGGCGGAACAGCACGTCGAAGACGATCAGCGGCCTTGCATTGCCGATGTGGATGCGCTGATAGACCGTCGGCCCGCAGACATACATGCGCACATTGGCCGGATCGATCGGCTGGAACGATTCCTTCTTGCGCGTCAGGGTGTTGTAGAGCTTCAGGCCCACGGCCCGTCGTCCTCGACTGGTGATGTTCTGCTGGGGTCAGGCGGTCTCGCCGCGCAGGCGGCGACAGATCGTCTCGCGGGGCAGGAGCGTTAGCAGAAGCTTCAGCTCCGGTCCACGCTCGCGGGCGGTCAGCGCCAGCCGCAAGGGGTGGAACAGTGCTTTGCCCTTGCGGCCGGTGGCCTTCAGCGCCTCGATCCACCCGTCCCAGTCGACCGGGTCGGGCAGGAGGTCGGCCGCAGCCCGTGTGAAGGCGGCGTCCTCGATCACCGGCGTGACGGCCCCGCGGCAGACCGCCCACCACTCGGCGGCGTCCTCCACCCGGTCGAGGCTGGAGCGCACGGCGAGCCAGAAGCGCTCGTCCGCCCCTTCCGGTAGCCGGCCGCGCACCGCCGCGAACGGCAGCGAGCGCACCACCTCGGCGGAGCGGCGAGCCAGCTCGTCGTCGGCGAGTTTCGGCGAGGCCTTGCCGAAAGCGCCGAGATCGAGGACGGCCGCCAATTCGTCGAGCCCGTCGCCGGGTGCGGCCGAACGGCCGGTGCCCAGGGTGGCGAGGATCTGGGCGATGGCCAGCGGCTCGATGCCGCGGCGGCGCAGCTCGGCCAACGAGGCGCTGCCACGCCGCTTCGACAGCCCGTGACCCTCGGCGTCGAGGATCAGCGGCAGGTGCGCGAACACCGGGGCCGCCGCACCCAGCGCCTCGGTCATCGCGATCTGCGTGCCGGTGTTGGTGATATGGTCGGCGCCGCGGATCACGTGGCTGATGCGCAGATCCACATCGTCGACCACCGAGGCGAACAGGAAGGTCGGCGTGCCGTCGGCGCGGAGCACCACGAGATCCGACTGGCTGGCGAGATCGACGTCCTGCGGCCCCTGGATCAGATCGTCGAAGGCGATGCGGCCCTCGCCGAGGTCGAAGCGCCAATAGGTGGCGCCCGAGCCCGCGGGCAGGCTGCCCCGCTTGTAGACCGCCGGCCTGCGGGCGGCACGCCAGGCTTCCAGCTCCTCGGGCGTCTCGGAGCAGGCATAGACCCTGCCCGCCTCGCGCAGCAGCTCGAACGCCGCCAGATGGCGCGGCTTGCGCTCAGTCTGGCGACAGTCCTCGTCCCAGCCGATGCCGAGCCAGCGCAGATCTTCGCGGATCGCCTCGACGAAACGCTCCTCCGAGCGGGCGCGGTCGGTGTCGTCGATGCGCAGCACCAGGGCGCCCCGCCGCTGCCGTGCCAGCAGCGCGTTGATCAGCGCGGTGCGGGCATTGCCGAGGTGCAGCAGGCCGGTCGGGCTCGGGGCGAAGCGCAGTCGGACGCTCATGCGCCAGCGGCTTACGCCGCCGGCCGCGATCCAGGCAAGCGGCTCAGCTCATATAGTAGCGGCGGTAGCGCGCATAGGCCAGGCCGGCATCGCCGGTCGCCCAGGCGCGGTGGCGGGCGAGGTCGACGCGGGTGATCGCGACACCGGCCACGCGCTCGCGCGCGGCACCGAGCTGCTGCAACGCCTGGGCGGCGAGCGGTCCCGTGGTGTGGCCCCAGCGCAGCACGAACAGCAGGCGGTCGACATGAGGCGCCAGCCGCACCGCGTCCGACACCGGCAGCAAGGGTGCCGTGTCGACCACGACGAGGTCATAGGCCTTGCGTGCCGCCGCGATGACGGCCGGCACACCGTCCTCGCCCAGCAGTCCGGTGGGGGGCCCGAGCACGGCGCCGCCCGGAATGATGTGCAGCGGCGAGCGCAGGTCGGGAACGATCGCCTCCAGCAACCCCACCCGGCCGGCCGCCAGCTCGCTCAGCCCGCGGCCGCCGGGCTGCCCCAGCAGCGTCGCGATGCTGGGGCGGCGCAGGTCGGCATCTACCAGCAGGGTCCGCACACCGTCCTCGGCCGCCATCCTGCCGAGCGCCAGGGCCAGGCTCGACTTGCCCTCGTGCGGCACCGAGGAGGTGAGCATCACGACCTTCACACCCTCGCCGCGGACCGCCGCCAGCAGCGAGCGCACGGCCTCGGCCTCGCGCGAGCCGGGGTGCTGCGACGGCCAGTCCTGCGGCGGCGTCTTGCGGGCGGCGCGCCGCGACAGCTCCGGCACGAGGCCGAGCGTCGGCAGCCCGAGGGCTGCGCGCACGTCGTCTGGAGTGCGGATCCGCCGGTCGGCCTGCTCGCTGGCATAGACGGCGAACAGGCCGATGAGCAGCGAGGCGGTGAAGCCGGCGGTCAGCATCATGGGTGGGCGGGGAAAGACCGCTGCCGTCGGTGTCGTCGCCTCGGAGATCACGCGCACGTCGGCGAGCGGCGCGGGCGAGGCTTCGGGCACGCCCTTCACGCGGCCGAGTTGCACCTCGTAGAGTCGGCGATCCTGCTCGGCCTGCTGCTCCAGGACCTGCAGCTCGGCGGCGGCGCGCGAGCCGGCGGCGGCCCGCAGCTCGAGATCCTGCAGGACGGCCGCCAGCGCCCGCTCCTTGGCGCGCGCCGCCTCGGCCTCGGTGGCGCGCTCGTCGAGCACGGCGCGCTGCTGGCGCTCGATGCGGGCCTGCAGCTCGGCGAGCTCGGCCCTGACCTCGACCAGCCTGGGATGGCGCTCGCCGAGATTGGCCGCCATCTCGGCCTCGCGGCGCTGCGAGGCGGCCTTCAGCACCTCGAGATTGCCCAGGACCGTGGCGGCCCCGTCGTCGAGCCGGGCATCGGCACCCTGCTCGCGCAGCTGCTGGCGCAGGCGCGCCACTCTCGATTCCAGGCTGCTGCGCTCGGCCGAGGCCGCCACCAGCTCGCGCCGCACCTGCGCCACCTGGCCGCCGAGCGTCGTGGCATCGGCGGTGGCCGGGCCCAGCCGGACCCGCGCCTCGTCGAGGGCCGAGCGGGAGCGGCCGAGCTTCGCTTCCAGGAGGTCGAGGCGCGCGCCCAGCGTGCCAGTGGCGCGTTGCCCGGCCTCGTGGCGCAGCACGGCCCGGTCGGCGACGAAGCGCTCGGCCAGCGCGTTGGCGATGGCGGCGGCGTGCCGCGGATCGCGCGACAGGTAGGTGACGGCGATGACATGGCTCTTGCCCTCGCGCGCCACCGTCAGCCGGTCGAGGAACCGGTCGACCAACCCCAGCTCGGAACCGAGCGGCTGGTTATCGGAGGCGGAGGCGAAGGCGTGCGACAGCCAGCTGCGCTCGTCCGGAGGCACCAGCTCCGGATCCCGCGCCAGGCCGTGGGCGTCGATCACCTCGCGCGCCATCGAGCGGGAGCCCAGCACCTGCACCAGGCTGTCGATGGTGGCGCTGTCGGGCAGGATCGGCACCACCCCGCCCGAGCCGTCGGGCGAAGGCTCGAGCCGCGGCTCGATCAGGACGGCGGCGCGGGCGGCATAGACCTTCGGCAGCAGCGCCGTCGCCGCCACGGCACCGCTCATGCCAAGGCCCACCACCGTGACCAGCAGCCATCGCCGGCGCCACAGGATGCGGACGACGTCGATCGGGCTCGTGCCACGGCTGGCTGCCTCCGGCTGCATCCCGGCTCCTCACGCGACTGGCCGACCACTTCTATACCGATGGTTGAATAACGATTCTACTCTTTACAACGCGAACATTGTGCGACCGGGAGGCGTACATCCTGATGCCCAACCGGCGGTGACGCGCTAGCATGTGCCTGCAGGGGCTCGGGGAACCGGCGATGGGATTGACCGCGGAACAATCGGCGAACTGGCGGCGCGACGGCTTTCTCGCCATCGAGGGGTTCGCCTCGCCCACGGCATGCGCCGGCCTCCGGCAGCGCATGGCCGAGCTGGTGGCGGCGTTCGACCCGGCCGGCGTGACAACGGTGTTCCGCACCGACGACCAGGGCCACGGCCGCGACCGCTACTTCCTGGAATCCGGCGACAAGATCCGTTTCTTCTTCGAGGCCGACGCCTTCGACGCCGAGGGCCGGCTGCGCCGGCCCAAGGAGCTGTCGCTCAACAAGGTCGGCCATGCCCTGCACGACCTCGACCCGGCGTTCGACCGGTTCTCGCGCGATCCGAGGCTGGCCGAGGTCGCCCGGGCGATCGGCCTGTCGCAGCCGCTGCTGATCCAGTCGATGTACATCTTCAAGCAGTCGCACATCGGCGGCGAGGTGCACTGCCACCAGGACAGCACCTTCCTGCACACCTCGCCCGAGAGCTGCACCGGCTTCTGGTTCGCGCTCGAGGACGCGACCATCGAGAACGGCTGCATGTGGGCCGAGCCCGGCGGCCACCGCCGGCCGCTGCACCAGCAGTTCGTGCGCCACGGCACAGGGACGGCGCTGGTGACGCTCGACCCGGCGCCGTTGCCGGTCGAGGGGCTGGCGCCGATCGAGGCGCCGGAGGGCACGCTGGTGCTGCTGCATGGCCGGCTGCCGCACCGCAGCGGCGCCAACGGCTCGGCGCGCTCGCGCCACGCCTACGCGCTGCATCTGGTCGACGGGGCCTGCACCTACGGTGCCGAGAACTGGCTGCGACGGCCGCCCAACATGCCACCGCGGGGCTTTTGAGGCTCATCGCGCGCTGGGCGGCCCTGCCCGCGGCACCCATGGCCAGCGCCCCCTGGCCTCGTTGACGGTGCGGATCTCGGGGCCGTCGCGGCCGAAGCGGATGGCGCCGCCGCCGCCGTCATAGATGTCCCACCAGCCGCGGAAATCGGCGTCGGAGCGGCAGGAGCCCGAGCGCGACAGGACGAGATCGGCCCGCCGGCAGTCGTCGCGTAGCGCATCGGACCGCCGCACCAGCGAGACCGCCCGACCCTCACGGCGCAGGACGCAGCCGGACAGGTCGCAGCCGAGGCCGCCGATCCCGCCTGCGAGCGGCGCGACGCGGACGGGCTCGGCACCGGTGCCCAAGCCGCGCAGCCAGGATTCCCGCACCAGACGGTCGCGGCTCCACTCCACCATCGCGACGCGTCCGCCGGGCAGGCCGACCGCCAGCATCTCGAAATCGCGCGACACCAGCATGTCGGGCGGACGGTGCAGCAGCCCGATCGCGAGGCCCAGGGCCATCGGCGCCATGCCGAGCCAGCGCCAGCGCTCACGCCACAGGCAGGCCCACAGGCCGCCGATGGCGACCAGCGTCAACGACGCCACCGGCATCAGCCCGACCGTGATCGAGGCCCCCGGCAGCGCGGCAGTCAGGCGGGCTATCAGCAGCAGGGCATCGACGCCCCAGGCCATCGGCGGGACGAACCATCCCTCGAGCCCGAGCGGCATCGCCAGCACGCTCAGCATGCCCATCGGCATGATCCAGAAGCTGGTGACCGGCACGGCCAGCAGGTTGGCCAGCACGCCATAGGTCGGCACGGTCTGGAAATGAAAGGCGCCGAGCGGTGCGGTCGCCGTGCTGGCGATCAGGGTGGTGGCGGTGACCCCGATGGCATAGCGGGCGACCCGCATCGCCATCCTGTCGTCCTCCTTGCCGCGCAGCCGCTCGCGCACGGCGCGGGACTCGTAGACCGCCACCAGCGCCATCACCGCCGAGAAGCTGAGCTGGAACGAGGCGCCCAGCAGCGCCTCGGGACGCCAGGCCAGCACCAGCAGCGCCGCGATCGCCAGGAGCCGCATCGAGAACGGATCGCGATCGGTCAGCACGCCGACCAGCGCCACCGCGATCATCAGGAAGGAGCGCTGGGTCGGCACCGTCCCGCCGGCCAGCACCATGTAGAAGGCGGTGACACCGATCGCCACCACGGCGGCGATCTTCTTCACCGGCACGCGCAGCGCCAGCGGCGGCACCAGCGCCAGCGTGTAGCGCAGGCAGGCCACCGTCACCGCCGCCACCAGCACCATGTGCAGGCCCGAGATCGACAGGATGTGGGCGAGCCCCGAGATCTGGAAGTCGCGCCATACCCGGTCGGTGATGCCGGCTCGCACGCCCGTCAGCAGGGCCGCCGAGACCGCACCCGCATCGCCCGACGCGTGGCGCGTTATGCTCTCCGAGATCGAGGCGCGCAGCCGGGCGATGCCGAGCCCCGCACCTTCGTCGGCATGCCCGACCACCCGTGGCGTGCCGAACGCATAGCCCAGCGCCCCGAGCTGCTCGAACCAGGCCTGGCGGGCATAGTCGAAGCCGCCGGGCATCACCGGCCCCATCGGCGGCTGCAGCCGGGCGCGGGCGGCGATCCGGTCGCCCGGTTGCAGCGACAGGTCGCCGCGCAGGTTGATGCGGACGCGCACCGGTGTCCGTGCCGGGTCGAGCCTCTCGATCGCCAGCCGGTCCAGCAGCACCCGGGCGCCACGCGCCGTCTCCTCGATGGCGATGATGCGGCCCTCGAGCGCGAAGGTGCCCTCACGCTCGAGCACGGGAGCTGCCACCATGTGGGTGCGCGCCACCGCGACGCCGAAGCCCAGCGCCAGCGCGCTCGAGGCGGCGGCGATGGCGACCGCCCCCTCCATCGACCTCCCGCTCAGCCCCATGGTCGCCAGCAGCAGCCCGAGGCCCACCACGACCGCTGCGATCCCGAGCCCGAGCGGCGGCAGCGACGGCGAGCCGAAGCAGCCGGCGCTGCCCAGCCCGAAAAGCACCGGCAGCCAGAGGAACCAGCGATCGCGCTCGACCACCAGCAGCTCGACCAGCGCCGCCGACGCCGCCCGAGCACGGCCGATGGGCAGGACGGGCGCGGGCGGCGTCGGGATGGCTGTGGCGGCGTCGTCGTGCACCCCTACCCGGCATGTGCTAGACGGTGGTCTCCGCATTCTCTCCCAGAAAAGCCCCGGCATCAACCATGAGTGTAGTTGTACGCTTTGCTCCTTCGCCTACTGGTTATCTGCATATCGGTGGCGCGCGGACGGCGTTGTTCAACTGGCTGTTCGCCCGCCATCATGGCGGGCGCTATCTGCTGCGCATCGAGGACACCGACCGCCAGCGTTCGACCGAGGCCGCCGTCCAGGCCATTCTCGACGGCCTCGACTGGCTGGGCCTGCCGGCCGACGCGCCGCCGGTCATGCAGTTCGTGCGCGCCCCGCAGCATGCCGATGCCGCCCGGCAGCTGCTCGGGCAGGGCCGCGCCTACCGCTGCTGGGCGACGCCCGAGGAGCTGGATGCGATGCGGGTGGAGCAGCGCGCCAAGGGACTGCCGATCCGCTACGACGGCCGCTGGCGCGACCGGAACCCGGCCGAGGCGCCGGCGGGCGTCGATCCGGTGATCCGCCTCAAGATGCCGCGCGACGGCGAGACGGTGATCGACGACCTGGTGCAGGGGGAGGTCCGCGTCGGCAACGACCAGCTCGACGACATGGTGCTGCTGCGCGCCGACGGCACCCCGACCTACATGCTCTCGGTGGTGGTCGACGACATCGACATGGGCATCACCCATGTGATCCGCGGCGACGACCACCTGACCAACGCCTTCAGGCAGACCCAGCTCTATCTCGCCCTCGGCGCCACGCCGCCGCGCTTCGCCCACATCCCGCTGATCCACGGGCCGGACGGTGCGAAGCTGAGCAAGCGCCACGGCGCGCTGGCCGTCACCGAGTACCGGCAGATGGGCATGCTACCCGAGGCGATGCGCAACTATCTGCTGCGCCTGGGCTGGGGGCATGGCGACGAGGAGATCCTCTCGACCGAGGCCGCGATCTCGCTGTTCGACCTCGGCGGCGTCGGCCGCTCGCCGGCGCGCTTCGACATGGCCAAGCTCCTGTCGGTCAACGCCCACTGGCTGCGGCTGCGCGAGGATGCCGACCTCGTCGCGCTGGTCGGGCCTTTCGTGGCCGAGCTCGGCGTCGAGCCGGATGTGGCCGGCCGCGGCCGCCTGCTGGCCGGCATGGGCGGGCTCAAGGCGCGGGCGCGCACGCTCGTCGAGCTCGCGGCCAACGCCATGATCTACGTGCGGCCGCGGCCAGTCCCGCTCGACCCCAAGGCGGCGGCGGTACTGACGCCGGAGGCGCGGGCACCGCTCGCCGAGCTGGCGGGGCCGCTCGGCATCCTGGCCGACTGGACGGAGGCCTCGATCGAGGGCGCCTGCCGGGCGGCCGCGGAGGCGCGTGGGCAGGGCTTCGGCAAGCTGGCCCAGGCGCTGCGAGCGGCGCTGACCGGCACCACGGTTTCGCCCGGCCTGTTCGAGGTGATGCAGGTGCTGGGGCGCGACGAGGTGCTGGCTCGGCTGGAGGACGCTGCACTAAGCCGCAATGCCGCACTGCAATAGAGCAATTGTCGGCCTCGGGCCCCGGCCCTAGACTTGTGGGAACCGCAGCCCCGCAGGCATCGTTCGCCGTTGCGAGACAGGATAGGGAACAACGACATGACGGGCATCGCCACGATCTCCAGGGCAGACGGCAAGGCGGTCGAGGCACCCGTTCTCAAAGGCACGCTGGGCCCGGACGTCATCGACATCCGAAAGCTCTACGGCGGCACGGGGATGTTCACCTACGACCCGGGCTTCACCTCCACCGCTTCCTGCAGCTCCAAGATCACCTTCATCGACGGCGACGAGGGCGTGCTGCTGCATCGCGGGTACACGATCGAGGATCTGGCGACCAAGAGCGACTATCTCGAGGTCTGCTACCTGATCCTCAACGGCGAGCTACCGTCCGCCGCCGAGCATGACAAGTTCGTCAAGGACATCACCTACCACACCATGCTCCACGACCAGATCCAGTATCTGTTCCGTGGTTTCCGTCGTGATGCCCATCCCATGGCGGTGATGATCGCCGTCGTCGGTGCTCTGTCCGCCTTCTACTACGAGGATCTCAACGTCGAGGATCCCCACAACCGGATGATCGCCACCCACCGGCTGATCGCCAAGATCCCGACCATCGCGGCCATGGCCTACAAGTATTCGATCGGCCAGCCCTTCGTCTATCCGCGCAACGACCTGAGCTACGCCGAGAATTTCCTGCACATGATGTTCGCGGTTCCGTGCGAGCAGCACAAGGTCGACCCGGTGCTGGCCAAGGCGCTCGACCGCATCTTCATCCTGCACGCCGACCACGAGCAGAACGCGTCGACCTCGACGGTCCGCCTCGTCGGATCGACCGGCGCCTCACCCTACGCGGCGATCGCCGCCGGCATCGCCTCTCTCTGGGGCCCCGCGCACGGCGGCGCCAACGAGGCCGTGCTGATGATGCTGCGCGAGATCGCCGACCCCAAGAACATCCCGGACTTCCTGGCCAGGGTGAAGCACAGCAACAGCCACCAGCGGCTGATGGGCTTCGGCCATCGGGTCTACAAGAACCACGACCCCCGCGCCAACGTGCTCAAGGAGAGCGCCGACGAGGTGCTGGCGCAGCTCGGCAAGAAGGACAACAAGCTCCTCGAGATCGCCAAGGAGCTCGAGCGGATCGCACTGAGCGACGAGTACTTCATCAAGCGCAAGCTGTTCCCCAACGTCGACTTCTACTCGGGCATCATTCTGGAGGCCATGGGCATCCCGACCACGATGTTCACCGCCATCTTCGCGCTGGCGCGCACCGTCGGCTGGATCGCGCAGTGGAACGAGATGATCGAGGATCCCGAGCAGAAGATCGGCCGGCCGCGCCAGCTCTATACCGGCGCCGCCCAGCGGCCGTTCGTGCCGATCGCCCAGCGCCGCTGAGCCTCACGGCCGGGCAACCCGCAGGACCGCCCGCGCCGCGCGCCGGCTGGGCGCCTCGTCGCCGACGGCGAGGCTGGCCCTGATGCCGGCCAGTGCGTTGCGCTGCGCCGCAGCAGCACGCTCGTCGCGCAGCAGGGTCTCGGCGGCCGCGGCCAGCCGCTCGGGGCGGCATTCCGACTGCAGCAGCTCGGGCACCGCCTGCCGACCCGACACCAGGTTGGCCAGGCAGACATGCGGCACCTCGATCAGCCGCCGTGCCAGCCAGGCGGTCAGCGGGTGGACGCAATGTGCCACGATCATCGGCACGCCCGCCAGCGCCAGCTCGAGCGTGACAGTGCCCGAGGCGGTCAGCGCGAGATCGCCGGCGGCCATCGCCGCCATCCGCTCGGCCTCGTCCTCGACGACGACCGGCCGGAGCGGCCAGTCGCGGATCTCCTCGCGGACCGTGGGCCCGAGATGCGCCAGCGTCGGCAGCATGGCGCGCAGCCGGGGGAAGCCCAGCCGCAGCGCCGCCGTCGCCTGCCCGAGCACCGGCAGGTGGCGGGCCAGCTCCTGGCGCCGGCTGCCGGGCAGCAGCAGCAGGATCGGCCAGGCATCGCCCAGGCCGTGGCGGGCGACGAAGCCACGGCGGTCGCCCTGCGCCGATACCCGCTCGATCGCCGGATGGCCGACGAACTCGCACGCCACCCCATGGCGGGCGAAGAACGCTGGCTCGAACGGCAGCACCGCCAATAGCCTGTCGACGAGGCCAGCCAGCGCCGCCGCCCGCCCCGGCCGCCACGCCCAGGCCTGCGGCGCCACGTAGTGGACCCGGCGCAGCGGCAGGCCACGCAGCCTTTCCAGGAAGCGCAGATTGAATCCGGGGCTGTCGATGGTAACCACGACATCGGGCCGCCATTGCCGCACCGTCTCGACGGTCTGCAGCAGGCGGCGGCGCAGGCCCGGCAGGTGCCGCAGGACCTCGGCCAGGCCCATCACCGCCAGCTCCTCCATCGGGAACAGCGACCGGAGCCCGACCGCCTCGAGCCGCTCGCCGCCGACGCCCGCGATCTCGATGCCGGCGGGAGCCAGCTCGCGCAGGGCTCCGATCAGGCCCGCCCCGATGATGTCGCCGGACGGCTCGCCGGCGACCGTGAACAGGCGCAGGGGCCGGCTCATCCCGGCACGATCCCGAACACGAAAAGCCCCGCCCGGTCAGCCGCGGCCACGGTCGCCGGTCTGTCGACCACCAACGTGCCGCCGGCCTCGACGAACAGGCCGCGCAGCCCGGCCGCAGCCGCCAACTCGACCGTGCGCGGGCCGATCGTCGGCAGGTCGACGCGGCGGTCCTGATGCGGCTTCGGCAGCTTCACCAGGATACCGCCCGGACATCCGCCAGAGCCGGCCAGCAGGGCGTCCGTGCCATCCCGGCCCTCGCGGCCGATGACCGCGCCGCCCTGCACCACCACCGCCTGGCCAGCGTCGCCCAGCTCGCGGCAGCCGGCGATGCCGGCGGGCAGCTCGCCGAAGGCGGAGGCCATCGGTGCCGTCTTGCCGAGGGCGCCCGCCGGCGCCAGCAGCTCCGGCGCCGCCGCATCGGCGCCGATCACCCGCATGCCCTCCTCCTCGATGGCCGCGATCACGGCACGCAACGCGGCATCGTCGCCGATCCGGCCCAGCATCAGCCGGGCCATCAGCCTCGCCGCCCGGAGATCCGGCCGCAGGTCGGTCAGCCGGGGCCTCGGCACCGGGCCGGCCAGCACCACCTCGTCGAGCCGGGCCTCGCGCAGTGCCGTCAGCGCCGCCCCGAGCGAACCCAGCGGCACCGACCGGTCCGCCGTCGTCGACCGGTCCGTGATGCCGTCGAGGCCCAGCGTGAACACCCGCCGGCCGCGCGATGTCGCCGCTTGCGCCACGAGGCGCGGCAGGGGGCCGGCGCCCGCCACGATGCCCAGCCCCGCCACCGCCGGTCAGGCGCCGTTGCGGTCGCGGGGCTGGCAGAGCGACCGACGCGACTTGGTCGAGGCGAAACCGACGATCTCCATCACCCTCGGCTGCGCGGCGTAGAGCGACGACACCGCGTCCAGCCGGTCGGCGAAGGCACCCTGGCCACGGAACAGCACGCGGTAGGCATGGCGCAGCAGCATGATCTCCTGGCGCGGTATGCCGCGCCGCCTCATGCCGACCGTGTTGAGGCCGGACAGGCAGGCCCGGTTGCCGAGCACAGAGCCGTAGGGAATGACGTCGCTCTCGACGCCCGACAGGCCGCCCACCATGGCATGCGGGCCGATGCGCACGAACTGGTGGATGGCGGCGAGCCCGCCGATCATCGCCCAGTCGCCGAGGCTGACATGGCCGCCCAGCGTAGCGCCGTTGGCCATCACCACGTGGTCGCCCAGCCGGCAGTCGTGGGCAACGTGCGTCCCGGCCATCAGCAGGCAGTTCGATCCGACGCGCGTCACCATGCCGCCGCCGGTGGTGCCGGGATGGAGGGTGGCGTGCTCGCGTACGACGGTGCCGGCACCTACCACCAGCTCAGACGGCTCGCCATCGTACTTGCGGTCCTGCGGTCGATGGCCCAGCACCGCGAACGGGAAGACGTGGCATCCCGGCCCGAGCCGGGTGCGCCCCCAGACGACGGCATGGCTCTCCAGCCGGCAGCCCGCTCCCAGCCGCACCTCGCCGCCGATCACGCAATAGGGACCGACGCTCACGCCGTCGGCGAGCTCGGCACCCGGCTCGACGACCGCCGTCGGATGGACGGCCGTCGGCACGTCAGCGTTCGACGATACGCGCGCTGAAGACTGCCTCCGCAGCGTGCTGGCCGGCCACGCTGGCGCGACCCTCGAACCGCCAGACGCCGAGCTTGGCCTTCTGCAGCTTCACCGCCAGGCGCAGCTCGTCGCCCGGCCGCACCGGACGGCGGAAGCGCCCCTCGTCCACCGACATGAAGTAGACGGACTTGCCCGCCGGATCGCTGCCGTTGCTCGCCACCATCAGCACCGCCGCCGCCTGGCCCATGGCCTCGATGATGAGCACGCCCGGCATGATCGGGTCGCCCGGGAAATGCCCCTGGAAGAACGGCTCGTTGAAGGTGACGTTCTTGATGCCGACCGCCGACTGGTGCGCCACCATCTCGACGACGCGGTCGACCATCAGCATCGGGTAGCGGTGCGGCAGCACCCGCAGGACGTCGGCATAGCTCATGTCGGGCAACGGGATGCCCGGCTCCGGCGTGGTGCCGCTCATCGATCCTCTCCCCCCGAACGCTTGGCCAGCCGCCTGAGGCTGGCGATCTCACGCCGCCAGCGGGCCGCCGGCACCGCCGGGGCGCCGGCATAGTCGCGCCCGCCCGGCAGGTCGCGGGTCGCCGCCGCCCTGGCCGCGAGCCTGGCGCCCGGACCGATCACCAGATGTCCGACCACGCCCGACTGCGCCGCCAGCACGACCCCGGCACCGAGCCGCGAGCTGCCGGCGACGCCGCTCTGCGCCACGATCAGGCAGCCCGGCCCGACCTCGACGTTGTGGGCGATCTGCACGAGGTTGTCGATCTTGGCGCCGCGCCCGATCACCGTGTCGCGGCCGCTGCCGCGGTCGATGGTGACGTTGGCGCCGATCTCGACATCGTCCTCGACGACCACCCGGCCGAGCTGCGGGATCTTCAGCGGCGGCTCGCCGGGAACGAAGCCGAAGCCGTCCTGGCCGATCCGGGCACCCGGATGGATCACGACCCGGCAGCCGATCAGGCAATGGCTCAAGGTCACGCCGGCGCCGATACGCGAATGGGCGCCGATCCGCACGTGCGGGCCGATCACGGCGTTGGCGCCGACCTGGCAGCCGGCGCCCAGCTGAGCATGGGCCTGCACCACCGCACCGTCCTCGATCCTGGCGCCGCCGCCGATCGACGCCGTGGCGTCGACATGGGCCCCCGGGTCGACATGCGTCTCCCAGCCGGCCTCCCCCGGAATCTCGTCGGGGTAGAAGGCCCTGGCGATCAGCGCGTAGCCGCGTGCCGGATCGGCGCAGACCAGTGTCGCCGTCGACGGCGGCAGCAGCCTGGTCCAGGCGGCGCGGGTGACGCAGGCACCGGCGCGCGTCGACCGCGCCGCGTCGCGGTAGCGCGGCTGGTCGAGGAAGGTCACGTGATCGGCGCCGGCATCCCGCAACGTCGCCACGTCGACGAACAGCCCGTCGTCCGGGCCCAGGACATCCGACGCCTCGGCGATCGCCGCGAGATGGCCCAGGGAGAACGGCCCGCGGCGACGGAAGAAGCGCGGGTCAGCCATCTCACTTGGTCTTCGACGGCTCCGGGGCGCGATCGGGCACCTTGACCGTCGGCAGCTTCTTGTCGAGCTGCGCCATCACCTCGTCGGTGAGATCGATCTTGGGCGAGAACAGCAGCACGGCCGAGCTCGGCAGCACCAGGTTGAAGCCGCGCTGGTCGGAGAGGGTGCCCACGACCTCGACCAGGTTGTTGCGGACCTCGGCCAGGGCCACGGCCGCCACCTGGTCGAGCTGACGACGGCGCTCCTGCGCCATCCGCTGTACCCCGCCGACATCCTGCTCGAAGGCTTTGCGCTTCTCGGCGAAGGCTTCGGCGGACAGGACGCTGCGCTGCTTGGCCAGCTCTTTGTCGGCGTCGAACAGCCGCTTCTCCTCCTTGGCGATCTGGTCCTGATAGACCTTGCGGCGGGCGTCGATCTGGGTGCGGATCGCCTTGGCGGCCTTGGCGTCGCGCAGGATGCGGGCATAGTCGACGACCACCGCCACGGCCGGCGGGAGCTTCTCCTGCGCCCTCGCGGGCGGTGCCGCGAAGGATGCCGACAGCGCGGCCAGCACGAAAAGGGCCAGGCGGAGACGGCGGGCGATACGGGACATCGGACTCCTCATCGACCTCAAAATCGCGTTCCGAACGACACGCGGAACGTCTCGGTCTTGTCGTAGGTCTCTTTCACCAGCGCCTGCGCCACGTCGACCGACAGCGGCCCGAGCGGCGAGAGCCACGAGACGCCGATGCCGGCCGAGACGCGCAGGCTGCCGCTGTCCTCCAGTGTCGGCCCGTTGACGTCGATCTCGGTCAGCGTGCCGACGTCGGTGAAGCCGCGGCCGAAGATGCGTAGCTCGTCGGGCAGGCCCAGCGGGAAGCGCAGCTCGGCGGTGCCGGTGTAGTACAGGTTGCCGCCCAACGAGTCGTCGGTGTCGCTGTCGCGGGGACCGATGCCGCCATACTCGAAGCCGCGGAACGAGTTGCCGCCGACGAAGAAGCGGTTGCTGAGGTGGACGTCCTCGCCACCATAGCCGTGGATGAAGCCGCCGGCCGCCGCGAGGTTCACGACCCAGTCGCGCGCCAGGCTGTAGTACCAGTCGACCCTGGCCTCGTTGCGCAGGAACTTGTTGTCGCCGCCCAGGCCGGCGAGATCCTGGTCGCCGCGCAGCAGATAGCCCGCGGAGGGCAGGAAGCGGGTGTCGCGCCGGTCGTAGGTCAGGGTGTGGCCGACCAGCGAGGTCAGGCGCTCGCCCTCCTCGGCCTGGATGAACACCGAGGCGTCGTCGTCGACATTGTGGATGTCGTCCTGCCGCAGGGTGTAGCGCACGGCGTGCCGCAGGTTCTCGGTCAGCGGGTAGCCGGCCCTGAGCGTGCCGCCGCGCACCGTCTCGTCGTAGGACGCCTCCGACTGGAAGTCGGTCTCGCGGAAGAACAGGTCGATGCCGGCCGCCAAGTCGCGATTGAGGAAGTAGGGCTCGGTGAAGCTGAAGTCGATCTCCTGCCGACGCTGCGACACCGTGAAGTTGGCGCGCAGCTCCTGGCCTCGGCCGAGCAGGTTGCGCTCGGTCAGCCGGACGTCGCCCAGCACGCCCTCCGAGGTCGAGAAGCCGGCGCCGAACGACAGCTCGCCGGTCGACTTCTCAGCGACACGGACGTCGACGACGATCTTGTCGGGCGCGCTGCCCTGCAGCGTGCGCACCTCGACGGTCTCGAAGAAGCCGAGGTTGCGGACGCGCTGCTCGGAGCGGCGCAGCAGGGCGGTGTTGAAGGCATCGCCCTCCGAGATCCTGAACTCGCGCCTGATGACCTCGTCGAGCGTGCGGACGTTGCCCCGGATATCGATGCGCTCGACATAGACCCGAGGCCCCTCCTCGATCCGGAAGGTCACGCCGACGGTCAGCGCGTCGCGATCGAGGTCGGTGATCGGCTCGATCTGGGCAAAGGCGTAGCCCAGCCGCCCGACCTCGTCGGTCAGCCGCTGGATCGTCGATTCCACCTGGTCGGCGTTGTAGGTTGTGCCCTCGCGCGCCTGGACGAATTCCTGCAGCTGCTCGTTGGTGAGGTCGCGCAGCCGGCTGTCGATCGCGATGGCACCGAAATTGTACTGCGGGCCCTCCTCGACCGTGAAGGTGATGAAGAAGGCCGTGCCGTCGGGCGTCAGCTCGGCCACCGCCGAGACGACGGTGAACTCGGCGAAGCCGCGCGCCAAGTAGAAGCGGCGCAGCAGCTCCTGGTCGAAGCTCAGGCGGTCGGGGTCGTAGGTGTCGTCGCTGGTCAGGAAGCGATACCACGCCGACTCGCGGGTCTGGATGATACCGCGCAGGGTGCTGTCGCTGAACTGCTCGTTGCCGATGAAGGTGATGCCGCTGACCCGCGTCACCGGTCCTTCGGTGATCTCGAACACGAGGTCGACGCGGTTCTGGTCGAGCTCGATGATCTTGGGCTCGACGCTGGCGCCGAAGCGGCCATTGCGGCGGTAGAGCTCGAGGATGCGGGTCACGGCATTCTGGACGCGCGAGCGGGTGTACACGACGCGCGGCCGGAGCTGGATCTCGGCCTCCAGCGTCTTGTCGTCGAGACGGCTGTTACCCTCGAAGGCGATGCGGTTGATGATCGGATTCTCGACCACCGCCACGACCAGGTCGTCGCCGTCTCGGCTGACCTTGACGTCGTCGAACAGGCCCGTCGCGAAGAGGTTGCGCAGCGACTGGTCCAGCCCCTCGGGCGTGAACCGGTCGCCGGGCTTCAGGGAGACATAGCTCTCGATCGTCGCCCGCTCGATCCGCTCGTTGCCCTCGATGCGGATCTGCCTGACCAGGTCGCTTCCGGTCTGGGCATAGCCCCGGTCGGCCCAGGCCGCCGAGATGAGCATCAATGTCGCGAACCATGCCCACAGCCACGCTCGCCGCATTCCTGTCCCTTTGTCGTTCTGGCCGGCGATTCACGAGATCAGGTTCGAGACGAACTCGACGATCTTGAGGTGCACCAGATCGTTCCAGGTGGCGAACACCATGAGACTGAGGACCATGGCGAGGCCGAATCGGAAGGCGATCTCCTGGCTCCGTTCGGTCAACGGCCGGCCACGCGCCGCCTCGATGCCGTACATCAGCAGGTGCCCGCCATCAAGCATCGGTATCGGAAACAGGTTGATCAATCCGAGATTGATCGACAGCACGGCGGCGAACCAGATCGCCGGCACCAGCCCGTCCTGGGCGATCTGGCCCGACATCTGGGCGATGCGCAGCGGCCCGCCGAGCTCGGCCGTGCCGCGGCTGCCGATCACCATCTCCCACAATGCCGCCAATGTGCCGACGACCATCCGGCCGGTCTCGCGCGTCGCCTCCCAGACGGCGGTCAGGGGATCGACCCGCCGGTACTCGACCTGGGCGCGGCTGACACCGATCAGGCCGATGCGGTGGGTGTTGCCGAACCGGTCGGTCATCTCGGTCATCGCCGGCGTCACCGTGACGACGAGCGGCTGGCCGTCGCGCTCGATGTGGAACTCGAGCGGCTCGCCCGAGCTCTCGCGCACCACACCCTGCAGCGATTCGAAGCTGTCGATCGGATCGCCGCCGATGCCGGTGATCCTGTCGCCCGGCAGCAGGCCGGCGGCGGCGGCGGGGCTGCCTTCCTGCACAGCACCGACCTCGGCCGGCGTGAACGGCCTGCCGCTCAGCGAGAACAGCGCCGCCAGCACGACGATGGCGAAAACGAAATTGGCGGCCGGCCCGGCGAACACGATGGCGATGCGTTGCCAGACGCTCTTGCCGGGGAAGCTCTCGGGATCCGCCGCGGTCTTGAGCTCGACCGTCGAGCTGGTGGCGTCGGCGTCGCCCAGCATCTTGACGTAGCCGCCCAGCGGAATGGCGCTCACCTTCCAGCGCGTGCCGTGGCGGTCGAACCGGCCGAACAGCTCGGGCCCGAAGCCGATCGAGAAGGTCTCGACCCGCACGCCGTTGCGCCTCGCCACCCAATAGTGGCCGAACTCGTGCACGAACACGACCACCGACAGGATGATCAGGAAGGGAACGACGTACTGCACGACCGTAGCGACAATGCTCATGCACTGGCCTCGTGCCGGGTATGGGGGGCGCTCCGCGCGGCGAGCGCGGCCACCTGGCCGGCCGCGGCCGCTCGCGCCATGCGATCCTGCTCGACGACCTCGCCGAGGCTCTCGAGCGGCAGGAACGCACAGCTGCCCAAAACGCTCTCGACCACCCGGGCGATGTCGAGAAAGCCGATGCGGCCAGCGATGAAGGCCGCGACGGCGACCTCATTGGCAGCATTGAGGATAGTAGGGGCCGCACCTCCCTGCCGCAAGGCGAGACGCGCCAGCGACAGGGCGGGAAACCGTCGCAGATCCGGCGGCTCGAAGTCGAGCCGCATCGCCCGCCCGAGGTCGAGCCTCGGCGAGCTCGAGCTCATGCGCGTTGGCCAGGCCAGGGCATAGGCGATCGGCACGCGCATGTCGGGCTCGCCGAGCTGCGCCAGCGTCGAGCCGTCCTTGAAGGTGACGAGGCTGTGCACCACCGACTGGGGATGGATCACCACCTCGATGCGCTCCTCCGGCATGGCGAACAGGTGATGCGCCTCGATGATCTCGAGGCCCTTGTTCATCATGGTGGCGCTGTCGACGCTGATCTTGGCTCCCATCGACCAGACCGGGTGCCGGATCGCCTGCGCCGGCGTCGCGCGCTCCATCTCGTCCGTGCCGGCGCAGCGGAAAGGCCCGCCCGAGGCCGTCAGCGTCAACCGCTCGACATCCTCGCGGCGATTGCCCGTCAGGACCTGGAAGATGGCGCTGTGCTCGGAATCCACCGGCAGCAGCCTGGCACCGCTGCGCGCCAGCTCGCGCATCAGGATCGTGCCGGCGCAGACCAGGCACTCCTTGTTGGCGAGGGCCACCATGGCACCGCGGCGGATGGCCGCCAGCACCGGCACCAGCCCGGCGGCGCCGACGATGGCCGCCACCACGAGGTCGGCGTCGCGACGCGCCGCCTCGGCCAGCGCCTCCTGGCCAGCCGCTGCCTCGATGCCGCTGCCGGCCAGGGCGTCACGCAGCTCGGCATAGGCCGCGGGGTCGGCGACGGCGGCGAAGCGGGCACGGTACCGGCGGGCAATGGCGGCGAGCCGCGTGCCGCTGGTCGACGCCGTCACCGCCTCCAGCCGGAACAGCTCGGGCTGCTCGTCCAGCAGCGCCAGGGTACTGCCGCCGACGGAGCCGGTGGCGCCGAGGATGGCGACCGAGCGCGGCCTCGCCGGCGAGGGCGGTGGCGTCATCCGGCGATTCCGAGGCCGGCCGCCACCAGCATCGCATAGGCCGGGGCGGCGAACAGCAGCCCGTCCAGCCGATCGAGTGCCCCGCCATGACCGGGGATGAGCGTGCCGCTGTCCTTCACGCCGGCCCGGCGCTTCATGAAGGATTCGAACAGGTCGCCGGCCTGCGCAACCGCCGCCAGCAGCAGGCCGATGCCGGCGCCGGTCCAGGCATCGGCGGCCCCCAGCCGGCTGGCCAGCGATCCCATCAGCGCCGCCCCCAGCATGCCGCCGATCAGGCCCGCCCATGTCTTGCCGGGACTGATGGCCGGTGCGAGCTTGGGCCCGCCGACAGCCCGGCCAACGAAATAGGCGGCCACGTCCGTCGACCAGACGACCAGCAGCACCCACAGCACGATGCCGGCACCCTGCGGATGGTCGCGCAGCCAGACGAGGGCGATCGCAGGCAGGCCGAGATAGAGGATGCCGGCAGCGGCGCGGCTGGCTCCCCGGCCGCCGGCCAGCGCCATGCCAGCGACCGCCAGCGGCAGCGCGAGCACCAGCAGCAGCAGACCGTCCCTCGCCTCGCCGCCGGCCGTCACGACGACGGCCGCCGTCGGCACGGCACCGCACAGGATGGCGAGGCACCACCCGGCACGCTCGTCGAGGTCGCTGGCGAGCCTCGCCCATTCCCGCGCCATGACGAGGACGCCAGCCACCACGACCCCGGCGAACACCCACCGGCCCAGCCACAGCGCCAGCACGGCCGCCGCCACGAGGACGAGGCTCGAGACGACCCGCTTGGCCAGCGCCGGGTCCATGCGCTCAGCCGGCGCTCGCACCGTAGCGCCGCTCGCGGCGCGCGAACTCGGCAAGGGCGTCCTGCAGATGGTCCTCGCCGAAGTCGGGCCAAGCGACCGGGATGAAGACAAGCTCGGTATAGGCGAGCTGCCAGAGCAGGAAGTTGCTGATGCGCTGCTCGCCGCTCGTGCGGATCAGCAGGTCGGGATCGGGGATGCCGGCGGTGTCGAGCCGTGCGGAGACGGCGTCCTCGTCGATGGCGTCGGGGTCGAGCGTGCCGGCCGCCACCTCGGCGGCGAGCCGCCTCGCCACCCTGACGAGTTCCTGCCTCGAGCCGTAGTTGAGCGCGATGACGAGGTCGAGCCGGGTGTTGCCGAGGGTGCGGGCCTCGGCGGCGGTGATCAGGTCACGGATGTCGGCGTCGAGGCCGTCGCGCTCGCCGATCATCCGCACCCGCACGCCGTTGCGGTCGAGATTGCTGATCTCGCGCCGCAGGTAGAGGCGCAGCAGGTTCATCAGCTCGCCGACCTCGCCGCGCGGCCTGGCCCAGTTCTCCGAGCTGAAGGCGTAGAGCGTCAGGTAGCGCACGCCCAGCTTGCCGCACGCCTCGGTGGCGCGCCGGACGGCCTCGGCACCCTGCCGGTGGCCATAGGCCGGCGGCATGCCCCGCGAGCGCGCCCAGCGCCGGTTGCCGTCCATGATGATGGCGACATGGGCGGGAACCGGCGGCTCGCCGCCCTCGCGTGCCAGGGGCTGGAGTGACAAGTCCGTCTCGCGCCCGTCAGACCGTCGTGATGTCCTTCTCCTTGGCTTCCAGGAGATGGTTGATGGTCTGGATGTGTGTGTCGGTCAGCGACTGGATCTCGTCGCCCCAGAGCGAGACGTCGTCGGTCGAGACATGGCCATCGCGCTCGAGCCGCTTCAGCCCGTCCATGCCATCGCGCCGCACGTTGCGCACGGCGATGCGCGCCTGCTCGGCATATTTGTGCGCGACCTTCACGAGCTCGTTGCGCCGCTCCTGGCTCAGCTCCGGCAGCGGCACGCGGATGAGCGTGCCGTCGACCGCCGGGTTGAGGCCCAAGGGTGCGGTGCGGATCGCCTTCTCGACCGCCTTGACCATGCTGCGGTCCCAGACTTGCACCGACAGCATGCGCGGCTCCGGGACATTGATGGTGCCGACCTGGTTCAGCGGCATCTCGCTGCCGTAGGCCGGGACGGTGATCGGCTCGAGCAGGCTGGCGCTGGCGCGCCCGGTGCGCAGGCCCTGCAATTCCTTGCGCAGCACCTCGACCGCTCCGTCCATCCGCTTGCCGAGGTCGTCGAGGTCGGGCTCCTCGCTCTTCATGGCAGCTTCTCCTCGGTGATGATCGTGTGCGGTCCCTGACCCTGCAGCACACGGGCGAATGCGCCGGGCGCATGCACCGAGAACACGATGATCGGGATGCTGCTCTCCCTGGCAAGCGAAATCGCCGAGGCGTCCATCACCTTCAGGTCCTTCGCCAGCACCTCCAGATAGCTCAACCGCTCGAAGCGGCGGGCATCGGGATCGCGCTTCGGGTCGGCCGAGTAGACGCCGTCGACCTGCGTGCCCTTGAGCAGCGCGTCGCAGCCCATCTCGGCGGCACGCAATGCCGCCGCCGTGTCGGTGGTGAAGAACGGGTTGCCGGTGCCAGCCGCGAAGATCACCACCCTGCCCTTCTCCAGGTGCCGGATGGCGCGGCGGCGGATGTAGGGCTCGCAGACCGACGACATCGGAATGGCCGACATCACGCGCGTCGGCAGGCCGACCTGCTCGATGACGCTCTGCACCGCCAGCGCGTTGATGACCGTGCCCAGCATGCCCATGTAGTCGGCGGTCGCCCGCTCGACACCGGTGGCGGCCATGGTGGTGCCGCGGATGATGTTGCCGCCGCCGATGACGAGGCAGATCTCCACGCCCATCGCGTGCGCCGCCCTGACCTCGTCGGCCAAGGCCTGCAGCACCCGGCGGTCATGGCCGAACTGCCGGTCGCCCAGCAACGCCTCGCCCGACATCTTCAACAGGACGCGACGGTACCGAGATCGCCCTACGGTCTCCGTACTCATCGCCACCCCCCGTCGGCCGGTGCGGTTCAGCCCTGCGTCATCTTGGCGACCTCGGCGGCGAGATCGCTGGCCTGCTTGTCGATGCCCTCGCCCAGCGCCATGCGCACGAAGCCGGTGACCTTGACCGGCGCGCCCAGCTCCTTGGCCGCCGCCTCGACGACCTGCTTGACGCGCTTGTCCGTGTCGATGACCCAGACCTGCTCGAGCAGGACGGCCTCCTCGTAGAACTTGCGCACCCGGCCCTCCACCATCTTCTCGATGATGTTGTCGGGCTTGCCCGAGGCGCGCGCCTGCTCGGCGAAGATCTGCCGCTCGCGCGCCACCAGCGCCGGGTCGAGCGCATCGGTCGTGACCGAGGAGGGATTGGCCGCGGCCACATGCATGGCGAGCTGCTTGCCGAGCTCGGCGAGCTTGGCGGGCTCGGCTGTCGACTCGACGCCCACCAGCACGCCTAGCTTGCCGAGTCCCACGGCCGCCTGGTTGTGCAGGTAGCCCGCCACCACGCCGTGCGCGACCGTCAGGTAGGCGGTGCGGCGCAGGCTCAGGTTCTCGCCGATCACGCCGATGGCGGTGGCCACCTCGTCGGCGACGGTGCGGCCGGTGGCGGCGATGGCGGTCCGGCTCAGCTCCCCGACATCGCCGCGGGCGGACGGCGCCAAGTCGGCGATGTGGCGGACCAGCGCCTGGAACACCTCGTTGCGGGCGACGAAGTCGGTCTCGGAGTTCACCTCGACCAGCGCACCCTCGCGGCCCATCAGCCGCATGCCGATGAGGCCGTCGGCGGTGACGCGTCCGGCCTTCTTGGCGGCGGCGGCCAGGCCCTTCTTGCGCAGCCAGTCGACGGCGGCCTCGAAGTCGCCGGACGTCTCGCCCAGCGCCTTCTTGCAGTCCATCATGCCGGCACCCGTCTGCTCGCGCAGCTGCTTGACGAGGGCGGCGGTAATCTCAGCCATGATCGGTCCGATGTTCGCGTGCTGGTGATGCCGGGCGGACGACGCTCAGTTCGGCGCCGACTCGCCGGCCGGCGCCGTCTCGGCCTCGATCGGCGTCACCGCCGTGAGATCGGGCAACTCCTCCTCCTCGACGTCCTCGCGGCTGCCGAGGTCGGCGCCGCTCGCCACCATCTCGGCATGGATGCCGTCGAGCACGGCCGCCACCATCAGGTCGAGATAGAGGTTGATCGCACGGCTGGCGTCGTCGTTGCCCGGGATCGGGTAGCGGATGCCGTTCGGGTTGCAGTTGCTGTCGACCACGGCCACCACCGGGATGCCCAGCTTGTTGGCCTCGCCGACGGCGATCGACTCCTTGTTGGTGTCGATGACGAAGATCAGGTCGGGCAGGCCGCCCATGTCCTTGATCCCGCCCAGCGCCCGCTCGAGCTTGTCCTTCTCGCGGGTGAGCTGCAGCAGCTCCTTCTTGGTGCGGCCATGGGCACCCTCGCCCAGGTGCTGCTCCAGCTCGCGCAGGCGCTTGATCGACTGCGAGATGGTCTTCCAGTTGGTCAGCATGCCGCCGAGCCAACGGTGGTTGACATAGTACTGGCCGCAGCGCTTGGCGGCGTCGGCGATCGGATCCTGCGCCTGGCGCTTGGTGCCGACGAACAGCACGCGGCCACCGCTGGCGATGACGTCGCGCGCCGCCTGCAGGGCGCGGTGCAGCATCGGGACCGTCTGCGTCAGGTCCAGGATGTGGACGCCGTTGCGCTGGCCGAAGATGAACGGCGCCATGACGGGATTCCAGCGCCGCGTCTGATGGCCGAAATGCACGCCGGCTTCCAGGAGCTGGCGCATGGTGAAGGTCGGGAAAGGCATCGATGAACCGTCCGTTTCCGGTTGAGCCACCGCGAGCGTTGGCCCGGCCGATCCTTCGGCCGGGCACCGGAATCCACCGTCGAGCGGCGGAAAGCCCGCGTGAGAGATGGCCGGCTGTCTAACGATGCGTCCGGTTCTTGGCAAGCTTCGTCGTCCGGCAGCCGAAGGCTCGGCCCGCGTCGGGCGCGCCCGTCTTGACAGTCGGCCCGTCCGTCGCCGACACCCCGCCCTCGGCAGAGTCGCGATGCCGGACCCGGCCGATCGCGGCACGGGCGCCACTGCCCGGGGAGGCCAGCTTGGACCACGCCGCCGACGTCTGGGCCACTCTGTCGCGCATCCGCGCCGAGCGGCCGCTCGTGCAGAACATCACCAATTTCGTCGCCATGGATTTGTCGGCAAACGCCCTGTTGGCGATCGGCGCCTCGCCGGCGATGGTGCATTCGTCCGACGAGTCGGCGGAGTTCACCCGCATCGCCAGTGCTCTGGTCATCAACATCGGCACGCTGTCCGCATCCTGGGTCACCGGCATGCGCAGCAGCGCCGTCGCCGCGCGCAACGCTCGCAAGCCTTGGGTCCTCGATCCTGTCGGCTGCGGTGCGACGGCCTACCGCACCGACATCGCCCGGGAGCTCGCCGGCCTCGGCCCGACGCTGATTCGTGGCAACGCCTCCGAGATCCTGGCGCTCCAGGGCGAGAAGCGCGGACGCACCCGCGGCGTCGACAGCACCGACAGCACGGAAGTGGCCCGCGCCGCCGCCCGCGAGCTGGCCGTCGACTACAGCTGCATCGTGGGCGTCACCGGCGAGGTCGACTACGTCACCGACGGCAGGACGACGCTGGCGGTGCACGGCTCCGACGCGCTGCTCACCCGCGTCACCGCCACGGGATGCGCGCTCAGCGCCATCTGCGGCGCCTTCCTGGCGGTGGAGGCCAACGCGCTGCACGCCACCGCCCAGGCCTTCGCCGCCTACGCCACCGCGGCCGAGCGGGCCGCCACCGGGGTCGCGGGGCCGGGCTCGTTGCGCTGGCGGCTGCTCGACGAGCTGCACCACCTGGATGAAGCTGCCCTGCAGCAGGGTGTGCGGATCACCTGATCGACCGTGGCCGTCTGTCCGTCGACCATCGGCGGATTTGATCTAGCTCATTGCGGGTAGCGGACCCGGCGTCTCTAGACTCGACGGACCGGATACGAGCTCGGGGAGCTGCCATGACCGCAGAGACGTATGTCGTCTGGCTGGCGGATCTGCGCCGCGCGGACATTCCGCAGGTCGGCGGCAAGAATGCTTCCCTGGGCGAGATGATTTCGGGCCTCGGCGCCTGGGGCGTCAACGTGCCGGACGGCTTCGCCACCACGGCAGAAGCCTACCGGCGCTTCGTCGTCGACAATCGCCTGACCCATGTCGTGGCCTCCGTCCTCGCCGACGCGGCGTCGGGCAAGCTGTCGCTGGCGGAGGCCGGCGCCTCGATCCGCAGCGCCTTCCTGCACGGCGACTGGCCGGCGGCGATCGCCCTGCAGATTCGCCATGCCTATCACGAGCTCTGCCGGCGAAGCGGCAAGGACGAGGTGGCGGTCGCGGTCCGCTCGAGCGCCACGGCCGAGGATCTGCCGGACGCCAGCTTCGCCGGGCAGCAGGAGACCTATCTGAACGTGCGCGGCGAGGCGGCACTGCTCGAGGCCTGCCGCCGCTGCTACGCCTCGCTGTTCACCGACAGGGCCATCAGCTACCGCAACGCCAAGGGGTTCGACCACCTGATGGTGGCGCTGTCGGTCGGCGTGCAGCGCATGGTGCGCTCCGATATCGGCGCTTCCGGCGTCATGTTCTCGATCGATACCGAATCCGGCTTCGACAGGATCGTGCTGATCAACGCCGCCTGGGGCCTCGGCGAGAACGTCGTGCAGGGTGCCGTGGATCCCGACGAGTACGAGGTGTTCAAGCCCCTGCTCCAGGAGGAGGGCAAGACCCCGATCGTCGGCCGTAAGCTCGGCGCCAAGATGATCAAGATGATCTACGGCAGCGACCCGGGCACGCCGACGCGCAACGTGCCGACCTCGCGGGCCGAGCGCTCGACCTTCGTGCTCGACGACAGCGAGATTCTCACTCTGGCCCGCTATGCCGTGGTGATCGAAGGCCACTACGGCCAGGCCATGGACATGGAATGGGCCAAGGACGGCGAGACCGGCGAGCTGCTCATCGTCCAGGCGCGCCCCGAGACCGTCCAGTCGAGGGCCGGCGGCAAGATCCGCTCCTATCGCCTCGGCGCCAAGGGCCGGCGGCTGGCGCAGGGCCTCAGCATCGGCGAGGCCAGCGTCTCCGCACCCGTCTGCCTGATCGAGAGTGCCAAGGACATAAGCCGGTTCGTCGACGGCTCGGTGCTCGTCACCTCGACCACCGACCCGGACTGGGTGCCGGTGATGAAGCGTGCGGCCGCCATCGTCACCGACCATGGCGGCCGCACCTCGCATGCCGCCATCGTCAGCCGCGAGCTCGGCCTGCCGGCTGTCGTCGGCACCGGCAATGCCACCGAGGTGCTGCACGACCAGCAGGAAGTGACGGTGTCGTGCTCGGAAGGAGACGAAGGCTTCGTCTACGAGGGGCGTGCCGAGATCGAGGTGCGCGAGATCGATCCAACCGACGTGCCGGCCACCCGCACGAAGGTGATGCTCAACCTCGCCAATCCCGCGGCGGCGTTCCGCTGGTGGCGCCTGCCGGCCGACGGCGTCGGCCTGGCGAGGATGGAATTCGTGGTCGGCAACCACGTCAAGGTCCATCCCATGGCGTTGCTGCGCTACGACTCGCTGCGGGACGAGGCCGTCAGAGCCGAGATCGCCGAGCTGACGCGCGGCTACCGGGACAAGTCGCAATATTTCGTCGACCGGTTAGCGCTGGGCCTGGCGCGGATCGCCGCCGCCTTCCACCCGAAGCCGGTGATCGTGCGCATGAGCGACTTCAAGACCAACGAATATGCCGGCCTGCTCGGCGGGGCTCAGTTCGAGCCGGCGGAGGAGAACCCGATGATCGGGTTCCGCGGCGCGTCACGCTACTACTCGCCGGCCTACCGCGACGGCTTCGCGCTGGAATGCCGGGCCATCGCCAAGCTGCGCGAGCAGACCGGCCTCGACAACGTCGTGGTGATGATCCCGTTCTGCCGCTCTGTCGCCGAGGCCGACAAGGTGCTGGCGGTGATGGCCGAGAACGGCCTGCGGCGCGGCGAGAGCGGGCTCGAGGTCTATGTGATGGGCGAGATCCCGTCGAATGCCATCCTGGCCGACCGCTTCGCCTCGCGCTTCGACGGCTTCTCGATCGGCAGCAACGACCTGACCCAGCTGACGCTCGGCGTCGACCGCGATTCCGAGGCCCTCGCCCACCTCTTCGACGAGGAGGACGAGGCGGTGAAATGGATGATCCGGACCCTCATCGCGGGCGCCCACAAGGGTGGCGCCAAGATCGGGCTGTGCGGCGAGGCACCGAGCAGCAATCCCGCCTTCGCCGCCTTCCTGGTCGAATGCGGCATCGATTCGATCTCGGTGAGCCCCGACAGCTTCATCGCCGTGAAACGCCATGTCGCCGAGGCTGAAAAGCGCCTCGGCAGGTAGGGAGAGCAGCATGCCGAAGATGAAGGCCGCGATCTTCGTCGAGCCCGGCCGCATCGTGCTGGACGAGAAGCCGGTTCCCGAGATCGGTCCGCTCGACGCGCTGGTCCGCATCACCACCACGACGATCTGCGGCACCGACGTCCACATCCTCAAGGGCGAGTACCCGGTCGCCAAGGGGCTGACGATCGGCCACGAGCCGGTAGGCGTCATCGAGAAGCTGGGCTCGGCGGTTTCGGGCTATCGCGAGGGTCAGCGGGTGATCGCCGGCGCCATCACGCCGAGCGGCCACAGCTATGCCTGCCTGTGCGGCTGCCATTCGCAGGACGGCGCCGGCACGAAGCACGGTTTCAAGGCCATGGGCGGCTGGCGCTTCGGCAACACCATCGACGGCTGCCAGGCCGAGTATGTGCTCGTCCCCGACGCCCAGGCCAATCTCAGCCCGATCCCGGACGATCTCACCGACGAGCAGGTGCTGATGTGCCCCGACATCATGTCGACGGGCTTCTCGGGTGCGGAGAGCGGCAAGGTCCGCATCGGCGACACCGTCGTCGTCTTCGCCCTCGGCCCCATCGGCCTCTGCGCCGTCGCCGGGGCCAGGCTGATGGGGGCCACCACCATCATCGGCGTCGACACCGTGCCGACGCGCATGGCGATCGCAAAGAAGCTCGGCGCCGACCACGTCATCGACTTCAAGGCGGTCGACCCGGTCGAGGAGATCATGCGGCTCACCGACGGCCGCGGCGTCGATGTCGCCATCGAGGCGCTAGGCACCCAGGGCACCTTCGAGGCCGGCCTCAAGGCGCTGCGTCCCGGCGGCACGCTCTCCAGCCTCGGCGTCTACTCCACCGACCTGCACATCCCGCTCGGCGCCTTCGCCGCCGG
>DAOLFG010000027.1:37903-60628 GCA_035326425.1 Geminicoccus sp. | reverse complement strand
GCGTTCGATCCTGCAAGGTAACAGGCGGATGGCTGCGGTCCCGGCTCGCCGGCGACGACGATGCGCTCCGAACGCCCCTGGCCGGGGGACGAGGCGGTCCCCATGATGGCCGCCACGCGTCATTCCCGATTCGGCTGCCGCCCATGGGCTTCCTCGACATCGCCATCCTGCTGAACATCACCGTCGGCCCGACCAAGGCGGCCGCCATGTACCTGGCGCTGACCGCCGAGGCCGATCCGAAGCTGAAACGGCAGATCGCCGTGCGTACCGTCGTCACCGCCACGGCGATCCTGCTGCTGTTCGCCCTGGCCGGCCAGCTCGTCATCTTCGGCCTGCAGGTGCCGAAGGTGATCCCGGGCACGCCGGGCTGAGCTGCGGCCATGAGGCCGCTGCCGCGGGCTTGCGCCGATGCCGCTAGCGCCCCTATCTCTGGAACCAGTCCAGACCGCGCGGAATCCTCGATGAGCCACGCCCGCATCTACCAGCCGGCCAAGACCGCCGTGCAGTCCGGCCGCTTCAAGACCCGGCAGTGGATCGTCGAGATGGAGCCGACCTCGCGCAAGGAGGCCGACCGGCTGATCGGCTGGGTGGGCTCGGACGACACCGCGCAGCAGCTCCGCCTCACCTTCCCGACCCGCGAGGCCGCCATCGCCTATTGCGAGCGCCAGGGCCTGACCTTCAGCGTCTACGAGCCGCACAAGCGCGTAGTGCGGCCGAAATCCTATGCCGAGAACTTCACCCGCCGGCCCTGAGCGGTCCGGCATCCGTGGCTTCTGGCGGCGGGGCCTGGCTGCTATAAGGATGGCGTCCGCCCGTAGCTCAGCCGGATAGAGCACCCGCCTTCTAAGCCGACAGCCTGAGCGGTGAAAACGGTGTGGATGTAAGACGTTAGCGTATGCTAGGAGGACAGCGAACCGCCAAGCGAACCGTGTCACGGCCCCGTAGCTCAACCGGATAGAGCACCCGCCTTCTAAGCGGGATGTTGCGTGTTCGAGTCACGCCGGGGTCGCCATCTTGGATGACTCACCTACTGCATCTAGCAATTGACGATACTGTCATCGCTACATACCGCAATCGACAGCGAAGATGACGTAGATTTTCGAGGGAGGCTGATCGCAATGGCTGAGAGAAAATCTCTCACCGTTCACTACAGGCGAATGGACGATCCTGTTGGCGCCTTGAACGGCGGAACACTCGAGTCTCGTATCCGTGGTGCGCTAGCTGATGTCTATGACGGAGGTGCACTGTCGGAGCATTGGAAACGGCGAGCATGGACGGTGCCGCCGGACAACTCCGACACACTCTTGATGAACATTTACCATGATGACGGCATCAGCTTTTTCGGCGATCTGACGGTCTATACCCGTGGCTTCATGCAAGCGCTGCTTCGAAATGTAGCAGATGCTGCCATGTTGCCTGTCGAACAGCAGCCACCGCCGGAGGGACGGGAATACATACATTCCATGATGTTCTGGATGGCAATCAGCAATCATGTATTGACAATCCAGAGTCGGTCTCTGTCCACGAAGCACTTGGAAGAGTATCTGACTTGGCTACTAAAGGAAAGAACCACACAGATCGGTGCAAACGGACACGTCCTTCTCACCGCTAAATTTGATAGTGATCAAATCGGCGGTGATCTGGAGGATGTCCGGGAAATTATCGTCGGTGGTACGGGAGCCGTCGAAGCGGCTCCCGCCAAGCTTCCGCACGAACCTATACAAGAGCGCGAGGTCGACCAACATGTTGATGTCGGCGCTCGGCGTTCATGGGGTCAACGCGCTGTCGACGTCCTGAGAGCAGTGATGAGCAATGAAGCTGATGTGCAAGCTCTTCTGGAGAGCATACCGGAAGGCGCTGACTTAGATGTGTCGGTGCACATTGGGTACAAAACGAGGAAACGTCGCGTCACACGAGCGCCCATGCAACAGGCTCTCCGCAATTTGCCAGATGGAGAGATCACCGCCATTGGAAAGCATGGCAGATTAACTGGAAAGGACATTCGTTTGAGCTACCCTGTCAGAGTTTTAACCGACGGCAGCCTGCTCGATCCGGCCGATGTTCGGGCAAAGCTTAAGTCTGCATATGATTATTTCGTTGAGAATGGAAAAATTGAAAACTAGGGACGCAATCACGATGCGGTTCCTTACTGAACGATGGGACTTTCTTATCGCAGTAATATTCTCTGCTATTGGTGCATATTTTTTACCTAGTAATGCTGTGAAGGATATAACAACAGAGTTGATCGCATTCTTCAGCATCCAATCTGCTGTTATCCTACCTGCTATGATATTTACCGCTGGAATATTGAAGCCAGATGGCCTGGAACTCGCAGATGCTCAAAGATATCATAAAGCTCTTAAATCACAAATGCTCTTTTGGATAGCTCTTCTCGGACTAGATTTTATAGCTATTGTAACTCTTATTGCAGGTAAAGCTCTTGCATGGACATTGACCGTTCCGATCCCTGGAAGACTTGAGCCGGTCAACCTAGGATGGCTAATACCGAGTCTTCTATACTTTTCAGGAATTCTTGCAATTCTACGAACTATTCCTTTTGTACGAGGAGTACTTAGCTTATTAGATCTAAATAGCGATATGACACAGAAGGCGATTTCACGGAGAAACCGCCTTGAGGCTGCCGAAAAGAGAGCGCAGGCGGACCCTCGCCCTATGGCTGTGCCCGAGGGCTATGGGACCGTAGTGAAGCCCAAAGACGTCTAGCAGGCTGGAAAAAGCGTCGCAGTAGTTCGAGTTGATCTCTGCGCTGCTGGTGGGCTGGGCTTGGGATGGCCGTAGAACATGTTCCGGCTGGTGAACCTGATCGCTGAGAAAATGATCAGCGAACGGAAGCATGTGTTGGAGATGTTCGAGGGCCTGCCGGAAGACAAGCGCAAGGCGATTGAGAAGCGCGACGGGAGATGAGCATCCAGAGTAGCAGACCGCCCCGAGGTGCCGGCTAGGCGGTTCGCTACACGGTCCGCCGCGCGTGGGACGCTGGTCTGCCCAGGGGAGAGACCCTCCGCCCAAGGGGCGGAGGTCAGGGCGCGTAGGGCGCAAGGGGCGACATGTCTGCAATGGCCGACTTGCACCTGCCGCACAGTCGGTTCCACGGTCCCTCGGACGGGAACGGCTTCTCACACCGCAGGCACGGCCTCTCGGTCCGGGCGGCGACCGGAAGCGCGACACCCTTCCGCCCCTTGCAGCGGACTAGGGTGTTGGCACCCGGCATCGGCGGGTCGAAAGCGATCGTTCCCGCCCGGTTGTAGTACCAGATGTCGCGCTTCAGCACGCCGGCCGCCACCAACTCGCTGACGGTCATGCCCAGCCGCGCCTTCTGCCAGCGGTGGTAGGCTCCGCCCTCGGGATCGAGCCCGAGCGGCAACCTGACAAGGCGATGGTCAGCCATCGGCGTCGAGTTCCTTCAACGCCGCCATCAGCTCGGCTCGCCGCTGGCGCGTCTCCAGGTAGCGGAGCGCGTAGGCTCGCCCGTCGCACCCTTCGGGCCACTCGTCAGGACAATCGACAGACTGGCCGTCTGCCGTCGGCCTGACCCGCGTCCGGTCGGCTCGGAGCCAGGCGTGAGCCCGCATGCTCGCCATGAAGTCCTGATCGCCCAGGAGGAGGTCGTTGTAGGCATCGAGCCGGCCCTGAAGACGAGCGACCTCGGCGCAGGCCCGGTGGTAGTCGCGCTCGTCACGCAGCATGGGCGGCTCCCACCTTGCGAATGCCATCGACCGCCTTGCTGACCCGAGCGGCCGTCCCCTTTCGGTACTGCTCCAGCTCGCCGATCTTGGTGACGAGCCTAGCACCGGCCGTTTGCACCGCCTCGATCGCCCGGCCCACGGAGTTCATCTGTTCCCAGTCCAAGGGCACGATCGCTCGTGCCGCCGTCGACCTCACGAGGTCGGCGTTGCCCTGGTTGATGCCGGAGAGATAGAGCGGCCCGGCCAGCACCGACCCGATCGTCTGCCGGTCGCCGGCCTTCGCCGCCGTCGTCAGGAACTCGAGCCGCTTGTTGTCTCGCAGCGAGCGGACGTAGGCGCGAACCTCCTGCTGAACCGGCACCGGCTCGCTCGGGCGGAGCGCCTCGGCAACGCGGGTCTGGAGCGCCTCGTGGTGCCGCTGCAGGGTGCCGAGGCGACGGTCGATGGCCTGCGTCGCACGGTGGAGGGCCTCGCCGGCCGCCTCGGCGAACTCCTCGTCGGGGCTGCCGAAGCTCCTGACACGCCCATCCTGGAGGCGGAGATTGCCCAGGTAGGCAGAGCGGCCGTCGGCGAGTTGGTGGCGTCGGGCCGGCGACGCGGCGTTCGTGTGCGCCTGCAACGCCGCCTCGGCGTCGGCGATGGCTCCGAGCGTCCGGTAGACGGTGCCCAGGGCGTCGCGGGCGTCGTGGTAGGCCGCGCGCCCGATCGTCCCCTCGCGGTCGAGCGCCTCACCCAGGTGGGCCAGAGCGTCGGGATGCAGAGACGGAGACACATCCGCTCGCACCGCCAAGTCATTGTCAATCGTTACGGTCACGGATCGTCTCCAGGTAGCAATTCAAGGCCCGTTCGGCGTCGTTGTACTGGCTCGCGACAGGGCCAGGATTGTCGCGACACCACTGGAGCCAACGGAGGGCCGTATCGTCTGCCGTCGCGAAGTCGATGGAGTAGAAGCCGGCACCGGTGAGATACCTGCGTGCGCCACCGTACTTCCTGGCAACAGCTTTCCGAGCCTCCACCTCAGCAATCAGGTCAAGCAACTCCTCACTTGTTGCCATTTTGTTCTCTCCAAATGGCAGAAACAATCAGTTTCCGTGGCTCAAATGGCCTCAGCATCTTCTTCATCCATGTTCATGGCTTTCCCCTCGATCAGCTTCGCCTGGGCTTTCCTGTCATCCTCCTTGGCAGACGCCAGCTCGCCCAGGAGGTCGAGGAGAAGGTCGCGGCGGTCTTCCGAGAGAAGCCACACGTCGTCGGCAGTCAGGGCGATGAGGGCGTGGCGGTGGGCGTGGCCGACTTCGCCACTGTGCTCCACCCGCTGACGTTCGGACCAAGCCTCCGGGTTAAGCCGGCGCGCCAGCGTCACGAGCAGGCGGTTGTCATACTCCTCGGTGTGACCGACCAGCTCGCCCTTCGAGAAGACGGGGCGGCGGGTCGGCGTCATCGCACGGCGCATGACCTCGGCTTCGACCTTGGCCAGCGCAGCGGCCTCCGCTTCTGCCCAGGCCATGGCGAACATCGGGTCTCGCTTCCGAAGGAGCTCGAAGGTGCTCAGCGCCGCACGCTCGCCCTTGGCATGTGGCGACCCGGCGCGTGCGCCAGCAGCCGGGCTTCCGGTCTCAGCCAGCACCCGAAGGAAGGCCCGTTTCCGGCCCTCGGTCATGGGCGCAGTGGCCCGGCGCGGTCTGGAGGAAGGTTCGCGGGCGGCTTTCACGGGGTGGCTCCCTTGCAGCGGTGGAAGGTTACGGGTGCAGGCCGTCGGCCTAGCGAGCGGAGGGTCGGCCTGGTGCCCAGGGGAAGGCTCGCCTGGAGGGCCGCGCGGAGGCCTGGAGGTCCGTCTAGGAGGCCCGGCGGGCGGCGGCAGGGAAAAGCGCCGGGCCAGCGGCGGCGTGGCCTAGGTGGAGGCAGGAGGCCGACTGGCGAGCCTCCCGAGCAGAGGCCCGGCCGGCTCCGCGCGCAGGAAGGTTTCTCACCTGATGGGCATATGACACGGTGCTTCCCCACCCGCCCAGCGGCTCCCACCCCACTGCCCAGGGAGGAAGCCAATACCCGTAACCCGCCTGTCAACCCGCTACCTCTAACCCCTTCTATTCTATTCTCTTTTACGAGATTTACGGGTTTATAGAGTTGAAAGAAGTTGCAGGGGAACCGCAGTTCGACCGGCGGTTCCTTCCCTGGGCGTATCGCCGGTTGCTCTGGGTAGGCGAATGCAGACGAAGCCCGCAAACCCGCAAACCCGCAAAAGTGCTGGTTGATGAAGGGCTTAGGACCATAGGGTTGGGCTTGCGGGTCTGCAGGCTTGCGGGTCTGCTGGGCATCAGAACGGCTCACTGGTCCGCTCCTCCTTCGCCCAGGCCAGCTGGTCGTCCCATTCCTGCGGGCCGAAACGTTCGGCCCAGCGCGCCCGCATCTCAGCCAACGGCGGAAAGGTCCATCCGCGCGACGTACCACTGGTGTAACCCTGGCAGCCTCTTTCCTTAAGAGCCCTGGCAAGTCGCACATCAGATATCTCACGGAGATCAGGGCTGCTACGCCGCATTACAGAATAAAGTCCAGGCTCGTGCAGGAAGTCGTTCGAATAGACAGTGTCACTCCGCCCACGAACCGCTGGTCCAGGGATCACGCCTTCTCGCAGCACATTCAGAAGAAACTCATCCTCCGGCCCAAGGCTCAGCTCTTTCTGCTTTTGTAGCGCCTTCGTCTTTGGGATGTTCTTTCTTGGGTGCCACTTGCCCAGCGGACGCTGCAAAAGGTCGTGCAGCATCGCCGCCAGTCCGCCGTTTTCAAGCTCGTCGTAGATCGCCTTGAAGTACTTGACATCTTGGGCGCGGCAGTTCGACACATCGAAAACTGCAAACCGGCGTTCGTCAAACCCCGCCGGAACCACCCAGTCATCGTTGCTTGCCATGATGATATGCAGCCGATTGCGCACCTGCATGACATTGAGTCCTTTGGGCTCAATGGACAGTTCCGGCTCGGTGATGAGAGTCTTGAGAGTGTTCCGCGCCGAAATGTTTCCAGGAACAAGGGCCTCATCGGCAAACAAGAGACAACAATCTCGCAAGTGAGCGTTGAACTTGCCGGTCAGCAGGGTAGGTGACGTGACTTGCAGCCCATGCTGGCCGAACAGCCGCTTGATGCCACGCGCGAATACGCCCTTGCCGGTACCCTGGTCACCGCGAAGTACCAGTGCGGCCTCCGCCGGTTTGTCAGGATTCTGCACTGCCCAGGCGGCCCAGTTGAGAATATACTCGGCCCATGCTTCATCATCCGACGCAAGAACGCTTCGGATATGGTACTCCATCAAGTTCCAGTCACCTTCCTTGGGCTCGACAGCAAAGCCGCGCCACATATTTAGGTAGTCGTCGACTTCCTTTGGCTGCCCAGGAAGGAACCGAAGACCAAGGTAGTCCTTTCTCTTCGGGTGCTTCAACCACCAGTCGCCCAAAGGCTTGAAGCTGACACCCTTCTCAGTTCTGACTTCGACGGTCCTGTTACAGTATCGGTTGCGGAAGTCTTCGAAGGACTGGAGTACCGGACTCTCACGAGAGTGGTCAAGCTCACTTTTCTCCCACATCAACACTCGGACCTTGCCACCCTCTTGAGTAAGCACCGCATGTTTACTGTTCATCTCCTCCAATTCATCTTGCTGCGGCTCCGCCTCTTTCTCTGCCTGTTCCTTGGCAACAGCCTCGTGCGCCCGTTTGATCTGGCGGGTGGCATACTTCTCAGGATTGGGAACACGGCTCCCGTTCTTGTTGGTGAAGATGCTCTCGGAGATGCTGAACGCAGGGTCGGTTAGGATGCCCAGGACAAGCTCGTTGGGGACCTTGCACCGGACCAGAGAGCACGCGACGTAGTGCACGGCCTCCGACCGGCTTGGGAACCTGTTGGGATCGGCCGGGTCCTTGCCGTGGTTGATGACGACGCGGGCGAGGTCTGGAACGCCAAAGGGCACCAGCTCGTCCAGGTCTGCGACCGACCTGCCCTCGGCCGGCGGCGTGAAGTCGACCGGGTTGGCAAGCTCCGGGTCCTCCCGGCGCGGGAACTCCTCGATGCTGTAGGCCCGCTCCTTCACGAACTCCACCAGCCGCGCCCGCTCGCCGGTCTTGCGGTTGATGGTGCCAGGCAGCCGTGCGACGCGGTCGATGTTGTGGCAGGCGTCTGCACTGAAGTCCCACCCCAGGCCACGGTTGCGGGCCTCCACCTCCTTGTTGTCTGCGCAGTGCTCCTTGAGCTGCCACAATCCCCAGAAGCCACGGCCACTGTCTATGATGGCCGTGGGCTTTGGGATGTTCGGCGGAAGGTTCGTCGTGAGCCGCTTGAGGATGCGCTGGCGCTCCTCCTCAAGGTCCTCACCGGCCCGGGGGTCAAGGTCGACCCACAGCCACGAAGAACCGGCCATGTCCTCCTTGCCGGGCTTCTTGCTGGGCGACCCCTTGGGCATGCCCAGGAGGAAGTAGACGTTCTGCGTGCGACCGCGCGCCTCGATGAACCTCGCGGCGGTCTCGTACTCGCCGACTTGGCAGAGGAGGGAGTGGTTCGGGTCGAAGGTTGCCAGGAACCACGGACCCTTGGGCGCGTGGTTACGAAGGAAGGCGATGCTGGTGTGGGTGTAGGGGTCCATCACTCGGCCTCCCACCGGAGAAGGAAGTTCGGGACCGTGCGGGTGCGATCCGACCGGCCTGCGCGGCAGAGGCCCAGGCAAGCCATCGTTTCCGGGTCATGCGTGGGATAGAAGATGACGCCCGAGGACCGGCCGTCGCCGTAAAGGTTGACATAGCCGCCATACTCGTTGCGCAGCCAGCCGAAGTAGGCGGCGACAGGGTCGAGCCGGGCCTTTTGCGCCTTCACTTGGTTGTTGATGATCCGTAGGCCATCCCCATTTTCCACCGGACGCTGCCACGAGGCGGCGAGAATGGCCAAACGGGTGCTGACTGTAAGCTGACTCAGCAATAAAAGGACAACATCATGCCATTTGTTGATTTCCTCGGGCTCGCAGATAAGCGAAGCTCTGATCGCCGGGATCATCTCCATGTCTTCCCCTCGACAAGGAAGCAACAGGCCCGCGGCTTCCTCCAAAGCCGCGGGCCATTTCTTTTGATCACGCATTGGTCGTCTCCTCGCGCTGCGCGTCGAGCCAAGCCCGGACGTCTTGCAGGCGATAGCGGATGGCACTGGGGCCAGCCTGCCCGACCTTTATGAACGGAGGACCAATGCGCCGCGCACGCATCGCCTCCAGCGTCTTGGTCGCGTAGCCGGTCAGCTGCGAGACCTGCTGCGGACTTAGGTACTCTGGTGCGAGAACGGGCTCGGCGCTCTGCATGCGCTCGTAGAGCGACGCGGCCATTTGCTGGCCGATCTCCAGCGCAAGCCGGTGAAAGGCGGGGTCGATCTGAAAAGAAGACATGGCAAGCACTCTGGTGCCCAATTGGGCGGCAGGCCGCCAACCTGCGAGGAGTGCCTTGTCATCGGCGAAATTCGGACGATCGGCCCTGGCCGTTTACTAAGCCTGATAGTCCCCGGCGAAGGGTGCCACTCTATCAGGCCTGACGGCGGGCCAATGCAGGATCGCTACACTGGCCACTGCTGTCACTATGCCGCATCAGCCAACGATTGGAAACCCTTTTCTGCCTTCTCAGCTTTACAGAGTGCCATAATTTGAGAAGATATCATACTCTGGGACGTCAGCAGCTTGTCAAACAGAGCCCTCTCGTGAATATAGACGCCGTCGATACCTGGAACGGCGTGGTCAAGAAGCAACCTTGCGTTGATCTTATCTATGCCGATCAGTTGACAAATGGTTCTGTAGGTGTGGCGAAGGATGTGGCCCGTCTGGCTGGGCAGCTCCTTCTCCTTCCAGACCTGCGTTGCGATCACCTTCCGGCCATCGTTGGAGCGGGTGGGAAAGAGCCAGGGCGACCCCGGATGAAGAACGTCGCCGGCTGCCAGTGCGGCCTTGATTGTCTCAACCATCTGGTCGGAAAGCGGCAAGGCGAAGGAGCGGCCGGACTTCATTCGTGGGATGAGAATGGCCTTCTCGCCCAGGACGAGCCACTCACGGCGGAGCGACACCAACTTCCCTGGGCGCAGTCCGCTGAGCAAGCCCAGAGTGTGCATGGCGCGGCGGATCGGGTTGGGCAGTTCCTGAACCTTCTGCCACCACTCCGGCAGCTCATCCGGCATGAGAACCCGGCCGCTCGCACGCTCCTTGTTGAAGGTGACGGCGGCGACCGGGTTGGCCGGCAGCGCGTCGGGGTCGTCGACTACTCGGAGGGCGAGGTTGTAGGCGGCGCGGAAGTCTTTGAGAGCCTGATTGGCGACGCGCGACCCGTGTTCGACGGTGATGCGCTGGTGCTCCTGCCGGGCCTCGCTTCGCTTGATCTCAGCTATCGGCCGGGCCTTCCACTTGGGCAAATATCGCTCCAAGCGAGCAGTGACATCCTCAATGGTTCGGTCGGCGGCGGAGCGGGTGCGAAGGTCCGCCTGGTACTCGTCGTACATGCGTGCGACCGTCCACCCGTGCGATCCTTCGTCGGGTGCGACGGGTGGCGCGTTGGGGTCTACACCCTTCCTCACCTGGGCGAGAACCGCCTCCGCCCGTTCACGGGCCGCGTCCAGCGTGAGGTCGGTGGTCAGGCCCAGGGTGCGGCGAACGGTCTTCACCAGCTTCCGGCGACCCCGCTCGCCCGTCCATAGGTCGCGCTGCACCTTGTACGACTTCGACGCTGTATTCACGGCCACCATGAGGCCTGTGACCTTCGTGTCACGAACCACATACGGCCGCTCGCCCAAGGGGAGCCCCTTGATGAAACCCTCTGTCAATCTCGTTGGTGGATACTTCGACATGGCACCCTCGCGAACCGTTCCTGAACGACGCCGCGAACCGTCTCCGAACCGGGTGAGTTGCGGGAAGGCGCGGGCAGCGGAAGGCAGTATCGAGGCTAACCAGCTGTCAAGCAAGGTATTTTAGGGGATGGTTAGGGTACCGGAGGGTTCCGCTTGTCCGTCTTCTAAGCGGGGGGTCGCAGGTTCGAGTCCTGCCGGGCGGGCCAGGATTGCGGTCAGGCGGCGCTCGGGACCTGTTTGCGCAGGTCGACCTTGAAGCCCATGTTGTCGGCGCTGTTGTAGGCGCAGCCCTGGCAGATGCGGTGCTGCTTGAGATAGCCGGCGCGGCGCGCCGCCACCGCCTCGGGCGACAGGTAGGCCTTGACGAAGCCGTCCCTCAGGATGCTGGGCATCCTGACCTCCTTGTCGTAGTCGATGCAGCACAGGCCCAAATGGCCGTCGTAGAACACGATGGTGGAGTGGATCGGCTCCATGCAGGTCGCCGGCGCCTCGCCGTCCTGGATGCGGCGGTAGGCCGGGTTCTCCGGCACGAAGCGCTGCGCCGCCAGCTTCTCCTCCTCGCTGGTGTAGGTGCCGGTGCTGAAGGTCTTGAAGCGGATGCGGTCGAGCCCGATCGCCCGCGCCCAGGCCTCGATCTCGCCGACCTGGCCCTCGGAGAAGCGGGTGAGCAGGGTCTGCAGGATGCACAAGGGCTTGCCGCTGCCGTGGGCGTGCTTCAGCGCCACGAAGGTCTCGATGTTGCGCTTGACGACGGCGAACCTCGAACGGACCCGGTAGCTCTCCTGCGCCCGGGCGTCGAAGCCGTCCATGCACAGGTAGACCCGGTCCAGCCCGGCCTCGATGATCGCCCGCGACAGGTCCTGGTCGATCTTCGTGGCGTTGGTGCTGAGGAAGGTGCGGTGCCCGCTGCCGGTCGCCAGGGCGATGAACTCGGGCAGCCGCCTGTTGAGCGTCGGCTCACCCGAGAAGTTGAAGAAGATTTCCGGCTTCTCGGGCCGATCGCGGAAATCCTCGATGATCCGGCGGAACACCGCCATCGGCATCATGCCGCGCTTGCGGGTCATGGCGATGGTCACCGGGCAGACCGGGCAGCGCAGGTTGCAGGAATTGGTGACGTCGATGACGATGATCGCCGGCAGCCGGGTCAGGAGATGCTCGGGGATGTCGGCGGACGGCCGGACGGCGGCGCCCGGCGCCTCGTCGGCAACGATGTCCATGAGCAGGGCCCTCCTCCGCACGGCCGCGCCGGATGCCGCGCCCGGAAGCTGCCGCCGCGCGCGGGCCGGGTCAATGGCGACGGCGGCTCAGCCGTCGTCGCGGATCAGCACGATGCCGCCGGAGCCGTCCTCGGTCTCGAGATAGAGGTGGTCCTCGCTCACCCGATAGCTGGCGATCCTGGCCAGCTGGTCGAGGAACTCCTGCTCGCGCTCCATCACACCCGGCGGATCCATGCAGGCCATCCGCGTGGCGCCGGCGCCGGAGAACGAGATCCGGCCGGGCCCGCTGCTGGTGTAGCCGGCGAACCAACGGTTGCAGCCGCCATAGCCGAAGGCGCGGCCGGCGGCGTCGTCGAGCTGCAGGCCGATGCCGCGGCCGGACCAGTCGAAATCGTTGGCCCTGCTGGGCGTCACCGAGTCGACGATCCACTCCTGGCCGGCGATGTCGGCGATCGGCAGGGCGGCGGGCTCGGGCGGCGGCGGCATGGCGGTGTTCTTCTCCAGCCCGCCGTCGCTGCACGCACCGATGGCCAGCAGCAGCCCGAGGCCGATGGTGGAGATGGAGAGCCTGGACGGGCGCATCAGGACGGCTCCATGGCTTCGGGCCTGCGGTTGGTGACGCCCTGGGCCAGGCTGGCCTCGAGGAAGGCGTCGATGTCGCCGTCGAGCACGGCCTGCGGGTTGCCGGTCTCGGTGCCGGTCCGCAGGTCCTTCACCATCTTGTAGGGGTGCAGGACATAGTTGCGGATCTGGTGGCCGAAGCCGATGTCGGTCTTGTTGGCCTCGATCGCGTCCGCCTCGGCCTGCCGCAGCTTGAGCTCGCGCTCGTAGAGCCGGGCGCGCAGCATGTCCATGGCCTGGGCACGGTTGCGGTGCTGGCTGCGGTCGGTCTGGCAGGCGGCGATGATCCCCGTCGGCAGATGAGTGATGCGCACCGCCGAATCGGTCCGGTTGACGTGCTGGCCACCGGCACCGCTGGCGCGGTAGGTGTCGATCTTCAGATCCTTGTCCAGGATCTCGATCTGGATGCTGTCGTCGATGACCGGGAACACCCAGACGCTGGCGAAGCTGGTGTGGCGGCGGGCATTGCTGTCGAACGGCGAGATGCGCACCAGCCGGTGGACGCCGGATTCGGTCTTGAGCCAGCCATAGGCGTTCTCGCCGATGACCTTGATCGTGGCCGACTTGATGCCGGCCTCCTCGCCGCCGCTCTCCTCGACCCATTCGACCTTGTAGCCGCGCTGCTCGGCCCAGCGCAGATACATCCGCAGGACCATCTCGGCCCAGTCCTGGGACTCGGTGCCGCCAGCACCGGCGTTGACCTCGAGGAAGCAGTCGTTGCGGTCGGCCTCGCCCGACAGCATCGATTCCAGCTGCAGCCGCTGCACCCGGTCGCGCAGGACGACGAGATCGGCCCTGATGGTGTCGATCAGGCTCTCGTCGCCCTCGGTCTCGGCGAGCTCGGCCAGCTCGCCGGCGTCGGCCACCGCCTGCTCCATCTGGCGCTGGCCGTCGACGGCGGCCTGCAGGCCGGTCCGCTCGCGCATGATCTTCTGCGCGCTCTCGGCATCGTCCCAGAGCTTGGGATCCTCGGCGAGCGCGTTCAGCTCGTCGAGGCGGTAGAGCGCCCGATCCCAGTCAAAGATGCCTCCGGAGCAGGGCGAGACCTTCGCCGATCTCGTCCGCCAGGTTCTGAAGCTCGGCTCGCATCGCAGATCCTCGGGAAAGCGGCTCGTCGGGCGGCGGGTGTAGCGGGCGCGACGGCCGGGTTCAATACAGCCCGCCGGCGCCGAGCGGACGGCTGGTCCGGGGCGCCTCGCCGCTCCAGCCCGCACCAGCTGTGCCGCCACCACCACTGCTGGTGGCATAGGGCTCGGTGCCGGGCAGGAAGGCCTCGGCGATCACCGACTTGGTGCCCGGCCCCGGCAGCAGGCCGGTGGCGGCGTCGACGCGCACGATGCTCACGCCCGGCGGCGTGCGGAACGGCACCGGCGGCTCGTCCTTCAGCGCCTCCTGCATCACCTCGATCCAGATCGGCAGGGCGGCGCTGCCACCGGTCTCCTTGCCGCCCAGCGAGCGCGGCTGGTCGAACCCGACCCAGACGCCGACCACGAGGTCGGGGGAGAAGCCGACGAACCAGGCATCCTTGGAATCGTTGGTGGTGCCGGTCTTGCCGGCGAGCGGCCGCCCGAGCCTGGCGGCATCGGTGGCGGTGCCGCGCTCGATCACGCCCTCCAGCATGTTGACCATCTGGAAGGCGTAGCGCGGATCCTCGACCTGCGGCCGGTCGTCGACCAGCACCGGCGGCGCCTGGCTCGACCAGGTCGGCGCACGGCAGCCGTCGCAGGCGCGGCCGTCGCGGCGCATGACGGTGGCGCCGTTGCGGTCCTGGATGCGCTCGACGAAGGACGGCTCGACCCGCTTGCCGCCGTTCACCAGCATGGCGTAGGCGGTGGTGAGGTGCATGAGATCCACCTCGCTGGCACCGAGCGCGCCGGACAGATAGGGCGCCAGCCCTTGTGCGATGTCGAAGCGGCGCGCCACGTCGACCACCTTGTCCATGCCGATGTCCATGGCGAGGCGGACGGTCATCAGGTTGCGCGATTTCTCCAGGCCCAGGCGCAGCGTGCTGGGCCCGTAGTACTGCTCGCTGTAGTTCTGCGGCTTCCACAGGCCCAGCCCAGGCCCCATGTCGAAGGTGATGGGCCCGTCGACCACGACGCTCGCCGGCGTGAAGCCGTCCTCCAGCGCCGCCAGGTAGACGAACGGCTTGAACGACGAGCCGGGCTGCCGCCTCGCCTGGGTGGCGCGGTCGAACTTGCTCTGCCGGAAGCTGAAGCCGCCGCTCAGCGCCAGGACGCGGCCGGTGTGCGGATCGAGCGCCACCACGGCACCCTCTACCGCCGGCCGCTGCCGCAGGGTCCAGCGCGGCGCGGCCTCACCGCCTTCGATGCGCTCGACGACGACGACGTCGCCCGGCGCCACGACCTGCGAGGGCTTCTGGACCCTGGGGCCCATCCGGCCCTTCTCGTCGACCCTGCGTGCCCAGGTCATCTCGGAAAGCGGCAGCGACGCCGTGGTGCCGTCGGCGAGTCCGATCGAGGCATCCTTCGCACCGGTGGCCAGCACCACCGCCATCCGCCAGTCGTCGAGCTCGAAGCCCGGATCGAACGCGTCGAGCCGCGACTGCCAGTCGCCCTCGACCTCGATGCGACCCACCGGGCCGCGCCAGCCGTGCCGGCGGTCATAGGCGGCGAGCCCGTGCCGGAGGGCACGGTCGCTGATCTCCTGCAGCCCCGGCTGCACGGTGGCCCGCACCGAGAAGCCGCCCTCGTAGAAGCCCTCCTCGCCGAAACGCTCGACGAGCTGGCGGCGGACGGTCTCGGTGAAGAAGTCGGCCCGCGCCACCTCGGTCGGCGCCCGGCTGCGAACGATCAGCGGCTCGGCGCGCGCCTCGGCGGCCTCGGCCGCGCCGATGTAGCCGTCCTGGAGCATCCGGCCGATGACGTAGTCGCGCCGCTCGCGCGCCGCCTCGGGCTCGCGCCGCGGATCGTAGCGGCTCGGAGCCTTGGGAAGTCCCGCGAGGTATGCGGCCTCGGATATGGTCAGCTGATCGAGCGACTTGTCGAAGTAATTGAGGGCGGCAGCCGCAACCCCATAAGACCGGTTGCCGAGATAGATCTCGTTGAGATAGAGCTCGAGGATGTGATCCTTGCTGAAGGCCTGCTCGATGCGCCAGGCGAGGATGGCCTCCTTGAGCTTGCGGCCGATCGAGACCTCGTTGTCGAGGAAGAAGTTCTTGGCGACCTGCTGGGTGATGGTGGACGCACCCTGTGGCCGGAGGTTGCTCTGCAGGCGTTCGATGTTGCCGAGAGCGGCGCGCACGATACCCAGCACGTCGATGCCGGGGTGGCTGTAGAAATGCTGGTCCTCGGCGGCGATGAAGGCCTGCTTGACGCGCTCGGGAATGGCGGCGACCGGCACGAATACCCGCCGCTCGCGGGCATATTCCGCCAGCAGGCGGCCGTCGCCGGCATGGATGCGCGTGACCGTCGGCGGCGCGTACCCGGCGAGCTGCCGATAGTCCGGCAGGTCGCCGCCGTATTCCTGCAGCGCCCATACGGCGACGCCGCCGGCCACGATCGCCGCAATGGTGACCGTCAGCAGGAAGGTTCCGAGGCGCCTGATGACTCGACCCACTTTCCGTCCCTCGGCGGACGCGCGGGCCCGACAGGCCCGTGCCATCACACCATCATCCGTTGAGGCTCAAGATTTGACGTCGGCGAAGTATCGGTCAACCGCGCTGAGCGCCGCTTGCGCCAATTTCGCCCGAAATGCCGCATCGTCGAGATTGGCGGCGTCCTCGCTGTTGGAGAGGTAGCCCAGCTCGACCAGGACCGAGGGCATGTCGGGCGATTTCAGCACCGCGAAGCCGGCGAAGCGGCGATGCTTGCGCAGCAGCGGGGTCACCTTGGCCAGCTCGGCCGACAGCATGTCGGCGAACTCGATCGACTTGTTGTTGGTGTCGCGCTGGGCCAGGTCGATCAGGATGCTCGTGACGACGGGATCGTGGTTGCGGAGATCCGTGCCGACGATGATCTCGGCCTTGTTCTCCTTGGACGCTAGCAGCCCCGCCTCGGCGTCCGAGGCGGTCTCCGACAGCGTGTAGACCGAGGCGCCGCGGGCCATGCCGTGGGCCAGCGCGTCGGCGTGCAGCGAGATGAAGAGGTGGCCGCTGGCCTCGCGCGCCAGCCTGATCCGCTCGCGCAAGGGGATGAAGACGTCATCGTCGCGCGTCAGGACCACCCGATAGCGGCCGGTCGCCTCCAGCGCCCGGCGCAGCTCCTTGGCCATGGCCAGCGTCAAGGTCTTCTCGTAACTGCCGTTGACGCCGATGGCACCGGGATCGCTGCCGCCGTGGCCGGCGTCGATCACAATGACGCGCTGCTGGCGCGGCGCGATCTGCGGAATCGGCGGCGGCGCGTCGGTGGCGGTCGGGCGCTCCAGGATGGCCGGCTGCGGCAGGGCGGCCAGCCGCACCGCCGGCTCGGGTGCCGGCGCCGGGATCGGGATCGCCGCCGCGGCCGCTGCCGTGCCCGTCCCGGCGGCCGACGGCGGACCGCGGGTCTCGGCCGCAAAGGCCTCCGGCGGCACCGGCTCGAGATCGATCATCAGCCGGTAGCGCACCGAGTGCTGGGAGGGCGGCAGCAGCACCGCCGTGACCACCCTGAAGGGACGGCTGGTGTCGATGGTGAGCTGGCCGGCGCCGCCGCCGAGGCTGCCGAACCGCTGGCCGCTGGCGATGCCGCGCACCGCGCTCAGCGGCCCCGGCTGCGGGTTCCACACCACTTCCGGCAGGTCCACGACCAGCCGCCAGGGCTCGTCGAGCGCGCGCGTCCCGAAGGACAGCGGACGATCGGCGTCGATGACGACGCGCGTGCGCGAGCCCTGCACCCCGAACCTGATGCCGGTCACCTGGGTGACGGTCTGCGCCCGGGCGATGTCGACCTGGACGGCCGACGCCAGCCAGCAGGCGAGCGCCAGGACCACGGCGCGGCCGAAGCGCCGCACGGCCCCGGGGACGGGGCCGTGCACGGCGGGCAGGAGGGGTCGCGACCGCATCGGCAGGGCGAAAGTTCTCGCGCAAGACAGTGACAGGCCTGGATTATCACATTGAGCAAGCGGCATGGCAGCGATATACTGTGGCGGAGATGATGCGATCCCGGCAAAAAACGCGCGCGCGACCGATCCCCTCGATGTCGTGTGCGGATATGCCGTCGAGCGATCACTTTTCTGCCGAGCCATTGCCGATGGGTGCCGAGCGCGGCTTTTTGCGCGCCCGCACCGGCGATGAGCGGCAATTCCCTGGCGTCGCCGCGGCGCGTCCGGGCACCCGACGGCGTGTCGGGTCGTCCGGCGGCGGTCGCATGATGCCATTCGCAACATGCAGCCCCCCGCCCCCTTCGGTATCGATGGCGCGGCGGCGCGGGCTCGCGGAGATTCTCCCCGATGACCAAGCGCATGCTGATCGATGCCACCCACCCGGAAGAGACCCGGGTCGTGGTTCTGGATGGACACCACCTCGCTGACTTCGACTTCGAAAGCTCGACCAAGCGGCAGCTCAAGGGAAACATCTACCTCGCCAAGATAACGCGCGTAGAGCCTTCGCTGCAGGCAGCCTTCGTCGAGTATGGCGGCAATCGCCACGGCTTCCTGGCCTTCAGCGAGATTCACCCCGACTATTACCAGATTCCGCAGGCCGACCGCGAGTTCCTGGCGCAGGCCGAGCGTGACGCGCAGGCCAAGGCGGCGGCCGAGCACGACCACGAGGGCGAGGCGCGCAACGGCAATGGCAACGGCGATGCCGAGGTCGCCGAGGTCGCCAACGACGCCGACGAGGAAACCGCCGACATGGTCGACGAGCAGGCGCGCCGCCGCGCCCGCCTGCTGCGCAGCTACAAGATCCAGGAGGTGATCAAGCGCCGGCAGATCATGCTGGTGCAGGTCGTCAAGGAGGAGCGCGGCAACAAGGGTGCGGCCCTCACCACCTACCTGTCGCTGGCCGGCCGCTACTGCGTGCTGATGCCCAACACGCCGCGCGGCGGCGGCATCAGCCGCAAGATCGCCAGCACCACCGACCGCCGCCGGCTCAAGGACATCGCCAGCGAGCTCGAGGTGCCGCACGGCATGGGCCTGATCATCCGCACCGCCGGACAGGAGCGGACCAAGGCCGAGATCAGGCGCGACTACGACTACCTGCTGCGGCTGTGGAACGAGATCCGCGAGACCACGCTGCAGAGCGTGGCGCCCAAGCTGATCTACGAGGAGGGCGACCTCATCAAGCGGGCGATGCGCGACATCTTCACCCGCGACGTCGAGGAGGTGCTGGTCGAGGGCGACGAGGGCTACAAGTCGGCCAAGCGGCTGATGACGATGCTGATGCCGAGCAAGGCGCGCATCGTGAAACCCTACAAGGAGGACCTGCCGCTGTTCTTCCGCTTCAAAGTGGAGGACCAGCTCGACGCGATGCACAGCCCGGTGGTGCACCTGCCCTCCGGCGGCTCGATCGTCATCCACACCACCGAGGCGCTCACCGCCATCGACGTCAATTCCGGCCGCTCCACCCGCGAGCGCCACATCGACGAGACCGCGGTCAAGACCAACATCGAGGCGGCCGACGAGATCGCCCGCCAGCTCCGCCTGCGCGACCTCGCCGGCCTCGTCGTCATCGACTTCATCGACATGAGCGAGGGCCGCCACCAGCGCTCCGTCGAGCGGCGGCTGCGCGAGGCGCTGAAGTTCGACCGCGCCAGGCTGCAGATCGGCAAGATCAGCATGTTCGGGCTGCTCGAGCTGTCGCGCCAGCGGCTGCGGCCGAGCCTGCTCGAGCTGTCGAGCCAGATGTGCCCGATCTGCCAGGGCCTGGGCGTGATCCGCTCGACGGAATCCTGCGCGCTGCAGGCGCTGCGCCGCATCCAGGAGGAAGGCATCCGCGGCGAGGCGGCCAAGCTGCACGTCCGCGTGCCGATGGAGGTGGCGCTCTACGTGCTCAACCACAAGCGCGAAGCGCTGGGCCGGCTCGAGCAGCGCTATGCCATGTCGGTCTACGTCGCCGGCGATTCCAGCCTGCTGCCGCCGGTGATGCACCTCGAGATGCTGGAGCGCCGCGAGGTGCTCGAGGGCGAGCCCGCCGCCGAGGAGCCGCAGGAGCGTCGCGACCGCCAGCGTGATCGCGGCCGCGACCGCGGCGAAGCCGCCGAGCCCGCTGCCGACGAGGCGCCGGAGGCCGCTGCCGACGAGCAGCCGGCGACGACCGAGGAAGCCGCCGAGGGCGATGCGCGGCGTCGCCGCCGGCGCCGGCGGCGACGTCGTCGCGGCGGCGAGCAGCCGGGCGGCGCGGTCGAGGCCGGCCAGGCGATGGAGGGTGAGAGCGAGGAAGCCGACGAGCCGGGTGAGGACGAGGCCGAGCCCGCGCCGGCCGTGGCGGAACGGGCCGGCGAGCCGATGCAGGCGGAGCTGCCGGCACCCGCCGATCAGCCTGTCGTGGAAGAGCCGGTGGCCGCGGCACCCGAAGCCGAGGTGGGCCCATCCGAAGCCGTGCAGGCCGGAGCCGGGCTGCCCGACACCGTGCAGCCCGAGGCGGGCCGATCCGAGGCCGTGCAGCCCGAGGCCGCCGCGCCGGAGGCCGAGGCCGAGGCGGCTCCGCCGAAGCGCCGCCGCGCGCGCCGTCCGGCCAAGCCGCGCAAGGCCGCGGCCGAGCCGGCGGAGGCGGTCGCCGCCGATGCGGCCGAAGCTCAGCTCGACGAGGTCCGGGCCGAAGCCGTCGCGGTGGCGTCCGAGCCGCTGCCGGAGCCCATGGAGGCCGTGGCCGATACCGACGAGCCGGCGGCCATGCCGGAGCCGGTCTTCGAGCCGGCTCCCGAGCCTCTGCACGAGCCGATCGAGGAGAGCGTCGAGCAGGCGCCCGAGCCCGCCCCGGAGCCGCCGCAGCGCGAGCTCGAGCCGGCGCTGGCGGCGACGCCGAAGCGGGAGGGACCGGCCAAGCGGGGCTGGTGGAGCCGCCTGCGCGGCGGGAGCTGAGGGCCGAAACCGCTGCGCATTCCCCGGGCGTGCGGCGCCGTTGCCGTCGCTCCGGGGATGCGCGCAGCGGCCGGCGACCCATATTGCAGGCAGGAGCCCGTGCTCCTGGGTGATGTCTCGCGGAGGTCGCGGCGGTCGGGCCGACAGATGATCGCAATCCTCGAACACAGGCTGCTGCGCCTCGTCCTGGTGCTCGCCGCGCTGCTGGCGGCGCTGCCGGCCATGGCCGCCACCGTCATCCGCGACGCCGAGATCGAGGACACGATCCACAGGATCGCCGACCCGGTGTTCGAGGTGGCCGGCCTCGATCGCGACTCGATCGACGTCTACATCCTGCAGGACCCGACGCTGAACGCCTTCGTCAGCGGCGGGCAGAACCTGTTCGTCAACACCGGCCTGATCGTCCGCACCTCCAATCCCGACGAGCTGCGCGGCGTGATCGCGCACGAGACCGGCCACATCGCCGGCGGCCACCTGTCGCGCACGGTCGAGGCCCGCGACCAGGCGCTGGCCAAGACGCTGCTGGGCGCGGTGCTGGGCGTGGCGGCGGCGGTGGCCGGAGCGCCCGAGGTCGGCACGGCGCTGATGCTGGGCGGCGCCTCCTTCGGCCAGAGCGGCGTGCTGGCCTTCAGCCGCAGCCAGGAGCAGTCGGCGGACCAGGCGGCGGTGAACTATCTCGAGCGGCTCCACGAATCGCCGGAGGGGCTGCGCGACTTCTTCGAGGTGCTCGACACCCAGAACCTGCGCATCTCCGGCGGCGGCAACGTCTATTTCCGCACCCATCCGCTGACCCAGGACCGCATCCGCTTCATGGACGACCAGGTGGCGCGCTCGCCCTACAAGGGCCAGCACATGACCGGCGAGGCCGTCGAGGCGCACCGGCGCATGGTCGCCAAGCTCGACGGCTTCCTTTCCAACCCGCAGGACGTGCTGCGCCGCCGTGCCAGCGACAGCATCCCCGACCGCTACGCCCGGGCGGTGGCGCTCTACCGCGTGCCGGACGTGCCGGGTGCCGTCGCGATCATCGACGGCCTGATCGGCGACGAGCCCGCCAACCCCTACTTCCACGAGCTCAAGGGGCAGATCCTGTTCGAGAACGGCAGGGTCGCCGAGGCCGTGCCGCCCTACCGCGAGGCCCTCCGCTACCGTCCGGACTCGGCGCTGATCCGGCTGGGCCTGGCGCGGGCGCTGCTGGAGAAGGGCGATCCGGCCGGCGCCGACGAAGCCGTGGCGCTGCTCGAGGAGGCGACGAGGCTGGAGCCGCGCAACCCCGGTGCCTGGCGCTTCCTCGGCATCGCCTACGGCAAGGCCGGCCGCGAGGGCATGGCGTCGATGGCGCTGGCCGAGCAGGCCGTGCTGGTGGGCGACAAGAACGATGCGCGGCTCTACATCCGCCGTGCCGAGAACCTCATCCAGCCGAACGACCCCAACTGGATTCACCTGCAGGATCTCGTCCGCGCCGTCGACGACATGCCCAACCCGCAGCGCCGCCGGTGACGGCCGGCCGCGTCATGGCGACCCGGCCATGGAAGAGCGAGCCGGGCTCGCGTGTCTGTGTGGCCGAGGCCGCTGTGCGGGCGATGCCGGGCGGTCTAGCATCGCGTGATATGCCGAACGGAAGGAACAGGCGTCGATGATGAAGGCAACACGGCTCGCGGCCGTCGGCCTCGGGCTGCTCTGCGGCTCGGCGGCCCAGGCGGCCGATCCGGCGTCGGCGCTGCCGCGCGAGGAGATCGAGAAGATCGTGCGCGAATACCTGATGCGCGAGCCCGAGGTCATCTACGAGGCGATCCAGGAGCTGCAGCAGCGCCGTGCCGTCGCCGAGGCCGAGCGCCAGCAGCAGGCCGTCACCGCCAACAAGGCGGCATTGTTCTCGAGCGCCGAAGACCCGATCATCGGCAATCCCGAGGGCGACGTCGCGCTGGTCCAGTTCTTCGACTATCGCTGCGGCTATTGCCGCGGCATGGTGCCGGGGCTGCGCAGCCTGGTCGAGAAGGACAAGGGCCTGCGCATCGTGATGAAGGAGTTCCCGGTGCTGGGGCCGGAATCGACGCTGGCCGCCCACGCCTCGCTGGCCGCTGCCCAGCAGGGCCGCTACGCCGAGTTCCACCTGGCGATGATGGGCTCGAAGCAGCTCGACGAGGAGGCGATCATGGGCATCGCCTCGCGGCTCGGCCTCGACGTCGACCGGCTGGCCGCCGACATGAAGAGCGAGAGCGTCCAGCGCACCATCGACGCCAATGCCAGGCTGGCGTCCGAGCTCGGCATCACCGGTACGCCCAGCTTCGTGATCGGCGACAAGCTCGTGCCGGGAGCCGTCGACATCGCCCAGCTCGAGGGCATGATCGCGGCCCGGCGGCAGGCCACCAACTGAG
>DAOLFG010000027.1:0-37803 GCA_035326425.1 Geminicoccus sp. | reverse complement strand
CTAGTGGATGTCGTCGGCCTCGGCCCAGGCGGCCTTGAGCTTGGCCACCGAGAAGCCGGGTGCCCGCGCCATGGCGAGGATCGGCGCCTCCTTGCGGATGCAGAGGTCGATCGCCGCCGGCAGCTTCTCCAGCGCCTCCGGCGGGATGACCACGGCGCCGTGCCGGTCGGCGTGGATCAGGTCGTCGTGGCGGACGGCCATGCCGTGGACCACGACGTCGACATTGATCTGCTCGACATGGACGTGGGCATGGCTGGGGCCGACGCAGCCGGCCAGCAGCTGGAACTCCGAGGCGATGGCGTCGAGGTCGCGGATCGAGCCGCTGGTGATGCAGCCCAGCACACCCAGCCCCTTGTGGACGGCGGTGTTCACCTCGCCCCAGAAGGCGCCGTAGCCGGGCTCGGGATCGAGATCCTGCAGCACGGTGATGGTCGGCCGGTCGGTCGCCGCCACGTACTCGTAGTAGCCCTGCCGCAGCGCCCTGGCCTCGGCACCGGTCTTGGACGAGGGCTCGCGGGCGCGGATGGTGCTGGTGCGCGCATAGCCGACGATCGGCTTCATCGACGGGAAGGCGCACACGAACGGCTTGGTGCTGTAACCGTGGCCGCGCCGCTGCGGCACGGCCACCTCGAGCGCATTGCAGATGGTGGGCGTATCGAACGCTGCCAGATGCTCGAGGAGCTTCAGATCGACTGCCATGGGTCTTCCGTTCAGGCGGTGAGCTCGGCGACGCGGGCCTTGTCGATGCCGACGAGGGCCGCAGCATAGAGGATCGAGTGCCAGACATCGTCGGGCAGGGGCACGCCGTTGGCGGTGCGCTCGGCGGCGCTGCGCCGCTCCTTGTCGCCCGGGATGATGACGTCGGCGGCGGGATCGATGGGCCTCGCCGACTTGATCCAGGCGATGTAGTCGCGCACGTCGGCGGCGAAGGTGCCCTCGGTGTCGAGCGTCTCCGGGTCGAGATAGATCGACAGCATGCCGTTGTGGACCCGGCCCTCGCTCTTGCGGGTGATGCCCGAGCCGCCGAGTGCCCCCGCCAGCAGGTCGCAGGCCAGCGCCAGGGCCGAGCCCTTGTGCTCGCCGAACGCCCGCATGGCACCGGTGCCGCGGCGCGGATCCGGCGAGCGGCCGGGCACGGGGTCGCCATAGAGCACGTGCGGGTCGTTGCTGAGCTTGCCGTCGGCCGAGACCAGCGCCCCCATCGGAATGGGCTTGCCGCCCTGGCTCGCCACCAGCACCTTGCCCTCGGCGACCAGCGCGGTCGCCATGTCGAGGATGAAGGGCTCGCCGTTCTCGGTCGGCACGCCGATCGCCACCGGGTTGGTCGAGAAGCGGCGCTCGGCACCGCCGAACGGCGCCACCAGCAGCGAGCCGAACACGTTGACGAAGTGCAGCGAGACGATCTTCTCGGCCGCCGCCATCTCGGCGAAGTCGCCGATGCGGCCGAGATGGCCGGAATTGCGCAAGGCCACGACCGCGACACCCCTGGCCCTGGCCTTGTCGATGCCGATCCGTGCCGATTCCGGCCCCACCGTCTGGCCCATGCCGTGACAGCCGTCGAGGATCGCCAGCACATCGGTGTCGAGCACCGGCTTGACGTGCTGTCCCGCCAGCACCCAACCCTCGCGCAGCCATTCGACATAGCGCTGCGTGCGGATGACGCCGTGGCTCTCGTGCCCGGTCAGGGTGGCGAGGGTCAGGTAGTGGCTGACGCGCGCCGCCTCGTCGTCCGGGCATCCGGCCGCGGCAAAGGTAGCCGTCAGGAGCCGTTTCAGCGGCTCGACTTGGATCAGCACCGATGCCTCCCGTTTCGTTCTGGCTGGCCGGAGAGAAACCGCCACTCGTCGCTGGCGTCAAAGCCTAATTGCATCTCCGTGGGCATGGCTGGCCCCCGGACGGAGCCGCGGCCGGGGGCGGATCCGCCGGGCGGCCGTCAGGTCATCTTCAGCGCCGCCAGGAAGGCCTCCTGGGGGATCTCGACGTTGCCGACGTTGCGCATGCGCTTCTTGCCGGCCTTCTGCTTCTCCAGGAGCTTGCGCTTGCGGCTGATGTCGCCGCCGTAGCACTTGGCGAGCACGTCCTTGCGGAAGGCCTTGACCGTCTCGCGGGCGATGATCTTGCCGCCGATGGCGGCCTGGATCGCCACCTGGAACATCTGCCGCGGGATCAGGTCCTTCAGCTTCTCGCACATGCCGCGGCCGCGCGGGTCGGCCATGCTGCGGTGGACGATCAGCGCCAGGCTGTCGACCTTGTCGCCGTTGATCAGGATGTCGAGCTTGACGAGGTCGCTCTCGCCGTAGCCGTCGAGGTGGTAGTCGAAGCTGGCATAGCCGCGGCTGATCGACTTCAGCCGGTCGTAGAAGTCGTAGACCACCTCGTTCAGCGGCAGGCGGTAGACCAGCATCGCCCGGTTGCCGACATAGGTCAGGTCGAGCTGGATGCCGCGCTTGTCGGTGCAGAGCTGGAGCACCGCACCCAGATAGTCGTCCGGAACCAGGATCGTCGCCTTGATCCAGGGCTCCTCGACATGGTCGATCTGGGTGGGGTCGGGATAGTCGGCGGGATTGTGCAGCTCCAGCACCTCGCCATTGCTCTTGTGGACCCGGTAGACGACGCTGGGGGCGGTGATGACGAGGTCGAGGTCGAACTCGCGCTCGAGCCGCTCCTGGATGATCTCGAGGTGCAGCAGGCCGAGGAAGCCGCAGCGGAAGCCGAGGCCCAGGGCCGAGCTGCTCTCGGGCTCGTACTCGAAGCTGGCGTCGTTGAGGCGCAGCTTGCCCAGGCTGTCGCGCAGCGTCTCGTAGTCGTTGGCGTCGGTCGGGTACATGCCGCAGAACACCACCGGCTGCGACGGCCGGAAGCCGGGCAGCGGCTCGGGCGCCGGCTTCCTGTCGTCGGTGATGGTGTCGCCGACGCGGGCGTGAGCGATCTCCTTGATGCTGGCGGTGACGAAGCCGACCTCGCCCGGCCCCAGGCTGTCGACCTCGTACTTCTTGGGCGTCGAGACGCCGACCTTGTCGATCTGGTAGGCCGCACCCGTGCCCATGAAGCGGATCTTCAGGCCCTTGCGCAGCACCCCTTCCCGCACCCGCACCAGCGTCACGACGCCGAGATAGGCGTCGTACCAGGAATCGACCACGAGCGCGCGCAGCGGCGCGTTCTCGTCACCCTTGGGCGCCGGCAGGCGGTGGACGATGGCCTCCAGCACGTCGGCGATGCCGAGGCCGGTCTTGGCCGAGATCATCAGCGCATCGGAGGCGTCGAGGCCGATGATGTCCTCGATCTGCGCCCTGATGCGGTCGGGCTCGGCCGCCGGCAGGTCGATCTTGTTGAGCACCGGCACGATCTCGAGATCGGCCTCGATCGCCTGGTAGGCGTTGGCCAGGGTCTGCGCCTCGACGCCCTGGGTGGCGTCGACCAGCAGCAGGGCGCCCTCGCAGGCGCGCATCGACCGGCTGACCTCGTAGGAGAAATCGACGTGACCGGGCGTGTCGATCAGGTTCAGCACATATTCCTGGCCGTCGGCGGCAACGTATTTCAGCCGGACCGTCTGCGCCTTGATGGTGATGCCGCGCTCGCGCTCGATGTCCATGCTGTCGAGCACCTGCGAGGTCATCTCGCGCGCCTCGAGGCCGCCGCAGGCCTCGATCAGCCGGTCGGCCAGGGTCGACTTGCCATGATCGATGTGGGCGACGATGGCGAAATTGCGGATGCGGGAGAGGTCGGTCATGGATGGGATGCGGCGATGCTCGTGAAGAATCGAATCGCGGGACGGTCCCGACGATCCGAGGGGTGGGCCTGGGGGCGGAACCGTGCCGGCCCTCATGTCGCAGTTTCGCGCGGTCGCGGCAATGACCGCGTGGCCGCGATGGCCGGCCGCACGGTCGCGAGAGCACCTGCCGGCCCTCGCCGGTGCCGGCCAGCGGGCCGGGCCACCGATTTGTTGCATATACATTAATGGTTTATATCGATTCGGACACGAGGCACGCAAAGAAACGGCCCGGGCGCGAGCCCGGGCCGAGTAGGGAGGAAACGCCTCAAGTCGGGTGTCATAGGGGTTAGCCCATGAACACAGCACTCTATCTAGAGACAGCGAAGCCGCGGCGCAAGGGTTGTCGCGCGGAAATTTTATGAACTTTCCAGATCAGTCGCAGATGGGTCGACTACTACGGGGGATTTATAAAATTTTAGGGAACTTCTCGACGAATACGAACCTGTCCGGGCAGCGACGACTGCTCGACTTGGCTCCCGATCGAGGCACCCCCCAAGCTCATTCAACTAAAGATCGACAAATGACGGCAGTCGCGGTCGCCTAGCCCTATAGGACGGACAAATATAGTAGAAATTCCAGTGACAAATCCGTGATCCGGCACGCGCACCCATGCCCTGCCGCGGCGGTCACGGACGGAGCTGGATCAGCCCGCTGTGGACGACCCAGGCGATCCCCCAGGTCGCGAGGCCGGCGAGGACGGTGGTGATGCCGGCCTTCAGCCACAGCCGCGGCCTGGCCGGCGCGCTCTCGGCATGGCCGGGCGCCGGATCGGCCTCGGGCTGGGCGCCAAACGGCAGCACCATGAAGAAGATCAGCCACCAGACCACCGTGTAGGTGACGATGGCCTCGTAGGCGTTCATGCCTGCTCGAGCTCGATCAGCGTGCCGTTGAAGTCCTTGGGGTGCAGGAACAGCACCGGCTTGCCGTGGGCGCCGATCCTGGGCTCGCCCGTGCCGATCACCCGGGCACCCGCTGCCCGCAGCCGGTCGCGGGCGGCCAGGATGTCCTCGACCTCGTAGCAGACGTGATGGATGCCGCCGCCGGGGCTGCGGTCGAGGAAGCCCTGGATCGGCGACTGCGTCCCCAGCACGCCCAGGAGCTCGATCTTGGTGTTGGGCAGGCTGACGAACACGGTCTGCACGCCGTGGTCGGGCTGGTCCTCCACCCCCGACACCTCGGCTCCGAGGACGTTGCGATATTGTGCCGCGGCGGCGGCGATGTCGGGGACGGCGATGGCGACGTGGTTGAGACGACCGATCATGCTCAGGCGACCTCCTCCAGCGCCTCGAGCGATTCGGCGCTCAGCCGCGTGATCTGCACCTCGACGATCGGCCGGCGCGAGCGCGGCAGATCCAGGCTCTGCCGCAGGGCGCCACGCACGGCGTCGCGCACGCGGTCGTCCTGGCGGACCTCGCCATCGGCCAGGGCCTCGATGGCGTCGGTCACGCTCTCCTCGATGGCGCTGCGCCGCTTGTCGAACCGGTCGAGGTCGACGGCCCCCAAGGCGGTGAGCTGCGGCGTGGCCAACACGCTGCCGAAGCGGTCGAGCACCACGCCCACCATGATGGTGCCGTGGCTCATCAGGCGGCGCCGCACCCGGTAGAGCTCGTCGCTGGCGGCGACGAGGTCGGCGTCCTCGACCGCGATGCGCCCCACCGGCACCTGCTCCAGCACCCGCGCCGGGCCGGGGGCGAGACAGACGAGGTCGCCATTGCCGATCAGCAGGGTCTCGGGCACGCCGAGCTGCCTCGCCAGCCGCACATGGGCGTGCAGGTGGCGGGCCTCGCCATGCACCGGCACGGCGATCCTGGGCCTTATCCACCTGTACATCTGCTCGATCTCGTCGCGGCACGGGTGGCCGGAGACGTGGACGAAGTGGTCCTCCTCGGTGATCACCTCGACACCCTGGTCGACCAGCAGGTTGTGCAGGTTGAACAGCACCCGCTCGTTGCCGGGGATGATCTTGGAGGAGAAGATCACCGTGTCGCCGGCTTCCAGCTTCGCCCGCGGATGCTGGCCCAGCGCGATGCGCACGAGCGCGGCTCGCGGCTCGGCCTGGCTGCCGGTGACGAGATAGAGCACGCGCGAGCGCGGCAGGCTGTCGGCCTCGCGCTCGTCGACGGTGCGCGGCAGGTCGGTCAGCAGCCCGACCTCGCGGGCGGCATCCAGCATCCGCCGCATCGACCGGCCGATGACGACGATGGCCCTGCCCGCCTGCTCGGCGGCGCGCATCGCGCTCTCGAGCCTGGCGATGTTGGACGAGAAGGTGGTGAGCGCCACGCGGCCCGGCTGGCGGGCGATCAGCTCGACCAGGCTGTCGCGCACCTCGGCCTCGGAGCCGGAGGTGCCGGGGCTCAGCACGTTGGTGCTGTCGCCGATCATCGCCAGCACGCCGCCCTTGCCGAAGGCCTCGATGCCGTCGACGTCGGTGAGCTCGCCCACCATCGGCGCCGGGTCGAGCTTCCAGTCGCCGGTATGCATCACCTTGCCGTAGGGGGTCTCGATCTCCAGCGCGTTGGAGTCCGGGATCGAGTGGGTGACGTGGCGGAAGCGGCAGCCGAACGGCCCCACCGTGAAGTCGCGCCCCGGCTCGACGATGTGGATCGTGGGGCCGGGCACCAGCTCGGCCTCGGCCACCTTGCGGCGCAGCACGGCGGCGGCGAAGGGCGTGCACCAGACCGGGCAGCGCAGCCGCGGCCAGAGATAGGAGACGGCGCCGATATGGTCCTCGTGCGCGTGGGTGACGACGAGGCCGGCGAGCTGGCTACGGCGCTCCTCGATGAAGCGCAGGTCGGGAAGGACGATCTCGGCTCCGGGCAGCCGGTCGTCGGCGAAGCCGATGCCGAGGTCGACCAGCATCCAGCGATCGTCCAGCCCGTAGGCATAGACGTTCATGCCGATCTCGCCGACGCCCCCGAGGGGCACGAACTTCAGCATATCCGCCATCAGGCCGCCGCCCCTGCGGCACCGGTCAGGGTTTCGCGATTGCGCTCGTAGATTTCGAGCAGTCCAGCCATGGTGAGATCCCGATCCAGATGTTGCAGCGCCGGGCAGCGCTTGACGAACAGCGGCGCCAGGCCGCCGGTGGCGAGCACGGTCATCGGCTTGCCGTATTCCTGCCGAATGCGCGTCACCAGCCCCTCGATCAGCCCGACATAGCCCCAGAAGATGCCCGACTGCATGGCGCCGACCGTCGACCGGCCGATGACGTTCTCCGGGGCGTCGAGGGCGATGCGCGGCAGCTTGGCGGCGGCCTGATGCAGGGCCTCGATCGACAGGTTGATGCCGGGCGCTATGGCGCCGCCGCAGTAGGCGCCCTCCTCGTCGACGACGTCGAAGGTGGTGGCGGTGCCGAAGTCGACGATGATGAGCGGCGGCCTGTAGCGCTTGACGGCCGCCACCGCGTTGACGACGCGGTCCGCGCCCACCTCGCGTGGATTGTTGAGCTTGATGGCGATCGGGATGTCGATGTCCTCCCCGACCACGAACGCGCGGCAGGGGAAGAAGTCGCGCACCATCCAGCGCAGCGGGATCACCGCCTGCGGCACCACGCTCGAGATCAGCACCGCCGTCACGCCCTGGTGGCTGACGTTCTTCAGCGCCATGAGCTGGATGAGGGCGGCGGCGTATTCCTCGGCCGTGCGCTCGCGGTTGGTCGACAGCCGCCATTGGCCCACCAGCGCGCGCTCGCGGTAGAGCGCGAACACGGTGTTGGTGTTGCCGACATCGATGGCGAGAAGCATCCGCCGCCTCGTGACCGTTGCGATTACGGATCGCAGAATGGAGCGTCGTTCTACGCCCCGTCAGGCCGGGCCGGAAGTCCCGTCCGCTGCATCTGCGAAGAACAGCTCGCCGGCCGTGAACTGCTGCAGGCAGCCGAGCGGGCTCTCGATCAGAATGGAGCCGTCCGGCGACAGGTCGGCCAGGATGCCGCCGTGGGCGACGTCGCCGATCCGCAACGACACCGGCTGCCCGAGGCCGGCCGCTCGGCCGAGCCAGGCGTCGCGGAAGGGTGCGAAGCCCTTGGCCTGCCAGACCGGCAAATGACGCGACAGGGCGTTGAGATAGGCCGGCAGGAACGCCTCGACGGTCGCCCCCTCGATCCCCTCCTCGGCCAGCGCCGTGCTCGGATGGCCCGGCAGGTCGGGGTGGGAGGCCAGGTTGACGCCGAGCCCAGCGACGAGCCAGGCGCACCGGCCATCGGCCTCGGCGACACCCTCCAGCAGGATGCCGGCGAGCTTGCGTCGGCCCAGCAGGAGATCGTTGGGCCACTTCACGACGACCGGCAGCCTGCGCCCGGCCAGCGCCTCCACGGCGTCGAGCGCCGCGAGGCCGATCACCAGCGACAGGCTGGCGGCGTCGGCGAGCGCCAGCGCCGGGCGCAGCAGCAGCGAGCCGTAGAAATTGCCCGGCGGCGAATGCCATTGCCGCCCGTGCCGGCCGCGGCCGCCCGTCTGCTCGGCGGCGACGACGAGCGTGCCCTCGCCGGCCCCCTGTTCTGCCAGCTCGCGGCAGCGGGTATTGGTGCTGTCGACGCTCCCGAAGCGCCGGACGTCGAAGGCGAGCGGGGCCGTCAACGCACCACGGCCGAGGCCGCCACCTCGGCGACGCGCAGCAACGGTCCCGGCCACATCACGAACAGCAGCGTCGCCAGCGCCGTCACGGCGGTCACGAGGCCGACCGAGCGATAGGCCGGCGGGTCGAGCGCCTCGGCCGGGGCATCGAAATAGGCCAGCTTGACGATGCGCAGGTAGTAGTAGGCGCCGACCACGCTGGTCAGCACGCCGATGACGGCGAGCCAGGTGAGGCCGGCATCGACGGCGGCGAGGAAGACGTAGAGCTTGCCGAAGAAGCCCGCCAGCGGCGGGATGCCGGCGAGCGAGAACATGAAGATCGCGAACGCCGCCGCCAGCATCGGCCGCTGGCGCGAGATGCCGGCGAGGTCGCCGATCTGCTCGACATAGCGGCCCTGCCGCCGCATCGCCAGGATGCAGCCGAAGGCGCCCAGCGTCATCACGACATAGATCGAGATGTAGACCAGCACGCCATAGATGCCGCGCTCGGTGCCGGCGGCCAGGCCCACCAGGGCGTAGCCGATGTGGCCGATGCCGGAATAGGCCATCAGCCGCTTGATGTTGGTCTGGCCGATGGCGGCGAAGGCACCCAGGATCATCGAGCCCAGCGAGATCAGCACCACCACCTGCTGCCACTGGTCGGCCCAGTCGGCGAAGGGATGCAGCAGCACCCGGATGGTCAGGCCCACGGCCGCGACCTTGGCGGCGGTCGCCAGGAAGGCCGTCACCGGCGTCGGCGCGCCCTCGTAGACGTCGGGCGTCCACATGTGGAACGGCACCGCCGCCAGCTTGAAGGCCAGGCCGGCGATGACGAAGACGAGGCCGACGATGGCGCCGGTCGGCAGCGCCACGGCGGCGACGCCCTCGGCCTGCGGCCCGAAGGCCGTGGCCAGCACGTCGAACGACAGGGTGCCGGTGAAGCCGTAGACCAGCGAGCAGCCGTAGAGCAGCAAGCCCGAGGCCAGCGCCCCCAGGACGAAGTATTTCAGCCCCGCCTCGGTGGAGCGCAGGTTGTCGCGATCGTAGGCCGCCAGCACGTAGAGCGGCAGGCTCTGCAGCTCCAGCGCCATGTAGAGGGCGAGAAAGCTGTTGGCCGAGACCATCATCGACATGCCGAGCGCCGACAGCAGCGCCAGCAGCGGATACTCGAATCGCTGCAGCCGCTGGTCGGCGAGATAGCCCTGCGCCAGCAGGATGGCCAGCGCCGTGCCGGCGTAGATCAGCACCTTCAGGAAGGCCGAGAAGGCGTCGGCGACGAAATGGCCGCCGAAGCCGAGATGGCTGTCCTTGTTCGAGGCCAGCACGATGACGATCGAGACCAGCAGCGCCAGGGCCGCCATGCCCGAGACGACGCGGGTGGCCTCGGGCTCGCGCATCAGCGCGCCGATGACGAGCAGGCCCAGCGCGGCCAGCAGCAGGAACAGCTCGGGCAGGGCCGGAGTGAGATCGAGCGCCATCGGCAGCGGCCTTCCTTGCGCCTAGCGCAGTGCCAGGCTGGCGCCGGTGGCGCCGATCTGGCCAAGCAGGTTTTGAACGGACGCCTCCATCGGCTGGATGAAGAACGACGGATAGATGCCCATGAACAGGGCCCACAGCACCAGCGGCGCGAAGGCGATGATCTCGTTCGCCCGCATGTCCTTCAGCGCCAGCAGGTCCTTCTTCTCCAGGCCGCCGAAGATCACCCGGCGATAGAGCCAGAGCATGTAGGCGGCACCCAGGATCAGGCCGGTGGCGGCCATCAGCGCCACCCAGCTGTTCATCTGGAACACGCCGACGATGACCAGGATCTCGCCGACGAACCCCGAGGTTCCGGGCAGGCCCACCGAGGCCATCATGAACAGCATGAAGACCAGGGCATAGACCGGCATGTTCTCGGCCAGGCCGCCATAGCGGTCGATGTCGCGGGTGTGCAGGCGGTGGTAGACCACGCCCACCAGCATGAACAGGGCGCCCGAGACGACGCCGTGGCTGATCATCTGCACGATGCTGCCGGCGATGCCGAGCGCGTTGGTGGTGAAGATGCCGATGGTGACGATGCCCATGTGCGCCACCGACGAATAGGCGATCAGCTTCTTCATGTCGGTCTGCATCAGCGCCACCAGCGAGGTGTAGACGATGGCGACGATGGAGAGCGCGAACACCAGCGGCGTGAAATAGGCCGAGGCCTCGGGCAGCATGGGCAGCGAGAAGCGCAGGAAGCCGTAGCCGCCGAGCTTCAGCAGGATGCCGGCCAGCAGCACCGAGCCCTCGGTCGGCGCCTCGACATGGGCGTCGGGCAGCCAGGTGTGGAACGGCCACATCGGCACCTTGACCGCGAACGAGGCGAACATCGCCAGCCACAGCCAGGTCTGCAGCGCCGGCGGGAAGTCGTGCTGCATCAGCGCCGGGATGTCGGTGGTGCCGGCATCGAGATACATCACCAGGATGGCGACCAGGAACAGCACCGAGCCGATCAGGGTGTAGAGGAAGAACTTGAACGCCGAGTAGATCCGCCGCGCCCCGCCCCAGATGCCGATGATCAGGTACATCGGGATCAGGATGCCCTCGAAGAACACGTAGAACAGGATGATGTCGAGGGCGCAGAACACGCCGATCATCAGCGTGTCCATGACCAGGAAGGCGATCATGTACTCGCGCACCCGGCTCTCGACCGAGTGCCAGGCGCCGATGACGCAGCAGACGGTGAGCAGGGCCGACAGCAGCACGAACCAGAGCGAGATGCCGTCGATGCCCATGTGGTAGCTGATGCCGAGGCCGGGCAGCCACGGGCTCTTCTCGACCAGCTGGAAGCCGCCCTGCGTCGGGTCGAACGCCGCCCAGATCATCAGCGTCAGCACGAAGGTGGCGAGCGAGGTCCACAAGGCGACGCTGCGGGCGTTGTGCGCCACCACCTCGGGCTCGCCGCGGACGAAGAAGATGAAGGCCGCCCCGAGCAGCGGCAGGAAGGTCGCCAGGGAGAGCAGCGGCAGGTCGGTCATCGGCTCAGCCCTGGACCACGAAGAGGTACCAGCTGACCAGGGCGGCGACGCCGATCAGCATGGCGAAGGCATAGTGGTAGACGTAGCCGGTCTGGAGCTGCACCACCCGACGCGCCGTCGCCAGCGTGCTGGCGGCGAAGCCGTCCGGCCCGAACCGGTCGATGATGCCCTGGTCGCCCGCCCGCCACAGGCCGACGCCCAGCATCTTGGCGGTGCGCACGAACAGGAAGTCGTAGAGCTCGTCGACGTACCACTTGTTGTAGAACAGCCGGTGGATCGGCCGGAACGTCTCGGCGACCATGGCCGGCAGGCCGGGCCGCAGCATGTAGAAGACGTAGGACAGGCCGAGACCGACCACCATCGCGACGAACGGCGCCAGCTTCACCCACAGCGGCACGTCGTGCATCTCGTGCAATACGTGGTTGTGCTCGCTGTTGTAGATCGCACCCGCCCAGAAATGGCCCTCGGCATCGACCATGCCCGAGCCCAGCCAGCCGGCGAGCACGGCACCCGCCGCCAGCACGCCCAGGGGGATGGTCATCACCGGCGGGCTTTCGTGGACGTGGTGCATGGTGTCGTGGTCGGCGCGCGGCTCGCCGTGGAAGGTCATGAAGATCAGCCGGCCGGAGTAGAAGGCGGTGAGCACCGCGGCGCTGATGCCCAGCCAGAAGGCATAGTGGGAGAAGGCGTTGTGCGACGCCCAGGCCGCCTCGAGGATGGCGTCCTTGGAGAAGAAGCCGGCGAAGCCGGGGAAGCCGATCAAGGCCAGCGTGCCGATCCACATCAGGGCGTAGGTGATCGGGATCTTGCGCCAGATGCCACCCATCCTGCGCATGTCCTGCTCGTTCGACATGGCGTGGATCACCGAGCCGGCGCCCAGGAACAGCAGGGCCTTGAAGAAGGCGTGGGTGTAGAGGTGGAAGATGCCGGCCTGGTAGGCGCCGACGCCGGCGGCGAAGAACATGTAGCCGAGCTGCGAGCAGGTCGAGTAGGCGATCACCCGCTTGATGTCGAACTGGGTGAGGCCGATCGTGGCGGCGAAGATCGCCGTGGTGGCGCCGATGAAGGTCACGAAGGCCAGGGCGTCCGGCGCGTGCTCGAACAGCGGCGACATGCGCGCCACCAGGAACACGCCGGCTGTCACCATGGTGGCGGCGTGGATCAGGGCCGAGACCGGCGTCGGGCCCTCCATCGCGTCCGGCAACCAGGTGTGCAGGCCGAGCTGCGCCGACTTGCCCATCGCGCCGATGAACAGCAGGAAGCACAGCACGTCGAGGGTGTCCCAGGTGCCGCCGAACAGCGTGATCTGGCTCTCGCCGAGCTTGGCGGCGTTCTGGAAGATCAGGTCGTACTGGACGCTGTCGAACACCAGGAACACGCCGGCGATGCCGAGCGCGAAGCCGAAATCGCCGACGCGGTTGACGATGAAGGCCTTGATGGCGGCCGCGCAGGCCGAGGGCTTGGTGTACCAGAAGCCGATCAGCAGGTAGGAGGCGAGGCCCACGCCCTCCCAGCCGAAGAACAGCTGGATCAGGTTGTCCGAAGTCACCAGCATCAGCATCATGAAGGTGAACAGCGACAGGTAGCTCATGAACCGCGGGATGCTGTGATCGTGGGACATGTAGCCCACGGAATAGATGTGGATGAAGCAGGAGCAGAAGCTGACGACGAACATCATCACCGACGACAGGGCGTCGACCCGCAAGGCCCAGTCGACCTGGAAGCTGCCGACATAGATCCAGTCGAACAGGCGGACGATGTGGGCCGGCTCGCCGACATTGGCGAACAGGCCGATCACCGACATGGTGGCCGAGACCACCATCAGCCCGCAGGTGACGAGCTGGGCGCCGCGGTCGCCGATCAGGCGGCCGAACAGGCCGGCGACGATGGCGCCGAGCAGCGGTGCGAAGACGAGGACAATATGCAGCATCCCCGGCTCAGCCCTTCATCAGGTTGATGTCTTCGACCTCGATGCTGCCGCGGTTGCGGAAGTAGACGACGACGATGGCGAGGCCGATGGCCGCCTCCGCCGCCGCCACGGTCAGCACGAACATGGCGAAGACCTGGCCCGCGAGATCGCCGAGATAGGCGCTGAAGGCCACGAAGTTGATGTTGATGGCGAGCAGGATCAGCTCGACCGACATCAGGATGATGATGACGTTCTTCCGGTTGAGGAAGACGCCGAACACGCCCAGCGTGAACAGGATCGCCGCCAGCGTCAGGTAGTGGGCGAGCGGGATGGTCATCATCGAATGCCGCTCCCCGGCCGCACCTTGACCAGCTCGACCGTCGCCTCGCGGCTGCGGGCCACCTGCCGGCCGATGTCCTGGCGCAGGACACCCGGCCGCTCGCGCAGGGTCAGCGTGATGGCGCCGATGATGGCGATCAGCAGGATCACGCCCGCCGCCTGGAACAGGTAGAAATACTCGGTGTAGAGCAGCCGGCCGAGCGCCTCGGTGTTGGTGAGCTGGTCGGGTGGCGGGATCGGCTGGGCCGGCGCCACGTCGCCACCGAACACCCAGGCCCCCGTCACCAGCACCAGCTCGACCAGCAGGATGATGCCGACCAGGGCACCCACCGGCAGGTACTGCATGAAGCCTTCGCGCAGCCGCACGAAGTTGATGTCGAGCATCATCACCACGAACATGAACAGCACGGCCACGGCGCCGACATAGACCACCACCAGCACCATCCCCAGGAATTCCGCGCCGATCAGCACGAACAGGCCAGCGGCGTTGAAGAAGGTGAGGATCAGGAACAGCACCGAATGCACGGGGTTGCGCGCCGAGATCACCATCACCGAGGCGGCGACGGCCACGGCGGCCAGGATGTAGAAGACGAATTGCTCGATCGGCATGAGGCGTGTTCCGCGGGCCCTGGCCCGTTGTCCTTAGCGGTAGGGTGCGTCGGCGGCGAGGTTGGCGGCGATCTCCCTCTCCCACCGCTCGCCGTTCGCCAGGAGCTTCTCCTTGTCGTAGAACAGCTCCTCGCGGGTGGCGGCGGCGAACTCGTAGTTCGGGCCTTCGACGATGGCGTCCACCGGGCAGGCCTCCTCGCAGAAGCCGCAATAGATGCATTTGGTCATGTCGATGTCGTAGCGCGTGGTGCGGCGGCTGCCGTCGGCGCGCGGCTCGCTCTCGATGGTGATCGCCTGCGCCGGGCAGACCGCCTCGCACAGCTTGCAGGCGATGCAGCGCTCCTCGCCGTTGGGATAGCGCCGCAGCGCGTGCTCGCCGCGGAAGCGCGGGCTGAGCGGCCCCTTCTCGAACGGATAGTTGAGTGTGACCTTGCGCTTGAACATGTAGCGCAGGGTCATCCAGAAGCCGACGACCAGCTCCTGGAGCAGGAAGGTGCGGGCGGCGCGGTCGAGCGTTGCCACTGGCTCAGCCCCTCATTTCGGCAGGAGGTCGAAGGCGACCAGCACGCCGGAGGTCACCACCACCCAGGCCAGCGAGAAGGGCAGGAACACCTTCCAGCCCAGCCGCATCAGCTGGTCGTAGCGGTAGCGCGGCAGGGTCGCCCTGGCCCAGATGAAGATGAACAGCACGAAGCAGATCTTGAGGATGAACCAGATCGGCCCCGGGATCAGCGTGAACGGGAAGAAGCCGAACGGCGGCAGCCATCCCCCCAGGAACAGCACCGAGCAGATCGCCGACATCAGGATCATGTTGGCGTATTCGCCGAGGAAGAACAGCGCGAAGGCCATCGAGCTGTATTCGACGTTGTAGCCGGTGACCAGCGTCGCCTCGTCCTCCGGCAGGTCGAACGGATGGCGGTTGGTCTCGGCCAGCATCGAGATGATGAACAGGATGAACATCGGGAACTGCGGGACGACGTACCACAGCCCGGCCTGCGCCCGGACGATCTCGGACAGGTTCAGCGAGCCCGCCATGATCAGCACGTTGATGATGATCAGGCCGATGGCGATCTCGTAGCTGACCATCTGGGCCGAGGAGCGCAGGGCACCGAGGAAGGCGTAACGCGAGTTCGACGCCCAGCCGGCCATGATGATGCCGTAGACGCCGAGCGAGCTGACCGCGAACAGATAGAGCACGCCGACATTGATGTCGGCGAGGACCATCCCGTCGGCGAACGGGATCACCGCCCAGCCGATCATCGCCAGGATGAAGGTGACCATCGGCGCCACGATGAACACGACCTTGTTGGCGCCGGTCGGGATCACCGTTTCCTTGAGGAACAGCTTGGCGCCGTCGGCCAGCGGCTGCAGCAGGCCGAAGGGTCCGACGGTCATCGGTCCCTGGCGGAGCTGCATGGCGCCGATGACCTTGCGCTCGGCATAGGTCAGGTAGGCCACGGCCACCAGCAGCGGCACCACGATCACCAGGACCAGGACGACGATCTTGATGAGGTAGAGGATCTCAGCCATGGGTGCCGGTCGCCGCCTGCTCGGCCCGCTCGGCCGCCAATGCCGTGCACTCCGCCATCACCGGCGAGGCCCGGCTGATCGGATTGGTCTGGTAGAAGTCGCCGGCGGTGGTGGCGAAGGCCGCCTTGTCCATCGCGCCGGCGGTGCCGAACGCCGACCATTCGGCCGGCGTCACCATGTCGATCTCGGCCAGATGCGGGGCGATCCCGGCGATGCGGGCCCGCACATCGCCCAGCGTGCTCACCGGCAGGGGCCTGCCCAGCGCACCCGACAGGGCGCGGAGGATCTTCCAGTCCTCCTTGGCCTCGCCCGGCGGGAACACCGCCAGCTTGGCGCGCTGCGGCCGGCCCTCGAGGTTGACGTAGGTGGCGTGCTTCTCGGTGTAGGCCGCACCCGGCAGGATCACGTCGGCGGCAATGGCGCCGCGGTCACCGTGATGGCCCTGGTAGATGACGAAGGCGTTGCCGAGCCGGCTGGTGTCGATCTCGTCGGCACCCAGCAGGTAGACGACCTCGATCTCGCCGCCCGAGGCGCCGTCGAGGATGCCGGCGACGTCGCATCCGCCCTCGCCCGGCAGGATGCCCAGATCGAGGCCGCCGACCCGCGAGGCGGCGGTGTGCAGCACGTTGAAGCCGCACCACTCGTCCTGGACAGCACCGCAGGCTTCGGCCAGCGCCCGGGCGGCGGCGAGCACGGCGGCACCGTCCGGCCGCGCCACGGCACCGGGCCCGACGATGATCAGCGGCTTCTTCGCACCCTTCAGCACGTCGCTGAAGCCGATGCGGCCGTCGGCCAGCTCCTGCAGCGTCGCCGTGCCGGCGCCCAGCTCCTCGACCGGATAGGTGAGGTCGACCGGCGGACCGATGCGCGCCACCTTGAACTGCCCCTGCCGCCAGCGCTTGCGGATGCGGGCGTTCAGCACCGGCGCCTCGTGGCGCGGATCGCAGCCGACCAGCAGGACGACATCGGCCTGCTCGATGCCGGCGATGGTGCTGTTGAACAGCCAGCCGGCACGGCCGCCCTCGCCCAGCTTCGCACCGTCCTGGCGGCAGTCGAGATGCGGCGAGCCGATCTCGGCCATGAGGTCCTTGAGCACCGTCATGGCCTCGAGGTCGACCAGGTCGCCGACGATGGCGGCGACGCGCTCACCCGGCACGGCCCTCAGCCGCTCGGCCACGGCGGCCAGCGCCTCCTGCCAGGAGACCGGCTGCAGCCGGCCGTCCTTCTTCAGCATCGGCACGTCGAGCCGGCGCTTCTTCAGGCCGTCATAGGAGAAGCGGGTCTTGTCGGAGATCCACTCCTCGTTCACGTCCTCGTTCAGGCGCGGCAGGACGCGCATCACCTCGTTGCCGCGGCTGTCGATGCGGATGTTGCAGCCGACGGCGTCGAGCACGTCGACCGATTCGGTCTTCTTCAGCTCCCAGGTACGGGCCTTGTACTCGTAGGGCTTCGAGTTCAAGGCACCCACCGGGCACAAGTCGATGATGTTGCCCTGCAGCTCGGAGGAGAGGGCCGCCTCGATCCAGGTGGTGATCTCCATGTGCTCGCCGCGCGAGCAGGCGCCCAGCTCCTCGACGCCCGCCACCTCGCCCAGGAAGCGGATGCAGCGCGTGCAGTGGATGCAGCGCGTCATGTGGGTCGAGACCAGCGGCCCGAGATATTTGTCGGCGACCGGCCGCTTGTTCTCTTTGTAGCGGGAATGGTCCGGCCCGTAGAACAGCGTCAGGTCCTGCAGGTCGCACTCGCCGCCCTCGTCGCAGATCGGACAGTCGAGCGGGTGGTTGATGAGCAGCAGCTCCAGCACGCCCTTGCGGGCCTTGTGGACCTGCGGCGTGTCGGTCTTGATCACCATGCCGTCGGCCGCCGGCATGGCGCAGGACGCGATCAGCTTCGGCGACTTCTCCATCTCGACCAGGCACATCCGGCAATTGCCGGCGATGTTCAGCCTGGGATGGAAGCAGAAGACGGGAATCTCGCGGCCCGCCGCCTCGCAGGCCTGCAGCACGGTCGAGCCCGGCGGGACCTCGACTTCCTGGCCGTCTACGGTGAGCTTGGGCATGCGCCGGTTCAACCCCTCACTTCAGCAAGATCAGCGCTGCCAGCGCCACGAAGCCGCCGACCTGCGTGAAGATGACGCCGCGAGTGAGCTTGGTCTCGAGCTGCGAGAACTTGGTCTCGAACTCGGCCAATCTCTTGTCGAGATAGTCACGCGTGACCAGACCCGTGCTCGCGTCGGTGACCTCGTCGAAGATGGCCTCGGCCCAACGCACCCGGTCGTCACCCGCCTCTACCAACATCCTGCCCAATCGTGCCGCGTTCATCGTCGTCATACCTTCAAGCCGCCAGCGACTGTGGTGCGGCGGCTTCGCGGATACGCCGCTCGATCTCGGGGCGGAAGTGCCGGATCAGGCCCTGCACCGGCCACGCCGCGGCATCGCCGAGCGCGCAGATGGTGTGGCCCTCGATCTCCTTGGTGACGTCCTGCAGCAGGTCGATCTCCTCGATCCTGGCCTTGCCCTCGACGAGCCGCGTCATCATCCGCCACAGCCAGCCGGTGCCCTCGCGGCAGGGCGTGCACTGGCCGCAGCTCTCGTGCATGTAGAACTTCGACAGCCGGGCGATCGCCTTGATGACGTCGGTCGACTTGTCCATGACGATGACGGCGGCGGTGCCTAGGCCCGACTGCACCTCGCGCAGGCTGTCGAAGTCCATCTTCACCGTGTCGCAGATCGACTTCGGCAGCAGCGGCACCGACGAGCCGCCGGGAATGATCGCCAGGAGATTGTCCCAGCCGCCGCGCACGCCGCCGCAATGCTTCTCCAGCAGCACCTTGAGCGGGATGCCCATCTCCTCCTCGACGGTGCAGGGCTTGTTGACGTGTCCGCTGACGCAGAACACCTTGGTTCCGGTGTTGTTGGGCCGACCCAGCCCGGCGAACCAGGCGCCGCCGCGCCGCACGATGGTGGGGGCGACGGCGATGGTCTCGACGTTGTTGATCGTCGTCGGCCGGCCGTAGAGCCCGACCGCCGCCGGGAACGGCGGCTTCAGGCGCGGCTGGCCCTTCTTGCCTTCCAGCGATTCCAGGAGACCCGTCTCCTCACCGCAGATGTAGGCGCCGGCACCGCGATGCAGGTAGAGGTCGAAGTCGTAGCCCGAGCCGCAGGCGTTCCTGCCCAGCAGCCCCGCTTCGTAGGCCTCGTCGATCGCCGCCTGCAGCACCTGCGCCTCGCGGACGAACTCGCCGCGGATGTAGATGTAGCCGGCGGTGCAGGCCATGGCGGCGCCGGCGATCAGGCAGCCCTCGACCAGCTTGTGCGGCTCGTGGCGGATGATCTCGCGGTCCTTGCAGGTGCCGGGCTCGGACTCGTCGGCGTTGACCACGAGATAGGTCGGCTTGCCGTCCGGCTGCTTGGGCATGAACGACCATTTCATGCCGGTGGGGAAGCCGGCGCCGCCGCGGCCGCGCAGGCCCGAGGCCTTGAGCTCGGCCACCAGCGCGTCGCGACCCTTGAGGATGATGTCCTTGGTGCCGTCCCAGTCGCCACGTTTTTGGGCGCCCTGCAGCCCCCACGGCTTCTCGCCGTAGAGGTTGGTGAAGATGCGGTCCTGGTCGCGCAGCATCACTCACCCGTCTCCAGAAGCGTCGTCTTGCCGCCCAGCGGCTCCGAGCCGTGCCGTGCCGACTGCGGCCCCGGCTTCGGCTGCTCGCCGCGCTTCAGCGCCTCGATGATCGCCGTGGTCTTGGGCCCGTCGAGATCCTCGTAGAAATCGTCGTCGACCCACAGGACCGGCGCGTTCGAGCAGGCGCCCAGGCACTCGAACTCGCGCAGGAAGAACCGGCCGTCTGCCGTGGTCTCGCCGATGTCGATGCCCAGCGACTTCTTGCAGGCCTCGAGCACCGCGTCCGAGCCGCACAGCCAGCAGGGCGTGGTGGTACAGACCCGCACCTGGACGCGGCCGGTCGGCTCGGTGTTGAACATGTCGTAGAACGAGGCGACCTCGTAGACCCGGATCGGCGGCATCCCGAGCATGGCCGCGATATGGTCGAGGGCCGAGCGTGGCAGCCAGCCGCCGTGCTGGGCCTGCGCCAGGTGCAGCAACGGGATCACGGCGCTGGGCCGGCGATCCTCGGGGTAGCGCGCCAGGATCTTCTCGACTTCCGGGCCGTTGGCCTCGTTGAAGGCGAAGGTCGGGGAATCGGGCGCGCAGGCCGCGGCCCAGGGCTTGATGCCGGGGGCTCCGTGGCCGGCGCTCATCGGTCGATCTCGCCGAAGACGATGTCCATCGAGCCGATGATCGCCACGACGTCGGCCAGCATGTGACCCTTGCTCATCTCGTCCAGCGCCTGGAGATGCACGTAGCCCGGCGAGCGGATCTTGCACTTGTAGGGCCGGTTGCCGCCGTCGGAGACGAGGTAGACCCCGAACTCGCCCTTGGGATTCTCGGTGGCGGCATAGACCTCGCCGGCCGGCACGTGCACGCCCTCGGTGTAGAGCTTGAAGTGGTGGATCAGCGCCTCCATCGAGCTCTTCATCAGGGCGCGCGGCGGCGGCGTCACCTTCTTGTCGGCGGTGCGGACCGGGCCCTTGGGCATCTGGTCGAGGCACTGCCGCATGATCCTCAGCGATTCCTTCATCTCAAGCATGCGGACGAGATAACGGTCCCAGCAGTCGCCGCTCCGGCCGATCGGGATGTCGAAGTCGAGCTTGTCGTAGACCTCGTAGGGCTGGGCCTTGCGCAGATCCCAGGCCACGCCCGAGCCGCGCAGCATCGGCCCGGAGAAGCCCATGGCCAGCGCGTCCTCGGCCGTGACGATGCCGATGTCGACGGTGCGCTGCTTGAAGATACGGTTCTCGGTCAGCAGGCGGTCGACATCGTCCATCCGCGGCACGAACTGGTCCATCCAGTCGCGGATATCCTGCTCCATGCCGGCCGGCATGTCGCGGTTGACGCCGCCGAACCGGTAGTAGTTGGCGTGCATCCGGGCACCCGAGACCTGCTCGTAGAAGCCCATCAGCTTCTCGCGCTCCTCGAACATCCAGAGCAGCGGCGTCATGGCGCCGACGTCGAGCGCCATGGTGGTGATGTTGAGCAGGTGGTTGAGGATGCGGGTCAGCTCGTCGAACAGCACGCGGATGTACTGCGCCCGCAGCGGCACCTCGACGCCCAGGAGCTTCTCGACCGCCAGCACGTAGGAATGCTCCTGGCAGAGCATCGAGCAGTAATCGAGGCGGTCGAAATAGGGGATGTTCTGCAGGTAGGGGCGGTACTCGATCAGCTTCTCGGTGCCGCGGTGCAAGAGGCCGATATGCGGGTCGGCGCGGTCGACGACCTCGCCGTCCATCTCGAGGACGAGCCGCAGCACGCCGTGGGCCGCGGGGTGCTGCGGCCCGAAATTCATCGTGTAGCTGCGGGTCTGGATCTCGGGCATCGTGTTTCCCTGGCTTGGCCGGGCTCGGCTCAGGCCGAAGCCTTCTCGTCGCCGGGCAGCAGCCCGCCATGCCCCTCCCAGGGCGACAGGAAGTCGAAGTTCCGGAAGTCCTGGCGCAGCTTCACCGGCTCGTAGACCACCCGCTTCTGCTCGTCGTCGTAGCGCAGCTCGACATAGCCGGTGAGCGGGAAGTCCTTGCGCAGCGGATGGCCCTCGAAGCCGTAGTCGGTGAGGATGCGGCGCAGATCCGGGTGGTCGCTGAACAGCACGCCGTACATGTCCCAGGTCTCGCGCTCGAACCACGAGGCGCAGCGGAAGACCGGCACGACCGAGGGCACGGGCGTGCCCTCGTCGGTGCGGATCTTCACCCGCAGCCGCTGGTTGTGATGCAGCGACAGCAGGTGATAGACGACCTCGAAGCGCTGCTCGCGGTCGAGATGGTCGACGGCGGTGACGTCGACCAGCTCCTTGAACAGCATGTTGGGGTCGTCGCGCAGGAAGGTCATGGTGCGGACCAGCGCGGAGGCCGGCACCTCTATGGTCAGCTCGCCGAACGCGACCGTCGACGCCTGCAGCACCTGCCCCAGCACCGCCTCCAGCGATGCCGACAGCTCGGCCAGCGCCTCGTCCTGCCCCTTGGCGGCGTCTTCTGCCATCACCCCTCGCCCGCCGTCAGCGCACGATCGTGCTGTTGCGGCGTATCTTCTTCTGCAGTTGCAGAATACCGTAGACCAGCGCCTCCGCCGTCGGCGGACAGCCGGGAACATAGATGTCGACCGGCACGATCCGGTCGCAGCCACGCACCACCGAATAGCTGTAGTGGTAATAGCCGCCGCCATTGGCGCAGGAGCCCATCGAGATGACGTAGCGGGGCTCCGCCATCTGATCGTAGACCTTGCGCAGGGCGGGTGCCATCTTGTTGCAGAGCGTGCCGGCGACGATCATCACGTCGGACTGGCGCGGGCTCGGGCGGAACACCAGCCCGAAGCGGTCGAGGTCGTAGCGGCTGGCGGCGGCGTGCATCATCTCGACGGCACAGCAGGCGAGGCCGAAGGTCATGGGCCACAAGGAGCCGCTGCGCGCCCAGCCGACGAGATCGTTGAGCGTGGTGACGAGAAAGCCCTGGTCCTTGAGGCCCTGGTCGACCTCCTGGAACAGATCGGGCCGGGCCGCCGCGGTCACTCCCATTCGAGCGCCCCTTTCTTCCATTCGTAGACGAACCCGACCGTCAGCACGCCCAGGAACACCATCATCGACCAGAACCCGACCATGCCGATGTCGCCCAGCGACACGGCCCACGGGAACAGGAAGGCGACCTCGAGGTCGAAGATGATGAACAGGATCGCCACCAGATAGAACCGCACGTCGAAGCGGCCGCGGGTGTCCTCGAAGGCCTCGAAGCCGCACTCGTAGGCCGAGAGCTTCTCGACGTCCGGCCGCTGCCGCGCCACCAGCATCGACGCCGCCACGATCACCACCGACAGGCCGACGGCGATGGCCAGGAAGATCAGGATCGGCAGGTACTCGGCGAGATAGGCCTGCATGGCGCTTCCGCTGGGGCGTCGCTGCGTTGCGGTACGGCCGCGAAAATAGGCCGCCGCGGCGATCCTGCCAAGCGCACAGGTGCTTCCGTGCCATTCTGTCGCCAGGGACGGCCCGACCCAGGCCCCGCCACGGCAAGGGTTTAGGGACGGCTATGGAATTCGAGCGATTCGGACGGGCGCCGCACCGTCCGTCCCGGCCCGGCCGCCGTCGCGCCCGTTCAGCTCGGCCGGAATCCACGCGCCGTGCGCCGCCAGCAGATCGTCGACCAGGGCCCAGATCTGGTCGAGGTCGAGCTCGGCCGCGGTGTGCGGGTCGAGCATGGCGGCATGGTAGACATGCTGGCGCCGGCCGGTCAGCACCGCCTCGACCGCCAGGGCCTGCACGTTGATGTTGGTTTGCATCAGCGCCGCCAGCTGTGGCGGGAGGGCGCCGATCCGCACCGGCTGCACGCCGTTCCTGTCGACCAGGCACGGCACCTCCACGATGCAGTCCGGCGGCAGGTTGTCGATCAGCCCGCGGTTCGGCACGTTGCCGTAGATGCGCGCCGGCATGCCGGTATGCGCCGCGTGCACGATCGCCGAGCCGTATTCGGCGCTGCGCTCGACCGCCACGGGCTCATCGGGGTCCTCCAGCCGCCGGCGCAGCTCGTCCCATTCGGCGATCTGGCGCTCGCAGCGGCGTGGATACTCGTCGAGCGGGATGCCGAGCCGCTCGATCAGGTCCGGCCGGCCGCGCTTGATGAACCAGGGCACGTACTCGGCGAAGTGCTCGCTCGATTCGGTGACGAACCAGCCGAGTCGGCGCAGCATCTCGTAGCGCACCCGGTTGCCTTCCGGCACCGGCCCCTCGGCGGCCAGCCTGTGCAGCCGGGGATAGAGATCCCGTCCCTGGTGCTCGAACTTCAAATAGAAGGCCATGTGGTTGATGCCGGCCACCAGATAGTCGATCTCGGCCGCCGGCAGCCCGAGATCGGCCGCGAGCTGGGCTGCCGTATGCGGCACGCTGTGGCACAGGCCGACGGTGCGGATGCCGCTGGCGCGGGCGATGGCCCAGCAGTTCATCGCCATCGGGTTGCTGTAATTGAGATGCAGCACGTCCGGGCACAACCGTTCCATGTCCCGGCAGAGGTCGAGCAGCACCGGGATGGTGCGCAGCGCCCGCATGATGCCGCCGATCCCCAGCGTGTCGCCGATGGTCTGCTCGAGCCCGTGGCGCTTGGGCACCGCGAAATCCGTGACGGTGCAGGGCCGGTAGCCGCCGACCTGGATCATGGTGATGGCGTAGTCGGCGCCGTCGAGGGCGCGGGCGCGCTCGGTGGTGGCCTCGATGACCGGCCGGGCGCCGAGCGTGGCCGCGACGCGACGAGCCACGGCCTCGGTGGTGGCCAGTCGATCCCGGTCGATGTCGAACAGGCCGAGCCTCGAGCCCGCCAGCTCCGGAAACGACAGGATGTCGCCGATCAGCTTCCGGGCGAAGACCGTGCTGCCGGCGCCGATGAAGGCGATCTTGGGCGACGACATTGGCTGTCCTCCGACCCTGGCGCCCACCCAGCCAGAGCGAGCGGCGGCAGCGACAGGTCGATCCTTGCATGACCGGGTGGGGCATTGACAAGGTACCGAAGTATGCATTAGTTTAGTCTAAATGAAACTTCCGGGATATTTCTCGAAGGGACGTGGCGCCCCTCGCCGATGACATTCCGTCCCTCCGCATCACGCTAAAGACCGCGGCAGCCTCCAAAGAGATGATAAAGTGCCGCGTGGGGCTCACGCCCCGATCAATGGCCGGTCTGCAGCATGGACGATCGTTTCGGTGTCCAGCGTGGGCCGAGCCGATACAACGATCCTGAATGGACTTCGAGATCCGGGACCACACTCAGCAAAGAGGAGAAATTCAGAGAATTCGTCAGGAGGAAGACATGTCACGTATCAAGTCGATCTGCATTGCCGCAGGTGCAGTCGCCTGCCTGGTGGGTGATCCATCGACGATATCGGCACAGGGTGTTGCCGACGTTTCCAGGCTCGTCGGTGGATCCAAGCTGGTCGTCCACGGTCGCACGTCCAAGGTCGAGTACCGGATGTCGCAGCCGGGCACCAATGGGCAGCCGGCGGTTCCCTACACGATCGTCACCGTCGATGTCCTGGACTCGGCCCGCGGCACACCACCCGGCCGGTCCATCACGCTCCGCTTCATCGGAGGACCCGACGGTCGCGGTGGATTCGTCGTAGCGTCCAATGTCCCGGTCTTTCAGGTCGGAGACGAGGATATCCTGTTCGTGCAGGACAACGGCGAGACCACATGCCCGTTGGTCGGCTGCATCGATGGACGGTTCAGAGTCCTCGGGGGCGTGGTTCACGACGGGCGTGGCTCGCCGGTTCGCGCCATCAGGGACGACCGCATCCTGTCGGAAGGCGCGGCACCTCTCGAGCTCCGTCGCATCAGGTATCCCACGCCCAGGTTCGACGACCTCCTCGAGAACCCCGAGGCTGCGGCGCTGCTCCGGCAGAGCGGGCTTTCGATCGAGGAGGCGCGCCGACGCTACGCAGCGGAGGCGCCGGCCAGCATGGAGATAGTCTCCGCGGCGGGTGGCGACGCCACGCAGGACAATGCCGGCCCCGGCAATTCCCCCCGCGCCAGCCAGACCCGGGAGGACGGCAGGGGGATCTCCACCGCCATGTTCCTGGGCTCCGTCGGTTCGGCCGCGCGATCGGCCGTCGGACAGAGCGGTGGAACTTTCCGCAGCACGGTTCCCAACGCCCTGATCGCGGCGCCATCCGGCATCGCCAGGGCACCTTCGGCCCCGCCGGCATCACGCCAGGCCGGACCACAGGCGACGCCGTCAGACTTGGCCGAGCAGCGCGCCCAGCCGAAGGACGATACGACGATCACGCTCAGGAAGGGCCGCTGAACGGCCTTCCGTTTCTCGAGACAGCACTTCGCTCGGAGATAGTTCGATGACGTCATACCGTGTCGCGATCGCGGCGGCGGCCGCAGCCCTTTTGACCCTGTCGGCCCAGTCGGCGATGGCATTCGGATACCGGACCTGCTCCGGTGTGCCCATCAAGTGGAGCAGCAATTTCCCATCCATGGCGGCGAGTCCGGTCAGCTTTCCCACCGGCTACTGGCGCAACGGCCTCCAGCGGACGGTCGACCTGACCAACCAGAACCCCAGCCCGTTCGGCTTCAACCTGGTCACCGACAACGGCACCGTCGGTCTCAACAACGGCCAGAACGAGGCCTGGGGCAGCTCGGACAACGGAGTCCTGCAGGGCGCCCCGGCGATCGCCTATACACCCCTCACCTGCTATTGGTTCTTCACGATCGTCACGCACTACAATGAAGCGGATGTCATCTTCGACTATCGTTCACCGTTCAAGTGGACGGCCGACGAGCTGACCTCCAGCATCATGTCCTACAAAGGCGACAGGCGACAGCTGCAGAGCACCGGTGTCCACGAGCTGGGGCACGGCATGGGCCTGCTGCACGAGAACCGCTGGTACAACATCATGGGAGCCGACTTCCAGCACATCTGGGCCAATGGAACGAACGCTCGCGGCTATTTCGGCGAGGATGCGAGCAATGGCGCGGTGTTCCTCTACGGCCTGTGGTCGGCCGCCTACGAGGATCTCGGCGTCGCCCACTGGCGCTACTCGGGCGCTTCCGGAGAGTATTCGACGCACGGCAAGACCGCGATCTACAACACCTCCGACGTCGCACTGCCGTGGATCACCGTGAACGGCGAGCGCACATACCTGGTCAATCGAGGGCAGCAAGTCCGGGCCGAGTTCAGCTACGAGAACAATGGCAAGAACACCAAGTCCGTCACCACGGGCTACTACATCTCGACGAACAATCTCATCTCCCGGACCGACCGTCTCATAGCCACCAGCAGCATGACCGTGAGCCGCGATATCGTCCTGACCAGCCGCCGAACGCTGACGATCCCGTCGAATCTGACGCGCGGCGCGACCTACTGGCTGGGCACCGTGATCGATACCGGCCAGGTCGTGAGCGACAACGTGCCGAGCAACAATGCGACCTACATTCCGATCAGGGTGAACTAGCATCGGTTCACGCTGACGGAACGTGCCATCTCCAGGCACGGACTCTTCCGGAGCTGGAAATCCCGTTCGTCCCGGCCCGCTGGAGCCGTCCGGCGCCAGCGGTGCCGCGGCCCTACCGCCCGCCGAGCCCGAGCGAGCGGCGCAGCGACCGCCACAGGTCGGCGCTGCCGGCCTGGAACTCGGCATCCGGGCTCATCGGCCGCCGGGCCAGCTTGAAGCGCAGCCAGCGGCCGAGCTCGACCGGAGCCCGGCTGCCGGCCCGCAGCCAGTCCACCGCCGTCAGCCGCTCGGGCGCATAGCCGTGCTGCCGCAGCGCCGGCCCGGCCGTCGCCTGGATCAGGCCGATCTGGCCGCGCCCGAGCGTGCCGCGCCAGCGCGCCACGGAATCGGTCGACACCGGCCGCAGCGCGTTGTCCTTCCACGACGAGTTGCGGAACAGCGCCTGCTTGCGCCCGGTGTCGAGCATCCCGGGCGAGAACGCGACGCCGAGGAAGGCGCAGACCCGCGACAGCGCGGCCTCGGGGTCGGTGACGAGGTCCTCGTAGCGCAGCTCGTGGTAGCTGCCCTCGGGGGCCGTGGCGGCGAAGCGGCGGGCGGCGGTGACGTCGAGCCGCCATTTCAGGGTGTTGGTGACGACGTCGGCCGACGACCATTCGGTGGCCTTGCGCGAGGCGACGTTGGCGCGCGGGTCGCGCACGATGTGGACGACCTGCAGCCGGCCGAAGATGGCGGCGAGCTCGTCCAGGCTGCGCAGGTTCTCCGGCGTCTTGTCGCCGTAGCGGCGCTTGCCGCCGCGCGCCGCATGGGCCTGCATGGCATGGAGGTAGAAGGCCTCGTAGCTCGGCCGGGGATCGGCCGCCAGCCGGCGGCGGACCTCGGCGAACACGTCCTCCATGCCGTTCCAGTAGGGATACTGGTCGAGGCGCGGCAGGAGCTCGAAGAACCGCTCGACCGCGCCCGGCGCCGCGAGGTCGGATACCGCCCGGCGCAGCTGCAGGATGCCGTTGAAATAGGTCAGCTCGTCCAGCACCGACAGCTCGGGGTGGGAGTCCAGCATGCGCTGCAGCAGCGTCGTGCCGGATCGCGCGGCTCCCACGACCAGGATCGGATCGGCGTCGGGAAACACCGCTGCCATCGATTCAGGCTCCGTTCTCGCCGACGCCCGCAGGCTTGCGGCCGAGATATTGCCACAAGGTCGCCGGCGCCACGACGCGGGTCGCCAGCAGGAGGCCGCCATAGAGTGCGGCACCGGCCACCAGCGACACCGGCCAGGGCGTGCCGAGCTGCCGCATCCCCCAGCAGGCGGCGGCGGCGACGGCGCCGCTGGCGACGGTGCGCAGCGGCAGCGCCAGCGGCGGCACGACGCCGGTCTCGCGATGGACGACGAGGAAGGCGCTGACCGCGACCGTGGCCTCGCCCAGCATCAGGCCGAGCGCGGCACCCACCGCATCGAAGCGCGGGATGAGCAGCAGGTAGCCCGCCACCGCCACCGCCACGGCGGCGAGGTAGCCCTTGAGCAGCGCGCCCTGCCGGTCGAGGGCGATGGCGGCGTCGCGGAACAGCACCGAGACGGCGCCGATCGGCGCCACCAGCGTCAGCAACGCCAGCGGCGGGCCGGCGGCGCGGAACCCGGCGCCGCCGATCAGGGCGGCGAGGTCGCCGGCATGGGCGCCGGCCAGCGCCGCCACGCCGACCGTCCAGACCAGGGCGGCGGTGAGCCCGAGCCCCAGGAAGTCGCGGAACGCCGCCGGATCGTGCCGGGCATGGCGGGTGACCAGCGGCGCCACGAGGCCGGTCAGCATCAGGGTGACGCCGGTCACCGTGTCGAGCAGCCGCGACGCCAGGCCGTAGAGGCCCACCTGCTGCGGGGCCGCCAGCATGGCGAGCAGCAGCGTGTCGGCGCGCACATAGGTGACCGAGAGCATGGTCATGGCGCCGATCGGGATCGAGGCGCGCAGCAGCCGCGCCCATTCCGCCCGGTCGAACTGCGGCCGGAACGGCTGCAGGCGCTGGGCGAACCACCAGCCGACGACGAGCGTGCAGAGCTGCGACAGCGCCGTCACCGCGACGAAGGCCAGCAGATCGGCACCCGCCGCCGCCAGCGCCGCGGCGCCGCCCAGCAGCACCAGCGCCCCCGCCACCTCGGCCGCCACCGTGCCGAGCTGGCGCAGCCGCTGCTGGAACAGCCCGACCAGCAGCTGGTAGCAGATGAAGGCCAGCGAGCCCGCGGCACCCAACGCGATGCCGGCGCGCACCGGCGGCTCGAACGGCAGCAGCCAGCCCACCGCCACGGCGAGCGCGATCACGGCGAGGCCACTGACGAGGCGCAGGCCCGAGGCGTGGCCGAGGATGCGGCCCTGGTCGGCGCCGGCGCGGGAGATCTCGCGCACCACCAGCAGGTTGAGGCCGAGGCTGGCGACGATCGAGACGAAGCCCAGATAGGCCACGACGGTGCGGTAGAGGCCGAAGCCCTCGGCGCCGAGCCCGCGCGTCAGCACGACCGTGGCGGCGAGCGCCAGCGCCATCGTGACCACCCGGCCGCCGAGCAGCAGGCCGAAGCTGCCGCCGAGCGCCCGGCCGATAGCGGCGGGCGCGCTCAAGGCCGCTGCCCGGACGATGATCGGGAGATGGCGGGACCGGGTCGGGAGTGGCGAGAGTGACGGGACTCGAACCCGCGACCTCCGGCGTGACAGGCCGGCGCTCTAACCAACTGAGCTACACCCCCGCGAGACGCGGCGGAGACATAGTGACGGGCCGCCGGCCTGTCAACGTCGCGCCGCGGCACTGCAGGGGCGACGGCCGCGATGTGGCGGGAATGCGTCCCCCGGTGTAAGCCTCGCACGACCCGTGCGGGACGACAGCAATGGCCGACACCACGACTATGCCGCCGCTCGCCGTCGAGGCCGCGACCCAGCCGCCGCGGACCAGGCCGCCCAACGATCCCGAGCCCTTCTCCAGCCGGATGCCGGGCCGCGGGAAGCGCCGCCACGGCCGGCAGGACGAGCTCGCCGCCGTCCTCGGGCCCGACGGCGGGTGGACATCCACCCACAAGGACGGCCGGCCCTGTTGACGATGCGATCCCGTCCTTCCACCGGTGCCTGGACCGCCGCCGGCGCCGTGGTGCTGGCCTGCGCGCTGTGGCTGCTGCGCACCGCGATGCACAGTCGGTTCATCAGCTTCGACTTCCAGGTCTTCTACGTCGCCGGCCAGCTCTGGAACACCGGGCTCGACCCCTATGACGGCAAGCTGTTCGCAGAGCACATGCGCCCGCTCCTGTCGGAGCCGTTCCCCGACGCCTGGCTGGAATCGAGCTTCCTCTATCCGCCGCAGGCCGCGGCCGTGTTCGGGCTGCTCGCCCGGCTGCCGATGGAGCAGGCCCACCTCGTGGTGCTGGCGGTCAACCTGGTCGCGGTGGCGGCGGCGGTGCTGCTGCTGATGCTGCTCCTCGCCGAGGAGATCAGGCTCGGACCGGTCGAGGTCGCCATCCTGGCCTGCCTAGCGCTCACCGCCTTCGGCCCGCGCGGGCTCGCCAACAGCCAGTGGGCGCCGCTCGCCGCCTGCTTCGGCTTCGCCTCGATCCTGGCCGAGCGCCGCGGCCGGCCGGTGCTGGCGGGCCTGCTGCTGGCCGGCATGTCGCTGAAGCCGTCCTTCCTGCCGTTCTTCGGCGCCTTCTTCCTGCTGCGCCGCGCCTGGACCGCTTTCGTCGTCGCCGTGGCCGTCACGCTCGTCGTCACCTTCCTGCCGCTCGTGCTCACCGGCCGACCGGTGCTGCCGGCGATCATGGGGCTGCGCGCCAACTTCGCCCTGCAGGCGGCCCCCGGCGGCATCAACGCCGCCGGGCCGGCCGAGCCCTACTGGAAACGCGTGACGATGATCGACCTGGCGCCGGTCGGCCTGCAGCTCACCGCCGGCAACGCGCTGCCGCTGCGGCTGTTCGTGGCGGTGCTCGGTCTGGTCGTGGCGCTGGCCGTCTGGCGCGGCAGGGCGAAACCGGGCACGGCGCTGGCCGACCTGGCGCTGCTTTCGGCCTGTGGCCTGCTCGCGGTCTACCACCGCCGCTACGACGGCTTCCTGCTGTTCCCGGCGGTCGCCTGGCTGCTGCTGCGGGCGCGGCAGTCGGGAGCGGGGTGGTGGTGGCAGGCCGTTGTGGCAGCCGTGGTGGTGGTGCTGGTGGTCGTCGAGCCGCTGTTCGTCATCCTCAGCCAGACACGGCCCTGGCTGGTCGAGAACGTGCCATTGTGGACCCTGGGGCAACCCTACCCCTGGCTCGGGCTGGCTGCAGTCGTGGCGCTGCTGCGGGAGCGGTGGTCCGGGGCCGGGGCCACAGGGATCCCGCACGCCTTGCCTCACGACGCCCCCCGCCCTAAACACCCGACGCATGCGGGTGTAGCTCAGCGGTAGAGCACGGCGCTTACACCGCCGGTGTCGGGGGTTCGAACCCCTCCGCCCGCACCAGTACCGAGCCTCGTTAAGCGATTCTCAGCCCGGCTGCGCGATGATCGGCCGGAATGTCCGGGCGCGAGACTGTCTTGCCGAACCGACGCCGATTGCTCTCGACACTGCTGGCCATCGCCGCTTGCCTCCTGGCGCGAACAGCCGATGCGACCGGCTGCGATGGGCCCGGGCCGGACGTGCCGCCCCTGCTCGGAGAGGCGCTCGACGCCCTGTCAGGGGTCGAGAACGCGGCCAGGCGCGCGGCCGGGCTCCGCAAGACAGCGGTCAGGCTCGCCAGCGTCGGCGCCGCCGACGAGGCGTTGCGCGCCGCCGGGGCCGTCGGGGACGGCGAGACGCGGGCCATCGCGATGACCGAGATCGCGCCGATTCTCGCTGCGGCCGAGTGCCCGAGCGCTGCACGTGCCGCGACGCGGAGAGCTGCGGCGATTCTCATAGGCTTCGCGAGGCAAGCGAAGAGGCTCGGCAACAGGCAACGGGAGATGGATCTCGTCCGCCGTCTCGCCGCCGCCACGGCTGCGGTCGAGGGGCTGGCGGATGGGCTCGAGCTGCTGCGCCTCGGCACCGTCGAGTTCCGTCGCTATCCCGTCGCCCGCGGCCTGTGGGAGCCGCTCGGGCTGCTGGAGGCCCAGGTCGACGTCGCCGTCGCAGCATACGGCTCCGAGCCGGCCCTCAGCCGGAGCTTGCTGCGCCGGTTGATGCTGGGAGCCGAGGGATTGCGGCAGGAATCCTGGCGATCGGCATCGCTGCGCCAGATAGCCGAAGGCTGGATGCGCATCGGCGACCTCGGCCAGGCGCTGCGCACAGCGAGCACCATCCGCCCCGGCGGAATTCCCGCAAAGGGACAGGCGGGGCGGTGGAAGGAGGCGAGACGGCTCGCTTTCGACCGCATCGCCCTCACCCAGTTCGGGAGGCCCGAGCATTTCGACGTGGCCGCCCTCGATTTCCTTGCGCGCTCTTCCGATCAGGAGGCAGTGCTGCTCACCCTGGCCCTCGAGCGAAGGAATCCCGCTCCGCCGGCGTCCGTCCTTCACGAGATGATCGAGCGGGCCGATCGGCTCGAGCGAGCGGGCGAGCTGTCACCGGCACGCAGGCTGCGCCTGACGGCCGCTACGGCGAGAAGGCTGCGGTGGTCGGGGGAGCCGGCGATGGCCGACACCACCCTGCGCCGCGCCGCCGCCATGGCCGAGGCCGCCCCGACCGGGACCAGCCGCGAGGCGCTGGAGACGAGGCAGGCGTTCGACGTGTTGCTGCCGGAACTTGTCGTCTCGGCGGATCGAGGACTCCAGGCCGAGGCCATGGCGCTGCTGCGCCGTCATCCACCCGATCTGGTCGCCCGGGGCTGGGCCGCTTTGGCGATCTCCGCCCGACCGTTGCCAACCGATGCGCCTGCCGCCTGGTTCGGCACCGCGCTTCATGAGTGGAGCATGTATCGCTTTGCCCGCGACTATCTCGACGACACGGCGGCGGTCGACCGCGCGCGTGCCATCACCGATCCCGCGACCAGGGCCGATTGCCTCGTCGAGAGCTTCGTCGCGACGAGGCCGGAGCGTGATGGACTGGCCGCAGCCCTGCTGCAGCCACGGGACCACGGCTGCTAGGGCAGCCGCGGGCCGCGGCCGAGGATCGCCGCGTCGATCAGGCCGCTGCCTTGGCCTTCACCTTCGTCGCCGGCTTCGGCTCGGCCGCCGTCTCGGCTTTCCTCGCCCGCTTCGGCTTGGTGGCCGGTGCCTCGGCCAGCGGGGTTCCGCTTACGATTGCCTCGGCCTGCAGCCAATGCTCGAGGTCGCAGCCCTCGGGACGGCCGGCCGCCTCCCAGAGCTGGTAGGCCTGGGTGCGGATGCCGGCTTCGAGATCGGCTGGGGTCATGGTCTATCCCTGACTGGAATGCCAACGTTCTGACGTACAGAATGCTGCACTGCAATGTAGACCATTGCGATATGCGCTGTCGAGACTTTCGTGCAGCAGGCGAGCCACAATCGTCGTCCACACTATCGGCGTCGAGGAAGGTCGCGAGGATCGCTAGGCACCGTGCGCCGTCACTCGCAGCCTGTAGCGCATCCGGCCTTCCGGCAGGCTGATGGCGCCGGTGAAGATCTGCGGCGCGCCCGGCTCCAGCCGGCGCAGCGGGAAGGTCTGGTCGCGCTCGGGAAAGTTGGCGCTGAGGTCTTTCTGGCCCGAGGTGGTCCCCCAGCCGTCCGGATACTGGCCGATGGACCCCTGCAGGTAGATCGAGCCGGAATAGACATAGCCGTCGCTGATCGCCGCCGTGCATTGTTCCGGCTGCAGATGCGGATCCTGGGGCCGGAAGTCGTTCAGATTCGCCGGCGAGTAGGTCAAGGCAAGCGGCGGCACACCTGTCACGACATGGTTCGCACTGTCGACGAAGCCGGCCGCGAGCTCGCTGACGAATTTGTCGCCGTCGCGGCCGGAGGTCGAGCTGTATTCGACGACCTCCATCTTGACGCACACCTGGCGCGGGCCGCGGATGTCCAGGGCCTTCGGATCCGAGGTCAGGTCGCCCTTGCCGTAGGCGCGGAAATACTCGGCCGTGGCCTTGCGCAGCAGCGCGTTCTTGAGGCCGATGTCGGGATCTTCGGGGAAGAAGACAGGGGTGAGGATGTCGTGGATCGGCCGGAAGCCGATGTCGATCGGCGCCGGATTGGCGGCGACGGTCGGCGCCCAGACCGGATAGACGTCGCTGCCGGCGCCGCCCACCGACCACTTGCGGTAGGACGAGGCGGAATGCTCGTTGTCGTTGCTGCGGCCCTTCGAGCTCTCCTGCTCGAAGGTGCCGCCGAGGCTCACCTTCTTGATGGTGCCCTCGGCCGCCAACGACAGCTTGTCGCCCTGCTTGTCGGCGATCTGGTAGGTGGTCTTGCTGACCTCGGTCTCGGCGAAGAAGCTGCCGCCATAGGTGATGCGCTGCGAGAAATGCGTGCCGAAGCGGTCGAAGAAGGCCAGCAGGGCCTTGCCGTCGCCCCAGCCGGTCGGAAGCTGCCGCACGGCGTTGCGGAAGCCGATCTCCAGCGGCTGGCGCAGGCTGTCCTCGCCGCGCCGGTCCTCCCAGCGCAGATCCATCTTCAGCGTGTGCAGCCGGGTGTCGCAGCGCTCCATGATGAAGACGCGCTCGCTGCCGGTGGCCCGGGTGTTGATCTCGCTGTGCGACTTGCTGAGCGAGAACGAGGCGATCTGCGGCACACCGATCGAGGCGCCGTAGCTCTTCGAGGAGAAGTCCTCGAGATCGGCCAGGGTGCGCACCAGCTTCTCGTCGCGGTCGCAGCGGTCGGAGCGGCTCTGCATGCCCTGCGAGCGGACGCCGAAGATGCTTTTGGCGCCGATCTGGCCGGCGCTGCCGGCGCGGTCCTCGTAGATGAAGTCGAACAGCGGGCTGTCGCTGAGCGTGCCCGGCGCCGGGGCGTCGTAGTCCAGCGGATCAGTGCGCAGGAGGTCGAAGCCGCGACCCATCGAGTCGAAGCTCGGCGGCGCCCAGGTGAGCTGGTAGAAGCCGGTCTGGTAGGCCTCGGCCGACGGATCCATGTCGTCGTAGTGCTGCGGCAGCGGATACCAGGTCGACACCTGCGCCGGCTGGTCGTCGCAATAGCCACGTCGCAGCACCAGCGTGCCGGCGGCCGTCCGCTGGGCGGCGAACCGACCGTAGCTCGAGGTCGCCACACCGTCGCCGCCGGTGTGGCTGACGCCGCACTTGATGACGAAGTCGGTCGGATACCAATAGCCGAAGGCTTCCCGGTCGTCGGCGCAGCCCTCGAAGCGGGCAGCACCGCCGATGGCGGCGTCGCCCTTGTTCATCGAGCCGGCGACGCGCAGGCCGGCAGCACCAGCGCCGCCCTGGTCGACGAAGGAGACGAAGGTGGTGCCGACATCGTTGGGCTCCGCCAGCGCCGGCCGCTCCATGTCGATCCAGCTGCCGACGACGCCGCGCGACCGGCGCAGCGCGCCGACATCGACCTGCTGGTTGGGCTCCGGTCCGACCCGCATCCGGGCATATTCGCTGATCGACGGCGGCACGTTCGGCCGGTGGAACACCAGCACCGTGCCCTGCTTGATGTAGTAGGTCTCGGTCTTGCCGGCCCCGACCGGGGTCTCCAGCTTCAGCTCCCGCCCCTCCGCGTCCACCTCGAACAGGTCGACGCTGCGGCTGGTCGAGTTGTGGATGTGGACGGTGCGCTCGGCGCCTTCCGCCGTCGATACGCGCATCGGATCGTAGCCGGCGGTGCTGCCGGCCTCGATGGCGACGGCCTGCTGCGAGCCATCGCCCAGCCGTGCCGTCCACAGCTTCTCGCCGGCGAGCAGGCTGGCCGGTCCGGCGCGGGCCACCACCATGGCATGGGCCGGCAGCATCAACGTCCCGGTCGAGCGGCCCATCGGGTCGATGGAAGCAACCGGCTGCTCGTCGCCGAACGGATCCACGCGGTAGAGCACCACCGGCTTGCACACCCGGTTGTCGACACTGAGCGTCACCTGCTTCGGCGGCGAGACGTCGACCACCTTGGGCATGTCCTTGGCGACCTGTACCGAGGTGACGACGTCGGCCCGCGTCATCCGCTCCGGCGGAATGTCGCCGGGCCAGGCGATGGAAAAATTCCCGACCCTGGCGATGACGTTGCCGATGGCGCGGGGCATGATCTTCTTCGGCCCGACCAGATTGTCGCCCTCGAGCCCGGCGTACCAGACCGGCTCGTCACTGCCGTTGTAGGCGACATAGGTGGTTATCTCGGCATTCTGGGCGAAAGCCTCGCCGGTCTTCAGGAAGGCGGCCGCAGCTGTGCGATGGACCTCGGGCAGGAGCGAGAGGTCGATACCGGTCGCGGGCGGCACGGCCTTCTCCGCCTCGACAGCGCCCTCGATCAGCACCGACTGGCCGGCCTCGCCTGTCACGTGGTGCAGGCCCAGCTCCTCGCCGCTGTCGGCCAGGATCCGCAGATCGGCGCCCACAACGGCATCGGTCTCGCCGACGGTGCCCGCCGCCACGCTGCCGAGCCGCTGCCGCACAGCCGCCCGCAGCTCCTCGATGGTGACGGCCGCCGACGTGCGGTTGTCGACCGTGACCCTGGCCGTGGGGCCGGCGGGATCGGTGACGGCGGCGAGATCCAGTGTCTGTTGCGCGTCGAGGCCGACCTCGAAATGGAGCGTCAGGCTGCCGTCCGCGGCCTCGATCCTCAGCGCCGTTCGCGGCGGCATGTCATAGTAGGAAGGCCCGGCTCGGGCCGCGATGCGATCGAACTCGGCCCACTCGCCCTCGCTGGTCTCGGAAGGCAGGTAGACCACCACCTCGCTGTCCAGCGGATTGGCGATGCTCAGCTCCGCCGGCCGCAGCAGCCGGGAATCCGGGATGACGATCGGTTGCACCGGCGGCTCGTTGCCGGCGGTGATCTCGAAGAACGGCTCGACGCCGGCCGTCGCCCCGCTGTCACGGACCAATATTCTCGTTCCTGGTGCCACCTCTTCCAGGGCCTGCTGCCAGCCGGGCGCGATGGTGATGTCGAGGGGCTGTGTCGCCCCGTGCTCGTCGATCCAGAGGAGATCGACGGGAGCGGCACCGCTGTTGACCAGCGTGACGGTGAGCCCCGATGCCGGCGCCGCCGGGCCTGCCTGGGCACGAAGCTCGCCGGGCGACCAGGCCAGCCACGCGGCGCCGATCAGAAAGAGGGCTGCACGCCACAGCATTCGACCACTCCTCGACATCGGCGGACCACTATCCCACGAGCCTCGCCGGCAACCGCGACCGGCGCATCGCCGCCGTCAGCGCTTGCCCCCGGGTGCCGATGGCTGGGCCGGCGGGGCCTTTGCGGCGGCGGGGCTCGTGCGGCGGATCACCGTCGGCGTAGGCGCCTGCGAGTATCCGGGGGGCGTGGTCACCGTCCGCACCGCGCTCACGGCCGGGGCATCGGCTCTCGTGGCCGTGGCCGTCGTCGCGGCCGGCCTCCGGCCGGGGCTGCTGACAGTGGCGGTCGTGGTCGTGGCCGCGGCTGCAGTCGTGACTGTCCTTTGCCTCGCGGCGGTCGATGCCGCGGCTTGCGGCGTGGTCGACGCCGTCGAGGCCGATGTCGAGGTCTGCGGTCCGCGCTTGGCCGTTGGCCTGGGGCCCGATGCCGTGGCGCTGGTAGCCGAACTGGCGCCGGGACCGGCCTTCTTCTTCTTCGTGGGTTTCATCTGCGGCTTCGGCGGCGCAGGTCCGGGGTGGTCGTCCACTCGGCGCGAGATCGCCGCCCAGGATTCCGTCGAGGTCGGCGCCGAAGTGGATGTGGCGGCCGGCGTGGAGGTCGATGACGTCGCAGAGGCCTGCGTCGCGGCCCTGGGCCTGATCGAGTACGTCGGATTGCGCGGCGTCGCGTTGTTGGACAGCGGCGGCGTCGGCAGCGCGCTCGCCGGCGCCCCTTCGAGAGGGATCCCGTCGTCTTCGTATCTCGGCATCTCCGGCGCAGGGTCCGGCGCGGGACCCGCCGCTCCCCTCCTCATCATCGCATCGGCGGGCAGCGAAAGGCCCACGGCTACGACGGTCGTGACGAGCAAGACGGCGAACAACCGCGGCCGCGGCATGCGTTTCCCCTTCATCCGCGGCCGGAAGTCCCACGCGCATGA
>DAOLFG010000106.1:1215-13261 GCA_035326425.1 Geminicoccus sp. | reverse complement strand
CTTGACGATCAGCTTGCCGACCTCGGTGGAGCCGGTGAACGCCACCTTGTCGACGCCGGGATGCGCCGCCACGGCGGCGCCGGCGGTCTCGCCGTAGCCGGTCAGGATGTTGACCACCCCATTCGGGAAGCCGGCCTCGAGGATCAGCTCGCCCAGCCGCAGCGCCGACAGCGGCGTCTGCTCGGCGACCTTCAGCACCACCGTGCAGCCGGCGGCCAGCGCCGGCGCCAGCTTCCACGCCGCCATCAGCAGCGGGAAATTCCACGGGATGATCTGGCCGACCACGCCCACCGGCTCGCGCAGCGTGTAGGAGTGATAGTCGCCGGGGAAGGACAGCGAGATCGTCTGGCCGTTCAGCTTGGTCGCCCAGCCGCCCATGTAGCGGAACATGTCGGCGGTCAGCGGCACGTCGGCGACACGTGCCACCGCTCTGGGCTTGCCGTTGTCGAGCGATTCCAGCTCCGCCAGCTCGTCGGCATGCTGATCGACCAGTTCGGCCAGCTTCCATAGCAGCCGGCCACGCTCGGACGGTGACATCTTCGGCCACGGGCCGCTCTCGAAGGCGCGCCGCGCCGCCGCCACGGCGACGTCGACATCGGCCGCGTCGGCCTCCGCCACGCGTACCATCTCCTGGCCGGTCGCCGGATTGAAGACCGGGAAGGCCTTGCCCGAAACGGCCTCGACCCATCGCCCGTCGATGAGGAGCTGCAGATTGCCACCCAGGAAGTCGGTCACCGGCTTGCTGACGCGTTCGGCCAAACCGAGCGTGCTCATGGAGCGCCTCCATCTGACATCATTGGTTCCCGCTATTGTCGTACGAAAATAACGGGAGTCAACGCGCCTCGATGTGCGAATCCGACATGGCTGTGGCGTGCAGCGCGTCGGCAAGCGCTGCGAGGCTCGCCGAGCGCAGGGGCCGCCACGGCTTGCCGAGGCGGGCCGCCGACCGCCTCACCGCCCGCACCGCCTCGTGGCTCACGCAGTCCATCGGCACCACGATCAGATCGGCCCGGCTCACCAGCCCCGGCAGGATGTTGATGTTGTCGTCGACGCCGCCGTCATGGTGCAGGAACACCCCATTCATGCGCTCGACCAGCGACCGGCTCGAATCCACCTGCCCGCCCCGGCCCCCGACCAGCAACACATGGCTGCCGCCGAGGCTGCGCGTATCGGCGAGGGCGTCGTCGCTCGTGGTCTCGGGTGCCATGAGATCGGCCAGGCTCTCCTCCAGCGCCGCCACCTGCGTCCGCAGATCCTCCCGCTCCGTCTGGACCTCGCCCAGGCGCTGCAGCACCGCCGCCAGTTCGGCCTCGGTCTCCGCCAGTCTCGCCTCCGCGCGCTCTCGGGCCTGTCGCTCCTTCGGCAAGTCGTCGGGCAAGGGCTCGGCGGGTCGCTCGTCGCGGCACGCCAAACGCAGCTGTGCTGCTGCGAGGTCGCCCTCCAGCCGCTGGATGCGAGCATCCCGCTCGACGAGCCGGCCGCGATGGCGATCTTGAATCGCCGCCATCTGGTCGCGGAGGCCGGCACTCTGCTGCTCCAGCTCATGTAGCCGGCGCAGGTCCGCCCGGTTCGAGGCACCGACCAGATGCGAGAGCATGTGGACCTCGCCGACCATCCGGTTCAGCAGCCTGTCGTCCGAGGCCGGATGGGTGAGCGCCGCCCAATAGGCGCCCGGCACGTCGCCTTCCTTGACCGCTCTGGCCCAGAGCACCTCGAGCGCCGCCGTGTCCCTGGCCTCGGCGAAGCGACGAACCGCCACCGCGTGCCGGCCGTCGAGGCATTTGTGCAGCAGCTTGCCGGCGACATCGCGATGGCGTGCCAAGCGCACCACCGTGACGTGCAGAGTATGATCGCTGGCTTGGCTCAGATCCTCGGCGATATGCCGAGCCAGCCGCCGAGCCAGCGCCCGTAGCTCGCCGAGACCGAGGCAGGTGCCGATGATCGAGCAGTGCAGATGATGCGGCAGATCCCACAGCTTGCGCCGCTGCGATGCCTTTGCGGGCTCGGCCAGCATCTCCCGCAGCTCTGCCTCGCCTAGCCCTAGCCCGGTGTGTGAGCCGGCGGCGAGCGCCATCGGCAGCGGGGCCACCACGGCCGGGCCGGAGAGAAAGGTGCCGGTCGCCTGGGAGAGAGCCTTCACCGTCGGTCCTCGACGTTACCGCTATATTTCAACAAATATAGCGAATCGGATCCCTTGCCTAGCCGAGCTGCTGCAGCATCGGGTCCATTCCGCGTCATCACGGACAACGCGACATTCGCCGGAGCCGATGGGGGGCCATCCTCAGCAGCTGGGGGATGTCCGGTACCACATCGATGCCCAATCAAAGGCTGCAGGTGAATCAGGCGAGGTGGACGGGGAGGGGACGAGCACCAACGCTCCACGTTGTCCTAAAGTCACTCTCAGTGATTTATGGCACTGTCTGAAAATATGAGGCGCGTAGAACAATAATCCGGCATGACTTTCCATGCCGAAATCTGAGGCAGAGCGATAACACTGCCTCGAAGAGAGGATCTCGACATGCGCTCTCCAATGACAGCCTTGGCCGCGGCCGGTCTGCTCGCGGCCGCGGCAATTCCGGCGGCCGCGACGCAGATGTTCGATACTACCGTATCGACCTGCGGCACGGCCAACTGCTCCTCGATCGTCGTCGGCGCCACCCTGGCGGGCAACGGCCTCAGCGCCGGCCCGTGGACGGCGGAAATCTTCGGCGGGGCCAACGAATGCCTGCGCCTCGATGTCGTGGCCCAGACGGTCGATCTCGAGATCGTCGCCATCGCGCCCAACGGCACGGTCTTCCGCAACGACGACCGCCCCGGCAGCCTGCTGCCGCTGGTCAAGATCAACGGCGCCCAGAACGGCTGGTATACAGTGAGCGTCAGCCAATTCGCCGGCGCCATCTCGGACTCGAACTTCAACTTCGCGTTCGGCCGCTACAATCTGAACAACGCCAACTGTGCAACGCCGACGACGCCCGCCATGGCACCGGCGACGGCGACGCTCTCCAAGGCCGGTCTCTCCGCGGGTCCGGCGGTGATGGGGCTTCCCGCGAGCCCGTAGGCACCCGCCCCGGCCAGCGCGATCGCGCAGCCGGGCCGTGTAGCACTTGCCCCCAGGCGCTGGTGTGGAAACCCGATCTCGCGCTGGCACGGTCGCCACGGATACGAGCGGCAGGACGCGGGCGGAGTGCGCAGGGTACTATGCCTTGCTCCACCGCCGAGTGATGAAGCCCAGAACGCTCAGCACGAAGAATGCGACTGCGGCGACCAGGGTGGCGTGGAGATAGAGGCCGAAACCGCAGGCGAGGCCGATGGCGCCCACGACCCAGATCGTGGCGCCGGTGGTGGCCCCCACCACCGCGCCACGGCTCTGGATGATGGCGCCAGTTCCGAGAAAGCCGATGCCGCCGATGATGCCCTCGATCACGCGCGCCGGGTCGACATGTCCGAGATCCTCCTGGTCCCGGAACAGCTGGGCGAGATCGAGGGCGATGATTCCGAACGAGCACGCGCCGATCGCTACCAGCATGTTCGTGCGCAGGCCCAGCGGCTTGTCCTTGACCTCACGGTCGATCCCCAGCAGTGCCCCCAGAAGGGCCGCCGCCAGGAGCCGGAAGCCTGTCTCCTGCAGGGTCGCCAGCGTTTCCGGGACGTCGATCGGCATGGTGGATTCTCATCGGTCTGATCGAGTGCCTGATGAACCGCAGCGACGACCGGCGGTTCCGGAACCTCGTCCCGTCGGCCGCCGTTGCTGCGGCCGATCCCGGGACGCTCGGCCGGGGCAGCCCGGAGGCCTCGCCACATGCCGCAACTCGCCGATGCAGCGCCGGTGCTCGGTGCCGAGGTCCGCGACGGCACCGTGGCCTTCCGCTACTGGGCGCCCGATCTGACGGCCCTGTCGGTCGTGCCGGAGCGTGGCGGATCGATCGCGCTGAGGCGTGGCGAGGGCGGCTGGTTCGAGGGCGACGGTGCCGATCTTGGGCCGGGCACTCTCTATCGCCTGCAGCTGGACGGCGGCGATCTGCTGCCGGATCCGGTCTCGCGCTTCCAGCCGGAAGGGCCGCTGGGGCCGTCGATGATCATCGACCCTGCCAGCTACCGCTGGCGATGCGATCGCTGGCCTGCGCCGGTCCGGCCGGTGATCTACGAAATGCACCTCGGTACCTTCACGCCGGAAGGCACCTGCCGGGCCGCCATCGACAAGCTGCCACTCCTCGCCGAAGTCGGGATCACGCTGCTGGAGGTGATGCCGCTGGCCGATTTCGCCGGAGGCTTCGGCTGGGGCTACGACGGCACCGGCTTCTTCGCGCCCACCCGGCTCTATGGCGAGCCCGACGACTTCCGTGCCTTCGTCGATGCCGCCCACGCACTGGGCATGGGGGTGATCCTCGACGTGGTCTACAACCATGTGGGACCGGTCGGCGGGTTCCTCGAGCGGTTCGCGGCGGGCTATTTCACCGAGCACTATGCCAACGACTGGGGACCGTCGTTCGACTACGAGAGCCCGGCGAGCGCCCCGGTGCGGGCGTTCGCCGCCGCCAACGCCGCCTACTGGATCCGCGATTTCCGGCTCGACGGCCTGCGCATCGATGCGACCCAGAACATTTACGATTTCGACGACGGCCACGAGCACATCCTGGCGCTGATCGCCCGCTCGGCGCGCGAGGCGGCGGGAGACCGGGACATCTTCATCGTCGGCGAGAACGAGCCACAACGGGCCGAGCTGATCCGGCCGCGCGAGGAGGACGGTCTCGGGTTCGACGCCCTATGGAACGACGATTTCCACCACACGGCGCGTGTCGCGCTGACCGGACGCAAGGAGGCCTATTTCACGGACTATGCCGGCCGGCCGCAAGAGCTGGTCTCGGCGGTGCGGCACGGCTTTCTCTACCAGGGGCAGCGCTATCGCTGGCAGGATCAGCCGCGCGGCACGCCCACCCTCGGCATGCCCCTGGGCCGGTTCGTGCTGTTTCTGCAGAACCACGACCAGATCGCCAATTCCGGCCGTGGCCTGCCGCTCAGCCGCATCGCCGGGCCTGGCTGCCTGCGGGCCATGACGGCGGTGTTGCTGCTCGCTCCCGGCACGCCGATGCTGTTCCAGGGCCAGGAATGGGGCTCCAGCCGACCTTTCTACTATTTCGCCGAGCTGGTGCCGGAGCTCGCCGAGCCGGTGATGGAGGGCCGCCGGCAGTCGGTACGGCAGTTCCCGAGCCTCGCCACGCCCGAAATGCAGGCCATCGTCCCGTTGCCATCGGATCCCGCCACCTTCGCCGCCTGCAAGCTCGACTGGGACGAGCGGGAGCGGCATGGCGAATGGCTGGCACTCCATCGCGACCTGTTGCGGCTACGCCGGGAAGATCCGACGCTGAAGACTACCGGCAGGTCCGGCGCGGTAGACGGCGCGGTGCTGGGCGACAGCGCATTCCTGCTGCGATTCACCGGCGAAGCGGGTGACGACCGGCTGCTGCTGGTCAATCTCGGCGTCGATCTTGAGCTTGCGATCATGCCGGAGCCCCTGCTCGCGCCGCCGGCCGGCAGCGACTGGCGGCTGCTCTGGGGCAGTGAGGACCCGCGCTACGGCGGCAGCGGCCAGCCCTCGCCGACGCTCGATGCAGCCTGGGTGCTGCCGGGTCATGCCGCACTGCTGCTGGAACCTGGCCCGGAAGCGTCGAGCCGCCGGAGCGAGCATGCAAAGGCGCTGGCGGCGGCTGCCGCACCGAGGCGACCGCTGCCGATCAGGCGCGGGGCCGGAGCCGACGCATGAGCAGGTCGTCGAATGAGGGCCTACCAGGACCGAAGGCGATCACGAAGGCCAGCAGGAACACCCAGCAATAGTGCTCGGTGAGGTGGAAGGCCGGTCTCCTCCTCGTTCCGCGAGGCCGGCCTTCTCGTCGGGATTCGTCCCCTGAAACAGCATGGTCTCGCCCTTCTCGGCGGTGCAGGCGGTACCCTTGGCGCAGTCGTTCTTGCCGGCCGTCGAGATGCCGTAGCACTTCACGCCGTCGGCGGCGCGGGCCGGCACCGACGACTGTGTCATGACGACGGCACCGGCGATCGAAAGCAACGCGGTCTGACGCCACCGTGATCGAGGCGTCTGCTTTCCAATTCGTCGGCCGAGCAATCCGGTTGCTTGGAACGAAGGAATTTTCTTGGCCGGGCCTAAGCCTTCACGCCGAGCCAGGAGAACAGCCGCTCGCCGAACAGCCAGCTGGCCAGCGCGATCGCCAGCACGGGACCCACGTGCCAGATCAGCACCATCAGGGCGGTGTCGAGGTCGTGGAAAAAGGTGACGCCGGCCGAGGCCAGGGCCGAGACCGACAACGCGCCGAGCAGGGCGGTGGTGCGCGGGCGGACGTAGCCGGCGTGACGCACCATCACGGCCAGGACCAAGCCCAGGGGCAGGCTCGTGGTCAGGATCGAGCCCAGGCACTCGAAGCTGTGGCCCATGGCGAGGCCTTCCGGGCCGAGCCTCACCCAATCGCTGATGCATCCCCAGCCCAGGCTCGCCAGCCACAGGCCCAGCGCCGGCACGGGCAGGAACGCCCAGCCACGTGCCCGGCCGGGAATACTGACCTGGAAGGTCGCCACCGCCGCTGTCACGCCGGTGAGCAGGGCAGACACGAAGGCGAGCAGCGCATCGGGCCGGGCGAGCTGTTCGGCCAGATTCGGGCGGAAACCCCGCAGCAGGGACACCACCAGCACCAGCCCGACCGCGACTGCCAGCCAGGCCGCGGCGCGCAGCAGCGGCGGCCGCAACCGCCTGACCGGCCGGCATCCGGCGACCAGGCGGTCGATCACCAGCGGGGTTCCGTCGGACACGGCTAGCCCGCCCCCAGCATGCGCCGCAGCGATTCGACGGCGCGGTGCAGCGAAACCTTCAGGGCACCCTCGGTCCTGCCGGTGGCCTCTGCCGCCTCCTTGCCCGTCATTTCCTGGAACCGAAGCAGCAAGACGGCCTCCTTCTGCCGTGCCGGAAGCTCGGCCACGGCACGCCGCAACGACCGCATGTCCAGTACGTTCTCATGCGAATTCGCCCGCTCGTCGGCGATGGTTACGTCGTCGTCCAACGGCGCCTCGACGGCGGCCCGCCGTAGGTTCCGGCGCAGGCGGTCGACGAGGCGACGCCGGGCGATGGCGATCAGCCAGGGCTTGAACAGCCGTGCCGGGTCGTATGTATGGCGGACGCCGTGCAGGCTGAGCAGGATGTCCTGCACCGCGTCGTCGACCTCCTGCTGGCCCAGGCGGCGACGGGCGATGGCGCGCAGATAGGGGGTCAGCTCCTCGAGCAGCAGCCGGTAGGCCGCCTGCTCGCCGTCCTGTGCGCGCGCCATCAGTCCGCCCCAGCGGTCCGGATCATCGGTTGCCGCGGGCTCGGCCCCGGCAGGTCTGACGCTCGCCATTCCGCAGAGGGTAGTGCGGCGAGAGCCTGGAGCCGAACGGTTTATTCCTCATGGACGCGCGTAACCTTTCGGCCGCCCGGCGCGAAGCCGGACCATCTGGCGCCGGTTCGGGATCAGGGCAGTCCGATCGCCGAAAGCTGCAGGCCGAAGCGGTCCTCCTGCCGCTTGGTGGCGCGCCGGAAGCTGAAGAACCGCTGGTCGTCGGCGCAGGTATCGTCGGCGAGGATGTCGGCGTCGTCGACGCCAGCCCTGGCCAGTCGCAGCCGACAGAAGCCCTTCAGGTCGAACAGCAGACGGTCGGAGCCGACCACAGGGGCAAACAGCCCGGCGGCGGCTGGCTCGACCGAGACGAAGCGGTGGCGATAGTCCGGCCCGACCTCGTAGGAGGCCTGGGCGATGCAGGGACCGATAGCTGCCGAGATGCGGCCGGCACCGATCCTCCGCATGGCCTCGACCGTCGCCTCGATGACGCCATCCAGGGCGCCCCGCCAGCCGGCGTGGACCGCGCCGACGATGCCGGCCTCGGCATCGGCCAGCAGCACCGGCGCACAGTCGGCGGTCACTACGCCCAGCAGCACGCCCGGCATCCGCGTGATCACGGCGTCGGCGTCCGGAGCGCGGTCCGCCGGCCAGACGGTGTCGACCTCGGCGACGGCCGTGCCGTGGACCTGCCGCGCCACCGCCAGCCGTTCGGGCTCGAAATCCAGCGTGCGGGCGCAGCGGCCGCGGTTCTCCATCACCCGTTCGATCTCGTCGCCGCTGCGGATCCCGACGTTGAGCGAATTCCAGACCCCTTCGCTCACGCCGCCCTGGCGGCCGAAGAAGCGATGCGGCACCCCGGAAAGCGTGGAGGCGAACGTCATGGACGAGAACTCCTCGTCGCGGCGAAGCCGGGTGGCGGGGTGGCGTCGTCGGTCAGTGCCAGGACCTGGAACAGGGCACCCATCTGGGCCGGGTCGATCAGGCGCTCTGCTCCCTGGCGCAGCTTCTGCGCACGGTCGGGCGACTGGTTCATGACGAGCCGCGCGATGCGCGCCTCGGCTCCCAGCCGGAGCAGCAGCTCACCCTGGGCCAACGGGCCCCATGCGGTGGCACCGCAAGCGACAGCGGCCTCGGCCAGCGAGCCGAAATCGACATGCGAGGAAACGTCGGCCTCGCCCGGCGCCTCCAGCGGATCGGCAGTGGCATGGCTGCGCACCGCCTGCAGTGTCGGTCCAACGAGGCGGGTGGAGCCATAGTCGATCAGCAGCGCCATGCCGCGATGGGCCGCGAGACGCCTTGCGATGTCAGCCGCCACGGCCTCGCGTGCCGGCGACAGCTCGGCGATGCCGCCGAGCGGCGCACCGGCGTGACGCTGCATCAGGGTGGCATGGAACGGCGAACGGCCGGCGGCGGTGGCGAAGGCCAGCCGGCCGCCCGGCGTCAACGTCACGAGCCGCTCGCGCCAGCCGGCCAGCCCGCGCTCGAACTGGCGGACGGGCAAGGCATCCAGGAGCTCGTTGGCGACCAGCAGGAGCGGCGCCTCCTCGGGCAGGGTCGCCAGCGAATCGTGCCATTCGACCGGGACGCCGCCCAGCCGTGTCGCCTGGAGCACCCGCAGCCGCCGGCTCGTCTCGACGAGATGCAGCCTCGCGGCCCGATGAAAGCCCGACACGCTTCGCGTGGCGCGCCAGGCATCGGCCATCAGCGTGCCGCGGCCGGGGCCCATCTCGGCGACCATGACGGGCGAGGGGCCACCCATGTCCAGCCAGCGCTGGGCCATCGCCGCACCCAGCAGCTCGCCGAAGATCTGGCTGATCTCGGGAGCCGTGACGAAATCGCCCTCGCGGCCGAACGGGTCGCGCGTCGCATAGTAGCCGAGCGTCGGATGGGCCATGGCCAGCTGCATGTAGGCCCCGACGTCGAGCGGCCCCCGCTCGCGGATCGTGCGATGGATCAGCGCCTCGAGGGCACTCATCGGGCGGGCCGGGCCCTCTGGCTGCGGATGACGAGCCACAGGCCCGCCAGCACCATGGGTATGCTCAGGAGCTGGCCCATCGTCGCCCCGCCAATCAAGTAGCCGAGCTGGAAGTCGGGCTCGCGGAAGAACTCGACGACGATACGGCACAGGCCGTAGCCCATGAGGAACACGCCGCCCGGCAGGCCGCGCTCGGCCGGATCGCGCCGGCGGCCCCATGCCAGCGCCTGCATCACCGCCAGCAGCAGCAGGCCTTCGAGCACCGCCTCGTAGAGTTGGCTCGGATGGCGCGGCTCGGGCCCGGCGAACGGGAAGACCATCGCCCAGGGCACGTCGGTGGGACGGCCCCAGAGCTCGCCGTTGACGAAGTTGGCGAGCCGTCCGAGCAGCAGGCCGATGGGGGCCACGAGGGCCGTGGCGTCGGCGATCTCCAGGAAGGGCAGCTTGCGGTGCCGGGCGAACAGCCAGGCCGCCACCAGCACGCCGGCGAGCCCACCGTGGAACGACATGCCGCCGCGCCAGACGAGCAGAATCTCCTGCGGGTTCGTCAGGTAGTGCGAGGTCTGGTAGAACAGGGCGTAGCCGAGCCTGCCGCCGATGATCACCCCCAGCGTGACGTAGAACAGCAGGTCGTCGGCGTCGGTCGGCGTCATCTTCCAGCCCGGCCGGGCGAGGATCCGCCGCAGCAGGCGCCAGCCGACCACGAGACCTGCGATATAGGCCAGCGCATACCAGCGGATGGCGAACGGCCCGAGATGGACGAGCACCGGGTCGATCGCAGGAAACGGTATGGCCAGGAGCAAGGGCGGTCCTCGGGAGGCGGGCCTGAACGGGCGCCGGTTTAGGAGCGAGTGCTGGCGCACGCAACCGGCGGCGCTTGCCGGGCCGGCGGCACGGGGCCATATCCAAAGGGTTTACGCCATCTTTCGGAGAGAACGATGCAGACCGAGAGCCGCATCTTCGACGACATCGCCCGGGTCGCCAGCGGCGCCCTCAGCGCGTTGGGTGGCGTGAAGGACGAGATCGAGACCCGCGTGCGCGAGCGCGTCGAGCGGCTGGCCGCCGAGATGGAGCTCTGCACGCGCGAGGAGCTCGACGCCGCAAAGGCCGTGGCGGTGAAGGCGAGGGCGGCACAGGAGGACCTTGAGGCAAAGGTGGCGGCGCTCGAGGCGCGGGTCGCGGCCCTGGAATCGCCGCCGGCACCGGCACGCCGGCCGAGGGTGCGGCCCAAGCCGGCAGCGGGCGCCTGAGCCGTCGGCCGGGGCGTCCCGTCACGAGGAGTTTCTTGTAAAGACGGCTGGGTTTTGGCAGCCTGCGCCCAGCGAAGGGTTGCAGTCAGGGTATCTCGCTCGCCCTGGCGTTGTGGCTGCCGGCCGCCGGCACACCAAGAAGATGCCGATGCTTGCCTTCCCGTCCTGCCCACGGGAAGGGCGATTCAGGAGGGACCGCGTTGTCCTCTCTCAGTTCCGAAGTCCGCACCACCCATCGCAACCCCCTGGACCTCGTCGAGAAGCTGGCGGTCGCCAACGACTGGCCTTTCCATCGCCAGAGCGACGAGGAGCTGGCGGCCGAGGTCGCGGGCCAGTGGTGCCACTACAAGCTGTGGTTCGCCTGGGCGCCCGAGATGGGGGTGATGCACCTGTCCTGTGCCCTCGACATGAAGGTGCCGGACAAGAAGAAGCACGGCATCTACGAGCTGCTGGCGCTCGCCAACGACAAGCTCTGGATCGGCCACTTCGACCTCTGGGCCGAGGAAGGGCTGCCGGTATTCCGTCACGCGGTGCTGTTCCGCGAGGGAGCCCGCGCCAGCAATGAGCTGATCGAGGATCTCGTCGACATCGCGGTGGTCGAGTGCGAGCGCTTCTATCCGGCGTTCCAGTTCGTCATCTGGGGCGGCAAGGAGCCCGGCGAGGCCATGATGGCGGCGCTGCTCGAGACCGAGGGCGAGGCCTGACCGGATGAGCGCCATTGTCGGGCCGCTGGTGCTGGTCGGCGGTGGGAAGATGGGTGGCGCCCTGCTGGCCGGCTGGCTGCGGGCCGGCCTGTCGCCGCAGGACGCCTGGGTGGTCGAGCCCGACCCGGAGCGGCGCCGGGCGCTGTCCGAGGGGCTCGGAGTGCATGTGACGGCGCATCCCGGCGGCATTGTCGGCATGACGACGCCGCGCACGCTGGTGGTGGCGGTCAAGCCGCAGATGCTGGACAAGGCTATCCCGGCCTACCGCGCCTGCATGGATCCGCGTACGCTCGTGCTGTCGATCGCCGCGGGCAAGGCCATCGCCACGTTCGAGGCGGTTTTCGGGGAGCGTACGCCTGTCGTGCGCGCGATGCCGAACACACCGGCGGCGGTGGGCAGGGGCGCCACGGTTCTATGCGCCAACGCCAATGTCGATGCGACGGCGCGCGCCGAGGCCGAGGCGTTGATGGCGGCGGTCGGCGACACCGCCTGGGTCGAAGACGAGGATCTGATGCACGCCGTCACCGCCATGTCCGGTGGCGGGCCTGCCTATGTCTTCCTGCTGATCGAGGCGCTGGCGGCAGCGGGCGCCAAGCTGGGCCTGCCCGAGGATCTCGCCATGCGGCTCTCGCGCGCCACCGTCATCGGAAGTGGCGAGCTGGCGCGCCAGAGCCCGTCGCCGGCCTCGCAGCTGCGCGTCGACGTCACCAGCCCCGGCGGCACGACGCAGGCGGCGCT
>DAOLFG010000106.1:0-1115 GCA_035326425.1 Geminicoccus sp. | reverse complement strand
CGGCGGTCTACGCCGCGTTCCCTGCACGCGGCGCGGTGCTCCGGCGGCTCGGCGAGCGGCTGGACTCGGAGATGCTCGCGATCTCGGCCGCCGAGCTCGCCGAGATGACGCCGCGCGAGCGGTTGTTCGAGCTCCTGATGCGGCGCTTCGACGCGATGGCACCCTATCGCGAGGCGCTGGGCAGGATGTCGCGCCCGTCGGGGGCCGATGTCGAGGCCGTGGCGATGTCCTTGTGCAACCTCGGGCGTGTCGCCTGCTGGCTGGTCAATGCGGTGGACGGGCCGAGGAGCGGCCTCGCCGGCCTCGCCGCCCGCAAGGCCGTGCTGCTGGTCTATGCCAGGACCTTCTCGGTGTGGCTCGTCGACGACACCGAGGATCGCGCCCGTACGCTGGCCGAGCTGGACCGTCGGCTGGGCCAGCTGGAATCGCTGGCGGGTTGGGCCGGGCGGTTCTGCCGGCGCGGCGGCGGCAGGCGCGCCGGCTCGGCGGAGACCGCCGCTGCATGACGCTGTCGATCGAGGAGTTCTCGCGGGTCGACATCCGGGTCGGCACGGTCGTCGAGGCCGAGCCGAATCACGCCGCCCGCAAGCCGTCGCTGCGCCTGCGCATCGATTTCGGGCCGGGGATCGGGCTCAAGACCAGCTCGGCACAGCTGTCGGCATTGTATGCTCCGGGAGAGCTGGTCGGCAGGCAGGTGGCGGCCGTGGTCAACTTCCCGCCCCGGCAGGTGGCGAAGGTGATGTCGGAGGTCCTGGTGCTGGGCTTTCCGGATGCCGAAGGGAGGGTGGTGCTGGTGGCGGTCGAGCGGCCGGTGCCGAACGGCGGCCGTCTGTTCTAGCCGCTGCGGCAGGAATTGCCCGGCAGAATCTTCCGGATGCGGCAGAAATTGCCGGGTCGCAACGACCTCGGGACGGGTCCTTCCCCTTCGGAGCCGGTTGGCACGGGTCTTGATAGGGGATGTGCGCTCGGCATGTAGCCGGCGCGGGTGCCACGTAGGCGCCCGGTATCGGCCCGAAGGGGCCGCTCGCTTCACGTAGAAGGAGCTTCCATGTCTCTCACCGGTACGACGAACACGTCTGCGCACACGGCGCTGCGTTATCTTGGTCAGAACCAGG
>DAOLFG010000105.1:0-13581 GCA_035326425.1 Geminicoccus sp. | reverse complement strand
TCGCTGCCGAACATTAATAGAACGTTAACCCCGTCCGGGTAAGCCCGGATGCATGTCACGCACACGAGCTCGCGACGCTGCCGGCTGCCTGGGCTACCTCTCGGCGGCGCCCACCGTCTCGACGAGGCCGACGGCGGCCTCGGCCGGGCCGCGGGCGCACATCCTGGGCACCATCAACGGCTTTCGCGCCGCCGGCTGGGCGGTGAGGCCCTGCATCGTCGGCGACCGGATGCCGGCGGGTGTCGGCAATGGCGGCGTGCAGCGGCTGCTGGAGCGATTCCCCGCCGCCCGGCCGCTGGCCGACCTGGCCCGCCTCGCGATGGCGCGGCACGCCGCCGCCAGGGCCTGGGGCGAGCTCGGCCACGAGGTCGACTGGGTCTACGAGCGCTTCGCCACCATGCAGGTGCTGGGCCGGCCGTTCCACCGCGCCGGCATCCCCTGGATCCTCGAGACCCAGGGCCTGTTCTTCTACGAGACCAGGGTCGAGCGCGCCTCGGTCGGCTGGCCGGCGCTGGCCCGCCGCATCGAGATCGCGGCCTATCGCGACTGCGACGTGCTGGTCGCCGTCAGCAAGCCGCTGGAATCGCTGCTGGTCGAGCGCTGCGGCATCGACCCCGGCAAGATCCTGGTGGTCCCCAACGCCGTCGAGCTCGAACGCTTCGACCCGTCGCTGAACGGCACCGAGCGCTTCTTTCCCGAGCCGACGCTGGGCTTCGTCGGCGGGCTGATCGCCTGGCAGGCGCTCGACCTGCTGCTCGAGGTCCTGGCCGTGCTGCGCGCCGAGGGCATCGTCATCGGCCTCGTGGTGATCGGCGACGGCGCCATGCTGGGCCCGTGGCGCGAGCGCGCCGCCGCGCTCGGCATCGCCGACAAGGTGCGGTTCACCGGTCAGGTCGCCGGCACCGAGGTCGGCGCCATGCTGGCGCGCTGCGATGTCGGCTATTCCGGGCCGAGGCTGATGGCGATCGGCAGCATGTACCACTCGCCGATCAAGCTCTACGAATACATGGCGCAGGGCCTGCCGGTGCTGGCCGCGGCCTTCGACGACGCCCGCCGGCTGGTGGCCGGCCGCGGCACCGGCTTCCTCTTCGCGCCGGGCGATGCCGCCGATCTCGCCCGCGCCCTGCGCGAGCTATATGCGCAGCGCGCCGAGCTGCCGCGCATGGGGGCGGTGGCGCGCGAGCTGGTGGCGGCCGACCACAGCTGGCCGGCGCGGGTGCGCACCATGATCCCGGCGGTGCGGGCGGTGCTGGCCGGCCGGCAGGACCGGGCCGCCGCTGCCTCTGCCCTGCCTCTGCCGTCCCGCTCCTGACCGCCGTTCCGCCCATGACCGCCGCCACCCCGATCCGGCTGATGATCGTCGGCAGCCCGCGCTCCGGCACGACGCTGCTGCAGACCCTGCTGGCCACCCGGACCGAGCTGTTCACGCTGAAGGAGACCCACTTCTTCCGCCACCTGCAGCGCCGCCGGCCGCTGCGCCCGCTCGACCGGCTGGCGCTCGATCCGGCGCGGGTCCGCCATGCCTTCGACTATGTCGCCCGGCACAACGGCCTGACGGTGCCGGAGCCCCTGCCCCGCGACCTCGCCGGCGCCGTCGGCGCCTTCGACCGGATGCTGTCGCGGGAGGCGCTGCGCCGCGGCATGGCCGGCTGGCTCGAGAAGACGCCCGAGCACGCCTTCTTCGTGCCGGTGATCCGCCGCCATCTGCCGGGCGTGCGCTTCGTCCACATCCTGCGCGACGGGCCGGACGTGGTGGCTTCCCTGTGGGACGCCCGCCAGCGCTATCCCGAGAGCTGGGGCTGGCTCGGCGGCCTCGACGACATGGTGCGGCTCTACAACCGCTACCTGCGCGTCGCCCGGCGTGTACGCGGACACGCGGACACTTTCATCCTGTTGTACAACGACCTGATCGAGCGCAACGCCCCGGCCCTGGACCGGCTGGCGGTCTTCCTGGGCCTGCCCGCCGGCGGCCTGTCGCCGGAATCGCTCGACCGCGTCGGCTCGTACCGCGCCGACATCGTGCGCGCCGACGAGCCCTGGAAGATCCGCCAGGACCAGGGGGTGGTCGACACCCGCGGCGGCAAGTTCGGCAGCCTGTTCTCGCCGGCCGAGCAGCAGCGCATCCTGCGTCGGCTGGTCCCGACCGCCGGCATGGTCTCCGGCTGACCGACCACCGCCGTCCGGCCCGCTCTTGCCACCCGCTCTTGCCGATCGCCGCCGCCGGGCCCATTGAGCGGCCCGTGGCCGACACCCCTGCCCTGCCTCGCGATCCCTCCGGCGAAGCCGGAATCGCCCCGATCCACGGCGAAGCCGGAATCGTCCCGATCCATGGCGAGGTCGGTGCCGACCGGTGCGTCGACGATGCCGGGTTCGCCCTCTACGTCCATTGGCCGTTCTGCCGGGCCAAATGCCCCTATTGCGACTTCAACAGCCATGTCCGCGACGGCGTCGACCATGGCCGCTGGCGGCGGGCGCTGCTGGCCGAACTCGACCGACTGGCCGCCGAGACCCCGGGCCGGGCGCTGGATTCGATCTTCTTCGGCGGCGGCACGCCGTCGCTGATGGCGCCCGAGACCGTGGCGGCGGTGATCGACCGCGCCCGGACGCACTGGCCGGCGGCGTCGCCCGAGATCACCCTCGAGGCCAACCCGACCTCGGTCGAGGCCGGCCGGCTGCGCGCCTTTCGCGATGCCGGGGTCAATCGGGTCTCGCTGGGCGTGCAGGCGCTCGACGATGCCAGCCTCGCCGCGCTCGGCCGCGAGCATTCCGCCGCCGAGGCCCTGGCCGCGGTCGAGCTGGCGGGCTCGCTGTTCGAGCGCTTCTCGTTCGACCTGATCTATGCCCGCCCCGGCCAGACCGCCGCGGCCTGGGCCGGCGAGCTGGGCTGCGCCCTCGGCTTCGCCGGCGGCCATCTCTCGGTCTACCAGCTCACCATCGAGCCGGGGACGCGGTTCTGGGGCCTGCAGCAGCGCGGCCGGCTGCGGCTGCCCGACGACGACGTCCAGGGTGAGCTCTACGAGCTGACCCAGGATGTCCTGGGTCAGGCGGGCCTCGCCGCCTACGAGATCTCCAACCACGCCGCCCCGGGCGAGGCCTGCCGGCACAACCTGGTCTATTGGCGCTCGGGCGACTGGCTGGGCGTCGGCCCCGGCGGCCATGGCCGGCTGGGTCTGGGCGGGGACCGTCTCGCCACCGAGGCTGTCCGGCTGCCCGAGGCCTGGCTGCGCCAGGTCGAGACCAAGGGCCATGGCGAGAAGCCGCGGCTGGCGCTGTCGGCCGAGGACCGGCTGACCGAGCTGCTGCTGATGGGGCTGCGGCTGGTCGAGGGCGTGCCGGTCGCCCGCATCGAGGCCCTGGCCGGCCGGCCGCTGGAGCAGGCGGTCGACCGCCGGGCGCTGCGGCGGCTCGGCGATGCCGGTCTCGTCGCCACCCATGGCGGCAGGCTCGCCGCCACCGCGGCAGGCCGGCAACGGCTGTCGTCGATCCTGGCGGCGCTGCTGGCCTGAGCCGGCAAGTTTCTTGCACCGCAACACGATGGCGGACTAGCCTTTCGCTCAATCAGTGCGGGAGAACCATCGGTGATCGAACTCGGCGTGGAGCTCGGGCGGCGTTCGCTCGACAAGGATGGCCTCAAGAAGGCCATCCTCGGCAAGCTGCTCTACAGCGTCGGCAAGGACCCCGAGCACGCCACGCCGCACGACTGGTTCTTCGCCACCGCGCTCGCCTGCCGCGACCGTGTTATCGACGGCTGGTTGAGAACCACCCGCAGCACCTACAGCCAGGACGAGAAGCGGGTCTATTATCTCAGCCTCGAGTTCCTGATCGGCCGGCTGCTCGGCGACGCCTTGCGCAACCTCGCCATCCTCGAGCCGGCGGTGCAGGCGCTGCGCGAGCTCGGCATCGACCCCGACATGGTGCTGGAGGCCGAGCCCGACGCCGCCCTCGGGAACGGTGGCCTGGGAAGGCTCGCCGCCTGCTTCCTCGACAGCATGGCGAGCCTCGGCATCGCCGGCTTCGGCTACGGCATCCGCTACGAGCACGGCCTGTTCCGCCAGGGCCTGGACGACGGCTGGCAGGCCGAGCAGCCGGAGAACTGGCTGGTCTACGGCAATCCGTGGGAGTTCGAGCGGCCGGAGGTCGCCTATCCCGTCCGGTTCTTCGGCTCGGTGCACGAGATCAACGGCGCCGTCGGCGAGCGGCGGCATGTCTGGGAGGGCGGCCAGCGGGTGCTGGCGGTGGCCTTCGACACGCCGGTGGTCGGCTGGGGCGGCAAGCGCATCAACACCCTGCGCTTGTGGTCGGCGCAGAGCCAGGACCTGATCGACCTCGATTCCTTCAACCGCGGCGACTACATGAGCGCCGTCGCCGCCCAGGTGCAGGCCGAGAGCATCAGCCGCGTCCTCTATCCCAACGACGCCACCGAGGCCGGCCAGGAGCTGCGCCTCAAGCAGGAGTACTTCTTCACCTCGGCCTCGCTGCAGGACATCCTGCGCCGCCACCTCTCCTACCATCCGAGCCTGGATTCCCTGCCCGACAAGGTGGCGATCCAGCTCAACGACACCCACCCTGCCCTCGCCGTGCCCGAGCTGATGCGGCTGCTGGTCGACGATCACGGCCTCGACTGGCAGCGGGCCTGGAAGATCACCCGCGAGACCATCCACTACACCAACCACACCCTGATGCCGGAGGCGCTGGAGCGCTGGCCGGTGCAGCTCCTGGAGCGGCTGCTGCCGCGGCACCTGCAGATCATCTACGAGATCAACGCCGAGATCCTGACCAGGCTGCGCGCCCAGGCCAACAATGGCGACCCCTTCCTGGCCGACGTCTCGGTGATCGAGGAAGGCTGGGGCCGCTTCGTGCGCATGGGCAACCTGGCCTTCCTGGGCGCCCGCCGGGTCAACGGCGTGTCGGCGCTGCACACCGAGCTGATGAAGCAGACGGTGTTCAGGAGCCTGCACAGCCACTTCCCGGACCGCATCGTCAACAAGACCAACGGCATCACGCCGCGCCGCTGGCTGATGGGCTGCAATCCCGGCCTCGCCGCCCTGCTGCACGAGGCGATCGGCGACGCCTGGGTCGACGATCTCGAGCGGCTGTGCGACCTGGCGCCCCTGGCCAGGGACGCCGGCTTCCGCGACCGCTTCGCCATGGTCAAGCGCCGCAACAAGGAGCGGCTGGCGGCCCTGGTGCGCGAGCGCGGCGGCCCGGTGCTCGACCCCTCGGCCCTGTTCGACGTCCAGATCAAGCGCATCCACGAGTACAAGCGCCAGCTCTTGAACCTGCTCGAGGGCGTGGCCTTGTGGGCGGCGATCCGCGAGGCCCCCGACGCCTCCTGGACGCCCAGGGTGAAGCTGTTCGCCGGCAAGGCCGCCAGCTCCTACTGGCGCGCCAAGCTGATCATCAAGCTGATCAACGACGTCGCCCGGGTGGTCAACAACGACCCGCTGGTCGAGGGCCGGCTGAAGATCCTGTTCCTCGAGAACTACAACGTCACCCTGGCCGAGACCATGGTGCCGGCGGCGGATCTCTCCGAGCAGGTCAGCACCGCCGGCATGGAGGCCTCGGGTACCGGCAACATGAAGTTCGGGCTCAACGGTGCCTTGACCATCGGCACGCTGGACGGTGCCAACATCGAGATGCGCGAGCATGTCGGGGCCGAGAACTTCTTCCTGTTCGGCCTCACCGCCGAGGAGATCGCCCAGCGCCGCAAGGCCGGCCACAACCCGCAGGCCTGCATCTCGGCCTCGCCCGACCTCGCCCGGGCGCTCGAGCTGGTCGAGAACGGCACCTTCGCCCCCGACGACCGCGGCCGCTTCCGGCCGCTGGTCGACGACCTGCGCAGCTTCGACCACTTCTTCGTCACCGACGATTTCGAATCCTACCGCCGCTGCCAGCGCCGGGTCGACGCCGACTTCAGGGCGCCGGCCGACTGGTGGAGCAAGGCGGTGCTCAACACCGCCCACATGGGCTGGTTCTCGTCCGACCGGACGATCCGCGAATATGCCCGGGAGATCTGGCGGGTGCCGCTGCCGGCCTGAGCCCGGCATCGGCGGCGTTCCAGGGGCTGCGCCGGCACCACCCGGAGACGGCGTGGCCGGACAAGGGCATGACGGTCTACGCGTAGGCGCGTATCAGCCGCGTCGGCGGTCGAGCTCGGCCCGCCCCGGCAGGCCGCGGGCCCTGAACACCCGGTCCAGCCCCTCCATCAGCAGCTGGTGCATCTTCACCCGCTCCTCGAACGCCAGCCGGCGCAGCTGCTCGTAGGTGGCGAGCGGCAGGTAGACCGTCTGCTGCTTGACCGCCGGCCGCCGCGAGCCGCCATCGACCGCCGGCGGCGGCGGTGCCGCCGGCACGGGCTCGCCGGCCGGCGGCGGTGCCAGGATGGCGTCGAGCGAGGTGCGCTTGCGGCTCATGGCACGAGCTTCTCCACCTTGCGCGCGAGCCAGGCCCACAGCTCGCGGATCTCCTGCGCCGCCTTGCCCTCGGGCTCGTACTCGGTGATCCCCAGCCCTCGCCCGTGGGCGTCCTGGAAGGCGTTGCGCGCCACCACGCCGATCGGTGCCACCGGTCCCAGCACGCCCAGGCCGACCTCGGCCTCGCGGATGCGGAAGCCGCGCGGCGGGGTCTGGCTCAGCACGAAGGCCGCGGGCTTCTCCAGCCGGCGGATGGTGGCGGCGGTGGCGGGCGTGGCCTTCATGTCGGCGGGCGTCGGCCGGCACGGCACGACGCAGAAATCGGCGGCGCGGATCGCCGCCGCCACCGCCGGCTCGTCGCGGCCGGGGGTGTCGACCAGCACATGGCCGAAGCCCTGCCGGCGGGCGAGCTCGAGGGCCCTGGCCAGCTCGCCGGCATCGGCGCGCGCCAGCCTCGGCGTCTCGGCCTCGCGGTCCTGGTACCAGGCCTCGGCCGAGGCCTGCGGATCGAGGTCGAGGATCAGCACGCGGGCGCCGGCCTGCTCGGCGGCGACGGCGAGGTTGACGGCCAGCGTGGTCTTGCCGCTGCCGCCCTTCTGGGTGACGAAGGCGATCACGCGCATCGGCATGGGCGACCGGCGGAATGTCGACAGGGGTGTACCATGACCCATGGATACGCGTATCATTGAGCAACATGCAACGCGTGGAAACGGTCACGCGTGCAACCCCGTGCCATTTCGACGGCGACATGGTGCAAGCCGGCAACGGCCTGCGCGTATCAGCGGAAACGGGTGTCTCGGCTCTGCGTCACGCCATCGGACGCCGACCGGCCGAGAGAAGCGTCGGACGACGGCCGCGGGCGCTAGCGGCCGATCCCGGCGATACCGATACAGATGATACGCCTGCGAGCCGACCGACCGGCGGCGTCGGTCGTCCGGCGGTGGCGGCACCGGATGCCGCGATGCCGCGACGCCCAGGGCCCCGGACGGTGCGATTGCCGCCGGGTAGGCGAGGGGCGGGGCTGCAGGGCTGTCGGGGTCTCCCGTGCAATGGCTGGAGGCGTGCGCCGCGATACCGGTGCCCGCCGGTGGCGAGTGGCGGCTGCATCCGCCCATGCCGCCCGCCGGACCATGGACGATCCGTCACGGCCCGGGCGAGCCGCAGTACCCTGACGTCATGGGCGCGGCCGGGGTCGCGTCCCTGGCGATGGTATGGCCGCGGTGGCAGCGGAGTCACTCGCGCGTCGGCTCGCGGCACGCCGGCGAGCGGGCGGCTTCGCGGCGGTCATCGACGATACCGGCGGGATCGGGTGGCGGCACCGATCCGACCGGAAGGCCGCCGATGGCGACGGGATGATGGGCGGCCGGAACGCTGATACGCGTAGAAGCCGATGCCATGTGAAGACCGGACCGTCGGCGAGAGCCGTCATGGCATCATCGGCCAATGCACGCGGACGATCCGATACGGGCATCATGGTCTACGCGGCTCGCCTGACCTCCTTGGCCGCCGGGGCCAGGGCGTCGAGCAGCCCGCCCATCTCGGCCAGCAGGACCTGGCGCCGGCCGCCCAGGCAGGCATTGACCGCCAGCCGCCGGCCGCAGCGGCTCCATACCGGGTGCGGATCGATGCGGCGGGCCCGCAGGTCGGGTGGGCCGCAGTCGAGGGCGGCGAGCAGCCGCTCGCTGCCGTCGGGCAGCGACACGCCGCGCAGTGGCGCCAGCCCGTCCGGTGCGTCGAAGCCCTCGTTGAGATAGGCATCCGTCACCAGCAGCCGGCCGGTCGGCTCGATGCTGGGATGGCCGCTGCCGCGCCGGCCGCCGGGCAGCTCGCGGCGGTCGCTGCCGTCCCAGGCGAAGCTGACGAAGCGCAGCCCGCCGCCGTCCTCGGCCGCCAGGTTCATCAGGATGCGCCGGCCGTCCGGCAGCCAGCTCGGATGGTGGCCGCCGCGATCCCAGTCCTGGTGCGGCAGCGCCAGCCGCAGATCGCCGCCGCCGGGCTCGAAGGTGACGATGCTGCTGCGCCAGGCGGCCGGCCGGTCCGGCAGGCCGCGGCTGCGCAGCACCTGGAACACCCGGCCGCCGTCCGGCGCGATCTTGACGTGGAACAGGTAGGTGGTGGCGCCCGGCCCGCGGGCGGCCGCCGGCAGCGGCCGGACCAGCTCGGCGATGCTCAGCATCAGCTCGGCCCGGCCGGTCTCGAGGTCGAGGCGGTGCAGGCCCTCGCCGCCGACGGCGCCGGGCACCAGCCGACGGCGACGCCACAGCGGCTCCGGCACGCCATAGCCCTGCTGGCTGGCATTGATGAGGTCGAGCGCCGGGCTCAGCGCCCAGCCGCCGTCGGGGGCGATGGTGTAGATCGGGGCGTCGTAGCGCCTGAGCTCGCCGGTCTCGAGGTCGATCCGCACCGCGGCACCGGCACCGGCGCCGCGCTCGTTGCAGAACAGGAAGCGGTCGTCCTTCGGATGCCAGTGCAGGTGCGCGCCCAGCTGCAGCGCCCAGCCGTCGGTGCGGTGGACGACGCGCAGGCTGCGGCGTTCCAGGTCGATGACGCAGACCTCGGCCAGGTCGCCCGGCGCCGGATAGCGCCAGACGAAGGGCAGGCGGGTGACGGCGAGGTAGCGCCCGGAAGCGCTCCAGGGGCAGACGTCGAAGAAGCTGTGCATGAAGTCGCCGCAGGGCGGCGTCACGCAGGCGATGGGCACCGCGCTGTCGTCCGGCTGCCAGGCGCGGAACGCCAGCGGGATTTCGCGCTCCGCCGGCAGGGGGGCCTCGGGACGCTCCAGCCCCAGCCGGCGCAGTGCGGTGCCGGCGGCGGTGCGCAGCGGCTCCTCGGCCGCCTTCAGCCGGCGGCGGATGTCGGCGACGCCGTGGCCGATCAGGCCCATGCCGCGGCCTCCGTCGCGCCGATCCGCCCGGCCAGCCGCTCCAGGAGGCCGCGGTCGACGGTCTCGTCGAGCTTGCGTGCCCACCACAGCGGCGAGCCGATCAGCTGATCATGGTGTGCCATGGTGAGGGTATGCGGGCTGCCGCTGTCGCCCGGCCACAGGATCAGGTGGCGGTTGCGGTCGGCCAGCCGGCCGGCGAACGGGCTGTCCAGCAGCGCGTTCTGCACGAACAGCTCGTCCGGCACCTGGGTGTGGCGCAGGAAGTCGAGATAGCGCCGCGCCTGCGGGGAGGTGGCGAGCCAAGCCGCGGCCTCGCGGGTCAGCACGTGCCACCACGAGCCCTTCCAGGCGATGCGCAGGCCCGCCGGCACGCGGCGGGGCAGGGGTGTCGGCACCATGCGGCCGCGATGCTCGAAGCACCACAGGAACGGCCGGCGGCGGATGTGCAGCGGCAGCTCGGCCAGCGGCAGGCGGCTGACATAGTTGAGGCCGGGTGCCGCCGCCAGCTCGTCCAGGATCTGCGCGCGCGAGCGCAGCGGATAGTCCTGCATGCTGAGATTGACGAGGTGCGAGAAGCCCGGCGCCCGCGCCAGCAGCAGATCGACGCAGTCGATCCAGGCGTCGATCAGCCCGGCACCCATCCACACCACCGGCCGGCGCGGGACGAAGAGGATGTTGCGGCGCTCGCCGGCGATGCGGCGGAATTCGGCGAACACCGGCTCCGGCGTCCTGGCGTCGATGTGGACCGCGAAGACGTCGCGCGGATCCCAGATCGCGGCCAGCAGCCAGCGGAACTGGCCGGGCTGCTTGTAGCCGCTGATGGCGTAGGCGAGCTGCATCTGCGCTGGACGTGCCCGGAAAGCTGCCGCTGGAGATGCGGCGAGCCTAGGGCGGGATCGTCAACGGCCGGTTAACGCCGGTGGCCGATGCAGCGCATGGCGTACGCTGGGGGTGACGGCGGCACGGTGCAGCTCGGTCGGCGGCAGGAAGCCGGCCCAGACGATCTCGCGGCGGTCGATGCGCAGCGCCGGCTCGACGAGGGGGTGCCAGGCGAACAGCGTCTCGCGGATCCGCCGGTGCTCGAGCGTGAAGTCGAACAGCCCGAGATCCTGCAGCTCGGCCGTCGGGAGCTCGACCGCCAGCTCCTCGGCCAGCTCGCGCGCCGCGCCGCGGCGCGGCTCCTCGCCGGCGTCGAGCCCGCCGCCCGGCAGGTCGTAGCCGCGGCGGTAGGAGGGCCGCACCACCAGCAGCCTGCCCGCGGACCACACCGCCACCGCCACGCCCCGGCTCTCCGGCCGCCGCAGCCGCCACCATTGCCGGGCCAGCAGGTGGCCCATGCGGTAGGCGCAGCGGTGCAGGTCATCCACCAGCATCGGCCACCGGCACGAAGGCTCGCGACGAGGTCACCCGGCCGCCGCCCGCAGCGGCCGGCAGCACTCGCTGGCATGGACGCGGCGGCGCCCCGGCTGTTCCACGCGGCGGCGGATCGTCGCCGTGCCATGGTACGACATGATACGCGTAGAAGCCTGCAAGCCTGTCATGGCCGGCTCTCCAGCGTCCCGCCCTCGATCAGCCGCTCCAGCGTCTCCAGCCGGTCGGCCTCGGCCGCCGGCTTGTCCCAGCGGATGCGGTGCACGCGGGGAAAGCGCATCGCCACCCCGGACTTGTGGCGGGTCGAGCGATGTACCGAATCGAAGGCGATCTCCAGCACGAGATCCGGCAGGACCTCGCGCACCGGCCCGAAGCGCTGCCGGGTGTGGTCGCGCACCCAGCGGTCGAGCCGGACCAGCTCGCTGTCGGTGAAGCCGGAATAGGCCTTGCCCACCGGCACGAGGTCGGGCCCTTCCGGGCCGTCGCGCCAGCAGCCGAAGGTGTAGTCGGAATAGTACGAGCTGCGCCGGCCGTGGCCGCGCTGGGCGTACATCATCACGCAGTCGACCAGGTGCGCGTCGCGCTTCCACTTCCACCACCAGCCCTTCGGCCGCCCGGCGAGGTAGGGGCTGTCCCAGCGCTTCAGCATCAGGCCCTCGTAGGCCGCCCCGCGCGCCGCCAGCCGCAGGCCCCCGAGCTCGGCCGGATCGTCGAACGGCACCAGCGGCGACAGGTCCATCCGCGCCGGCCGCTCGCGCGAGAGCAGCGCCTCCAGCCGCGCCCGCCGGTCGCGGAAGGGCAGGGGCCTGAGATCCTCGCCGTCCTCGATCAACAGGTCGTAGAGCCGGACGAAGGCCGGATGCCTCTGCAGCATCGCCGCCGTCGGCGTCTTGCGGTTCAGCCGCTGCTGCAGGTCGTTGAAGCTCATCACCTCCCCGGCATCGCTCTCCGCGGTGCTCCCCACCAGCAGCTCGCCGTCGACCACCGCCCGGAAATTCGTGGCGGCGAGGATTTCCGGGAAGGCCTGGCCGATATCGTCGCCGCTGCGCGAGTAGAGCCGCACGCCGCCCGTTGTCGAGGCGATCTGGATGCGGATGCCATCCCATTTCCACTCGGCGGCCCAGGCCTCGGGCTCGGCCGCGATCTTCGCGAAGTCCTCGGGCTCCAGGGGATGGGCCAGCATCGGCGGCCGGAACACCGGTGCTTCTTCCGCCGCCGGCCGCGGGCCCATGCCGTCGAGCCAGGCGAACAGCTCGCCATAGGGCGGCAGAACCCCGTGCCAGACCTCCTCGATCTCGGCCGGATCCACCTTGCCGTAGGCCGCCAACGCCAGCTTGGCCAGCCGGGCCGAAGCACCCACGCGCAGCGAGCCGGTGACCAGCTTGAGCAGCGCCCAGCGGCCGGTGGCATCGAGCGCGTCGAGCCAGCCGGCGACGAGATCGGGCAGGGCGGCTTTCGGCGTGCTCTCCAGCCCCTCGATCACCCCCGCCAGATGCGGCCACGGCCTCGCCGTCCCACCCTCCGGCTCCGGCCAGATCAGCGCCACGGTCTCGGCGAGGTCGCCGACGAAATCATAGGACCAGCCGAACAGCACGGGATCGGTGCGGGCGGCGGCAAGATCGCGGATCAGCGCCGGCTTGGCGTTCTGCAAGGCGAGCCCGCCGGTCAGCGCCGCCAGCCCCCAGCCGCGGTCGGGATCGGGCGTGCTGCGGAAATAGTCCAGCATCAGCGTCAACTTGACGTTGCGCTGCGGACTGTAGAGCAGCCGCTCCAGGAGCTTGGCGAAGGGCTTCATGGCGGGGAGAATGGGGCAGGGCGCGGGTGATTGCATCCCCGCCGGCCGGACGGCTCGGCCGCGCCGATCCCGGCCGTCCGGCCACGCCATCGTCATCGCGCCGCAATCTCCGCCGCGAGGCCGGCGGCCTTCCCTTCGGGAAAGCCGTCCCCGAGGCGGCGGACCCTGTAGCCCCGGCCTCTCGGCAGCGCCACCGCCTCGAACGACAGGATGCAATGGGGGCCCCGGCCGTAGGCGATGACCTCCCGATCCAGGCGCAGGGGCGGGAAGAGGGCGTCGAGGACCGGCCCTGTGCGGTCGTCCTCGTCGCGCCCGGCAAGGGCCGACGGGCAGATCGTCACCGTCTTGCCGAGCGCCCATGCGTCGACGCCGGATCCTTCGCTCTCCCGCGGAGATGCCGGCCGCTGCCGAGCGACGCCTCGGGCCTAACGCCGCGTCAGCTCCTCCATGGGCGACAGGAACAGCCGCTTCTCGATCTCGTGATGGCCGGCGGGCGTCAGCGACAGCCAGCCATTGGCATCCTCGATCAGCCCCCGCTCCTTCGCATCGGCGGCAACCGCCGCGATGCGGTGGGCCAGACGGTCGGTGCATCGAGCCCGGAGCCAGACCCGATGCACCCGATGTCCGGGCTCGGCACCGCCATAGAACTGAAGGCGCTGCAGCAGCTCCATCTCGTCGTCGCTCATGTAGGGGAGCGGCGGATCGCCTCCCCGGCTCCGGCGACGGCCGATGCCGGCATGCCGCAACAGCCTGTCGAGCGGCGCCCAGGCGGTCTGCCCGCGGAACGCCAGCAGCGTGGCCAATGCCACGGCCGCGCCGATGAGAAGCGACAGCTCGGCCAGCTCCAGCAGCAGATGCCATGGCGGGATGGGCCAGCGGCTGCGAAGGAGCTCGGCGATCTCGATGCCGGCGAGGAGCACGAGGATCGAGGCCACGCCTGCCAGGCGTTGCCGGCCTCGCATATCCTTCGAGTCGCCCATGATCCTCCCTGTTGCCGCGCCCGCGCCCCCCTGGGCGCCATGGAGAGCGTGGCGCTGATATAGCCGGGCCGACACGACCAACAAGGATGGAAGAAGGGCAACAAGGGTGGAAGGAAGGGTCGACGGCGGTGGGGGCAT
>DAOLFG010000104.1:0-13798 GCA_035326425.1 Geminicoccus sp. | reverse complement strand
AACTACTTCGCCGCAGCTGGCTACGACAGCGATCCAGTCTGATCGGAAAAGGCGCTAGCCAGGAATCGAAGGTCCAAGCGAGAAGTCTTCGTGACTTGAAACCCCCTCGGCCGCACCCATACTCCGGCAGGTTCATCCTCGACGGCGACGTGCTGCATGGAAAATCCTGCCGACTGCCCGCATCTGCTGGCGCTGACCAGCGAGATCGTCGCCGTCTACGCCGGTAACAACACGGTGGCCGTCGGCGACCTGCCGGCGCTCATCAAAAGTGTGTTCGCCACCCTGAGCTCGGCCGGGAAGGTCGAGCGGAAGGAGCCGGAAGCTCCAACACCGGCAGTGCCGGTCAAGCGCTCGGTCGGCACCGACTACATCGTCTGCCTCGAGGACGACAGGAAGCTGAAGATGCTGAAGCGGCATCTGGCCACCCGCTACCACATGACCCCCGACGACTATCGCCGCCGCTGGGGCCTGCCGGCCGACTATCCGATGGTGGCCCCGGCCTATGCCCTGCAGCGCTCGACGCTGGCCAGGAAGATCGGCCTCGGCCGCAAGCCGGCCCCAGCACCGGCTGTCGTAGCGGCCGAGCCGGCGGCGGCTCCCCGAAAGAGACCACTGCGCGTGGGCGGACGCAGGAAAAGCGCCTGAACGACAGAGAAGGGCGGCTCGTCCTGAGCGGTTCGGTCGAGCGCTGGTCAAATCCGGCTGGCCAGATCAGAGACGCGTGCCCGTACCGGCTGCCCGAGCCTGACAAGGCCGGAACAGCAACACATTGGTGATGGCTATCTTGGTCGAGAGTTCGGCTTCAACTGTCTGTTCGACCAAGACCACTGCCACTGCCCAGTCAAAGCATTTGCTTGAAACCAGGGTAGGGTAAAAAGAGGGTATCGGGTCGAGAACTAGATCGCGTGATTCGCAAATAGTTCCGAGACCCTTGTGGCGCACACCGTACTGCCGCGTTGCTCCGTGAGCATTGTTTCCCGCCTCAGGGTGCAACTGCCAGCTGCCGCACCCGCCGCCGATGAAGGATGGCGCGGACCAGCGGCCAGAGGATGACGGCGAGCGCCAGTGTCAGCACGGTCGCCGAGATCGGATCGGAGAAGAAGACGGCCGGGTTGCCGCCCGACATGATGAGCGACTGCCGCAAGGTCAGCTCGGCGGCATCGCCAAGCACGATGCCGAGGATGAGCGGCACGGTCGGGTATTGGAATTTGCCCAGCAGATAGCCGATCACCCCGAAGAGCAGCATGATCCATACGTCGAACGCAGCGTTCCGCGAAGCGTAGACGCCGACGATGCAAAAGACGATGACGATCGCGTTGATGAGGTTGGCCGACCGGTAGATCAGCCAGGTGAAGACCGGGATGAACAGCGTGGTCAGGATCAGCAGGATGAAGTTGCCGATATACATGCTGCCGATGAAGGTCCAGACGACGTCCGGGCTGTTCCGGAAGAGGAGCGGCCCGGGGCGGAGGCCCTGCATCAGCATGGCGCCGAGAAGGACGGCGGTGGCCGGTGTCGTGGGAATGCCGAGCGACAGGATCGGCACCATGGCACCGGCGGTCACGGCGTTGTTGGCTGCCTCGGGCCCGGCGACGCCCTCGATGGCGCCCTCGCCGAAGGCCTCTGGCCGGCGGGCGATCCGCCGCTCGAGCGCGTAGGACGCGGTCGCGCCGATGGTCGTCCCCGTGCCCGGGATGATGCCGACGAAAAAGCCGAGCACGGTCCCGCGGATCGCCGGCCAGCAGCTCAGCCGCCATTCCTGCCGCGTCGGCAGCAGGCTGTTGGTGCGCATCTCGTCCGTCGAGGCGAAGCCCGTGCGCCGCTCGACATTGGCGAACACCTCGGCGAGCCCGAACATGCCGACCGTCACCGGCAGGAAGTCGATGCCGTCGAGCAGCCGGTCGACGCCGAAGGTCAGGCGCGGCGAGCCGGTGATGATGTCGAAGCCGACACAGCCGATGACGAGGCCGACCGCCAGCATCAGATAGCCCTTGGCCGGCGCGCGGGCGTTGAGCCCGATGATCATGGCGAGGCCGAGGAGGAGGACGGTGAAGAGCTGCACCGGCCCGAAGCTCAGGGCCCAGCCGGCGAGGATGGTCGCGGCGATGGCGAGGAGGAAGAGACTGGTGGTGCCGGCGAAGAAGGAGGCGACGGCGGCAATGACCATGGTTGCCCCGGCCCGGCCCCTCTTGGCGAGCTTGTGGCCCTCGAGCGCCGTCCACACGGCGTCGGACTCGCCGGGTATGTTGAGGAGCACGGCGGTGATCGTGCCGCCATACATGGCACCGTAGTAGATGCCGCCGAGCATGATGATCGCCGAGGTCGGGCTCATGGAGAAGGCGACCGGAAGGAGGATCGCCATGCCTGCGGTCGGCCCGAGGCCGGGGAGCGCGCCGATGACCACGCCCATGACCGTGCCGGCGATGATCCAGACGAGATGATGCGGTGCCAGCGCCGCCGTGAAGCCGTCGAGGAGCAGCCCGAGATTCTCGATCACCCGCGGTCCTCCGCCGCTCTCATGGCAGGCCGAGCAGGCCGTGAGGCAGGTTGATGCCGAGGACAGCCACGAAGATGAGGTAGACTACGGCAGCGACCGCAAGCCCAGCGACGATGCTGAAGCTCCAGCTGCGCCTCTCGATGAGACGCAGTTCGACCGAGGTGAAGAGCGCCAGCGTCACCAGCGTGCCGATGAGCAGAAGGCCGGCGACCGCAGCTGCGGTCAACCCGATCAGCGCCGCGACGCGGCCGGCGCCTTGCCGGTCGGGAAGTTCGATGTCCTCGTCCGGCCCCCTGGAGCGCAGGCGAAGCAGCGTCTTCACGCTGGCGAGGATCATCACGACGCCGCCGAAGAACGGCAGCACGCCCGGACCGGTCTGGCCGGCGCCGAAGGCATTGAGCCGCGTCAGGCTATGATAGCAAAGGAAGGCTCCGAGCAAGATGAAGCCGAGGCTGACCAGGGCCTCGCCGGTCGCCGCGGCGCTGCCGAACATTCGGTGGCGGATATCCGTCCGGTTCACGAAGGCCTGCCAGTCACCGTCCGCCGGACCTTCCGGCCCGGCGGACGACCAGTCGAGGTTGGGGGGACCGTCTACTGCTGCCTGGGGATCACCGTCCCCATGCGCTCATAGGCGCCCTTCAGGGCATCGCGATAGTCGGTCAGCCCGACATAGTTGATGTCGAGGCCGATGCGCGACATCAGGGTGATGAAGGATGGATCCTCGAGGTTTGCCTTGAAGGCGTCGTGGAGCTTCTGAAGGATCTCCGGCGGCGTGCCCTTGGGTGCGGCGATGCCGAGGCGCGTGTCCAGCACGACATCGGTGTAGCCGAGCTCCTTGAAGGTCGGGATGTCCGGCAGGCTCTTCGACCGCTCGGAGTTGACGAGGGCGAGCATCTTGAGCTTGCCGGCCTCGACGAAAGGCATGACACCGGCGAGCGAGCCGATGACGCCGTCGACATGGCCGCCCGCGGCCGCCGTGGCGGAGGTGCCGCCGCCGTCGAAAGGTACGTCGATGAAGGTGGTCCCGATCCCCTTGGCCAGGAGCTGGACCATCGCCCAGTCCTCGCCGCCGACGCCGGTATGGGCGAGCTTCACGGTGCCGGGGTTGGCCTTGGCGTATTCGATGAACTCCTGGACCGTGTTCGCCGGGAAATCCGCGCGGACGGCGAGCAGCTGCGTCGAAAGGGTGATGCCGATGACGAAATCGAAGTCGTCGATCGGATGGTACTCGACCTGGCGGGAATGCGGCACCGAGGTCGTGGCGCCGGTACCGACGACGAGCAGCGTGTAGCCGTCGGGCTTGGCCGACTTGGCGAACTGCGTGGTGGCGATCGTACCGCCGCCGCCGGGTTGCAGGTCGACGATCAGCGGTTGACCGAGATATTTGGTGATCGTCGACGCGATCGTGCGCGACAGGAGGTCCGAGCCGCCGCCGGCGCCGAAGGCGACGACGAGGGTGACAGGCTTCTCCGGGAATTTCGACGCATTCTGGGCCGATGCGGGAGCGGACAGCGTCGCGAGCGCGAGTGCCGCCAGCAACCCGACGAAACGAAAGAGTTTCATGCTCATCCCTCCTGATCGGTGACGATCTTGACGTTTCTTATCGTTCTGCTTTCCCGCGTGATCGCCTCGCGAAGCAGCATCTCGACGGTATCCGGATCGATGGCACAGCTTTCGCAATCGGCTTGGCCGCCCCGGTCGAAGCGGACGGTCACCTCGTCGCCCCGGCTGTCGAGAAGGGTCAGGCGGCTGCCCTCGCTGGCGAGCAGCATGTTGATCTTCTCGATGACCAGAGAGACGTCGGTCATGGCCCGTCAGCCTCGCGTCATTTCGCCGGCCAGTCGTCGATCCTGACCGTCGATACCTCGCTGCCGCCGAAGAAGTACTGGCTCCGGCCGACATCGCCGCCGACGACGAAGGTCTCGTAGCAGTCCGGGCTCTCCGAGGTCGGCACGAGCACGTCGGGATTGTCGAGGAGCCACATGAACTGGGGAAAGGCCTTCTTCAAGGCGACCGGCTTGTCGCGCACCGACTGGAGGCAGATTTTCTCGAAGGCCATGCGGCTGTGCTTGTAGAGGTAGTTGCCGATATCGGCCCGCGACCATTTGTGATCGCGCATCAGGCGCGCGTGGTCCGGCGCAAGCAGCAGGATGTTCTTCTCGAGAATCGGCTCGCCGGTCTCCGGCTCGGCCCGCCCGCCATAGAGCCAGCGGCCGATGCTGCCGGTGCCGCGGAAATTCGCGGTCAGACTCACCAGGGTGTCGAGAAACTGCTCCGGCGTCGTCGCCACCATGTCGAGGATGTCCGGGCCCGGATAGACGAGGGCGATCGACAGCGTGCTCTCGTCCTCCCCAAAGCCCTTGTGGACGTTCCACGGCGCCCAGGGCGACTTCCCGGCGTTCTCGGCGACGCAGAAGCTGTACTTGTTGGGCGTGCCGATGGTGTCCATGTCCATCTGGCCGGGATAGGCCTGCCCGATATTCATGAGTATCAGGCGGAGTGCCCGGCCGATCACCGTGTTGACGTAGGAGCGCGAGCCCGGCCCGAGGGCGCAGGTCGTATAGTTCAAGCCGAGCTTTTCGATGATGGGCCCGCTGATCATGACGATCGGTGCGTTCGGGCCGGTGGACATCGCCTGGGTCTTGCCCATGGCGCCGGTCCCGACATAGGCGCGCACCAATGCCACCAGTACCGGGAGATGCTCCGGGCGACAGCCGGCCATGACGCCGTTGATGGCGATCTTCTCGAGCGTGGCGACGCCGAGACCCGGATAGAGCGCCTCGGCGATCACCGTGTCGCGCGGCAGGGGCGAGACGGCGAGCATGCGGTCGACCGCCTCCGGTGTCGGCGGGATCAGCGGGAAGCCGTCGCTCCAGCCACGATCGAGGGCGGTGCGGTTGAAGTCATCGAGGCATGCGAACTGATCCCGGCCGGAGAAGGATTCGATGGCCGCGAAGGCGTCGTCGTCGCGGTGGATCGCCGCCGGAGCGGTCGTCAGGCTGCGCACGATCGAATCGATCGTGCCGTCCACCATGGCGCGGATCTCGTCCTCGGTGTGGCTGGTGAAGGTCTCCGGCACGATGGCGAGCGGCACCGATGCAAGGCCGACGATGTCGCCGGTGGTGCGCGCGTCCTTCTCGAAATGGCTGGAGGTGAAGGCGACCGTCGGGATGCCGAGCTTTTCGAGCTGCACCATGTCGTTGATCAGCCATGACGTGCAGGAGCCGCAGTCCGCGGTCGAGCCGATGACCACATCGCACTCGGCCTTGATCTGCGCCCGGTCGCCGGGCGTCATGTAGCGGGTGCTCGAGCCTACCGAGCCCTGGTATTCGCGGACCGTGATCGACGGATGGCGTTCCCGCAGCCGCTGCGCCGCATGACGGAGCGCGACATTGCCGCCGGTCTTGTTGTTCCAGAAGAGCCCGAGACGTTTCTGGTCGAGGTACTTTGGACGCGGGGCGGCGGCGGCCTCCCGGCGCGCGATGGCCGCGACCGGATTCAATATGTCGATCGTCGTCACCCGGTTCCTCCCTGTTCGGGTGAGCAACCTTATTGGCGCGTCGCGCGCCAAGGCAATTCAGTTCTCCTGCTGTCTGCTTCAGCTTCCCTTACATCGCGACAGGCCAGCATGCCGCCGATTCAGACGGCCCTCAGGCGTTCATATACGCGGGACGGAAGCTCTTCAGATGCTTCTGGAACTCCTGCGCGAGCATCGATTGCGGCTCGTTCGTCCGCGTCAGCAGATGCACATGGGCGTCGATCGACGGCGAGAACGGGCGCACCACGACGTGGGAGAAGCTCTCGACACCGAGGATGTTGGGGTCGATCAGGGCCACGCCGAAGCCCTGATTGGCGAGATGCGCGGCGGCAAGCGTCGTCGCCTGCACGGCCACCGGCAACGTGACGCCGACCGAGGCGCAGGCCCGCGCGATCTCTTTGCCGAGCAGCGAATCCGCGCGGTACGACACCACCGTGACCGTCGAAAGATCTTCCGCGGTGATGACGTTCTTGCACGCCAGCGGGTGGGCGTGATGCAGCGCGCAGACCAGCTGCGTCGAGTAGAGCTTCTCGGCCCGGATCTCGTCGGATTCCGCCGGCCCGTAGGCGAGGCCCATGTCCACCTCGCGCTGCTCCACCAGCTCCACCGTCTCGGCGTTGGAGAACGAGCGCACCACGACACTGACCTGCGGCCTGCGGCTGTGGAAGCTCGCCAGCGCCCGATAGACGAAGCCGGCGGCGATCGTCTGGTTGGCGGCGATCTTCAGCGAGCCGGAGTGCTGGTCGCGGACGCGGGCGAGATGCCGCTCGAGGTTCTCGATATCGTGGAAGACGGCGTTGATCGAGGGCAGCAGCGCCAGCGCCTCCGCCGTCGGCCGCAGACGCCCTGTCGAACGGTCGCAGAGCTGGATGCCGAAGCGCTCCTCGGCGTTCTTGAGCATCATGCTGACCGCCGGCTGCGAGACGTGCAGCGCCGCCGCGGCCTTCTTTATCGAGCCGGTCCGCAGCACCGACCATACGATCTCGAGCTCGCGAAAGTTGAGCGTCATCGATTGCCTCCCCCTCGCGACAATAGCGCTTTTCACCGGCAGCAAGGACGGCATTTCGCTGTCACCTATCTGCAGCCGCATAAGGCCGGCTTAAGCCGCAGACAGGAGAAATGAATTGTCAGGTGGCGTTCCACCGATAGGCTTCCTCCACCTGGGAGGTATCGGCCATGAAGCTGATCGATGCTGCGAAGGTCATTCGCAGCAAGAACGCCGGCCCGTTGTCGCTGACCATCGACCTGATGTTCGCCGACGAGGAGGGCTACCGCGCCGCGAGCGCCTCGCCGAACCTCACCGCCGGCGCGATCGCGCGCCTCTACGGGATCTCGGCCAATACGGTGGCCGTCATCCCCTATGAGGCAGCACTCGCGGTCAAGCTCGTCATCGACCGTCCCATCGTCGCCGGCAGCCCGGGCGACAGCGACGCCTACGGTGCCCAGCAACACACCCGGCTTCTGGATCTCGACCTATGAGCGCCGCATCCCGCCTGCGTGCCCTCGGCCTCGGCCCGGGCAAGGAGCTTCGCGCCCTTTCCGCCTCCGGCCAGCTCGGCTACGGCATTCCCGAGAAAGCATTCCACGAAGGCCTCGCGCGCAATCCGCATTTCATCGGCTGCGACATGGGCTCGATCGATTCCGGCCCCTTCTATCTCGGCGCCGGCAGGCTCCAGACCTCGGACGCCATCACCCGGCGCGACATGCGCATGGTGCTCAACGCCGCCATAAAGATGAACGTGCCCCTTCTCATCGGGACGGCGGGCACCGCCGGGGCGGCGCCGCATCTGGCCATCACCCTCGATTTCGTCCGGGAGATCGCGCAGGAGGACGGCCTGTCGTTCCGCATGGCCGTCATCGCCGCCGACATCCCGAAGGGCCTCCTCAAGGCGGCGGTCCGCGCCGGCCGCACGCGGCCTCTCGGCATGATCGACGGACTTACCGAGGAGACCATCGACAAGGCTACGAACATCGTCGGCCAGATGGGCGTCGACGCCTATATCCGCGCCCTCGAGATGGACGCCGACGTGATCATCGCGGGTCGCGCCTGCGATACGGCCATCTTCGCCGCCATCCCCTACTGGCTCGGCTATCCGATGGCCTCGTCGCTGCACATGGCGAAGATCATCGAGTGCACGTCGATCTGCTGCGTGCCCGGCGGCCGCGATGCCATGCTCGGCACCCTCAGCGGCGACTCCTTCGTGCTCGAAAGCATGAACCCCAACCGTGCTGCGACCCCGCTCTCCGTGGCGGCGCACAGCCTCTACGAGCAGGCCGATCCGCTCACCGTCTACGAGCCCGAGGGCGCTCTCCATGTCGGCACCGCGCGGTTCGAGGCGGTCGATTCACGCCGCACGCGCGTCACCGGTGCCACCTGGGAGCCTGCCGTCCAGCCGACGGTCAAGATCGAGGGCGCCGAGTGGCTGGGCGAGCGTGTCGTGGTTTGCGCCGGCACCGCCGATCCCGCGGTCATCGCCAACATCGACCGCATCACGCGGGAAGTCGGCGAGAATGTCGACGGCATCCTCGGCGAGAAGGAGAAGGGGCGCTACAAGGTCCATTTCCATGCCTATGGGACGGGCGCGGTGAGCCTGTTTCCCCACACCACGCCGCCGCCGAAGCCTTCGGAGGTCTTCTTCCTCGTCGAGTGCGTGGCCGAGACCGCCGATCTCGCCAAGGCCGCGGCCAGCGTCACCAAGCAGTTCCTCCTCCATCACGGCTTTCCGGGCCGGCTGTCGACAGGCGGCAATATCGCCTTCCCGTTCACGCCCCCGGAGCTGTCGGCCAACAGCGCCTACCGCTTCACCATCTATCATCTGATGGAAACCGACGACCTCGAGGGCCTCTTTCCCGTGCGGATCGAGGAGGTTATCAACGCCCCGGGTTCTCGCTGACCCCTTTTCCGCTCGACGGAGTGCGCATGCCGAGACTGACCGAAGCCGAGGCGAAGCGTTTTGCGCTCGCGGTGCTCACCGCCAGCGGCCTCTCGGGCGAGGACGCCGAGAGTGTCGCCGACGGCCTGGTCGAGGCGACCAAGCGCGGCGTCTCGACCCACGGCATCTTCCGGCTGCCGCAATACTCCGAGAGCCTGCGCGCCGGTAGGATCGAGAAGGCGCCGAAGGTCGGCGTCATCGCCCGGCGCGGCTGCACGGCCATCGTCGATGCCGGCGGCGGCTACGGCTTCCGCCCGACGCGGATCGCCGCCGATCTCGGCATCGAGATTGCCCGCGAGAACGGCATCGCCATCGTGGGCGTGCGCAACAGCCATCATTTCGGCGCCGCCGCGACCTATGCGAAGCGCCCGGCCGCCGCCGGCATGATCGGCATCGTCACCACGACGACCAAGGCGCGGATCGCGCCGACCGGGGCCAAGGGGCCGGTCGTCGGCAACAACCCGATCGCCATCGCCGTGCCGCGCCGGGCGCCGCACCGGCCGGTGCTGCTCGACATGGCGCTGAGCCAAGTGGCCATGGGCCGCATCCGCATCGCCGCCGCCAACGGCCAGCAGGTGCCGGAAGGATGGGGCTACGACGCCGGAGGCCGGCCGACCACCGATCCCCACGCCATCCTCAACGGCCTGCTCGCCGCCATCGGCGAATACAAGGGCTACGGCCTGTCGGTGATGGTCGAGCTGCTCGCCGGCGCGCTGACGGGCTCGCCCTTCGGCCTCACCGCCGACAACCACGACCACCCGAAGGGTGGCGTCGGTCATCTCGTCATCGTCATCGCGGTCGATTTCATGCGCGACATGGAAGCCTTCCTCGACGACGTCGAGACGCTGGTGCGCGACGTCCATGCCAGCCCCAAGGCGGAGGGCACGCAGGAGGTCTTCCTGCCGGGCGAGATCGAGGACCGCAAGGTCGACGAGGCGGAGCGGCTCGGGCTGCTGGTCTCCGACGAACTCCGCGCCCAGTTGGCATACCTAGCCGAGACGCTGAAGATAGAACCGCCGCGCTACTCTTCCTGATTCTCTACCGGAGTCCGATTGTTGAGCGACCACAACCAGGAGATGGGAGCCCGCCGGCTCCCGAAGATGCCCGCCCTTGAGGATCGCGTCCTCGCGGGGCTGGCAAAGTTCGACACGCCGGCCCTCGCTGATGCCATGCACGGTGCGAACTACATCGATCCTGCCATCGGACCGCTCTATCCTGGCATGGCGCAGCTCACAGGCAATGCCGTCACCGTCGCCGTTCCTGTTGGCTCGCAGGAAGTGCGCAAGATCGCCATGGCGATGTGCGGACCGGGCGACGTTCTGGTCGTCGCGGCGCGCGCCATTTCCATCTACGCTGTTCTCGGCGGCGGCCTCGCTCGCCAGCTCAAGGCGCAGAACATCGTCGGCGTCGTCATCGACGGCTACGTTCGCGACTTCGACGAAATCCGCGTCCTCGAAATACCCGTGTATTGCCGCGGCCGGACCATCCACGCTTCGCCGAAGGGTGGCCCTGGCGAAGTCAACGTGCCCGTCGCCTGTGGTGGCGCTGTGGTGTCGCCCGGCGACGTGATCCGTGGCGACGAGAACGGGGTGGTAGCCGTACCACGCCAAGCCGCCGCCCACCTTCTCGCGAAGCTTTGCGGCTGATTGCACCGGCTAGCCGCCACAGCTCTTCATCGGGCCGCTCGCGGGGAGCGGCCCTTTTCCTGTCGCTCAGGTGCTCTTCCTACGTCCGCCAACCCGCACCGCTGGGCGCTGTGCCACAGCTGGCTTTGGCTCGGGCGCCACGGGTGCAGGGACTGGCTTGCGGCCGAGGCCGATCTTCTTGGCCAGTGTGGAGCGCTGTTCGGCATAGGCCGGCGCCACCTGATCTCTCACCGGCAATACGGACATCACCAAACCCACGCGAACGGCCGCGATCACCCAGCCATTGAGAACCCGGGATTGAAGCGGCTGAAGTCGCCGGGATGGCGCCACACGCTTCGCTGATCGGGGCTCAGAAGGTCGAGATCGATAAGGCCATGGAGCTCGCCGCCATGCAGCAGGCGAAGCACCTCCGACAGCGCCAGGCAGGCCGCCACCGAGCCGACGAACGGCGCGCCAATCGCCTTGCCCGCCAACAGCGTCATCCCACATCGGTCGAGAACGCCTTCGGCGACCAGCTTCGCATAAGCCGGTCGCGGCTCGACCCTCTCGCCGCCTGCCACTGCCTTCCAGATCTCCGCCGCCGGTCGGCGCCCGGGCAGCAGGTGAAGGCGCACCGCGCGGAAGTCGCGATGGCCGCGGCCCAAGCCCGCCTCGACGACGAGATCGAACCCCACTTGGTCGAGGGCGCGGCGTCCCGCCGCGTTGTCGAGGCCGCAAAGGGTGATCGCCGGCTCCTCAGGCTGGCGCTTGAAATCGGCAGTGAACAGCCGTTCCTGAATCGACGTCGTAAAGCCGCGGCGCTCCGCCCACGCCGCCATCGCGCGCGTCTTCCGCTGCCCGATCATGTCGCTTTCACTGAGGATCGAGGTGCTCACCGTCGAGGCGGTGATGAGGTCGACGTCCTGCAGCACCAGCGAAAGCTCGGCAGGATCCCGGTATGGGAGAAGCCCGAGGCCCCAGAGATACGCTTGGCCAAGATGCCCCAACCCGATCAGCCACAGCCGGGAGGGCAAGTAGGTCAGCGCCGGCTCGCTCGCATCCGCCTCGAGCCAGTCCGCGTCGGGGCTAGGGCGCCAGAGCGACAACCCGACGGCGCGGCGGCCCGCCGCCGGCATGCCGCCGCTCACATGGAGATAAGCTTCGTTGACGGCCAAAGCAGCCGACAGCATGCCGCTCAGCGACACAGCCGCGCCGGCGGCGGGCTGAAGATTGTAGTGGATCGGCAGGATCCCACCTCTCCAGCCGCTTGCCGCTGTGCGCACGCAAAAGCCGTCACCGCGGGCGCCTGGCCCGCCCCCGATGATGATCGTCGGGCTCTCGTCACCGCGGGACTCCAAGGCGCCGCCGAGCGCAACAACCGCGTCGGCCAGCGTTCGCCCTAGCGGCATCGAAAGAACTAGCGGCGCATCGAGCGCACCGCTGACCATCACGCCGCCGAGAAAGACGCGGCGGCCAAGGGCGACGGTCGTCAGAAGCGCGGCCTGCTGAACCGGGTCGTGAGCGGCGGCCGCATCGATCTCGATGGCGAGCCGATAGCCGCGGAACAAGGCCTCGGCCTCCGCGACACTCGCGGCCGTCCCGCTATCGATCGCGTGTTTGACGAGCCGGTGAAGAGAGTCTGGTGAGATCAACGCGGTCATGAGCGCAGCCTCAGAACCCGATGTGCAAGAACCGGCTGCGCTCGGCCGCCGGGACCGTCGCCCAGCGCTTGCGGCCGAGGTATCGGTACATGCCGATGTCACGGCGCGGTTGACGCCCAGTCGCGAAGCGCGGCAGGATCAAGGCGATGTGTCCGGCGCGCGAGATCATGGGGTGGTCGCGGTCGGAGTCGCTTTGTCCGGCGCCGCCCGGGTGAACGTGGATGTCGGCAACGACCGAGAGACCCCGCGCCCTGCAGATGGCCCACAGCTCGCTGAAGTAGCGTCCGTCGAAGCGCACGATGCCGCTGTGGAGGCAGTGCGGATCGAGGTCATCGTAGAGGACGAAGTCGACGACGCGCGCGCGGCCGTCTTCCCGGCGCCCGAGCAGGAATGCCCCGCTCTCCCGGCTGCACCGGCGGCCGCGCTCACGCAGCTTCCCGCAAAGCCGCAACCACAGCAGCCACGAGCAGGACAGCTCATGCCGCGGCGCGAACAGGCGCCGTATAGTCGCGAGATTGAAGAAGTTCATGAACCAGCTCCAGGTACTGGACGATCCCATCGGCTGGGCGCCAGATCTTCGACGGCATCTCGTGCCGCCAGTTGTCATGGCCCGCGAAGCTTTCGCGATCGCAGGGCAGGTAAAGGGCGGTGCCGTTCTTCCAGTCGGTGCGGAAGACCGCCGACACGCGCCCGCCGCGCCCGCGCGGCCACAGATCGAAGGCGAGCACCTGGTTGGTGTTCAGATCCCAGGGCCCTCCTGTCGGCGCGGCCTGCGGATAGCCGGCGCAGTTGAAGCGCAGGATGTATTCGCGGCCGTCCCTGGCGCTCACGCCGATGAAGACGAAGGGCCAGGAGACGCCGGCCAGGCGCCAGCGGCCTTCGGCCGCGCCGAGGCGGAATGCGGCCTTCGCCACGTCCGCCTCGAAGGCCCGTTGGTCCGGCCCGTTCACGCACCGGCCCCAGAGGCGCCGTTCACCCGCTCGTCGGCGACGAGATCGAAGGCGAGAGCGCAGACCTTGCCGTCGGTAAGCGCGCCGATGTGCGTGCCCGGCGCCGGCCGGTCATGGGTGCCGGCGATCTGCAGCACGTGCTCGCCGGCGTCCTCGCCAGACATTCCGAACTTGTGCTCGGCGGCCCAGCGCTTGACGCGCGCGACCGTCGCGCCCGGCGCGAACCGGCGCTCGACCGTCTCGTTGTTGAACATCACCGTCACCTCGATGTGGCGGCAGCGGTGGATGTGGACCTTGAGGCCCTTGGCCGTGGCGCGATCCTTCAGCAGCACGGCCTCGTCGATGGGCTCGTCCTCGTCCTCAAGGAAGAGCATCGCGTCGGCGGCGACGCCGTGCTTGTCGGCCAGGAGGCTCTTGAGGATGGCGAAGGTGGCGTCGGGCTCGAGCTCGATGTGCGCGATCTCGCCGACACCTTCGCCCTGGTAGAACAGATCGATGGACTTCATGTGTCTGCACTCCGGGGATCGAAATGCGAGGCCCTAGTGTCCTGATCGCGAAGTTCTTACGATCACATTGATGATCGCGGGAGCTTGG
>DAOLFG010000103.1:0-13951 GCA_035326425.1 Geminicoccus sp. | reverse complement strand
AAGGTGACGTTGCAGACGTCGTAGGCCGAGCCGCCGGTCGACAGCTCGAGATCCAGGCGCTGGTTGTAGATCGGGAAGGACGGCGCGTCGTAGACCACCTTGGCGCCGGTCAGCGCCTCGAACTCGGGCAGCAGCTCGATCAGGATCTTCGGGAAGGGTGCGGAGAACGTCGAGACGTTCAGGGTCGTGCCCTGCAGCGGCCTGGCGCCGCCCTGGGCCGGCGCCTTGCCGGGGAGGATCAGGGTCGCTGCACCGAGGGCGGCCGTGCTCTCAAGCAGGCGGCGGCGGGTGACGTAGCGGGTCATGGTCGGGGCTCCTCAGACCGGCCGGTCGCCGAGGATCGTGGCGCGCTGCATCTTGCGGACGTGCGGCCAGTAGTCGGTGACGGCGTAGTGCTGGGTGATGCGGTTGTCCCAAAACAGCACGTCGCCCTGCTGCCAGCGGTGGCGGTAGCTGAACTCGGGCCGGATGGCGTGGGCGAAGATCAGGTCGAGGATGGCCCGGCTCTCGGCCCGGCCGAGGCCGTCGATCGAGACCGTGAAGCCGTCGTTGGCGAACAGGCCCTTCTCGCCGCTGACCGGATGGGTGCGCACCACCGGGTGGCTGACCGGCGGGTGGGTCTCGCGCGTCTTCAGCCACTTGGCCCGCCCCTCGGGCGTGGCGTAGCGCTCGGCGGTGAAGCTCTTCTGGAAATCGTGTGTCGCCCGCAGCCCGTCCAGCAGCTCGCGGATCGGCGCCGACAGCGCCCGGTAGGCCGCCGCCTGGTCGGCGAAGATCGTGTCGCCGCCGGTCGGCGGCAGCTCGACCGCGTGCAGGATCGAGCCCAGGGGCGGGGTCTCGATGAAGGTGACGTCGGTGTGCCAGGTGCTGTTCTCAAGCCGGTTCTTCTCGTTCCAGTCGAGCACCATGATCTCGGGCACGCCCGGCGCATGCAGGTTCAGCGGATGCACATGCAGCTCGCCGAACCGGGCGGCGAAGTTGCGCTGGGCGATCGGTGTCAGCCGCTGGCGGCGGAACACCAGCAGCTTGTGCTCGACCAGCGCCGCCGCGATGGCGGCGATGGGCTCGTCGCTGAGCGGTCCGGCCAGGTCGATGTCCTCGACCTCGGCGACGAACGTGGCGGCGAGCCGGCGCGGGCCGAGCTGTCCCGGCTCGCGATTCGCGAGATCCTTCAAGCGCGTAGCCATGATGTGCTCCCTCGTGGGCTTGGCGCGAGAGAAGACGATAATTCCTATCGAGTCAATAGGATTCAAGGGCCGACGCGATGCTGGTCATCCGCTGGGACGCGCCTATTCTGTAGGGAGTCGTCATTCGGAACCCAGCATGGCCGCAGCCTCCGACCGAGCCCCTGACGAGATGGCGCCACAAGGCGGACTGCACCGCTTCGCCAACCCACTGCGCTTCCAGAAGATCGCCGACGCGGTGTTCCCGTGGGTCGCCGGGGCGACGGCGATCCTGGCGCCTGTGGCGCTCTGGTGGGCGCTGGCGATCGCCCCGGCCGACTACCAGCAGGGCGAGGCCTACCGGATCATCTATGTCCACGTGCCGGCGGCCTGGATGGCGCTGTTCGTCTATGCGCTGATCGCCGTCGCCGGCGCCGTCGCCCTGATCTGGCGGCATCCGCTGGCCGAGGTGGCGGGACGCGCCGCCGCTCCCATCGGGGCGGCGTTCACGGCGATAGCGCTGCTCACCGGCTCGATCTGGGGCAAGCCGATGTGGGGCACCTGGTGGGTGTGGGATGCCCGCCTGACCTCGGTGCTGATCCTGTTCTTCCTCTATCTCGGCTACATCGCCCTGCACGACGCCTTCGACGATCCGGCGCGCGGCGCCAGGGCCGCCTCGATCCTGGCCCTGGTGGGCGTCGTGAACCTGCCGATCATCAAGTTCTCGGTCGACTGGTGGAACACGCTGCACCAGCCCTCGAGCATCCTGCGGCTCGGCGGTCCGGCGATCGACCAGCGCATGCTCTGGCCGCTGCTGCTGATGGTGCTGGTCTACAAGCTGTACTTCGTCACCGTGCTGCTGCTGCGCATGCGCGCCGAGCTGACCGCGCGGCGGATCGCCAACCTGCAGATGGCGCAGGCCGGCGGCTAGCTCGCCGTAATCCAGGCCGTCCGAAACCACGCTATGGTCTCCCGGCGGGGCAAATCAAGCTCTGTCGCAAAAAGAAACATCCGGCATCGAATGCCATGGCATGCTATTGGTGTGGTCTGCGCTCGGCCGTTGTCGTCTTGGTTTTCCTTGCGAGAATTGCGACGGGGGCCGAGCAGATGGTTTTGCCGGGCCATCGAGAAGCAGCATCCCGCCGGCCAGGATCTGCGAAGAATGGCACTTACCGTTGCGGACAACCTGCGTCGCTGCATGGAGCGGTTCGGCAGCACCGTCGCCAGCCCGGCACGGTCCCGGACGATGATGCAGCGTCCCCAGCTGCGCTACGCGATGGCCTCCGCCCGCCCGAAGGCCGAGCCTGCCGACGAGCCCAAGCCGGCCGAGCCCGCCGCTCCGGCGGAATAGGTCCGGTCGGGCACCGGGTCGGCTCGGGCCGGCCGGCGGGGCCTTGCACCTCGACTGGCCAGCGGCCATTGTCCGCCGCCAAGCACGAACGAGTCGGGGAGACTCTGCGGATGCGCATGACGCGTAGGATTGTGGTCGCGGCCACGCTGGGCCTCGGCCTGCTCGCCGGTGCGGCCTCGGCGGCCGACAAATACACCATCGGCTACTCGCAGTTCTGGGGCACCAACCCCTTCCTGGTCACCATGGCCAATGGTGCCAGGAAGGCCATCGCCGAGTGGAAGGAGAAGGGTGTCGAGATCGACATGATCCTCACCAACGGCGGCGACACCGACACCACCAGGCAGGTCGCCGACCTCGAGGATCTCTACGCCCAGGGCATCGACGGCCTGGTGCTCTTCCCCGGCGACAGCATCGTCGTCGCCGAGCCGGTGAAGAACATCTACAACAAGGACGGAATCCCGGTCGTCATCACCGACATCGGCCTGCAGTCGGGCAGCTGGGACACCTTCATCATCACCGACAACTATGCCGGCGGCGAGTCGGCGGCCGACCTGATGGCCAAGCACGTGCCGGCCGGCGCCAAGGTCATCACCTTCGACCACGCGCCGGGCAACGACAACGCCCAGAACCGCCAGCGCGGCTTCGAGGACCAGGCGAAGAAGCTCGGCCTCGACGTCCAGCCGGAGAAGTTCCTGAAGCTGAGCCTCGAGGAAGGCCGCCGGCTGATGGAGGACACGCTCGTCGCCATCCCCGACATCAAGGGTGTGTACTTCTTCAACCAGGTGGTGGCGCAGGGCGCCGCGGCGGCTCTCGCCGCCGCCAACCGCACCGACGTGCAGCTGGTCTCCTTCGACCTCGATCCCGTCTCCTACCAGTTGGTCAAGGACGGCAAGATCCTAGGCCTGGTCGTCCAGGATCCGTTCAAGATGGGCTACGAGGGCATCAACGCCATGGTGACCAAGCTGCAGGGCGGCAAGCCGGTCGAGCGCATGGACATCCCGACCCGCATCCTGACCAAGGAGAACGCCGCCGAGTTCGCCCAGGATCCGCAGATCACCGGCGGCTGAGGCGAAGAGGCATGACGGACGCGGCGGGCGGCCCTGGTGCCGCCCGTTCCATGATGGACGGGTCCGCCGCACCGATCCTGCGCTGTACGGGGATCGTCAAGAGCTTCCCCGGCGTGCGGGCGCTGCGTGGCGTCGACTTCGCGGTGCTGCCGGGGCGTGTCCACGGCCTCGTCGGCGAGAACGGCGCCGGCAAGAGCACGCTGGCCAAGGTGATCGCCGGCGTCTACCGGCCGGACGCCGGCACGCTGGAGCTGGAAGGCCATCCACTCGCTCTGCGGGGTGCGGACGATGCCTTGGACCAAGGCATCGTCACCGTCCACCAGGACGTCAACCTGGTGACCAGCCAGACGGTGGCCGAGAACATCTTCCTCAACCACGAGCCGACCTCGGGGCCGTTCGGCTTCATCCGTGGCAGCGAGATGCGGGCCCGCACCGCCGAGCTGCTGGCGCGCTGCCACGTCGAGGCCAGCCCCGACGCGCTGGTGTCGGATCTGCCCAACGACGTCCGCAAGATGGTGCAGATCGTCAAGGCGGTGAGCCGGCGGGCGCGGGTGCTGCTGCTCGACGAGCCGACCTCGGCGCTGACCGAGACCGAGGTCCGCGTCGTGCTGCGGCTGATCCGCGAGCTGGCGGGCCAGGGCGTCGGCATCGTCTTCATCTCGCATTACCTGAGCGAGGTCTTCGAGATCACCGACGACATCACGGTCTTGCGCGACGGCGAGGTGACGCTGGCCTGCCCCACCGCCTCGACCCATGTCGGTGCCGTGGTCGAGGCGATGTTGGGCCGCAAGCTGGCGGCCCAGGAATTGCGCCCGCAGCGCGCCGAGCCCGGCCCGCCGGTGCTGGAGGTCGAGGGTCTCAGTCTCCGCAACGGTCCGCGCGACATCAGCTTCACGGTCGGCCGCGGCGAGGTCCTGGGCATCACCGGCCTCACCGGCTCCGGTCTCACCGAGCTGGCGAAGGCGCTGTTCGCGGCACCCGGCCTCAAGCGCGAGGCCGGCCGCATCCGCGTCGACGGCGAGGACCGCACGCCAGCCGATCCCGCCGAGGCACTCGGCACCGGCATGGCGTTGCTGACCAACGACCGGCTGCGGGAGGGGATCCTCCTCGACTTCCCGCTGGTCGACAATGTCTGCCTGCCGATCCTCGACCGCTTCAGGAAGGCGCTCGGCCTGCTCGACGCCGGAGCGATGCGCGCCACCGCCGCCCGCGCGGTCGAGCGCTTCAAGGTGCGCACGACCGGTCCCACTGCCCTCGCCCGCACGCTGTCGGGCGGCAACCAGCAGAAGGTGCTGTTCGCCAAGTGGCTGGAGACGAGGCCCAAGGTCTTCGTCATGGACGAGCCGACCATCGGCGTCGACGTCGGCTCCAAGGCCGACATCCGTGCCGCCATCGAGGAGATCGCGGCCAGCGGCGTCGGCATCGTGCTGATCACCGCCGAGATCGACGAGCTGACCTCGCTGTGCGACCGCGTGCTGGTGATGTTCCGCGGCGCCCTGGTGGCCGAGCTGAAGGGTGCCGAGATCGAGCGCGCCAGAATCCTCCACGCCTCCGTCAGCGGCCTGCCTGCATGACCCAGCCCCGTTCCGTCGAGCTGCTGCGCCAGTCCTACGGCCTGATCCAGACCCTGGCGGTGCTGGCGCTGCTGGTCGTCGTCATGTCGATCCTGTCGCCGCGCTTCCTCTCCTGGATCAACCTGTCGAACCTGATGGGCCAGATGGCCGTGCCGCTGGTGGTGGCCGCCGGCATGACCATCGTGATGATCTCGGGCGAGTTCGACATCTCGGTCGGCTCGGTGGTGGCGCTGACCGCCGCCGTCTCGGCCGCACTGATGCACCAGATCGGCATCGTGCCGGCGGTGGCACTGTCGCTGCTGATCGGCCCGGCGCTCGGCCTCGCCAACGGCGTCGTCGTCACCAAGGCCGGGATACCGTCCTTCATCGTGACGCTGGGCACCATGATGATGGCGCGCTCGCTGGCCTTCGTGACCACCGGCGGCCAGGTGATCTCCGACCTGCCGCCGGCCTTCAAGGCCATCGGCCAGGGCCGGCTGCTCGAGATCCCGATTCCGTTCCTGCTGGCGCTGCTCTGCTACGCGGTGGGCTGGCTGGTGATGACCCGCACCGCCTTCGGCAAGCGGGTCTATGCCGTGGGCGCCAATCGCATGGTCGCCATCCTCTCCGGCATCCGGGCGGATGCGGTGAAGATCCAGTGCATGGTGATCGTGGGATTCACCGCCTCGCTCGCCGGCAACCTGCTGCTGTCGCGCATCGGCGCCATCCAGGCCGACACCGCCCGCGGCCTGGAGTTCGAGGTCATCGCCGCCGTGGTGATCGGCGGCACCAGCCTCTATGGCGGCCAGGGCAACATCCTGCGCACCATCATCGGCGTCATCATCATCGCCCTGATCCGCAACTTCCTGAACCTCTCGCGCATCGACATCTTCTGGCAGGACTTCGCGACAGGGGCGATCATCGTGGGTGCGGTGCTGCTGGACGCGCTGCAGAAGCGGATCGGGCGGCGGTAGACAACGTTGCCAGATCTTGCGGATTGAAGGTCATTGCAAAAATGGCATATTGATGCATGTCATGGCGTGTAGAACTCCTGCCTGAGGCCGCGTCCATCCTGGCTGCTCTGCCAAGGGACATTCGTGCGAGCTTCCAGCGGATCGTCGAGCTGATCGAATCGGCTGGGCTGGAACGCGTGCATGAGCCCTATGTCAAGCATCTCAAGGGGCCAGTGTGGGAGATGCGTCTGAAGGGCAAGGACGGCATTGCGAGGGCCGCCTATGTCACCGCGACGGCTCGGCGCATCATCGTTGTGCACGTCTTCGCCAAGAAGACACAGAAGACGCCACGGCGAGAAATCGAGACGGCGCTCCGACGAGCCAAGGACGTGAGATGACCGATCAATATATCGCGGCGCGTGATCTGTTCGAAGAATGGATGCGGGATCCCGAGTATCGCAAGGAGTACGATGCCCGAGCCGAGGAATTCGCACTGGCACGCGCCTTCATCGCGGCGCGTGCCAGTGCCAACCTGACCCAGCAACAGGTCGCCGAGCGCATGGGTACGACCCAGGCGGTCATTGCCCGTCTGGAGAGCGGAAGGGTCAAGCCGTCGACGCGCACGCTGGAGCGGTTTGCGAAGGCGACCGGCACGCGGCTACGCATCGCCTTCGAAGCCGCGTAGGCTTCTACACCGGCTCCAGCCGGCGATGCTCGCCAGCCGGCATCTCGACCCCGATCGCATCGCCCGGCCCGACCTCGCCGCCGGTCAGCACCACCGCCATCACGCCGGCCTTGCGCACCAGCCTTCCCTCGGCGTCGCGGTCGAGCACCGCCGCCATCAGCCCCTGCTGGTAGCGGTCGAGCTGGACGCAAGGGTTGCGCAGGCCGGTCAGCTCGACGACCGCCCGATCGCCGAGGCGCAGCCTCGTGCCGGTCGGCAGTCCCAGCAGATCGAGCCCGCGTGTCGTGACGTTCTCGCCCATCACGCCGGCATCGACGTCGAATCCCCTGGCGCGCAGCTCGTCGTGCAGCTCGGCATGCAGCAGGTGGAGCTGGCGGAGGTTGGGCTGGGTCGGATCGCGCGCGACGCGCGAGCGGTGCTTGACGGTGACGCCGCGATGGGCGTCACCCTCCACACCCTCGCCGGCGATCAGCCGGATGCGATCGCGGCCCGCCTTGCTGAACGCGTGCGCCGGGTCGAGGCTGACGGCGGTGACGATGGCCGGCATCGGGACTCCCAGGGCTCGGCACGGCACGGCCGGCTTCCGTTGCCGCGGCTCGGCGGCGTATGAGCCCGCGGCATGAGCGATGGATCGCCCGAGCGCAAGGACAATGGCGACGGGGTCGTGCTGCTGCACGGCATGGCCCGCACGTCGCGCTCCATGGCCGCGATGGAGCGCACGCTGCGCGACGCCGGCTACGCCACGCTGAACCCCGACTACCGCTCGCGGCATCGGCCGCTGCAGGCGCTGGTCGAGGAGCTGCATCCGGCGGTCGAGGCGTTCGCCGCCGCCGTGCCCGGCCGGCTCCACTTCGTCACCCACTCCATGGGCGGCCTGCTCGCCCGCGGCTACATCCGCCGCCACCGGCCGGAGCGGCTGGGGCGCGTGGTGATGCTGGGGCCGCCCAACGCCGGCAGCGAGATCGCCGACCTGCTGGGCGGAACCTATCCCTACCGCCTCTATTTCGGCCCGGCCGGGGCGCAGCTCGGCACGGCGCAGGACGCCGCCTTGTGCGATCTCCTGGGGACCATCGACTACCCCGTCGGCGTGATCGCCGGCGACCGCGCCCTCGATCCGGTGGGCTACCTGCTGCTGCCCGGCGCCAATGACGGCCGGGTGTCGGTGGCCCGCACCCGCATCGACGGCATCGCCGACCACATCACGCTGCACGTCACGCACACCATGATGATGCGCAACCCGGAGGTGATCCGGCAGACGCTGGCGTTTCTGGAGCGGGGACGGTTCGAGCGCGAACGAACGGCATGAGCTCTCAAGCGGCGGTTGCCTCGATGTCCTCGAGAACGATCCGGCCGATCAGCTCGCGCTTCGTGGAAGCATGCTGGATGTCGTATCCGACAGGCTTGCCGTCCTCGCCGAGATCGACGACCACATCCTCCTCTACCTCGACGGTGCACTTCGCAGGCAGCGGCCGCATCTCGATGTACAGGCTGTCGGTCGAACGATCGTAGCGGACAGTAGCCACAGCTGTCACCGCTGCCCCACCACGAACACCCGCTTGAACGGATAGAGCGTCGTGCCGTCCGGCTCGGGCGGGTAGGCCTCGCGCAGCAGGCGGCGGTAGGCCTCGACGAAGCCGTCGGCATCCTCGCCCAGGGCGTCGAGATAGGGGCGCAGGCCGCTGCCCTTGGTCCATTCGACGACCGGGTCCGGGCCGGTCAGGACATGGATGTAGCTGGTCTCCCAGACGTCGACATGCGCCACTCGCGGCGCCAGCAGGCGGGCATAGTCGGCGGGCGAGCCGACGGGGCGGATGGTGCGGACGTCGGCAAGGCGGGCCGCCCAGGGCCCGGCGGCCTCGGCCATCGCGCGGTGCGACGGGGCGTCGTGGTTGCGCGGCATCTGGACGGCCACCGCACAGCCGGGCTGCAACACATCGAGCCAGCGGGCCAGCAGCGCCTGATGGTCGTCGAGCCAGTGCAGGGCGGCGTTCGACACCAGCAGGTCGGTCTCCTGCGGCGGACTCCAGCAGTTGAGGTCGGCCTGGACGAAGTCGGCGTCGATCTCGCCGCGCGCCCGCTCCAGCATGGCGGCCGAGGAATCGATGCCGGTGATCTCGGCCTCGGGCCAGCGCTCGCGCAGGAGGCGGGTGACCTGGCCGCCACCGCAGCCGAGGTCGACGATGTGCCGGCGCGGCCCCGGCGGGATGCGGGCCAACAGATCGATGGCCGGGCGCAGGCGCGGGGCGGCGAAGCGCTCGTACTGCGCCGGATTCCAGCTCGTCGTCATCGGTCGACATTCTCCGGTCGCGGGTGGAAGAAGCTCTGCCGACGCAGCGGCGCCTCGGCGAACAGGCCGAAGGCCTGGATGACATGGCCGCGCGGCACTTCGACGTCGCGCGCCACGCCGCAGCCCTTGAGCACGCCGCCGCGCCGGTCGGGATCGGGGTCGGCATGGCTGTCGCCGTCGCCGAGGCGGCAGCGCTGCACCCGGATGGGCCCCAGCACCTGGGCGCCGGCGCCGACCTCGTTGCGCGAGGTCAGCGAGCCGCCACCCAGCAGGCGCGCACGGTCGCCGACCCGGATCGCGTCGCCAGCGGCGTCCGTCTTGATGGTGAAGCCGCCTTCCTCGCCGATCTCGGCGTTGCGGCCGATATCTATCCGGCCGGCCCGCGCCACGATGCGCGTGCCGGGAAACAGCACGGTGCCGGCGCCGATGGCGACGCTGCCTCCTGTGCCGACCTCGACGATGCTGCCGGGCCAGAGGACGACTCCGGCCTCCAGCTCGGCCACGGCCGCCACCAGCGTGGTCCGCGGCTCGATCACGGTGATGCCGCGACCGGCCAATGCGGCGGTCTGCCGGACGTCGAGAAAGCCGAGGGCTCGACGCGCTTCGCCCGTTTCCGGCTCGGCATCCATGCGCCGGCTCCCCTGTCCGTTGCGGCCGAACTCTGGCAGAACGCCGCCAGCCGCGCGAGACGGATGGGAGGCTTCGTGATGGATCCCTTGGCGACCCGCACCCTCGGAAAGTCGGGCGTTGCCCTGACGCAGATGGGCTTCGGCGGGGCACCGCTCGGTGACCTGTTCGTCAAGCTCAGCGAGGAGCAGGCCCAGGCCACCGTCGCCGCCGCCTGGGACGAGGGCATCCGCTACTTCGACACCGCCCCTTGGTACGGCCGCGGCCAGAGCGAGCACCGCATGGGCCGCGCCCTCTACGAGCGGCCACGAAAGGACTTCGTGCTGTCGACCAAGGTCGGCCGGGTGCTGAAGGCGCCGAAGAACCGGGCGGCGTTCGACACCGGCTTCTGGAAGGGCGGCCTGCAATTCGACCACGTCTTCGACTATTCCTACGACGGCATCATGCGGGCCTACGAGGACTGCATGCAGCGGCTCGGCATGAACCGCATCGACCTGCTGGTCATCCACGATCTCGACTACTGGCACTTCGGCGTCGAGCCGAAGGTGGCGGCCCATCTCGGCCAGCTCGCCACCAGCGGCTGGCGGGCGCTCGAGGAGCTGCGCAGCTCCGGCGAGATCCGCGGCATCGGCGCCGGCATCAACGAGATGGGAATGATCCCGCGCTTCCTCGACCTGGTCGACCTCGACTTCTTCCTGCTGGCCCTGCGCTACACCCTGATGGAGCACGACACGCTGGTGGCCGAGCTGCCCTACTGCGAGCGGCGCAACGTCGGCATCGTCATCGGCGGCGTGTTCTCGTCGGGCATCACCGCCACCGGGGCGGTGCCAGGCGCGAAGTACAACTATGCCGACGCCACGCCCGAGGTGATGGACAAGGTGCGGCGCATCCAGGCGGTGTGCCAGCGGCACGGCGTGCCGCTGCCGGCGGCAGCACTGCAGTTCCCGTTCGGCCACCCTTGCGTCACCTCGGTGATCCCCGGCGGCATCGAGCCGGCGCATGTGAAGGCCAATCTGGGGCACATGCGCCACGCCATCCCGGCGGCGTTCTGGGAGGAGCTGCGCCACGACGGCCTGATCCGCGAGGACGCGCCGGCACCCAAGGGCTGACGCCGCTTGCTCGACATCTATGTCGACGCCGACGCCTGCCCGGTGAAGGACGAGGTCTATCGGGTCGCCGGGCGGTACGGGCTCAAGGTCTACGTCGTCTCGAACGGCTGGATGCGGATTCCGGAATCGCCGCTGATCGAGCGGGTGACGGTGACCGAGGGCCTGGACCGGGCCGACGACTGGATCGCCGAGCATTGCGGCCGGGGCGACATCGTCGTCGCCACCGACGTGCCGCTGGCCGACCGCTGCGTGAAGGCCGGGGCCAGGGTGATCGCGCCCACCGGCCGGCCGTTCACCGAATCCTCGATCGGCAGCGACCTCGCGGTACGCAACCTGCTGACGGTCCTGCGCGAGACCGGCGAGATCCAGGGCGGCGGCCGGCCGTTCGGCAAGCAGGACCGCTCGCGCTTCCTGCAGGCGCTGGATACCGCCATCCAGGCGATCAAGAAAACGGGCAGATAGGGAGAGCTTCATGACGCGCATCGCCAGGGTCGAGCTGAGCCTGTTCCGCTTCGAGGTCGAGGGCATGGCGGTGCCGGCGCACGGCGCGGCCGGCGTCGGCAACGTCATCGCCCGCAAGGGATCGAAGCTGCCGGCGCAGCGCTGGGCGGTGTCGATCGAGACCGAGGACGGGGCGCGCGGCGAGTACGTCACCCACTGGATCGGCACCGCCTCGTCGTTCGCGCAAGCCCAGATGCTGGCGCCGCACCTGATCGGCCGCGACCCCGACATGCGCGAGCAGATCTGGGACGACCTCAAGCGCGAGGTCCGCGCCTACGACCATATGGGCCACGGGGCGCTCGACATCGCCTTGTGGGATCTCGCCGGCAAGCGGCGCGGCATGTCGGTGGCGGCGATGCTGGGGATGTGCCGCACCGCTCTGCCGACCTATGCCAGCACCTATCATGGCCAGGACGAGCCCGGCGGCCTCGACACTCCCGAGGCCTTCGCCGACTACGCGCTGGCATGCAAGGAGCAGGGCTTCGCCGGCTTCAAGATCCACGGCTGGCACGCCGGCGATGCGAGGGCCGAGGCCAGGAACCTGCTGGGCGTGCGCAAGGCGGTCGGCGACGACATGCCCTTGATGATCGACCCCGCCTGCCAGCTGCGCACCTGGAACGACGCGCTCTATGTCGGCCGGGCCTGCGACGAGGCCAGCTACTTCTGGTACGAGGATCCCTACCGCGATTCCGGCGTCTCGGCCGAGGGCCACAAGCGGCTGCGCGAGAAGCTGAAGACGCCGCTCCTGATGGCCGAGCACGTCCGTGGCGTCGAGCTCAAGACCTCGTTCCTGCTGGCCGGCGGCGCCGACATGCTGCATCTCGACCCCGAATACGACATGGGCATCACCGGGGCGATGAAGCTGGCGCACATCTGCGAGGGCCTGGGCCTCGACTGCCAGTACCACGCCTGCGGGCCGGCGCACCGGGCGGTGATGGCGGCGACCCGCAACACGCATTTCTACGAGATGGCGCTGGTCGGGCCCGACATGCCCAACATCGTGCCGCCGGTCTATGCCTGCGGCTATTCCGACCAGCCACAGGATCTGCCGCGCGGCGGCCGGGTGCCGGTGCCGACCGGGCCCGGCCTCGGCGTCACCTACGACTGGAGCGTGGTCGAGCGCGGCCGGGTGCAGCACCATGTCTTCGGCAAGGCGTGAGACGATGAGGATCGTCGATCCTCACCATCACCTGTGGGACCGCGAGCGGTTCCACTATCCCTGGCTGGCGAAGCCGGTGGTCTCGGGCATCGTCGGCGACACCACGCCGCTCTGCCGCAACTACCTCGTCGCCGATCTCATGGCCGATTTCGGCGAGCTGGAGGTGGTCAAGACCGTCCACCTCCAGGCCGAGATCGCCCACGATCTCAGCATCGAGGAGACCCGCTGGCTGCAGTCGCTGGCCGATGCGGGACCGGGCTATCCGCACGGCATCGTGGCTTATGCCGACCTCTCGGCACCGGACGTCGACGCCGTGCTGGCGGCGCATGTGGAATCGCCGAACATGCGGGGCATCCGCCAGATCCTCAACATCCACTGCGATCCCAGCAAGACCTTCGTCAGCCGCGACTATATGGCCGAGGAGGCTTGGCAGCGCGGGTTCGGCCTGCTTGCTAAATACGGGCTGTCGTTCGACATGCAGCTCTACTGGTCGCAGATGGCGCAAGGTGCGGCGACGGCGCCCCGCCATGCCGGCACACAGATCGTCGTCAACCACACCGGCATGCCGATCGACCGCGACGCAGAGGGCATCGCCGGCTGGCGCAAGGGGATGCGTGAGCTGGCGGCCTGCCCGAACGTCGCCGTCAAGATCTCCGGCCTCGGCATGACCGACCACCATTGGACGACCGACAGCATCCGCCCGTTCGTGCTCGATACGATCGAGATCTTCGGGACCGGCCGCTGCCTGTTCGCCAGCAATTTCCCGGTCGACAAGCTGTTCGGCAGCTATGCGGCGGTGTGGGCGGCCTATGACGAGATCACGCGGGATTTTTCGGCCGACGAACGGGCGGCGCTGTTCCACGACAACGCCGTGCGGGTCTACAGGCTGTAGGCTCAGGGCAGGGATGCGAGGCCGAACGAGCGGAAGTCATCGTCGAGGGTGACAGCCGCATGCGGGCTCCCAGCCGAGGCGATAGCGGATCAGCGTCACCGTCTCCTGGAAGACGAAGTTCGTTGTCGCCAACGATGCACGGTGCCGGCGCACGGCCTCCGCAACGAGGCGGTGCTGTGGATCGCCACGATCGACGAGGGCATGCCAGGCGCTGGTGTCGACGAGGAGTCCCCTCAAGGCCTGTCGGTACCATAGATGATGTGATCATGGTCGCTCTCGGCAACCGGAGCCCCGCCATGAGCGATCCCGATGATGTCCTCCAACGGATCGTCCACGGGCACTTCCTGGTCCATCTGCTCGACGATCAGTCGCCGTATGACCGCTGCCATGCTGGTGCCATGCCGCCGGGCCTGCTCCATGAGGAAGTCATATTGTGGCTTGTCGAGCATGATCTGGGTCCGATGCATGGACCACTCCTCATATCTACATCACTCATGAGGTGATGTAGATGTAAGCCTCGCGTTCGGCGCTTTCCAGCCCGGAGAAGCCCTCACCCCGGGAGGGGTGCCTCGGGTCGGATCAGGCGCTGGCTGCGCAGCTCCTG
>DAOLFG010000102.1:0-13952 GCA_035326425.1 Geminicoccus sp. | reverse complement strand
TTCGACTTGCCGTGACGTTGGGCTCCTTGTGCAGCGGCGTCTGCGACCCTGGTCCCCGGCTCGGGGGCCGGGGATGACAGGGGAAGGAGGGGCGCGGCGGCATCGCCCTCACCTCGTCACGGTCCGGCTCGACCGGACTGCCCAAGGTGGCAGGTCGCGGGCGGACCAGGACGGGGCGGCCGGTCCGGGTGACGGATCAGCGGTCGGCGAGGTGCTGCGCCCGCAGGGCGGCGACGAGGGCCAGGAGACCGTCGAAATGACCGGTGTGCCGCGCGGTGCTCATTGCAGTGGCGCGAGCTCGCGGGTGCGTTCGAGCCGGGCGTCGCGATAGGCGGTGCCCGGCTCGGGGCGTGTGCGATCCAGCACCTCGGAGGCCGCTGCCGGGACCGGCTTGCCGGCGGGGGCGCAATCGCTAGAAGTCGCAGCCGTCCGCCCCGACCGGGAGTCTCGATGGCCGCGACGCCGGATCAAGCCAGCCCCGCCCCGCCGCCTTCCGGCGGCAAGCTCGCCGCCAACGTCATGCAGTTCGCCAGGGCGCTGCGCGCCGCCGGCCTGCCGGTGGGGCCGGGGCGGGTGGTGGATGCGCTGCAGGCGGTGGATGCGGTGGGCGTCGGCAGCCGGCGGGATCTCTACTGGACGCTGCACGCGGTGTTCGTGAATCGCCGCGACCAGTGGCAGATCTTCGACCAGTGCTTCCACATCTTCTGGCGCGATCCGCAGATCCTCGAGCGGATGATGAGCCTGATGCTGCCGCAGCTCGAGAGCGACGCCATCCCGCCCGAGGGGCCGGAGGCCAGCCGGCGGGTGGCCGAGGCGCTGGGGCCCGAGAAGGCGCCGGGACAGGGAGAGGCCGATGCCGATGCCGAGGAGGAGATCAGGCTCGACGCGGTGATGACCTGGTCCGACCGCGAGCTGCTGCAGGCCAAGGACTTCGAGCAGATGTCGGCCGAGGAGATCGCCGCCGCCCGCCGCGAGGTGCAGCGGCTGCGACTGCCGATCATGCAGGTGCCGACCAGGCGGTTCCGTCGCGATCCGCTGGGCAGCCGCGTCGACATGCGGCGCACGCTGCGCCAGTCGCTGCGCGGCGGCAGCGCCACCATCGACCTCGCCCGCAAGCAGCGCATCGAGCGGCATCCGCCCCTGGTGATCCTGTGCGACATTTCCGGCTCGATGGACCGCTATGCGCGAATGCTGCTGCAGTTCATGCACACGGTGACCACCGACCGCGACCGGGTCTTCAGCTTCGTGTTCGGCACGCGGCTGACCAACATCACCCGCTACCTGCGCCACCGCGACATCGACCTGGCGCTGGAGAAGGTCGGCGGCGTGGTGCGCGACTGGTCGGGCGGCACCCGCATCGGCCATTGCCTCGAGGAGTTCAACCGGGTCTGGTCGCGCCGCGTGCTGGGCCAGGGGGCGGTGGTGCTGCTGATCACCGACGGGCTCGACCGCGACGCCGGCGCCGGCCTCGCCGTGGCGATGGAGCGGCTGCACAAGAGCTGCCGGCGGCTGATCTGGCTCAACCCGCTGTTGCGGTTCGACGCCTACGCGCCCATCTCGACGGGAGCCAGGGCGATGATCCGTCACGTGGACGATTTCCGCTCCGTCCATAATCTGGCGTCGTTGCGCGACCTCACCGATGTGCTGTCGCGCGAGGGCAAGCGGCGGGCCGAGGGGATCACCGAGTGGATCGCCGCGGCGCAAGCTGGGAGGGCCTGATGAGCCTGGACGACACGCTGCTCGACACCGCGGCCGAATGGAAGCGCCAGGGCCGCAAGGTGGCGATCGCCACCGTGGTGCAGACCTGGGGCTCCTCGCCGCGGCCGGCGGGCAGCCAACTGCTGGTCGACGACGCCGGCAACATGCTGGGCTCGGTCTCGGGCGGCTGCATCGAGGGTGCGGTCGTCAAGGAGGCCGTCGAGATCATGGGCGGCAAGCGGCCGCGCCTGCTGGAGTTCGGCGTCTCGAACGAGCAGGCCTGGGAGGTCGGCCTGGCCTGCGGCGGGCGGGTGCAGGTCTATGTCGAGGCCCTGAGTTGACGCCGGAGCTGCTGGCGGCGCTGAACGAGGCCAGGGCCGCCAAGCGGCGCGCCTGCCTCGTGCGCTTCCTCGCCACCGAGGAGGAGGCGCTGACCGTCGACGGCCGGCTCACGGTGGGCCGGGCGCTGCCGGCGGAGGTGACGGCCGCGGTCGAGGCGGCGCTGCGCCGCGACACCAGCGAGATGGTGGAGACCGACAGCGGGCCGGTGTTCCTGCAGGTGTTCAACCCGCCCCTGCGGCTCGCGATCGTCGGGGCGGTGCACATCGCCCAGTCGCTGGCGCCGATGGCGGCGCTGGCCGGCTATGCGGTGACGGTGATCGATCCGCGCCGGGCCTTCGCCAGCGACGCCCGGTTCCCGGACGTGACGCTGGTCAACGAGTGGCCGGACGAGGCGCTGCAGGCGATGGCGCCGGACCGGCGGACCGCGGTGGTGACGCTGACGCACGATCCCAAGATCGACGATCCGGGGCTCGACGCGGCGCTCGGGAGCGAGGCGTTCTACGTGGCGGCGCTCGGCAGCCGGCGGACCCATGCCGGGCGGGTGGCCAGGCTGAAGGAGCTGGGCCACGACGATGCCGCGATCGGCCGCATCCACGGGCCGGCGGGGCTCGACATCGGAGCGGTGAGCCCGGCCGAGATCGCGATCTCGGTGCTGGCGCAGATGACCGCCGTGCTGCGGCGGGCAACCGCCTGACCGCAGTCACCGCACGCCCGGGGGGAGCGCAGGCATGACCGCCGGGCAGGCGACGGTGTTCGCCATCCTGGGCGTGATGCTGGCCCTCTTCGTCTGGGAACGGATCCGCTACGACCTCGTGGCGCTGATGGCGCTGCTGGCGGCGGTGCTGCTGGGCGTGGTGCCGGCGGCCGAGGCCTTCGACGGTTTCTCGGATCCGGCCGTCGTCACCGTGGCGGCCATCCTGGTGATCAGCCGGGCGCTGGGGCATTCCGGCCTGCTCGAGCGCACGCTGCGGCCGTTCGAGCGCTGGACCGGCCGGGCCGAGGGCCAGATCATCGTGCTGGCGGGGCTGGTCGCCACCGCCTCGGCCTTCATGAACAATGTCGGCGCCCTGGCGCTGTTCCTGCCGGCGGCCCTGCAGCTCACCCAGCGCCGCGGCACCTCGCCGGCCCTGGTGCTGATGCCGATGGCGTTTGCCTCGCTGCTCGGCGGGCTGATCACGCTGATCGGCACGCCGCCCAACCTGCTGATCTCGCGGGTGCGCCAGGAGGCCACCGGCCAGCCCTTCGCGATGTTCGACTTCACGCCCGTCGGCATCGTGCTGACGGTGGCGGGGCTGCTGCTGCTGTCGGTGACGTGGCGGCTGCTGCCGGCCGACCGCAAGGGCAAGGGCGACGGCTCGACGGCCTTCCGCATCGACGACTACCTGAGCGAGGTCCGCCTGGGCGAGAGCTCGCCGATGGCCGGGCGGACGATCGGCGAGCTCGAGGACGGCGTGGAGGGTACCTTCCGCGTGCTGGCGATCATGCGCCGCGACGGAAGGCGGGTGGTGCCGTCGCGCGACTGGCTGCTGCGGCCGGGCGACGTGCTGCAGATCGAGACCGAGCCCAAGGCGCTGGAGCGGGCGGTGGCCGAGCAGGGCATCGAGCTGCAGGGCTCGGGCGAGCGGCGCAGCAAGGAGGAGACCGCCAGGATCGGCGTCGTCGAGGCGGTGGTGGGCGCGGAATCGGCGCTGATCGGCCGCACCGCCGCCCGGCTGGGACTGCGCGAGCGGCTGGGCGTCAACCTGCTGGCGGTGAGCCGGCGCGGCGACCGGCCGGTGACCGAGCTCAAGGGCATCGTGTTCCAGCTCGGCGACGTGCTGATGCTGCAGGGCCGGCTCGACACCATGCCCGACCAGCTCGGCACGCTGGGCCTGCTGCCGCTGGCCGGCCGCGACCTGCGGATCGGCCAGCAGCGGCTGGTCTGGCTGCCGGTGGTGGTGATGGCGGCAGCGGTGCTGCTGTCGAGCATCGAGCTGCTGCCGCCGGCGATCTCGTTCCTCGCCGCCGTGGTGACGCTGCTGCTGACCGGCGCCATCCGGGCCGACGAGGCCTATTCGGCGATCAGCTGGCCGGTGATCGTGCTGCTGGGGGCCCTGATCCCGGTCAGCGCCTCGCTCGAGACCAGCGGCGGCGCCGCCCTCGTCGCATCCTGGCTCAGCCAGGTCAGCCAGGGCCTGTCGCCGATGCTGGCGCTGGGCGTGGTGCTGCTCGCCACCATGATGGTGACGCCGATCCTCAACAATGCCGCCACCGTGCTGCTGATGGCGCCGATCGCCGTCGGCTACGCCAAGGGCATCGGCTTGGCATCCGATCCGTTCCTGATGGCGGTGGCAGTGGGAGCGTCGAGCGACTTCCTGACGCCGATCGGGCACCAGTCCAACACGCTGGTGCTGGCGCCGGGCGGCTACCGGTTCACCGACTATGCGAGGCTGGGCTTTCCGCTGACGCTGCTGGTGCTGCTGCTCGGCACGCCGCTCATCGCCTGGTTCTGGCCGCTGCAGCCCTGACGCCCCTCCCGGTGGTGCCGCCGGATCGCTATATCCGAGGCACTATCGTGAGGAGGCGGCATTGCGATTCGGCGATATCGCGGTCGGCGAGGCCGAGGGATCGGTGCTGGCGCACGGCGTGCGCGCGGGCGAGACGGTGCTGAAGAAGGGCCGCGTGCTCTCCAGCGCCGATGTCGCGAGCCTGCGCGCACAAGGGATCGAGCAGGTGGCGGCTGTGCTGCTCGACGAGGACGACGTGGCCGAGAACGTGGCGGCGGCACGGCTCGCCCGCGCCATGGCCGGCGAGGGCATCCGCATCGCCGACGCGTTCACCGGCCGGGCCAACCTGCATGCGACGGCGCACGGCCTGCTGGTGGTCGACGCCGCCGCCGTCGACCGGGTGAACGCCATCGACGAGGCGGTGACGGTGGCGACCCTGCCCGCCTTCGCCGAGGTCGCCGCCGGCCATATGCTGGCGACGGTCAAGATCATCCCCTTCGCCGTGCCGCGCCGCCTGGTCGAGCGCTGCCTCGCGGCGCTGGACGGCAGGCCGCTCGTCCGCCTCGCGGCCTTCCGGCCGCTGTCGGTGAGGCTGGTGCAGACCGCCCTGCCCGAGACATCCGCCAAGATGCTCGACAAGACCGTGGCGGTGACGCGGCAGCGGCTGGAGGCGCTGGGCGGCTCGCTGCTGGCCGAGAGCCGCAGCGAGCACGCCGCGCCGGCGCTGGCGCGCGAGATCGCCGATGCCGACGGTGGCGATCTCCTGCTGATCACCGGCGCCTCGGCCATCACCGACCGGCGCGACGTGCTGCCGGCGGCGATCGAGGCGGCCGGCGGCGAGGTGCTGCATTTCGGCATGCCGGTCGACCCCGGCAACCTGATCCTGCTCGGCCGGCTGCACGGCAGGCCGGTGCTCGGCCTGCCGGGATGCGCCCGCTCGCCCAAGCTCAACGGCTTCGACTGGGTGCTGCAGCGGCTGGCGGCGGGGCTCGAGGTGACGGGCCGGGACATCATGGGGATGGGCGTGGGCGGATTGCTGACCGAGATTCCGACGCGGCCGCAGCCGCGCGAGGGCAAGGCCGCGAAGCCCGCCGGACCGGCGGTGGCGGCGGTGGTGCTGGCGGCCGGCCAGTCGCGCCGCATGGGCGGGCCGAACAAGCTGCTGATCGAGGTCGGCGGCAAGGCGATGGTGCGCCGGGCGGTCGAGGCCGCCCTGTCGGCCCGCTGCGCGCCGGTCGTCGTGGTGACCGGCCACATGCAGGAGCAGGTCGAGGCGACCCTTGCCGGGCTGCCGGTGAAGCTCGTGCACAATCCGGCATACGCCGAAGGGCTCAGCACCTCGCTCAAGGCCGGCATCGAGACGCTGCCCGAGACCGCCGATGCCGCCGTCGTCTGCCTCGGCGACATGCCGCGGGTGACCGGCCGGCTCGTGGGGGCCCTCGTCGCCGCCTACAATCCGACCGAGGGCCGCTCGATCGTCGTACCGACACATGGCGGCAAGCGCGGCAATCCCGTGCTGTGGGGCCGCGAGTTCTTCGCCGAGATGAAGGATCTCGCCGGCGACGTCGGCGCCAAGGGCCTGATCGGCCGGCACGACGACCAGCTGGCCGAGGTCGAGATGGGCGACGATGCCAGCCTCGTCGACATCGACACGCCGGAGGCCCTCCAGGCCCTCACCGGAGCCGCAGCATGACCAGCGCCGCCATCCGTTTCCGCGAGCTGCACCAGGGGCCGGGCGTCTTCGTCATGCCCAATGCCTGGGACGCCGGCTCCTCCCGGCTGCTGGCCCGGCTCGGCTTCCAGGCGCTGGGCACCACCAGCGCCGGCCTCGCCTTCGCCCTGGGCCTGCCCGATGCCGAGGGCCGGCTCGGCCGCGACGAGGCGCTGGACAATCTGAGCGCCATCGCCGGCGCCACCCACCTGCCGGTCAACGGCGACCTCGAGGCGGGCTACGGCCGCTCGCTCGACGAGGTGGCGGCGACCTATTCCTGCGCCGTCGACCTCGGTGCCGCCGGTGCCGGGATCGAGGACGCGACCGGCGACAGGAGCCGGCCGCTCTACGAGGTCGAGGAGGCGGTCGAGCGGGTACGGGCGGCGCGCGAAGGGGCCGACCGCTCGGGCCAACCCTTCATGCTGACCGCCAGGGCCGAGTGCTTCCTGGTCGGCCATCCCGATCCCTTGCGGGAATCGATCCGCCGGCTGCGCCGCTACCGCGAAGCCGGCGCCGACTGCCTCTATGCGCCGGGCATCGGCAACCCGGAGGATCTGACGGCGCTGGTCGAGGAGGTCGGCGGGCCGGTCAACGTGCTGATCGGCGGCTCCGGGCCGCTGGGGGCGATGACCGTCGAGCAGATCGGCGAGCTGGGCGTGCGGCGCATCAGCGTCGGGGCTGCGCTGGCCCGTACCGCGCTCGGCGCCTTCCTCGATGCGGCGAGGCAGATCGCCGAGGAGGGCCGGTTCACCCGCATGGCATCGGGCGTGCCGTTCGCCACGCTCAACGACGCCTTCAGGGATCCGGCATGACGGTCGACGTCGACGCCATCCGGGCACAGTTCCCGATCTTCGAGGCGCAGAGCGGGCCATTCCATTATCTCGACAACGCCGCGACGGGCCAGATCTGCGCCGCCGCTGCCGAGGCGCTGATCGCCTACGAGACCACGGCGCGGGCCAATGTGAAGCGCGGCGTCTACCGGCTGGCCGATGCCGCGACCAACGCCTTCGCCGAGGCGCGCGCAAGATTGGCGGCCTATGTCAATGCCGCCGATCCCCGTGAGGTCGCGTTCACCTCCGGGACGACGCTGGCGCTCAACATCGCCGCCAACGGCCTGGTGGGCAGGCTCGGGCCTGGGGACGAGATCCTGATCTCGGAGCTGGAGCACCACAGCAACATCGTGCCCTGGCAGATCGCCGCCGAACGGGTGGGTGCGCTGGTCCGCGCCATCCCGGTCACCGAGGACGGCCGGCTCGACCTCGACCGGCTGGACGAGGTGCTGGGCGGGCGCACGCGCATCGTCGCGGTGGCGCACGCCTCGAACGTCACCGGTGCGGTCGCCGACGTCGCCCGGCTGCGCGAGGCGGCGCGGTCGGTCGGCGCCCTGCTGGTGCTCGACGGGGCGCAGCGGGCGCCGCACGGTCCCCTCGACGTCCAGGCGCTGGGCTGCGACGCCTATGCCTTCTCCGGCCACAAGATGTTCGGCTCGACCGGCGCCGGGGCGCTGTGGCTCAAGGCCGGGCTGGCGCGCGAGCTGCCGCCGCTGCTGGGCGGCGGCGAGATGATCCGGCAGGTGACGATCGAGCGTACCACCTTCGCACCGCCGCCGCACCGCTTCGAGGCCGGCACGCCGGCGATCGGGCCCTGCATCGCCATGGGGGCGGCGGCGTCATGGCTGATGCGGCAGGACTGGCGGGCGCTGGCCGAGCACGAGATGCGGCTGACAGGGCGGCTGCTCGACGGGCTGGGCGCGATGCCGGCGGTCCGGCTCTACGGGCCCACCGGGCTGCAGGGCCGGCTCGGCGTCGTCGCCTTCGCCGTCGAGAACGTGCATGCCCACGACGTCTGCCAGATGCTCGACGGCCACGGCGTCGCCCTGAGGGGAGGCCATCATTGCGCCCAGCCGCTGATGGAGCGATTCGACGTCGCCGCCACCGCCCGGGCGAGCCTCGCCCCCTACAACGACGATGGCGATGTCGACGCGCTGCTGAACGGGCTCGAGGACACCATCCGGAGGCTCGCATGAGCGACGCCATCTACAACGACGCCATCAAGGCGGCGGCGCGCGACCGCAGCCATGCCGGCCGCCTGCCCTCGCCCGACGCCAGCATCACCTGCGACAATCCGCTGTGCGGCGACCGCGTGACGCTGGATCTGAAGCTGGGCAACAGCCACATCGCCGAGGTGGCGCACAAGACCCGCGGCTGCATGCTGACCGAGGCGGCGGCCAGCCTCGTCGCCGGCCATGCCGCGGAGATCTCCCCCGGCGAGGTCGGCGGCCTGGTGGAAGGCGTGCGAAAATTCCTCGACGGCTCGGGGCCGCCGCCCTGGCCGGATCTCGCCATGTTCGAGCCGGTGCGCGCCGTGCGCAGCCGGCACGAATGCGTGACCCTGCCGTTCCAGGCACTGGCCGAGGCGGCACGGGAGGCCGGGAGCGGCTCCGCATGAGCGGGCCCGACCGGCCGGCCGGCACCGCCCGGCTCGACTTCCTGCCGCGACCGGAAGGGCGGAAGAAGCGCTGGCGCGACAACCTGTCGGCCATCGCCCGCGACGGCGACACGCTGTTCGCCGCCGACGACGAGCAGCCGGCGATCCTGCGGCTGATGCAGGGAGCGGGGACGGACTGGCGGCAGATCGCGGTCGATCCGCTGGCGGCGCTGCTGCCCGACCTGCCGGGTGGGCCGGACGGTGAGATGGACATCGAGGGGCTGGACGTCCACAGCGGCTATCTGTGGGTGGTCGGCTCGCACAGCCTGGCGCGCAGGAAGCCGGGGAAGGACGGCGGCGGACGGCGCGGCATCGAGCGGCTGGCCGAGGTCCGGGACGATCCGAACCGGCATTTCCTCGGCCGCATCCCGATCGTGGCGTCGCTGACGGCGGGGCCGGTCGACATCGGCGCCAGCGCGCCGGGGGTGCAGGGCCGCGACCTCACCCTGGCGCACCTGCAGATGCAGGGATCGGGCCGGCTGGTCGAGCTGCTGCGGCAGGACGAGCATCTCGGGCGCTTCGTCGGGATTCCGGCCAAGGAGAACGGCTTCGACATCGAGGGGCTGGCGGCGGCCGAGCACGGCCGGGTGTTCCTCGGACTGCGCGGACCGGTGCTGCGCGGCTGGGCGGTGATCCTGGAGATGCAGCTGGCGCCGGACGGCCCGGGCCTGCTGTCGCCGCTGCCGATCGGCGACGGCGGCCGGCCGTACGCCAAGCATTTCCTCGACCTCGGCGGTCTCGGCCTGCGCGAGATGGCATGGGCGGACGGCGACCTGCTGCTGCTGGCGGGGCCGACCATGGATCTCGACGGGCCGGTGCATGTCCATCGCTGGCGCGAGCCGCTGGCGGCCGGTGCCAGCGGCGTCGTCGATGCCGAGCGGCTGGGACCGCCGGTGCTGCGGCTGCCCTTCGGCGCCGGCCGCGACCATGCCGAGGGCATGGCGCTGGTGGCACCCGACGAGCTGATGGTGGTCTACGATTCACCGGCCGACGGCCGGCTGGTCGACGACGACGGGCTGATCGCCGACCTGTTCCGGCTGCCGCCATGAGCGCCTATCTAAAGCCAACGCCCCTGCTTCGTTTGGAGCCGTGATGTCGGAGAAGATCGTCAAGAGCGACCAGGAATGGAGCTGCGAGCTGAGTCCCGAGGCATTCCGGGTGACGCGGCAGCACGGCACCGAGCGGCCGTTCGCCAATCGCTACTGGAACAGCAAGGAGCGCGGCATCTATGCCTGCGTGTGCTGCGGCCAGCCCTTGTTCAAGAGCGACACCAAGTACGACAGCGGCACCGGCTGGCCGTCGTTCTGGGCGCCGGTCGACGGCGAGGCGGTGGCGGAGAAGCAGGACGGCACGCTGGGCATGCGCCGCACCGAGGTGCTGTGCGCCAAATGCGACGCCCATCTGGGCCACGTCTTTCCCGACGGGCCGAACCCGACCGGCCTGCGCTACTGCATGAACTCGGCGGCGCTGAAGCTGGAGCCGGCCGAGGAGTGACGCCCGACCGGCGCCTGTCCGTGGCGCCGATGATGGACTGGACGGACAGGCACTGCCGCTACTTCCATCGCCTGCTGGCGCCGCAGGCCCTGCTCTATACCGAAATGCTGACGACCGGCGCCCTGATGCACGGCGACCGGGCGCGGCTGCTCGCCTTCGATCCGGCGGAGAGCCCGGTGGCGCTGCAGCTCGGCGGCAGCGAGCCGGACGATCTCGCAGCTTGCGCGCGCATGGCCGAGGCCGAGGGCTATGCCGAGGTCAACCTCAACTGCGGCTGCCCGTCCGAGCGGGTGCAGCGCGGCGCCTTCGGCGCCTGCCTGATGTGCGAGCCGGGACTGGTGGCGGACTGTGTGGCGGCGATGCGGGCGGCGACGGGGTTGCCCGTGACGGTGAAATGCCGGATCGGCGTCGACGACAGCGAGGAGTGGGACTTTCTCCTGGCCTTCGTCGACCGGGTGGCCGAGGCCGGCTGCCGGGTGTTCGCGGTGCATGCGCGAAAGGCTTGGTTGAAGGGGCTGAGCCCCAAGGAGAACCGCGAGGTGCCGCCGCTGCGCTACGAGGTGGTCGAGCGGCTGAAGACCGAGCGGCCGGATCTCGATGTCGTCGTCAACGGCGGGGTCACCACGGCCGGGCAGGCGCTGGCGCATCTGCGCTGGGCGGACGGGGTGATGATCGGACGCGAGGCCTACCAGAACCCCTGGTCGCTGCGCGCCTTCGCCGAGGCGGCCCATGGCCCGCAGCCGGCGCTGGCGCGCGCGGACGTGGTCGAGGCGATGGCCGCCTACGCCGCCCGCCGGCAGGACGTGCCGCTGCGCGCCATCGCCCGGCACATGCTGGGCCTGTTCAACGGCCTGCCCGGCGCCCGCGCCTGGCGGCGGACCCTGAGCGAGGGCGTGCAGGATGCCGATGCCGGGCCGGAGCTGTTGGGCCTCGCCATGCGCGCCGTCCGCCCCGGTCTACGCCTCGCGGCTTAATTCGGTTTTAACGCCACCCGGATAGACTGCCCGCGACGCACCGATCCGGGGAGCGGGCGATGGGCGCTGCATCGAGTCTCAGGGAGCTGGCCGCCGACGGCGCCGGTACCACGGCCATCGAGTACGCGCTCCTGGCCGCGGTGGTCTCGATCACCGCCATCGGCGGGCTGCAGGCCTTCGCCGGCAGCATGGACAACATGTGGAACGTGGTGATCGCGGCCCTGGCCGAGGCGCTGGCCTGACCGCCGATGCACGCCGGCACGGCCCTCGATTCAGCGAAAGGCTGGTCAGCGGAAGGCTGGCTCCTCGAAGCTGCGCAGCTTGCGCGAGTGCAGCCGGTCGGGACCCTCGTCGCGCAGGATGCGGATCGCCTCGAGACCGATCACCAGATGCTGGTTGATCCGCTCGCGATAGAACTGGTTGGCCATGCCGCGCAGCTTCAGCTCGCCGTGCAGCGGCTTGTCGGAGACGCAGAGCAGCGTGCCGTAGGGCACCCTGAAGCGGAAGCCGTTGGCGGCGATGGTGGCGCTCTCCATGTCGACGGCGATCGCCCGGCTCTGGTTCAGCCGCTCCCACAGCTCGTCGTAGCGCAGCTCCCAGTTGCGGTTGTCGGTGGTGGCGACCGTGCCGGTGCGCATGCGCGACTTGACGGCGGGACCGGCGAGGCCGGTGACGTTCACCACCGCCTCCTGCAGCGCCACCTGCACCTCGGCGATGGGCGGTACCGGCACGAAGGGCGGCAGCTCCTGGTCGAGGACGTGGTCCTCGCGGACATAGCCGTGCGCCAGGACGTAGTCGCCGAGGCGCTGGCTGCGGCGCAGGCCGGCGCAATGACCGAGCATCAGCCAGCAATGCGGCCGCAGCACCGCCAGGTGATCGGTGATGGTGCGGGCATTGCTGGGGCCGACGCCGATATTGACCATGGTGACGCCGCGGCCGTCCGGCCGGGTCAGGTGGTAGGCCGGCATCTGCGGCAGGTGCCCGGGTGCCCGGCCCGAGGCCGGCCGGTCGCCGAAATGCCGGTTGGGCGTCACGACGTTGCCGGGACCGACGAAGCGGTCGTACTCGCTCCCCTGCTCGATCTCGTTGCGGCCGTGCTCCTCGAAATGGTCGACGTAGCGCTGGTAGTTGGTGAGCAGGATGAAGCGCTGGAAGTGCTCGGCCTGCGTGCCGGTGTAGTGGTGCAGCCGCGCCAAGCTGTAGTCGACGCGCTCGGCGGTGAACAGGGCGAGCGGTGCCGCCTCGCCGACGAAGGCGCGGCGGGTGCCGTTGGCGATGTCGTCGTCGGTGCGGCTGAGATCCGGCATCGGGAACAGATACTGCATCTCGTTGACGCGCTCAGGGGGAATGGCCGCGGTCATCTCCTCGACGACGAAGGGCAGCGGGATGCGCCGCTGGCTGACGCCCGTCACCACCGGCACGCGGTGGTTCGACAGCAGGATGCCGATCTGGGTGCGGTAGTAGTCGCCGAACAGCGACGGGCGGGTCAGGGTCGTGCCGTAGACGCCGGGCTCGTGCAGCACGCCATAGGCCAGCCGCGCATCGAGGTTGAGCCCGCCGGGATCGACCTGGACGCCGAGGAAGGGGTAGAAGGCCGGGATCGGCGCCGTCGGGCGCTCGCCCAGGGCGAAGCGATGCAGGGCCTCCTTCAATCGGGAGGTGGCCTCGTCGTAGAGCCGGGAGATCCGCTCGACGGCCGAATCCGCATCGCGGTGGAGCTGCAGGCCGGTGATGCCGAGGGCGGCGAAGGGAGCGAGCGCGGCATCGGTCATGAGAAGGCCCGGCAGGCAGCGGCAATCAGCGGTGCTCTATCATGTTCCGCGCATCGGGCGCAGCGTTCTCCACGCGCTGGCGGCAGGATGGGCGATCCTGCTCGCCGCGCTGCCGACGGTCGCCGCGGCACCGCTGGAGCTGCATGGCCATCGCGGCGCCCGCGGGCTGGCGCCGGAGAACACGCTGGCGGGATTTGCCGAAGCGCTGGCGATCGGCGTCTCCTCGCTGGAGATGGATCTGGGTGTCACCGCCGACGACAGGCTGGTGGTGCTGCACGACAGCCGGCTCGACCCGGCGATCACCCGCGACGCCGCCGGCCGATGGCTGCAGCCGCCGACGCCGCCGGTGCGCTCGCTCACCCTGGAGCAGCTGCGCCGCTACGATGTCGGCCGGATCGATCCGGCTTCGGCCCATGCCAGGCGCTGGCCGGAGCAGCGCCCGCGCGACGGCGAGCGGATACCGACGCTGGCCGAGGTCGCGGCACTGGTGCGCGCCAGCGGCAACCGGACGGTACGGTTTCAGCTGGAGACCAAGCTCGACCCGCATCAGCCGGCGCTGACGGCGCCGCCGGAGCTGTTCGCGCGGCTGCTGGTCGAGGAGGTGCGCCGGCTCGGCATCGCCGACCGGGTGACGGTGCAGTCCTTCGACTGGCGGACGCTGAAGACGGTGCAGGCGCTGGCGCCCGAGATCGCCACCGCCTGCCTGACCGTGCAGCAGCGCCGGCTCGACAATCTCGAGCGCGGCCGGCCGGGACCGTCGCCCTGGACGGCGGGCCTCGACCTCGAGGCCATCGGCGGCAGCGTGCCCGACCTCGTCGAGGCCGCGGGCTGCCGGGTGTGGTCGCCGGCCTGGGAGGATCTCCACCTGCTGTCGCTGGCCGAGGCGCACAGCCTGGGACTGGCGGTCGTGACCTGGGCGGGGGACGACCCCGCCCCGGTGGGGGGGCCCCGCCGTTGCGGGGGCGACCGGGTCCTCCCCCACCGACCC
>DAOLFG010000026.1:0-62639 GCA_035326425.1 Geminicoccus sp. | reverse complement strand
TCGGCCGTACTCTGCTGCGCTGCACAGCGGAACCCCTTGCCAAAGCCAGACGCAGATCCGATTCTCACGGCCATGGCGCGTGAGCCTCTGAGCGGTGGCCGCATCGTCGCGGTCCTCGGGCCCACCAATACCGGCAAGACCCACTTCGCCGTCGAGCGGATGCTGGCCCATCCGACGGGCATGATGGGCTTTCCGCTGCGCCTGCTGGCCCGCGAGATCTACGACCGCATCGTGGCGCTGAAGGGCGCCGACGCCGTGGCGCTGATCACCGGCGAGGAGAAGATCGGCAGCGACAGCGCCCGCTACGTCGTCGCCACGGTCGAGGCCATGCCGCTGCAGCGGCGCGTCTCGTTCCTGGCCGTCGACGAGATCCAGCTCTGCGCCGACTACGAGCGCGGCCACGTCTTCACCGACCGGCTGCTGCGCGCCCGCGGTCTCGACGAGACGATGTTCCTGGGCTCGGACACCATGCGGCCGCTGCTGCGCCAGCTGCTGCCCGAGGCCGAGATCGTCGGCCGGCCGCGCTTCTCGGTGCTGAGGCATGCCGGCCATGTCAAGCCGACGCGGCTGCCCCGCCGCAGCGCCATCGTCGCCTTCACCTCGGCCGACGTCTACGCGCTGGGCGAGCTGATGCGCCGCCAGCGCGGCGGCGCCGCGGTGGTGCTGGGGGCGCTGAGCCCGCGCACCCGCAACGCCCAGGTGGCGATGTACCAGGCGGGCGAGGTCGAGCACCTGGTGGCGACCGACGCCATCGGCATGGGCCTCAACATGGATCTCGCCCACGTCGCCTTCGCCGAGGCTCGGAAGTTCGACGGCCGTATGGACCGGCGGCTGACCGCACCCGAGATGGCGCAGATCGCCGGCCGCGCCGGCCGCTACATGGCCGACGGCACCTTCGGCACCACCAACGGCTGCCCGCTGCTCGACGACAGGCTGGTCGAGGCCATCGAGACCCACAGCTTCCCGGCGCTGAAGGCGCTGCGCTGGCGCAACGCCGATCTCGATTTCGGCTCGCTCGACCGGCTGGCGGCGAGCCTGGACCGGCGGCCACCGTTCCCGTTCCTGATCAAGGTGCGCGACGCCCTCGACGACCGCAGCCTCGGCCTGCTCGGCAACCGTCCCGAGATCCGGGCGCGGGCGGATTCGCCCGAGCGCATCCGCCTGCTCTGGCAGGTCTGCCAGATCCCCGACTTCAGCAAGTCGCTGAGTGATTCCCACCTGCACCTGCTGGCCACCGTCTTCGGCCATCTCACCGGCGGCCGGGGCGTGCTGCCGGCGGACTGGGTGGCGGCGATGATCGCGAGGCTCGACCGGGTGGAGGGCGACGTCGACGCCCTGGTCGGTCGGATCGCCCATGTGCGGACCTGGACCTACCTGTCGCACCGCGCCGACTGGCTCGACGACGCGCCGCACTGGCAGGCGCGCGCCCGCGAGGTCGAGGACCGGCTGTCGGACGCGCTGCACGAGCGGCTGACCCAGCGCTTCGTCGACCGCCGCACCACCGCCCTGCTGCGCTCGATGCGCGACCGCGGCGGGACCGGCGGCCGGGTCGAGCAGGACGGCAGCGTCGAGGTCGACGGCCATGTGGTGGGCGAGCTGCGCGGCCTGGTCTTCCGGCCGGCCGCGACCACCGCCGAGGTCGAGCGCAAGGTGGCGGCGGCGGCGGCGCGGCGGGTGCTGACACCCGAGCTGGCGCGGCGCGCCCGCGCCATCGCCGGGGACGGCGACGACGCCTTCGTGCTCGACGAGGACGAGGAGATCCGCTGGCACGACGAGCCGCTGGCGCGGCTGCTGCGCGGGCGCGAGCCGAGGCGGCCGCGGCTGGAGCTGCTGGCGAGCGAGGAGTTGCGCGCCACGACGCGCGCCGTGCTGGTGGAGCGGCTGGAGCGCTGGACGGAGGGCTGGCTGTCGACGAGGCTGCGGGCCCTCGACCGGCTGGCCGCCGCCGCCGGCTCGGCCGACCTCGGCGGTGCGGCGCGCGGCATCGCCTTCACGCTGGTCGAGGAGCTGGGCTCGGCCGAGCGGCGACCGCTGGAGCCTCTGCTGGCCGATCTTGGGCCGGAGGGCCACGCCGCGCTGACCCGGCTGGGCGTGCGCTTCGGCCGGCTGCACCTCTACCTGCCGGATCTGCTCAAGCCCGGGGCGATCGAGGCCAGGCGGCGGATCGTCCGGCTGTCGGGTGCGGGAGCCCTGCCGGCGGTGCCGCCCGGCCGCACGGTGCTCCGCCGGCTGCCGGCGGCGCTGCCGGCGGCGGCATGGCGGCGGATCGGCTATGCCGCTTTCGGCGACCTGGCCCTGCGGGTGGACAGCCTGGAGCGGCTGGCGGCCGGGCTGCGCGCCAGGGGCCGCGAGCAGGGCGCCTTCGCGCTGCCGGCCGAGCTGGCGGCGGCGGCCGGGCTCGGCCGCGCCGAGCTGGCGGCGGTGGCCGAGGCGCTCGGCTTCCGGCCGGAGACCGCCGAGGGCTCCGCAGCCGTGTACCGGGCGGCGGCGCGGCGGGCGGCGAGGCCGGGCCCGCCACCGGCGCGCGCCAAGGCCGGCTCGGGATCGCCGTTCGCCGCGCTGGCGGCGCTCAAGGCGGCACCTTGAGCGAATCCGGCCTGCGCCTCGACAAATGGCTGTGGCATGCCCGCTTCATCAAGTCGCGCGACTTGGCGGCCGGCCTCGTCGGCGAGCGGCGGGTGCGGCTGAACGACCAGATGGTGGCCAAGACCCACCAGCTGGTCCGACCCGGCGACGTGCTGACGCTGCGCCAGGGCGGCCAGCTGCGGGTGCTGCGCGTCCTCGACCTCGGGCAGCGCCGCGGCCCGGCGCCCGAGGCCCGCCTGCTCTACGAGGAGCTGGTCAGCGAGACCTGACTACTGGGCGGCACCGGCCTGCTTCAGGTAGGCGATGACGTCCTGCCGGTCCTTCTCGTCCTTGAGCCCGGCGAAGGCCATCTTGTTCTTGGGCAGGAAGCCCTTGGGGTCGGCGAGGTACTTGTCGAGCGTGGCGTCGTCCCAGGTCAGGCCGGAATCCTTCATGGCGTCGGAATATTTGAAGCCTTCGACGTGGCCGGCCTGGCGGCCGGCCACGCCCATCAGATAGGGACCGACCCGGTTGGCCGGCTTGTCGATGACGTGGCAGGCCTTGCACTTCGAGAACACCTTCGCGCCGGCTGTGGCGTCGCCGTCGGCGCGCGCCTGGCCGGCCGTGGCGAGCAGCATCGTCAACATCAGAGCAGCGGTTCGCGACATCGTACCTCCCGGAACAGCCTCGCGGCTCGGCTCGCTGGTAGACCCAATGCCCGAACCTTACAATCGTCCCAAACAGCCAGCCGCCCCGTGGGATGCCTCGGCGCTCATCCGGCCTTGCGGGCGCGGGCGCCGAAAATGGCGGTGCCGACGCGGACATGGGTGGCTCCGAAGCGGATCGCCGTCTCGTAGTCGGCGCTCATCCCGCAGCTGACGGCGGCGAGGCCGTGGCGGCGGGCGAGCTTCGCCAGGAGTGCCGTATGCATGGCCACGTCCTCGCCGGCGGGCGGGATCGCCATCAGGCCCTCGAGGCGCAGCTCCAGGCGCCGGCAGAGATCGACCAGGGCGTCGAGCCCGCCGGTGGCGACCCCGGCCTTCTGGGCTTCGGCACCGGTGTTGACCTGGACGAGCACGCGCGGGGCGCGGCCCAGGCGTTGCGCCTCCTTGGCGACGGCCTCGGCGAGGCGCGGCCGGTCCACGGTCTGGACGACGTCGAACAGCGCCAGCGCCTCGCGGACCTTGTTGGTCTGCAGCGCCCCGATCATGTGCAGCTCGATACCGGGATGGGCGGCGCGCAGCTCCGGCCAGCGGCCGGCGGCCTCCTGGACATAGTTCTCGCCGAACACCAGCTGGCCCGCCGCCAGCGCCGCGGCGATCCTGTCCGGCGGCTGGGCCTTGCCGACGGCGATCAGCGTCACGGATGCCGGATCGCGGCCGGCGCTCTCGGCCGCCGCCGCGATCCGTGCGCGCACCTCGGCCAGGCCGGCGGCCGGGTCGGCTTGTTCGGTCTGTTCGGTCATGCGATCTGGAGCCTGCCGCTGTGCGATGGCCTGTCAAGCGAGGATCGGCATGCTGGAAAGCTTCGAAGCCATCATGGCGCCGCTCGGCGCCGACACCTTCCTGCGCGACTATCTGGGGCAGCGCCCGCTGCACCTCGAGGGATCGGCCGACAAATGGCGGGAGGTGATGAGCTGGCCGATCCTGAACCGCCTGCTCGGCCAGGCCTCGATCTGGTCGGCGGCCTCGATGCCGCTGGTGCTGGACAAGGAGCCGGTGCCCGTCACCGCCTATGCCGCACCGGCGGTCGGGCGCGACGGCGGGCAGGTGATGCGGCCGGACCCCGCCAAGGTGCAGGGCTTCCTGGAGCGCGGCGCCACCCTGGTGGCCAACGACATCGAGCAGCTGACACCCGAGCTGCGCGCCTTCGCCGCCGCCATGGAGCAGTCGCTGGGCGGCAAGGTGCAGGGCAATCTGTATCTTTCCAGCAAACGTAAGCAGGGATTCCGTGTCCATTTCGACACACACGATGTCTTCGCCGTGCACGCCATGGGCGAGAAGACCTGGTTCGTCTTCGAGGGCAGGGCGGACGCGCCGATCGCGCACGCGATGTTCGAGGGCCTGCCCGCCGCGCATCACGAGGCCGCCAAGGGTGCGCTGTGGCGCGAGGTCCGGCTGAAGCCCGGCGACCTGCTCTACCTGCCGCGCGGCCAGTACCACTACGCGCTGGCTGACGACGGCCCCTGCGCGCACATCGCCTTCGGCGTCACCTATCCGATCGGCCTCGACGTCATGCCCTACCTGTTCGAGCGGATCGTCGCCGAGCCGCTGGCGCGCCGCAACCTGCCGCAGGGCGACGAGGCGGCGCTCGCCGACCGCCTGGCCGGCCTCGCCGACCGGATCGGCGCGCTGCTTCGCGAGCCGCAGGCACGGCAGGCGATGACCGCGTTCATCGCCAACTACCGCTACCCGCGTGCCGAGTACGACCTGCCGGGCCTGATCGAGGCGGCCGAGGAACGCTGGCGGCTGAAGGCGGCGGGCGTCAGGCTGGTCGAGCAGGGCGGCCGGGCGGCGCTGGCTAGGCCGGGCACGCGCGAGGCCGTCGAGATCCCGTCGGCGGTCAAGGCGCAGGTCGCCTGGATTCTGGGCAGGCCCGGCTTCACCCGCGCCGAGCTCGCGGCGGCCTTTCCGGCCGACCCGCCGGCCAAGCTCGACAAGCTGCTGGCGGATCTGAGCCGCATGGCCCTGGTCCAGCCCGACTGAGCACGCGTTGTGCTCTGGCGGTCAGCCAGGTTGTGGCAAGATAACCACAATCCTCGATAGCTATACTGCACTGCATCATAAACGAGTTGTCGAAGAGACGAGGCCCGCCGATAAAGCCTGTCAGGGAATCGGACGACATGAGCTCCTCCCTACTGCACAAGAAAGAAGCATTCTGCATCTCTTCTGAGCAGTCGGTAGTCGAGACGTCCGGTCAAGATCTTGAGAGGAACATCATGATGCGCTTCCGTAACGTGGTCCTGGGTTCGGCGGCGGTGGTCGGTGCACTGGCGGCCGGTGCCGGTGCCCAGGCGGCAGTCGTCGGGCCCGGCGGCGCGCTCGACCTGACGCTGACCGGCTTCGCCCGCTTCCTGGCCCATGGCGGCGACCTCGACAACGCCCGCCTCGACCGCACGATCGGCGGCGGCCTCGACTTCTCGAACGACACCGAGGTCCACGTGCTGGCCCGCGGCCGACACGACGCCACCGGCATCGAGTATGGCGGTACCGTCGAGTTCGAGGCCGACACCAGCTCGACGCTGAACACCGACGAGACCTGGCTGTTCGTCCGCAGCGGCTTCGGCGAGTTCCGCTTCGGCGACGAGGACGGCCCGGTCGACAACAGCAAGGTCGGCGGCTACACGCTGGGCGCCGGCACGGGCGGTATCGACGGCAGCGTCGTCGATACCATCGGCACCAAGGTCATCGCCCAGTTCGACTCGGGCGACTCGACCAAGATCCGCTATTACACCCCGACCTTCGCCGGCTTCTCGGCCGGCGTCAGCTACACACCGCAGGTCGGCAGCGACGGCCAGGATCTCGCCACCAAGGCGTCGAACGCCGGCGGCGGCACGCTCGGCCCGAGCACCCGCCCGCTCGACGACATGGTCGAGGGTGCGCTGGTCTACGAAGGCGAGTTCGGCGGCTTCGGCATCCTGGCCTCCGCCGTGGGTGCTGTCTGCGACAACAACGCCGCCGGCAGCGACGACTGCAGCAACTGGGGCGCCGGCCTGCAGACCTCGCTGTTCGGCTTCAAGCTCGCCGGCAGCTACTGGACCGAGGAGCTGGGCGACGCCGAGAAGACCGGCGTCACCGCTGGCATCGGCTACGGCATCGGGCCGGTCAACATGTCGGTGACCTGGGCGCAGATCATCGACAGCGACAACCTGGTGAGCGACAGCGGCGTGCCGATGGACGAGCCGATGAACCTCGTGGTCTCGGCGGACATCGGCCTGATGCCTGGCCTCGTGCTGGCAGCCGACGTCGGCTACTTCGACAACGATACCGATGGCGGGCTGCCGGGCAGCCTCGACGACGACGGCTACCAGGCGGTGGGCCGTCTCGGCTTGGCGTTCTGATCGCTCCAGGGCTATTTCCCGAAGGCATCTGCCTTCGGTTTCGGCAGGCGGCGGGCTCCGGCCCGCCGCTTTGCGTTCCGCGCAGGTGCCTCCTGCGCTTGTTGCAAGGCCGACACAACCGCTCCGCAATGCCCGGCACGCAAGCCACGATGACTTGCTCCGTGTTGTCGCCTTGTCGATAACCAAGACCGTTCGCAGGGGGGACCGGGTTTCGCCACGCCGCCCAACTGCCCTGCCGGCAGCGCCGGCATTGTCTCCTGGGACGACGCTAAGGAACGCGCCCGCAGGGGTGTGAAGGAGAATAGGAAAGATGACGAAACTCAGGACTCTGCTCGGCACCACGGCACTGGTCGGTGCTGGCTTGCTCGTTGCCGCGCCGGCTCCGGTGTCGGCCGCCACGGTCAGCCCCGGCGGCGCGCTCGACCTGACGCTCACCGGCTTCGCCCGCTTCCGTGCCCATGGCGGTGATCTCGACAACGCTCGCCTCGATCGCACGATCGGCGGCGGCCTCGACTTCTCGAACGACACTGAGGTCCACGTCGTGGCCCGTGGCCGGCACGATGCCACGGGTATCGAGTACGGCGGCACGATCGAGTTCGAGGCCGACACCAACTCGTCGCTGAACACCGACGAGACCTGGCTGTTCGTCCGCGGCGGCTTCGGCGAGTTCCGCTTCGGCGACGAGGACGGCCCGGTCGACAACAGCTGGGTGGGCGGCAACACGGTCGCGGCCGGTACCGGCGGTATCGACGGCTCGATCGTCGACACCGTGGCCACCGGCCTGGCCAAGCCGCTCAACTCGGGCGACGCGACCAAGGTCCGCTACTACACCCCGACCTTCGGCGGCTTCTCGGCCGGCGTCAGCTACACCCCGCAGGTCGGCAGCGACGGTCAGGATCTCGCCACCAAGGCGTCGAACGCCGGCGGCGGCCTGATCGGCCCGAACCCGCGCAAGCAGAACGACATGGTGGAAGGCGCCCTCGTCTACACCGGCGCGTTCGGCGGCGTGAACATCCTGGCCTCGCTCGTCGGCGGCATGTGCGACTACGCCAACGCCCCCGGCGAGAACGACGACTGCGAGACCTGGGGCGGTGGTGCCAATATCGGCCTCTGGGGCTTCAAGCTCGGCGGCGGCTATTGGACCCAGAAGCTCGGCGACCAGGAGAAGGACGTCGTGCAGGCGGGCGTCGGTGCCGGCCTGGGCCCGGTCAACCTGTCCGTCACCTACGGCAAGGTCATCGACAGCGACAATCTGGTCACCAACGGTGTCGCTGTCGGCGAGCCGCAGAACCTGGTGTTCTCGGCCGACGTCGGCCTGATGCCCGGCCTCGTGCTCGCCGGTGACGTCGGCTGGTTCGACAACGACGCCGACAGCGCGCTGCCCGGCAGCCTGGACGACGACGGCTACCAGGCCGTGGCCCGTCTCGGCCTGGCCTTCTGATCGTACAGCATCGGCTCGATGCGGGCGGCGGACCTCCGGGTCCGCCGCTTCGTTTTGATAGCGGTTCCAAATACGAATCACGGTCGATGTTGCAGCGCGGCACTCGCCTGTCGCGTTCAGCGGTGCTATACATGTGCGATCGATTGTCGGTTTTGCTCGCCTCTGGCGCGGAGCGGTCTGTGAAGTCGGTTGCGGCGTTGGCCCTTGTGCTCGGCATCTCGTCGTGGTCGGCGTCGGCATGGGCCGAGGCGCTGAGCACCGGCTCGCTGCTGGCCATCGACTCGGCGCCGACCGAAGGGGATCTCGACGGGACGCCCCTGGCGGGACGCTTCGAATCGCGGCGCGACCTCGCCGCCATGTCCTTCGACTTCACGCCCCGCAATCCGCTTTCCCTGCTGTTCGACGAGCCGTCGAGCGAGGTCGGCGAGCCGGCCGAGCTTCGGCTGGCCGTCGAGCGTGATCCGGTGGTGGCGAGCAGGTTCGCCTCGCTTGGCTCGCACGAGCGCGCACCGGCCGCCGGTCTTTCCGACAGCGCGCTCGAGATCGGTGGCGCCCTGCATTTCGCCGATTGGGTGGTGGGCAGCGGCTATGCCCGCGCCCCGCTGTTCGGCGGCGAGGCCGACATGGTCTCGGCGACCCTCGGCTATGGTCGCGTCCAGGCCAGGCTGGCCTATGGCCAGACCGAGCGGAAGCAGGCCGACAGCATGGACGTGCTGACCTTCAGCACCGATCTCGCGGCATGGTCGTGGCTGACGCTGGAATCCGACCTGGCGGTCGGCGCCGCCGCCGACCGGACCGACGAGTCGCTGGCCGCCGGAAGGCTGGGCATCAGGCTCAACTTCTGAGCCGACGGCGAGCCGGCCGGCTGGCGTTCGGCCGACGCTGTGCTATGTTCCGGCCGCTCCGTCGGCCGGAGTCCCGTGGGCCAAGACACCGAGTGTTCCGCATCATGCCGTCGCCGTTCCGTTTCGCTGCGCTCATCCTCGTCGCGGGTTTCCTCGGCGGAACGCTCGCATCCTGCGGGCTGGAGGGAAAGAATCCCGACTTCACGGTGTTCGATCCCAAGGATCAGCGTATCCGCGACCGCTACGGCACCATCCACGGCACGGATGGCGTGACGTTGCTGTCGACGGAGAAGCCGAGGCCGGCCGGCGCCGACGATGGCGGCGGTGGGGGTGGCGGCGGCATCGGCGTCAACGCCTATCTGTGGCGCGGCACGCTCGAGACGCTCGACTTCATGCCGATCGCGTCGGCCGACCCGTTCGGCGGCCTGATCATCACCGACTGGTATCAGCCGCCCGAGAGCCCGAGCGAGCGCCTGAAGCTGCAGGTGCTGATCCGCGACCGGGTGCTGCGGGCCGACGGGCTGAAGGTCTCGGTGTTCCGCCAGGTCCGGGAGGGCGAGGCCTGGGTGGATGCCGCGGTCGATCCCGCCACGGCCACCAGCCTCGAGGACAAGATCCTGACCCGGGCGCGCGAGCTGCGGATCGCTTCCGTCGATACCCAGGGCTGATGCCGGGCGGCGACTTCGTCGGGCGGCCGCCCGCGCCGCCCGGGACAACAGATACCAGCACGGCCTGATCGATGAGCGAGACCGAAGTCGCCACGAGTCGCTATCCCTTTCGGGCGACCGAGTCGAAGTGGCAGCGGCTCTGGGCCGAGGCCGGCATCTTCCGTGCCGAGGTCGATCGCAGCCGGCCCAAATACTACGCGCTCGAGATGTTCCCCTATCCGTCGGGGCGCATCCACATGGGCCATGTCCGCAACTACACCCTGGGCGACGTCGTGGCCCGGCTGAAGCGCGGCCAGGGCTACAACGTGCTGCATCCGATGGGCTGGGACGCGTTCGGGCTGCCGGCGGAAGGAGCCGCGATCAGGCGCGGCGTGCATCCCCGCGCCTGGACCCATGCCAACATCGCGGAGATGCGCGACCAGATCAAATCGATGGGCCTGTCGATCGACTGGTCGCGCGAGCTCGCGACCTGCGATCCGGACTATTACCGGCACGAGCAGAAGATGTTCATCGAGCTCTGGAAGAAGGGGCTCGTCTATCGCAAGGAGAGCTGGGTCAACTGGGACCCGGTCGACCAGACCGTGCTCGCCAACGAGCAGGTGATCGACGGCCGCGGCTGGCGCTCCGGTGCCCTGGTCGAGCGGCGCAAGCTGGCGCAGTGGTTCTTCAGGATCACCGCCTACGCCGACGACCTGCTGGACGCGCTCGACCGCCTCGACGGCTGGCCCGAGAAGGTCCGGCTGATGCAGCGCAACTGGATCGGCCGCTCGCGCGGCGCCAGGGTGCGGTTCGCGATCGAGGGCCGCAACGACAGCCTCGAGATCTTCACCACCCGTCCCGACACGCTGTTCGGTGCCAGCTTCATGGCGGTGGCGCCGGACCATCCCCTGAGTACCGAGCTGGCGGCGGAGAGCCCGGCGCTGGCTGCCTTCGTCGCCGACTGCCTGCGCGGCGGCACCAGCGCCGCCGAGCTCGAGACCGCCGAGAAGCTCGGCTTCGACACCGGGCTGCGCTGCCGCCATCCGTTCCGCGACGGCGTCACCCTGCCGGTCTACGTCGCCAACTTCGTGCTCATGGACTATGGCACCGGCGCCATCTTCGGCTGCCCGGCCCACGACCAGCGCGACCTCGACTTCGCCCGCAAATATGGCCGGCCGGTGCTGCCGGTGGTGCTGCCCGAGGGTGCCGACCCGGCCGGCTTCGCGGTCGGCGACGAGGCCTATCTGGGCGACGGCCGGCTGTTCAACTCGGGACTCCTCGACGGGCTCGACGTCGAGGCGGCCAAGGCCCGCGCCATCGCCGAGCTGGAGCGGCTGGGCATCGGCGGCGGCGAGACCACCTACCGGCTGCGCGACTGGGGCGTGTCGCGCCAGCGCTACTGGGGCTGCCCGGTGCCGATACTGCGCCTGGAGGACGGCACACTGGAGCCGGTGCCGGACGACCAGCTGCCGGTGACGCTGCCCGACGATGTCGATTTCAGCCAGCCGGGCAATCCGCTCGACCGGCATCCGACCTGGAAGCACGTGGTCCTGCCCGACGGCCGCAAGGCCACGCGCGAGACCGACACTTTCGACACCTTCGTCGAGAGCTCGTGGTATTTCGCCCGCTACTGCTCGGCGGACTACCAGGGCGGCCCGTTCCGGCGCGACGAGGCCGACTACTGGCTGCCGGTCGACCAGTACATCGGCGGCGTCGAGCACGCGGTGCTGCACCTGCTCTATGCCCGGTTCTTCACCCGGGCGATGCGCGACATCGGCCTGCTCGCCATCGACGAGCCGTTCACCGGCCTGTTCACGCAGGGCATGATCAACCACTTGACCTTCAGGGACGAGGCCGGCAACTGGCTGGAGCCGTCGAAGGTCCGGCGGGTGGACTCCGGCGGCTGGGTGACGGCCGAGGGCGGCCGCCCGGTGACCGCCGGCCGGGTCGAGAAGATGAGCAAGTCCAAGCTCAACACCGTCGATCCGACCGAGATCATCGAGGCCTACGGCGCCGACACCGCCAGGCTGTTCATGCTCTCCGACAGCCCGCCCGACCGCGACCTCGAATGGACCGAGGGCGGCATCGACGGCGCTTGGCGCTACATCAACCGCCTGTGGCGGCTGGTCGAGGAGGCGCGCGGCGAGCTGCCAGCACCCGGAACGCCGGTCGCTGCCGCCGCCATGAGCGACGCCGACGCGGCGCTGCGCCGGGCGATGCACCGCGCCATCGCCGGCGTCAGCCAGGAGCTCGACCGCTTCCACTTCAACAAGGCGGTGGCGCTGATCCGTGAGTTCTCGAACGCGCTCGAGGCGTCGCCGGCCGGCCCGGCGGTGCGGCGCGAGGCCCTGGAGACCCTGGTGCGGCTGCTCGAGCCGATGGTGCCGCACTTGGCCGAGGAGCTGTGGCAGCGGCTGGGCCATGCCGACATGCTGGCCGGCCGGCCCTGGCCGGTGGCGGACGCCGCCTGGCTGGCCGCGGCCACCATCGTCATCGGCGTGCAGGTCAACGGCAAGCGGCGCGGCGAGATCGCGCTGGCGCCCGGCTCACCCAGGGAGGAGGCCGAGGCCGCCGCGCTGGCCGAGCCCAACGTGATCCGCGCGATGGAGGGGCGGATGCCACGCCGGGTGATCGTCGTGCCGGACAAGATCGTCAATGTCGTGGTCTGAGCCCGCGGGCCGGCGGGCGCTGCTGGCACTCGCGGCGGGCTGCGCCGGGCTCGCCGGCTGCGGCTTCCGGCCGCTGCACGGCGGCAGCGAGGGAGCTGCGGTCGACGGCGAGCTGGCGGCGATCGAGGTATCGGCGTCGCAGGACAGGATCGGCCAGGTCCTCAAGAACTTCCTGATAGACGACCTGAACCCGCGCGGCTCCTCGGAGATCGGCCGCTACCAGCTGATGGTCCGCACCCAACGGGCGCGCAACGCGCTGATCGTGCAGATCGACTCCACGACCACGCGCTACGACATGATCCTCGCCGCCTTCTTCGAGCTGCGCGACAAGGCCGACAAGACCGTACTCTACCGCTCGGCGGCGCGGCGCGTCGCCAGCTTCAACCTGCGCCGGGCGCCGTTCGCGACCCAGGTCTCGCAGCAGGATGCCGAGGACCGCGCCGCCCGCGAGCTCAGCACCTACATCCGCACCGAGCTGGCGCTCTATTTCGCCGGCAAGCCGCCGGCATGAAGCTGCCGGCGGCCCGGGTCGACGCCTTCGTCGCGCGGCCCGATCCGGCCTGCGCCGTCATCCTGCTCTACGGCCCCGATGCCGGCCTGGTCGGCGAGCGCGCCCGGCGCATCGGCCTGGGGGTGGTCGAGGATCTCGGCGATCCCTTCCGAGTCACCGAGCTCGACGCCGAGCGGCTGCGCCAGGAGCCGCAACTGCTGGTCGAGGAGGCGCAGGCGCTGTGCCTGATGGGCGGCCGGCGTCTGGTGCGCGTCCGGCCGGCCGCCGACGCCGCCACCGCCGCCGTCAAGCTGCTGCTGGAGGCCGGCGAGCCCGCCGCGCTGGTGCTGCTCGAGGCCGGCGATCTCGGCGGCGGCTCGAGCCTGCGGCGGACGGTGGAGTCGGCGGCCGGTGCCGCGGCGCTGCCCTGCTACCGTGACGAGGCCCGCGACCTCGCCGGCCTGATCAAGTCGATCCTGGCCGAGGACCGGCTCGAGGCCGACCGCGACGCCCTCGACTATCTGGTGGCGCATCTCGGCAGCGACCGGGCGGTGACGCGCCAGGAGCTGGCCAAGCTCGCGGTCTATGTCGGCGATCCGCCCGACCGCACGGTGCGTCTCGACGACGTCGCCTCCGTCATCGACGACAACTCGGCGCTGGCGATGGACGACGCCGTGTCGGCCGCCCTGCTGGGCGAGCGCGACGTCGAGGCCAGGATCGAGCGGCTGTTCGGCGAGGGCCAGCGGCCCGAGGCGCTGCTGCGGGTCGCTTCCTCGACCGTGCTGCGGCTGCTGCGCGCCGCCGTCGCCGTCGAGGCCGGCACGCCGGCTTCCGCGGTGATCGACGCGATCCGGCCGCCGGTGCATTTCCGCGCCAAGGCGACGATGGAGCGGGCGTTGCGGCGCTGGCGGGCGCCGCAGCTGTTCGAGCTGCTGGCGCGGCTGCGCGAGGCCGAGGCCGGATGCCGCCGGCGCCAGGCGCCCTCGGCGCTGATCTGCCGCTATCTGCTGTGCAATCTGGCGACGGGGCAGGTCCGCACGGGCGGTTGAGGCCGCAGCGGGGGTATCGTCGCCGCAGGCGTCGGCTAAGATGGCGCCGCGATCCGGGAGCCGTGCATTTGCTTCGCTATGTTCTGCGCCGTATCCTGCTGATGATACCGACGCTGGTGGCGATCAGCATCGTCACCTTCATCATCATCCAGCTGCCGCCGGGTGATTTCCTGTCGTCGCAGATCGAGGAGCTGAGGGCGCAGGGCGAGGGGCTGCAGGGCGAGAAGATCGCCTATCTGCGCGAGCTCTACGGCCTCGACAAGCCGATGTGGCAGCAATACCTGTCCTGGGCCTGGGGCCTGCTGCACGGCGATCTCGGCTATTCGTTCGAGTACGACCGGCCGGTCTCGGAAGTGATCGGCGACCGGATCTTCCTGACCTTCGTCATCTCGTTCGCGACCATCCTGTTCACCTGGGTGATCGCCTTCCCGATCGGCGTCTATTCGGCCACCCACAAATACAGCTGGGGCGACCACGGCCTGACGCTGCTGGGCTTCCTGGGCCTCGCCACGCCCAATTTCCTGCTGGCGCTGGTGCTGCTCTACCTGGGCAATGTCTGGTTCGGCACCTCGATCGGCGGCTTGGTCGATCCCGAATATCTCGACCAGCCGATGTCGTGGGGCAAGTTCGTCTCGGTGCTGGAGCATCTGTGGGTGCCGGTGCTGGTGATCGGCACCTCGGGCACCGCCGGGATGATCCGGCGGTTGCGCGCCAACCTGCTCGACGAGCTGCAGAAGCCCTATGTCGTGACCGCCCGCGCCAAGGGCCTGCCACGCGGCAAGGCGCTGGTGAAGTACCCGCTGCGCATGGCGCTCAACCCGTTCATCGCCGACATCGGCAACCTGCTGCCCGAGTTCATCTCGGGCTCGGCGCTGGTGGCGGTGGTGCTGTCGCTGCCGACCACCGGGCCGGTGCTGGTGCGGGCTCTGCAGACCCAGGACATGTACCTCGCCGGCTCGTTCCTGATGCTCGAATCCTTCCTGGTGGTGATCGGCGTGCTGGTTTCCGACCTCCTGCTGGCCTGGCTCGACCCGCGCATCCGCTTCGGCCGCGGAGGTGGCCGATGAGCGAGCGCTACGTCGACACCGGGCCGTTCGATCCGCACGAGACCGACAGACTCACGCCCGAGCAGGAACGCTTCTACACCGCCTCGCAGTGGCGGCTGATCTGGTGGCGCTTCTGCCGCCACAAGCTGGCGCTGGTGTCGCTGTGGTTCCTCGCCATCCTCTATGCCTCGACCCTCGTCACCGAGATCGTCGCCCCCTACGACCTGCACACCCGCAACGCCCGCTACATCTACGCGCCGCCGCAGCGCATCCGGCTGTTCCACGAGGGCAGCTTCGTCGGCCCCTTCGTCTACGGCTACGGCTACAAGCTCGATATGGCCAACCTGCGCCGGGTCTATTCCGACGACCGCACCAAGGTGCAGCGGCTGCGGTTCTTCTGCCGCGGCGATCCCTACAGGTTCTGGGGCCGGATCGAGAGCAACTGGCACCTGGTATGCCCGGCCGAGAACGGCACGCTGTTCATCGCCGGCACCGACCGGCTCGGCCGCGACCTGTTCTCGCGCATCCTGCACGGTGCGCGCGTGTCGCTGACCGTGGGCCTGCTCGGCATCGCCGTCAGCTTCGTGCTCGGCATCGTGCTGGGCGGCATCTCCGGCTACTATGGCGGCTGGGTCGACAACGTCATCCAGCGGCTGATCGAGATCATCCGCAGCTTCCCGATGATCCCCTTGTGGCTGTCGCTGTCGGCGGCGCTGCCGGTCACCTGGGATCCCTTGTGGGTGTTCTTCGGCATCACGCTGATCCTGGGGCTGGTCGACTGGACCGGCCTCGCCCGGGCGGTGCGATCGAAGATCCTGGCGCTGCGCGAGGAGGAGTTCGCCCAGGCGGCCAAGCTGATGGGCGCCGGGCCGTCGCGGATCATCGGCCGGCACCTGGTGCCCAGCTTCATGAGCCACCTGATCGCCTCGGCGACGCTGTCGATCCCCGGCATGATCCTGGGCGAGACGGCGCTGTCGTTCCTGGGTCTCGGCGTGCGCGCGCCGATCACCAGCTGGGGCGTGCTGCTGAACGATGCCCAGAACGTCAACGTGGTGGCGCTCTATCCCTGGCTGATGCTGCCGGTGGTGCCGGTGATCCTGGTGGTGCTGGCGTTCAACTTCCTGGGCGACGGCCTGCGGGACGCCGCCGACCCTTATGCCTGAGACGCGGGACGGACAAAGAAAAGGCCCGGAAGGCTCGCGCCCTCCGGGCCTCAGTTCGTCGTGCCTGGCCGAAACGGCCTTTCACGACGCTCGGGCCAAAAGTGTAGCCGACCGGCCGGCGGGCCTGCGGAGCCGGAGCGACGAGGGAGGGCATCCCTCCGGCCTATCGCCGCCGCCGGTCGACCACCTGCCCGGGGAGAAGCAAGCGGCGTGCCACCAACCGCCGGCATGGCGGATCATTGCCGCACCGGCTTTGCGAGCAGGCCGGCACGCCCAAGCCTTGGGCAAATGGTCGCGCGCTGCGCAAGGGCGCCGGCGATGACGGGCGAGCGGGCGGTCGATGCCGCGATCATCGGCGGCGGCCTCACCGGCCTGGCGCTGGCAACGGCGCTGGGCCAGGGCGGCGTCGATGTGCTGGTGGTCGAGCGGGCGCCCCTGGAACGCCTGGCGAGCCCGGCCTTCGACGGCCGGGTGACGGCGGTGGCACGGGGATCGAAGCTCCTGCTCGATGGGATCGGCGTGTGGGGCGGGCTGGCGGCCGAGGCCGAGCCGATCCTCGACATCGTGGTCGGCGAGGCCGGCTCGCGGGCGCAGGTGCGCTACGACCATCGCGATGTCGGGCACGAGCCGCTCGGCTGGATCGTCGAGAACCGGGTGCTGCGCGAGGCGCTGATGGCACGCCTAGCCCTGCTGCCCAACGTCGAGCTGGCGGCACCGGCCCGTATCCGCGAGCTGGAGCGCGGCACCGCCATCGCCCGCCTCGGGCTCGAGGACGGCCGCCGCTACCGCACGCCGCTGGTGGTGGCGGCCGAGGGCAAGGAATCGGCGACGCGGCAGGCGGCCGGAATCGGCGCCAGGCGCTGGGACTACGGCCAGACCGGCATCGTCTGCACGCTGGTCCACACCCGCCCGCACCACGGGCTCGCCGTCGAGCGGTTCTTCCCGGACGGGCCGTTCGCCCTGCTGCCGCTGACAGGCAACCGCTCCTCGATCGTCTGGGCGCTGCAGGCCGACCGGGCGCGAACGGTGACGGCGCTCGACGACGCGGCCTTCCTTGGCGAGGTGGCGGAGCGCACCGCCGACGGGCTGGGCGAGCTGGCTCTCGAAGGGCCGCGCTGGCACTATCCCCTGGGCCTGGTGTGGGCCGACCGCTATGTCGACCGCCGGCTGGCGCTGGTCGGCGATTCCGCGCGCGGCATCCATCCCATCGCCGGGCAGGGCTGGAATCTCGCCCTGCGCGATGTCGCGGCGGTGGCCGAGCTGGTGGTCGACCGGGTGCGGCTCGGCCTCGACCCGGGCGACGACGCGACGCTCGCGCGCTACGCCGCCTGGCGAGGGTTCGACAGCCTGGTGCTGGTGGCGGTGACCGACGGCATCAACCGGTTGTTTGCCAACGACCTGTTCCCGCTGGAGGTGGCGCGCAACGCCGGCCTCGCCCTGGTCGAGCGGGTGCCGGCCGCCAAGCGCTTCTTCATGCGCCACGCCATGGGGCTGGTGGGCGACCTGCCGCGCCTGATGCGCGGCCTGCCGCTGTAGGCGGCGCTACGTCACCCAGGCGATCCGCAGCAGGTTGGTGGCGCCGGGCGTGCCGAAGGGCAGGCCGGCGGTGATGACGATGCTGCTGCCCGGATCGGCGAATCCCTCGGCCTTGGCGAGTGCTCGGGCCCTCGAGACCATCTCGTCGAGATCCTTGGCGTCGTCGCTGAACACCGGATGCACGCCCCAGGCCAGCGTCAGCTTGCGGGCCGTCACCATGCGGGTGATCAGGCCGAGGATCGGCCGGTCGGGCCGCTCGCGGGCGGCGCGCAGCGCCGTGGCGCCCGAGGTCGTGTAGGTGACGATGGCGGCGCACTGCATGGTGTGGGCGACGAGGCCGGCGGCCAGCGTGATGGCGTCGGCCTGGGTATGCTCGGCCTGGGCGTGGTAGGCGTCGAGGTAGGAGCGGTAGAGCTCGTCGCGCTCCACGCTGGCGATGATCCTGTCCATGATCGTCACCGCCTCGACCGGATAGTCGCCCGAGGCGCTCTCGGCCGAGAGCATGACGGCGTCGGCCCCGTCGTAGACCGCGGTCGCGACGTCGGATGCCTCGGCGCGGGTCGGTGCCGGTGCCGAGATCATGCTCTCCAGCATCTGGGTCGCCACGATCACCGGCTTGCCCAGGCTGCGGGCGGCACGGACGATGCGCTTCTGCAGGCCCGGCACCACCTCGGGCGGCATCTCCACGCCGAGGTCGCCGCGCGCCACCATGATGCCGTCGGCGAGGTCGATGATCTCGTCGAGCCCGTCGATCGCCGACGGCTTCTCGATCTTGGCCATCACGGCGGCCCGGCCGGCGATCAGCCGCCGCGCCTCGGCGAGGTCGTCGGCACGCTGCACGAAGGACAGCGCCACCCAGTCGAAGCCGAGCTCGAGGCCGAAGTTGAGGTCCGAGCGGTCCTTGTCGGTCAGCGCCGAGATCGGCAGGATGGCATTGGGGACGTTGACGCCCTTGCGGTCGGACAGGGGCCCGCCGGCGCGCACCACCGTCTCGGCGAAGCTGTCGCCGCAGGATTCGATGCCGAGCCTGATCTTGCCGTCGTCGAGCAGCAGCTCCTGGCCCGGGCGCAGCACGCGGAAGATCTCGGGATGGGGCAGGCAGACGCGCTGCTTGTCGCCCACCGCCGTGTCGAGGTCGAGGCGGAAGCGGTTGCCCCTGGCGAGCTGGATGCGGCCCTCGGCGAAGCGGCCGACGCGCAGCTTCGGCCCCTGCAGATCCATGATGAGGCCGATCGGCCGGCCGCGCTCGGACTCGACCTCGCGGACGATGCGGAAGCGCTCGGCGTGGTCGTCGTGGCTGCCGTGGCTGAAATTGAAGCGGAACACGTCGGCCCCGGCATCGGCCAGCTCGCGGATTCGCTCCTTGGTGGAGCTCGCCGGCCCGAGGGTGGCGACGATCTTGGCACTGCGGTTGCGGCGCATGTTCAGCCATCCCGATCGACGAACGCTTGCTCCCCACGGCTGCTTAGACGATAGGCCGACAGCTGTCAGCCTGTCCGAGAAAGCGCGCAGCCACCCATTGGCTGGAAATATTGCCCGAGTTGGATTAGTCGAGGAGGCCAATCACCACGCCGGACGGAAAACGACCCTTGTCGCGCAGCCGGCGCCGGGTCGGACCGGCGCATCTTGCCAGCATCGCCCTCGACGCCACCTCGGCGCAGCCGCTGAATCGCCAGCTCTACTTCGCGATCCGCGAGGCGATCCTCGACGCCCGGCTGCAGCCGGGCACGCGCCTGCCGTCGACCCGGGCGCTGGCGGCCGATCTCGACGTGTCGCGCAACACCGTGATGGCGGCCTTCGAGCAGCTGTTCGCCGAGGGCTACATCGAGGGCAAGGTCGGCGCCGGCTCGTTCGTCAGCCGCGAGCTGCCCGAGGAGACTCTCCACGCCCGCGCGGCGCTGGTGGCCGGGCGCGCTTCGGGCGGGTCGGCGCCGGGCCTCTCGGCACGCGGCGCCTATCTGGCGTCGCTGCGCGAGACCGGCAGCCGGCCGCGGGCGTTCTCGCCGGGCCTGCCCGAGCTCGCCGCCTTCCCGTTCGAGGAATGGTCGCGGCTGCTGGCCAAGCACTGGCGCGACCCGCCGCGCAGCTTCCTGATCGGCGGCGACCCGGCCGGGCACAAGCCGCTGCGCGAGGCCATCGCCGCCTATCTCGGTGCGGCGCGCGCCGTGAGCTGCACGCCGGACCAGGTGTTCGTGGTGTCCGGCGCCCAGCAGGCGCTGGACCTGACGGCGCGCGTGCTGATCGATCCCGGCGACCGGGTGTGGATCGAGGAGCCGGGCTATCCGGGGCTGCGCGGTGCCCTGATCGCCAACGGCGCCGAGCTGGCGCCGGTGCCGGTGGACAGGGAGGGCCTCGACGTCGAGGCGGGGCGCTCGATCGCACCGCGCGCGCGCATGGCCTGCGTGTCGCCGTCGCACCAGTACCCGCTCGGCACCACCATGAGCCTGAGCCGGCGGCTGGCGCTACTGGAATGGGCCAGCGCCGCCGACGCCTTCGTGCTCGAGGACGACTACGACAGCGAGTACCGCTACGCCGGCAAGCCGCTGGCGGCGCTGCAGGGGCTCGATGCCGACGGCCGGGTCGTCTATGTCGGCACGATGAGCAAGGTCATGTTCCCGGGCCTGCGGCTCGGCTACATGGTCGTCCCCCAGCACCTGGTGCCGGCCTTCCGGGCGGTCAGGGGCCTCGCCGACACCCATCCGCCGATGAGCATCCAGCCGGCGCTGGCCGAGTTCATCGAGGCCGGCCACCTGTCGGCGCACATCCGGCGGATGCGCGCCCTCTACGCCGACCGCCAGCGGCTGCTGCTGGAGGCCTGCCGCGGCACGCTGTCGGCCTGGCTCGACGCCATGCCGGACGAGGCCGGGATGCATCTCGTGGCGATGCTGCGTCCCGGGCTCGACGACCGGACGGTGGCGCGGATCGCCCGCGAGCACGGCGTCGAGGCGCCGGCGCTTTCCTCCTACTACCGCAGCCTGCCGCCGCGGCAGGGGCTGCTGCTGGGCTATGCCGGTGTCGGCGAGGGCGAGATCGCCACGGCGGCGAGGAAACTGGTCGAGGCCTGCGCCGCGGCGGAACGCCTGTCCGTTTGAGCTGGCGACGAGTAGGCTCGGAGGCTATGCGTCAGGCCATTCGGAACAGCGTCGACCGCTGCCGGCGCCCGCTTCAGATTGCATGCCCATGATCCACCGAGCTGCTTCCGCCCAGCACACCGCTGCGCTGCCGCGCCGGCCGGCCGGGCAGGGGGCCGCCTGGGCCATCGGGGCGTGGGTGCTGCTCGGCATCGTGCTGGTGGTGGCCCTGGCGGTCCGGCTGCCGGGGCTCGAGCGCCCGACCCATGTGGGCTTCCTGTCGTACTATGTCGACGAGCCGAAGATCCTGACCAACGTCATCGACGTGATCAGGCTCAACCCGCTGCTCGCCCACTGGCCCTACGCGCTCTACTACTGGCTGGCGCCGCAGGTCCTGCTGTTCTACGCCGCCCACATTCCGTCGCTCCTGCCCTATACCCACGACCTGCTCGACGGCAGGACGGTGCGCGACTTGGTGGCGCTGCACCTCGATTCGGCTGTGCTGCTGGTTCGGCTGAACATGCTGCTGTTGTCGCTCGGCACCGTGGCGGTGACGTTCGCCTACGGTCGGCGCTGTGCCGGCCGCTGGGGCGGCCTGGCGGCAGCGTCGGTCGTGGCGCTGGCGCCGGTGGCGGTGAACCTGTCGCGCTGGGCCTACTACGACACGCCCTTGACGTTCTGGTACTGGCTGGCCGTCGGCCTGCTGGCCTGGACATGGACGGAGCGCAGCCTGCGCGGGGTCTATCTCTGCGCGGCCCTCGTCGCCTGGACGGTGACGACCAAGCAGAACGGCGCGCCCATCGTGCTGCTGTGGCTGGTCACCATGCTCGTGGTGGTGGCGCGGCACGAGGGACTACCGTGGCACGGGCCATGGCGCTCGCGGCATTTCTGGCTGTCCGGGCTATTGGCGGTGGCCGTGGTCCTCGCCTGCTACCCGACCCTGTTGAACCCGGATTCGCTTCGCCAGCTTGGCTTCACGGCCGGCTCGGTATACGTCCAGACCGACGGACAGCTCGCCGCCCGCATGTGGTCGACCCTCATGACGCGGCACTGGCCGCTGCAGGGGCCCTTCTGGCTGCTGGTGGTACTGGCCACCGGCCTCGTGCCGCTGGCGGCGCTTTCGCGCGACCGATGCTTGGCGGCGATGTGCATCGCCGCCGGCGTCGGCTACTACGCCATCGTCGGCTATTCGACGCAGAACAACGACCGGCTGATCCTGCCGCTCGTGCCGGCGCTGGGGCTGGGCCTCGCGGGCTGGATCGCGGTGGTCCACAGGCTGGCCCGGCCCGAATGGGCGAGGGCCGTGCTGAGCGTCGCCATGATCGTGGTAGCGGCCATCCCACTCGCGCTGTCGACCATCCGGTTCGACCTGCTGCTGACCGCGGCCGACACCCGCATCCAGGCCAGGGAATGGCTGCTCGCCAACCTGCAGCCGGGCGCCAAGATCGCCATCGAGGCGCACGTGGCGCGCATGGCCGACATGCGCGACGCCGAGCTCGGCCTCGACTATGTCCGGGACAATGGTATCAGGGCGTTCCAGGTCGAGCAGTTCAACAGCGTCGCCGTGCATCCATTGTCCTGGTACCGCGAGCAGGGCATGGATGCGGTGGTACGGGCCGATGCCATGCTGGCGCTGGCCTGGCGCTATGCTCGGCTCGGCCAGGAGACGTTCCTCGCCGACGCCGATCGCAAGGAGATGGGCAAGGGCAGCTTCTTCGGCGGCCTGCCGCTCGCCACCATCATCGAGACCTATGCCAGCCAGCGGATGCAGGCCGCCTCGGCGGTGAGCTTCGAGCCCAGCCCGACGCCCTCCGCCCAGGGCAATCTCGTCGACCTGGCGGCGCAGTTCCAATACTACTGGCGGATGCCCCTGGCCGAGCTGTGGCGGCGGCACGACGAGATCGTGCTCGGGCCTTCCGTCGTCGTGCTGCGCGTCCGCTAGCCTCTGGCATTTCGGGGATCGCATGGAGCGCGGCGCCTACGAGCAGTACCAGTCCGAGATCGGCAACTGGCTCAAGCAGGGGCGCATCCGCCTGCTGCGCGCCATGCTGGCCGAGATCGCCGATCCCGGGCGAACCCTGGAGCTGCTCGAGGTCGGCGCCGGGGTCGGGCAGAACCTGCCCGTGCTGGCCGAGCGGGGGCCGGTGGACGTGGTCGAGATCGACCAACTGGGCCTCGCCGAGCTGAGGACACGCTCCGACGTCCGCGAGATCTACGACCGCCCGATCCCGTTCGACCTCCGGCGGACCTACGATGTCATCGTCGCCTTCGATGTGCTCGAGCACATCGCCGACGACCGCGAGGCCGCCGCGTGGATCTGCGACCGGCTGGCGCCGGGCGGCCATCTAATCGCCAGCGTGCCGGCCTACCAGTGGCTGTTCTCCGACCACGACGTCGCCCTGCAGCATTTCCGCCGCTACACGCGCGCCCGGCTGGTGGCGGCACTGCCGGCCGGCATGACGGTGCGCCGGTCGGGCTATTTCGTCAGCCTGCTGTTCCCGCTGGCGGCGGCCAGCCGCGTGGTCGGCAAGCTGGCGCGGCGGCTGCGCGGCCCGGGCGAGGTGGCGCGCAAGCAGTCGGCGGCGGTGCCGGGTCCGCTCGACCGGCTGTTCCGCGGCCTGCTCGACATCGAGGTCGGCGCCTTCGAGCGCGGCATCACCGCGCCGTTCGGGCTCAGCGTCATCTGCGTGGCGCGCAAGGAAGCGGCAACGTAGGCCGTGCCGATCAGGCGCCGATCAGCCTCGCCGCCCGGTCGTCCGCGGCCAGCAGGGTGGTCTGGTCGGGATAGGGCAGGCAGGGCGTGAGGCCGCGCAGCTCGAGCCGCTTCATCGCCTGCGCCTCGATCGCCGGCCGGTAGCGGGCGCGGGCGCTGTTGTCGAACACGACGATGCCGCCGGGGGCGAGGTTGGCGACGGCCCGCTCCAGGCAGTGCGAGCGGGCGCGGCCGTCGACGACGACCAGGTCGAAGGGACCGCCGGCCCGGTCGATGGCGGCGACGTAGCCGGCGAAGTCGAAGCCCTCCCAGCCGGGCTTCTCGGACGGGCAGGCGGGAGCGGCGCTGCGCACGGGCTCGGCGAGCTGGCCCCGGACATGCGCCTTGCCGGCGAGATGTGGCCCGAGCTGGTCCATCCAGCGGCGGTCGTGCTCGACGAAGGCGACGCTGCCAGCGCGCTTCGCCAGCCAGATGGTGCTGGCGCCGGCGCCGTACTCGAACACCCGCGCCTTCGGCGTCGCCCGCAGGAAGGCGTCGACACGATCGATGGCGTCGAAGGTCCACCAGGGGATGTCGAGGGCGATCATCTGCTCGATGTCCCAGATGGCGAACAGCGAGCGGGCCCAGAACAGCGGCCGCCGGTCGCGCCGGCGCTCGAGCCAGGAGATCAGGCCGACGCGCCGGGCGACCGGCTGCACGGCGCGGATCGAGCCGACATAGGCTCGGCGGAGCACAGGGGCTTGGCGGAGCATGGGCGGCCTTCTAACGCGTGCCGTCCTGCGGGCGCAGATGCCCGCAGGACGGCCACTCGATCGACAGGACGAGGGCGAGGCCGGCCATGGTGGCCAGCGAGACGAGCTGCACGGCGAGCGCTGCCGAGAAGGCCGCGGCATAGGCATGGCCCAGCCCTGCCATCACGCCGGCCCAGGTGAGCTGGACCGGGCCGATGCCGGCGAGGCCGTTGATCGGCAGCGCGAAGGCGAAGGCGGCGGCGCTGGTGGCCAGCGCCGATTCGGCGGGCGTGGCGGCAAGGCCGAAGGCGAGGCCGGCGAGATAGAAGGCCAGGAGCACGCAGCACCAGGCGGCGGCGCTCAGCGCCAGCAGCAGCAGGCCGCGCCGGCCCGTGGCGTTGAGCGCGCTGGCCGAGACCTGGATGGCGAAGCCGGCGAGGCGCGGCCAGCGGCGGCCGATCCAGGCGATCAGCCGGTCGCTCACGGCCGAGAGCCGCGGCAGGGCCAGCACAAAGCCGACGCCGGCAGCAGCCAGCAGTCCCGCTGGCCAGGCGACGAAGGGACCGAGCCTGCCGCCGCCGGTGGCCAGCACGGTGCCGGCCACCACCGCCAGCGCCAGCATGTCGAACAGGCGCACGCCCAGCAGCACGCCGACGCCCGAGGACAGCGGCGTCATGTGGCCACGGCGCAGCAGCAGCGGCAGCGCGGCTTCGCCCAGCTTCATCGGCAGCACGGTGCTCAGCAGGTTGTGCAGCACGGAGATCCGCAGCAGCGTGCGGGCCGGCGGCGCGCCCAGCACGATCGCCACCCGGAAGGCGCGCAGCAGATAGGCCACGGCCAGCGTCGCGGCGGCGCCGAGGAGCAGCAGCGGATCGGCGAGGCGCAGCACCGCGAGATAGCTCTGCGGATCGCCGACCCAGAGAACATGGCCGAGGCTCGCCGCCGTGATCAGCGCCGCTAGGGCGATGCGGGGCAGCCAGGCCCGCTTCATGCCGCGCGCTCCGGAGCGAGGCGCACGGGCTCGGTCTCCGCCACCAGCGACAGCATCGAGCCCTGCCGGGTGCGGTGCAGGATCAGCTCGGCCAGCATGCCGAGGGTCAGCAGCTGCGCCGACAGCAGCTCGGCCATGACGCCGAACAGCAGCAGCGGGCGGGTGCCGATGGCCTCGCCGCCGAGCCAGAGCAGGGTGAGGTAGGCCAGCGCCGCGAAGCCGACGAGCCCGACCAGGATGCCCAGCCCGCCGAACAGGTGGCCGGGACGCTGGCCGAAGCGGGTGATGGTGAGCACGGTGAGCAGGTCGAGGAAGCCGCGCGCATAGCGCTCGAGGCCGTATTTCGACACGCCGTGGCGACGGGCGTGGTGCTTCACCGGGATCTCGGTGACGCGGTAGCCGAGGCTGTTCGCCAGCACCGGGATGTAGCGGTGCAGCTCGCCATAGAGCGAGATGTCCTGATAGACCCGCCGCCGCGCCGCCTTGTAGCCGCAATTGAAGTCGTGCAGGTCGAGCCGGGTCATGCGGCGGGTGACGGCGTTGAAGAAGCGCGAGGGCAGGGTCTTGCCCAGGGGATCGTCGCGATTCTGCTTCCAGCCCGAGACGAGGTCGTAGCCCTCGTCGAGCTTGGCGAGGAAACGCGGCAGCTCCTCGGGATCGTCCTGCAGGTCGGCGTCCATCGTCACCACGATCTCGCCGCGGGCCATCTCGGTGCCCACGGCGAGCGCCGCCGACTTGCCGAAGTTGCGCCGCAGCCGGGCACAGCGCACCTCGCCATGGGCGGCGGCGAGCCGGCGCATCTCCGTCCAGGAACGATCGCGGCTGCCGTCGTCGATCAGGACGATCTCGATGGCCCGTCCGCCGAGCCCGGCACCGGCGACGCCGCGCAGCGCCTCGACGAGGGGAGCGAGCGTCGCCTCCTCGTCGAGCACGGGCACGATGACGCTGACATGGAAAGCCTCGGCAAGAACCATCGACCCGTCACATTGCGATGCCGCGCACGGGTCTTAGGGACGCGGCGGGGCGGCGGCAAGCCGGCCGTGGGAGAAGGCGCCGGGGCGCATCGGCCCCGGCGCCACGAAAATCAGCCCGGCGAGGCGCCCTGGGTGGCGGTGTAGACCGCGTAGATCGACTGGCTGCCGGCCATGAACAGCCGGTTGCGCTTGGGGCCGCCGAAGGTGATGTTGCCGATGACCTCGGGCGTCCGCATGCGGCCGAGCAGCTTGGCCTCCGGCGACCAGACGGTGACGCCGCTGTAGCCGACGTTGCGGCCGGCGTTGCTGGAGACCCAGAGGTTGCCGAACACGTCGCAGCGCACCCCGTCCGGGCCGCACTTGATGCCGTCGACGACGCAGTCGGTGAAGACCCGCTGGTTGGTCAGCTTGTTGTCCGGCCCGACGTCGAGGGCCATCACCACGCCCTTGCCGCCCTCGATGGTATCGCCTGGCCCCCTGCCGGTGCTGGAGACATAGAGCGTCTTGAAGTCGGGCGAGAAGCACAGGCCGTTCGGATCCGGCACGGCGTCGTCGGCGATCGCCACGTCGAGCCGGCCGCTCGGATCCCAGCGATAGACCTGGGTCGGCAGCTCGCGCTTGACGTCGCTGACCCCCACCGGCTGGCCGACGCGGTTGTTGAGCTTGCCCGTGGGATTGGTCGGGCCGCCGGGCGCGTCGGGCGTGCCCTCGTAGAGCTGGCCGCCATAGGGCGGGTCGGTGAACCAGATGCTGCCGTCGGGATGCGGCACGACGTCGTTGGGCGAGTTGAACCGCTTGCCGTCCGAGGAGTCGGCGATGACGGTGATCGAGCCGTCGAGCTCGTAGCGCACCACGCGGCGGGTCAGGTGCTCGCAGGAGATCTGCCGCCCCTGGTAGTCGAAGGTGTTGCCGTTGCTGTTGTTCGACGGCAGCCGGAACACGCTGACATGGCCGTCGTCCTCGATCCAGCGCAGCTGACGGTTGTTGGGGATGTCGCTCCAGACCAGGTAGCGGCCCTGGCTGTTCCATGCCGGCCCCTCGACCCACAGAGCACCGGTCCACAGGCGCTGGATGGCGGCGTTGGGCTGGGCCAGGCCATTGAAGCTCGGATCGACGGCGATGACGTCTGGATCCCAGAAATAGGTCGTGGGCGCCCCGTTCGGCCCGAAGTCGCGCGGCGGGCTGGTGACGGTGCTGGGCGGGGCCACCGGGCCCATCCCTTCCTGCTGGGCGAGCGCCGCCCGTGCGCCCACGGCGACCGCGCCGGCGGCGGCGGTGGCGAGGAAACCGCGCCGGCCGAAGCCCGACGCCGGGCGGCGCGGACGATCGTCGGTGGAATCCGGATGCGACGGCACAGGATGCATCGGCTGGCCTCCCTATTGGTATGCCGCCCGATGGCTGTCATAGAGGAGCCGCTGGCCGGCCCCGCCTCGGTGCGGCAACATCCGGATCATGCGATGGAGGTGGGAGCCTGACAACCGCATGGTGCCAAAGAATCTCCTTAGTCTCTACGTCGGGTTGGCGCTGACCGCCGGGTTGGCGGCAAGCGCCCTGGCCGAGGAGCACCGGGAGCTGGCGATAGGCATCAGCCAGTTCCCGTCGAATTTGAATCCCAATATCGACGCCATGGCCGCCAAGAGCTTCGTCCACGGCCTGACGATGCGGCCGCTCACCGCCTATGACGAAAACTGGGAGCTGGCCTGCCACCTCTGCGCCGAGCTGCCGACCCTCGAGAACGGCAAGGCGGTCGAGGAGACCAACCCCGAGGGCGGCCGCGGCGTCGCCGTCACCTTCACGATCCGCGACGGTGCCGCCTGGGGCGACGGCGTGCCGGTGAGCACGCGCGACGTGATGTTCACCTGGGAGGTCGGCCGTCATCCCCAGTCCGGCGTCACCAACGGCGAGCTCTACCGGCGCTTGTGGAAGATCGACGTCGTCGACGAGCGCACCTTCACCTTCCACGACCGGAAGCTGAGCTTCGCCTACAACGCCTACAACGATTTCCGCCTGCTGCCCGAGCATGTCGAGCGCCCGGTGTTCGAGCAGGATCCCATCACCTACCGCAACCGCACGAAATTCGACACCGAGCCGGCCAATCCGGGCCTCGCCAGCGGCCCCTACCGCATCGCCTCCTACCGGGCGGGCAGCGAGATCGCGGTCGAGCGCAATCCGAGCTGGTGGGGCGAGAAACCCTGGTTCGACCGGATCACCGTCCGCGCCATCGAGAACACCGCCGCGCTCGAGGCCAACCTGCTCTCCGGCGAGATCGACATGATCGACGGCGAGCTCGGCCTGTCGCTGGACCAGGCGCTGGCCTTCGAGCGCCGCAACGCCGACCGCTTCACCGTCTTCTACAAGCCCGGGCTGACCTACGAGCACATCGACGCCAGGCTGGACAACCCGATCCTGGCCGACCTGCGGGTGCGCAAGGCCCTGCTCTACGGCGTCGACCGCCAGGCGATCAGCGACCGGCTGTTCGCCGGCCGCCAGCCGGTGGCCGACACCAGCATCAATCCGCTGGACTGGGTGCACACCACCGACCTCACGACCTATCCGTTCGAGCCCGATCGGGCGAAGGCGCTGCTGGAGGAGGCGGGCTGGCAGCCGGGGCCGGGCGGCATCCGCCAGAAGGACGGCCGGCCGCTGCGGCTGAAGCTGATGTCGACCGCCGGCAACCGCTCGCGCGAGCTGATCCAGCAGGTGCTGCAGAGCCAGTGGCGGCAGATCGGTGTCGAGGCGGTGATCGAGAACGAGCCGCCGCGGGTGTTCTTCGGCGAGACCCTGAGCCGACGCCGGTTCGACGGCCTCGCCCTGTTCGCCTGGATCAGCTCGCCCGAGAACGTGCCGCGCTCGACCCTGCACTCGCAGGAGGTGCCGACGCCCGAGAACGGCTGGGCCGGCCAGAACTACACCGGCTTCGCCGATCCGCGCATGGACGAGCTGCTGGATGCCATCGAGGTCGAGCTCGACCGCGACAAGCGCAAGGCCTTGTGGGTCGAGCTGCAGCAGCTCTACGCCGACCGGCTGCCGGCGCTGCCGCTGTTCTTCCGCGCCAACGCCCACATCTGGCCGAAATGGCTGCAGGGCGTGGCACCCACCGGCCACCAGACGCCGACCACCATGGCGATCGAGCGCTGGCAGGTGGTCGAGCCTTGAGGCGGAGCACCCCCTGACCGGCTACGTCGTCCGGCGCCTGCTGGCGAGCCTGCTGCTGCTGGCCGGCATGTCGGTGGTGGTCTACGGCCTGATCGGGCTGATGCCGGGCGATCCGATCGACCTGATGGCCACCGCCGACCCCGGCCTCACGCCGGCGGACGTCGCGCGGCTGAAGGCGGTCTACGGCCTCGACCGGCCGCTCCTGGAACGCTGGACGGCCTGGGCCCTGGCGGCGCTGCGTGGCGATCTCGGCTATTCGCGCCTCTACGGCCAGCCGGTCGTCGACGTGCTGCTGCCGAGGCTCGCCGCCACGCTGGTGCTGATGGGAACCAGCCTCGTGCTGGCCGTCGCCATCGCCGTGCCCCTGGGCGTGGCGGCGGCGCGGCGGCCGGACGGCTGGCTCGACCGGCTGGTCGATCTCCTGGCCTTCAGCGCCGCCTCGGTGCCGTCGTTCTGGCTGGCGCTGCTGATGATCGTGCTGTTCGCCGTCGAGCTGGGCTGGCTGCCGGCCGGCGGCGACGGCGGGGCGGCGGCGCGCGGGCCCATCGGGCGGCTGCCCTACCTCGTGCTGCCGGTGGCGACGATGACGCTGCTCACCATCGGCGCCCTGGTCCGCTTCGTGCGCATCTCGGTGGCCGAGGCGCTGACCAACGACTTCATCCGCACCGCCCGCGCCAAGGGCTGCAGCGAGCGGCGGGTGGTCTGGAACCACGCCTTCGGCCATGCGGTGCCGGCGCTGGTCACCATCGTGGCGCTGCACCTGGGCTCGCTGGTCTCGGGTGCGCTGGTGGTCGAGACGGTGTTCGCCTGGCCCGGCATGGGCAAGCTGATCTACGACGCGGTGATCGGCAACGACTTCTCGCTGGCGTTGGCGGCACTGCTGCTGGTGACGGCGACGACGCTCCTGGCCAACCTCGCGGCCGACCTCGCCCATGCGCGGCTCGATCCGCGCATAGCCCTCGATGGCTGACCGGCCGGGCCTGCTGGCGGCGGCCCTGCTGGCGCTCCTGATCCCCGCCTGCCTCGCCGCCCCGCTGCTCGCCGACCTGCTGGGCCTGGATCCCGAGGCGGTCGACCTGTTCAACCGGCTGGCGCCGCCGGGCGGCCCGAACCTCCTGGGCACCGACGAGCTCGGCCGCGACCTGCTGCTCAGGCTGCTCGAGGGCGGGCGGGTCTCGCTGACCGTCGGGCTCCTCGGGGCGCTGGGGGCCTCGCTGGTCGGCATGGCGATCGGCCTCGCCGCCGGGCTCGCCGGCGGCCGCACCGACGCCCTGCTGATGCGGCTGACCGATGCGGTGATCGCCCTGCCGCTGCTGCCGCTGCTGATCGTGCTGGCGGCGCTCGACCTCGACAAGCTGGGCCTGCCCGAATGGCTGGCGGGCTCGACCGCCGCCAGCGTCTGGCGGATCGTGGCGCTGGTGACGCTGTTCGGCTGGACGACGGTGGCGCGGCTGATGCGCTCGGCGGTGCTCGGCCTGAAGCGGCGCGAGTTCGTGCTGGCGGCAAGGGCGCTCGGAGCCGGGCCCTGGCGGATCGCCTTCTGGCACCTACTGCCCAACGCCCTGGGGCCGGTGGCGGTGGCGACGACGCTCACCGTCGGCCATGCCATCCTCACCGAATCGGTGCTGAGCTTCCTGGGCCTCGGCATCCAGCCGCCGCTGCCGAGCTGGGGCAACATGCTCACCGGTGCGCAGGACCTGCTGTTCGAGGCGCCGCGTCTGGCGCTCTGGCCGGGGGCGCTGATCTTCGCGGCCGTGGCCGCCGTCAACATCGCCGGCGACGGGCTGCGGCGCCGCTTCGACCCGCGCTCGGGCCTGCTGCGCCACTGAGCCCTCTGCGCCACCGAGTACGAGCGGCCGCCTGCCGCCGACGGCCGCGGCCCAGGCGCGTCCGGCCGAACCACTCCCGCAGCTTCAGGGGCCGGTCGGTATCCGGCCGGTTGCGTTAACCAATTCTTCCGCTCTGTTAACATTACTGTACGGCATCTTAGGAATCTTGCTCGCGGAGCGGTGATTTGTTAGGTTGGGGTTCGATCTATTGCTATTGCCCGGTTGGCGGGCGGCAGCCGACCACGAGGGGATCCATCCGTGACGATCTCAAAGGAGATGATACGCTATGCAGGCGGCGCGGAGCTCGTCCCCGCGCGGGCGGTCCAGCACGCTCCGGACGAGCTGGATCTGCGCAGTCTGTGGGGTGCCCTGTGGCGTCGTAAGCTGCTGCTGATCGCAACGGTGGGGATCATCACCGGGGCCGCCGTGGCCTATGTCCAGACGGCGACCCCGCTCTACCGCGGCCAGGCGCTGGTTCGGATCCAGCCGGGCAAGGAGATGGTGGTCGACCTGCCCGACGTCACCGAGCGCTTCGAGGCCAACGGCGCCAATATCGAGAGCGAGGTCGAGCTGCTGCGCTCGCGCGCCTTCGCCGAGCGCATGGTCGAGAGGCTGGGGCTGGCCCAGGACCCCGAGTTCAATGCGGCGCTGCGGCCCGAGCCGCAGGGCCTGGTGGCCGATGCCCGGCGGCGGGTCGACGCCCTGGTGGCGCAGCTGCGCGCCCATCTGCCCGGCGGGACGGCGAAGGTCGAGGCCGCGCGGCCGGCCGGTCCCGCCACCGAGCTGGCGCGCGTCGTCGACCGCTTCGAGGCCGGCCTGTCGGTCCAGCAGGTCAGCAAGTCCTACGTGCTCGACATCCGCTTCACTTCCGAGGACCCGGTGACGGCCGCCCGCGTCGCCAACGCCGTGGCCGACGCCTATATCAACGGCCAGCTGCAGGAGAAGCAGGCCGCCACCGAGCGGGCCAAGCTGTGGCTGCAGCAGCGTGTCCAGGAGATGCGCCAGCGGGTGGTGGCCTCGGAGCGGCAGCTGGTCGGGCTGCAGACCGACAAGGGCATCGTGTCGAGCCAGCGGATCGATCCGCTGGCGCAGCAGGCCGGCCAGCTCAACACCCAGCTGGCCGAGGCACGCGCCATCAGGGCCGAAGCCGAGGCGCGCTACAATCAGATCGCCGGCATCGTCCGCTCCAAGGCCGGCGGCGGTGCGGCCGCCAAGGTGATGAACTCGCCGCTCATGGCCGACCTGCGGGCGCAGGAGGCGACGGTGCAGAGCCAGCTCTCCGAGCTGCGCACCCAGTTCGGCGCCAAGCACCCGCAGATCCTCTCCGCCGAGGCGCAGCTCAAGAGCGTGCGCGCCCGGATCATGGACGAGGCCGACCGGGTGGTGCGGGACCTCAGCAACGAGGTGGCGGTGGCCCGGGCGCGCGAGCGCGAGCTGCAGTCGAGCGTCGCCTCCGTCCAGACGCAGGTGCAGGGCCAGGAGCGCTCGGCGGTCGAGCTGCGCGACTTCGAGCGCGAGGCCACCAGCGCCAGGCAGCTCTACGAATCCTTCCTCAACCGCCTGCGCGAGGTCAACGAGGCGCACGATCTGCAGCAGGCCGACGCCACGCTGCTGTCGGCCGCCCAGGTGCCGCTGGAGCCGGCAGCGCCCAACAAGCTGCTGATCGTCATCGTCGCCTTCGGTGCCGCGTCGATGCTGGGCGTGCTCCTGGTCTTCGGTGTCGAGCAGTGGGGCACCGGCCACGGCCTGCGCAGTGCCGACGAGGTCCAGTCGGGGCTCGGCATGCGCGCGCTGTCGCTGCTGCCGATGCTGGGCAGGCGCGAGCTGCACGGCCAGCGGGCCGAGGACTATGTGCTGCGCAAGCCGCACTCGGCCTTCGCCGAGGCGGTGCAGAAGATCCGTACCAGCCTGTTCCTGAATGGTGGCGACCGGCCGGTGCGCACGGTGCTCGTCACCTCGTCGGTGCCGGGAGAGGGCAAGTCGCTGCTGTGCGCCGCCCTGTCGCGGCAGTCGGCGCGCGCCGGCCTCAAGACCCTGCTGATCGACGCCGACATGCGTCGGCCCCGCCAGCACGAGAACTTCCGCTGCGACAACCGCGGCGGCCTCGGCGACGTGCTGGCCGGCAGCGTCGGCATCGGCGAGGCCGTCGTCACCGACGAGGCGTCGGGCCTGCACCTGCTGGTCGCCGGCACGCCGGTGATCAGCCCGGCCGACGCCTTCCGCTCGGCGGCGATGCGCAAGCTGCTGGACGAGGCGACGCGCGACTACGACCTCGTGGTCGTCGACAGCCCGCCGGTGGGGGCCGTGTCCGACAGCTTCATCCTCGGCGGCCTGGTCGACCAGACGGTGTTCGTCGCCCGCTGGCAGACGACGCCACGCAACATGATCATGCACTCGCTGAGGCAGCTCGGCGAGGCCGGGGCCGACGTCGCCGGGGTCGTGCTCGCGCAGGTCGATGTGAAGAAACATGCACGCTACGGCTATGCCGACAGCGGCTACTATGCCGGCGCCTACCGCAAGTACTACGTCAACTGAGCTGCCCACGGGAGGGGCCGGGCCGACCGTCCGGCCCCTCCGCCCAGCCCCCGCGAGAAGGGGCGTCGATCAACCAATGATAGAATACTGCATCCGTTTCTCCTATCGTCTGGCCATGGCTGCGATCTCGGTTCCCGACCGGTGGCGGTCGTTCGGCTCGGCGGCGCTGGGCCTGCTGCTGCCGCCGCGCTGCGTCGGCTGCGGCGAGGGCGTGGCCCGCCAGGGCGAGCTCTGCGCCGAGTGCTGGTCGGGCCTGCGCTTCCTCCAGCCGCCCTGGTGTCGCTGCTGCGGCCTTCCCCTGCCGCATGCCGCGGCGGGTGCCCCGTTGTGCGGCGGCTGCGCCGAGGACGAGCCGGGCTTCGACCGGGCGCGGGCGGCGCTGGCCTATGACGAGGCCAGCCGCAGGCTCGTGATCGCCTTCAAGCACAGCGAGCGCCTGGCCGGCGCTCCGATGTTCGCGCGCTGGATGGCCGCCGCCGGCGCCGAGCTGCTGGCCGACGCCGACATCGTGGCGCCGGTGCCGCTGCACCGCTGGCGGCTGCTGTGGCGCGGCTACAACCAGTCGGCGGTGCTGGGCAGCCGGGTGGCGCGGCTGGCCGGCCGGCGCTGGTGTCCCGACCTGCTGGAGCGCCGCAAGGCGACCGCGTCGCAGCAGGGCCTGGGCGCGCGGCAGCGGCAGGGCAACATCACCTCGGCGGCCTTCGCGGTGCGGCGGCGGCATCGCGCTGCCGTCGAGGGCGCCCGGATCGTGCTGATCGACGACGTGCTCACCACCGGCGCCACGATCGGCGCCTGCACGATGGTGCTCAGGCGCAACGGTGCCACCAGGGTGGACGCCCTGGCGCTCGCCAGAGTGGTACGCGGCACGATGACGACCATATAGAGGTGGTCACGGGATTGCGGCGCCGGCCTCGGTGGGCTCGCGGGCGTCGCGCCGGAAGAGGCCGATGGCGGACGTCGAGATCTACACGACACCTTTGTGCCCCTATTGCGTGCGCGCCAAGCGGCTGCTCGACCGCAAGGGTGTCGCCTATGCCGAGATCGACCTGTGGACCGAGCCGGGCCGCAGGAGCGAGATGCTGGAGCGCGCCGCCGGCCGGCGGACGGTGCCGCAGATCTTCATCCGCGGGCAGGCCATAGGCGGCAGCGACGACCTGCATGCGCTGGACGCGGCCGGCAAGCTCGACGGCATGCTGTCTGCCGACGGTGGCTCCGGCACGGCCGCCGTGGGGGAAGCCCGATGATCCGCTTCGGCCTGGTGTGCGGGCAGGGCCACGAGTTCGAGGGCTGGTTCCGCAACGGCGAGAGCTTCGAGAGCCAGGCCGCGTCGGGGGATCTGTCCTGCCCGACATGCGGCGACAGCTCCGTGCAGAAGGCGGTGATGGCGCCGGCGGTGGCGCGCTCGTCGCGCGCGGAGGTGCTGCCGCCCGATCCGCGCCGGCTGGCCCTGGCGCAGATGATGCAGATGGCCCGCAAGGTGCAGGAGCACGTCGAGAAGAACTTTGACAATGTCGGCGAGCGCTTCCCCGAGGAGGCGCGCAGGATCCATTACGGCGACGCCGAGCATCGTGACATCTACGGCAAGGCCACTGGCGAGGAGGCGCAGGCCCTGCGCGACGAGGGCATCGGCATCAGCCAGCTGCCGATGCTGCCCAAGCTCGACGGCTGAGCGGCGGCCTCAGGGCCGCCGGGCCGTGAGCATGTAGTTCACCGAAGTATCTCGCACCGTCGAGAAGCCGTCGGTCGCCGCATCCCAGGCGATGCCGGTGATCGCCGTGACGCCGAGCCCGTGGCGACGCAGGCTGCGCGCCATCTCGGACGGCCGGACGAAGCGGTGCCAGTCGTGGGTGCCGGCAGGCAGCCAGCCCAGCAACCGCTCGGCGGCGACGATGCCGAGCAGCCAGGCCCGCCAGGTCCGGCTCAGGGTCGAGAGCACCAGCAGGCCACCAGGAGCCAGCAGGCTGGAGGCCGTGCCGAGGAAGGCGTCGGCGTCGGGGGTGTGCTCCACCACCTCGAGCGCCAGCACCACCTGGAACCGGGCGCCGCCCGCCGCCGTCTCCTCGGCCGTGCCGGCCCGATAGTCGATGGCGAGCCCGACCTCGCCGGCGTGCCAGGCCGCGGTCTCGACGTTCTCCGCCGCCGGATCGAGGCCGGTCACGACGGCGCCCATGCGCGCCAGCGGCTCGGCCATGAGCCCGCCGCCGCAGCCGATGTCCAGCACCGCCAGGCCGGCGAGCGGCCGCCGGCCCGCGGCATCGAGCCCGAGCTGCCGGCACAGCTCGGCCCTGATCCAGCCGACGCGGCAGGGGTTCATCCGGTGCAGCGGCCGCATCGGCCCGTCCGGATCCCACCACCGCTCCGCGAGGCCGCGGAACTTGTCGAGCTCGGCCTTCTCGACGCTGCCGGCACCTGCAACCGCTGTCTCGACCACCCACCTTGTCCCTGGCACGGTGCGGGCCTAAAGAAGGCGCCGATCCGGATATGAACACGGGAATTTCGCCGCCCGGCCCTGGAGGGCCGCGTCGAGCAGCAATGCGAGCCGCCTCGTGACGCTTGTCGTGCAGAAGTATGGCGGCACGTCCGTCGCCGATCCAGAGCGCATCCGCCAGGTGGCGGCGCGCATCGAGCGCCACGTCGCCGCCGGCGAGCAGGTGGCCGTGGTGGTCTCGGCGATGGCCGGGACCACCAACCAACTGGTCGGGTGGGTCACCGAGCTGGATGCCGCCGGCTACGACACCGCCGAATACGACCAGGTGGTGGCGAGCGGCGAGCAGGTGACGGTCGGGCTCCTGGCCATCGCGCTCCAGACCATCGGCGTGCCGGCGATGTCGTTCCTCGGCTGGCAGGCCGGCTTCCAGACCGATTCCGCCCACAGCAAGGCGCGCATCCTCGACGTCGACGCCTCCTCGGTGCGCCGGGCGCTGGAGGACGGCTGCGTCGCCGTCGTCGCGGGCTTCCAGGGCCTGTCGCCCGCCGGCCGGGTGACGACGCTGGGACGCGGCGGCTCGGACACCTCGGCCGTGGCGCTGGCGGCGGCGCTGAAGGCCGACCGCTGCGACATCTTCACCGATGTCGAGGGCGTCTACACCACCGACCCGCGCATCGTCGCCAAGGCGCGCAAGCTCGAGCGCATCACCTACGAGGAGATGCTGGAGATGGCCTCGCTCGGGGCCAAGGTGCTGCAGACCCGTTCCGTGGCGCTGGCCATGGCGCACAAGGTCCGCGTGCAGGTGCTGTCGAGCTTCGTCGACATGCCGGGCACGCTGGTCACCGACGAGGATGAGATCGTGGAAAGCCAGATCGTCAGTGGCATCGCCTACAGCCGGGACGAGGCCCGCATCACCATAGCGCAGGTCCACGACCGCCCGGGCGTGGCCGCCGCCATCTTCGGCCCCCTGGCCGACGCCAACATCAATGTCGACATGATCGTCCAGTCGGTGTCGCGCGACGGCAGGACCGCCAACCTCACCTTCACCGTCAACCGCAGCGAGCTGCCGCGGGCGCTGGCGACCCTGGAGCGGGCGCGCGACCAGCTGGTCTACGACCGCGTCGTCGCCGACGACAATGTCGTGAAGATCTCGGTGGTGGGCGTGGGCATGCGCAGCCATGCCGGCATCGCCCACAAGATGTTCGCCACGCTCGCCGCCAAGGGCATCAACATCCAGGCCATCTCGACCTCGGAGATCAAGGTGAGCGTGCTCATCGCCGAGGAATACACCGAGCTGGCGCTGCGCTCGCTGCACACCGCCTACGGGCTCGACGGGGCCTGACGGCCGTGGTGGCCGCCGCATTGCCGGCGCATCCGCGGCTGAGGGCCTGGTGGCGGCGCGGCTGCGATTTCCTCGGCACCGAGGCCGCCATCATGGGTGGCGCCATGACCTGGGTGTCGGAGCGCAACCTGGTGGCGGCGGTGAGCGAGGCCGGCGGCTTCGGCGTCATCGCCTGCGGCGCGATGACGCCCGAGCTCCTGCGCGACGAGATCAGGGCCACCCGGTCGCTGACCGCGCAGCCGTTCGGCGTCAACCTGATCGTGATGCATCCCAGGCTCGACGAGCTGGCCGAGGTCTGCCTCGCCGAGAAGGTCGGCCATGTGGTGCTGGCCGGCGGGCTGCCGCCGCGCGGCGTGGTGCCGAAGCTGAAGGAGGGCGGTGCCAAGGTCCTGTGCTTCGTGCCCAGCCTCGCCGTCGGCCGCAAGCTGGCGCGCGGTGGTGCCGACGCCCTGATCATCGAGGGCGCCGAGGCCGGCGGCCATATCGGCCCGGTCTCGACCTCGGTGCTGGCGCAGGAGATCCTGCCGCACCTGAAGGAGGTCCCGGTGTTCGTCGCGGGCGGCATCGGCAGCGGCGAGGCCATCGCCGCCTATCTGCGCATGGGTGCCGCCGGCGTGCAGATCGGCACGCTGTTCGTCTGTGCGCGGGAATCGATCGCCCATCCGCGCTTCAAGGAGGCGTTCGTCCGCGCCGGCGCGCGCGACGCGGTGGCGTCGGTGCAGATCGACCCCGCCTTCAAGGTCATCCCGGTCCGCGCCCTGGCCAATGCCGCGACGCAGCGCTTCGCCGAGATGCAGGCCGAGGTGATCGCCCGCTACCGCCGCGGCGAGACCAGCTACGAGGAGGCTTCGCTCGCCATCGAGCATTTCTGGGCCGGCGCCCTGCGCCGGGCGGTGATCGAGGGCGACGTCGAGCAGGGATCGCTGATGGCCGGCCAGAGCGTCGGCCTCGTCAAGACGGTGCGGCCGGCGGCCGAGATCGTGCGCGAGCTCGTCGCCGACGCCGAGGCGGCGCTGGCGCGCGACATGGCGGGGCCGCTGCCGGCGGCCGCGGCCGAGTGAGCCCCGGCCCCGTCGGCTGGGGCGCCCCGGAGCCGGCGCTCCCGGAGCAGCGGCCGGGACCGGCGGCGCCGGCCCCCGCCCCGGCATCGGGCGCGCGCCGCCTGCTGCGCAGGCTGATCGAGGTGGTGGCGGAGCCGACCCCGCCGCAGCAGCGCCTCGACCGTATCGTCTCGATGATCGCCGCCAACCTCGTGGCCGAGGTCTGCTCGGTCTACGTCATGCGTGCCGGCGACATCCTGGAACTGTTCGCCACCGAGGGCCTGGCCCGCGAGGCCGTGCACCACACCCGCATGCGGATCGGCGAGGGGCTGGTCGGCACGATCGCCGCCGAGGGCTCGGTGGTGAATGCCGAGGACGCCCAGGCCCATCCCAACTTCCGCTATTTCCCCGAGACCCGCGAGGAGCTCTACCGCGCCTTCCTCGGCGTGCCGGTGCTGCGCGGCGGCAAGGTGATCGGCGTGCTGGTGGTGCAGAACCGCACCCGGCGCCAGTATCAGGAGGACGAGGTCGAGGCGATGCAGATCATCGCCTCGGTGCTCGCCGAGATGTTCGTCTCGGGCGGGCTGGTCGATGTCAACAAGTATGGCGACGTCGCCACGCTGCGCCGCGACACCCGCCGGCTCGAGGGCATCCGGCTGGTCGAGGGCGTGGCCATCGGTGCTGCCTGGCTGCACGAGCCGCGGGTCGAGGTCACGCGGATCCTGAGCGACGATCCGGCGGCCGAGAACCAGAGGCTCGAGAAGGCCGTAGCCGAGCTGCGCAGCTCGCTCGACGCCATGCTGGCCCATCCCGACCTCGTCGGCGGCGAGCAGCGCGACGTCATCGAGGTCTACCGGATGTTCGCCCACGACACCGGCTGGATGCGCCGCATCCGCGAGGCGGTGGGCTCCGGCCTCAGCGCGGAGGCGGCGGTGCGGCGGGTGCAGGACGAGACCCGCGTGCGCATCGGCCACGCCAACGATCCCTATCTGCGCGAGCGGCTGATCGATCTCGACGACCTCGCAGACCGCCTGTTGCGCCACCTCGTCGGCCGCACCATGCACGCGCAGGCGGCACCCACCGAGGACATCGTGCTGGTGGCCCGCAACCTCAGCGCCGCCGACCTCATGGAGTACGACCGCGGCCGGCTGCGCGGCATCGTGCTGGAGGAAGGGTCGAAGACCGCCCACGTCACCATACTGGCGCGGGCCTTCGACGTGCCGATGATCGGCCATGTCGAAGGTGCCATGGCCATGATCAACCAGGGCGATCCGCTCGCGCTGGACGGCGAGAACGGCATCGTGCTGATCCGGCCCGGCGACGAGGCGCTGCAGTCCTTCCACCAGGCGATCCGCGCCCGGGCCGAGCGCAAGAGGGCGTTGGCCGGCCTGCGCGAGCTGCCCTCGGTGACGGCCGACGGCATCCCTGTCGGCCTGTCGATCAATGCCGCCTTCCTGGTCGATCTCGCCGACATCGAGGCGTCGGGTGCCGAGGGCTGCGGCCTGTTCCGCACCGAGCTCGCCTTCATGACCCGCAGCCACTATCCGGATGCGGCGACGCAGGCGGCCTACTACCGCGAGGTGCTCGACCAGGCGAAGGGCAAGCGGGTGACCTTCCGCACGCTCGACGTCGGCAGCGACAAGCATCTGCCCTACTGGCGCATGCCGCCCGAGGACAATCCGGCCCTGGGCTGGCGGGCACTGCGCATCGGCCTCGACCGGCCGAGCCTGTTGCGCGGCCAGCTGCGCGCCCTGGTCCAGGCGGCGGCTGGCCGCCGGCTCACCGTGATGTTCCCGATGGTGGCCGAGGTCGCCGAGCTCGACGCCGCGATCCGGCTGCTGGACGGCGAGATGGAGCGGGTGCGTGCCGCCGGCCGCGAGCCGCCGGCCACGATCGAGATCGGCGCCATGCTGGAGGTGCCGGCACTGTTCTGGCAGCTGACGCCGCTGCTGCGGCGGGTGGATTTCCTGTCGGTCGGCAGCAACGATCTCCTGCAGTTCCTGTTCGCCTGCGACCGCGGCAACCCGGAGCTGGCCGACCGCTACGACCCGCTGGCGCCGGCCGTGCTGGGCTTCCTGCGCGACCTGATCGAGCGTTGCCGCGCCGAGGGCGTGCGGCTGAGCCTGTGCGGCGAGATGGCGAGCCGGCCGCTCGAGGCGATGGCGCTGGTGGGCCTGGGCCTGCGCGAGCTGTCGCTGGCGGCGTCCGAGCTGGCGCCGGTCAAGGCCATGCTGCGCAGCCTCGATGCCGGCTCGCTCGCCGGCTATCTCGCCGGCCTGCTCGACTCGCCCGAGCGGAGCCTGCGCGGCCGGCTGCGCGCCTATGCGCTGGATCACAGCGTTGTGTTGCCCAATAGCGTCTACTCCCTGCCCTGACGGGACCGCCGGCAAACATCTTTGGCGCTGGCGTAAACGATTTGCTATGAAATGCGCGCTTAAATGATCCTCGTGCTCGCCCTCACCAAGATCGCCCCGGTTCGCGCATGATCAGCCGCAGACCTCGTAGACCCTCGCTCTCTTCGACCGGCTCCGACGGATCCCTCGTCCGGATCGGGGGAGAGCTGCGTGCGGCGCGACTGGCGCGCCGCGAGGATCTCTACGACATCGCCGACGTGCTGCGTATCCGGCCAGTCTATCTCGAAGGGCTCGAATCCGGCGATATAGGCGTGATGCCGGGCCGGCCCTACGCGCTGGGCTTCCTCAAGAGCTACGCCGACTATCTGGGCCTCGACGGACAGGCGCTCGTCGCCGAGGCCAAGGGGTCGGGCGGTGCCGCGCGCCCCGATCCGGCGCTGGTCTACCGCATGCCCGTCGACGAGAGGCGCCGGCCCACCAAGGTGCTGGGTGCGGTGTCGATCGTGGCGGCGGTGCTGGTCTATGCCGGCTGGCACGGCTATTCGAGCGGCCAGCTCGATCTCGACGACCGTATCGCCGGCCTGCCGCTGCAGATCGGCGAGGTCGCGGTCGATCTCGTCGCCGGCGACCTGCCGGCACCGGCGCCGACGGCCGCCCCGGCACCGCAGGTGTCGGTCGCCGGGCCGTCCGCCGCCATCGCCATGATGCCCTCGACCGGTGATCTCGACGCCCTGCGGCTGCTGGCGCCCGATGCCTCGGCCGAGCCCGGCGCGGCCATGGCCGCCGCCAGGCCGACCGTGCGCGATGTCACGAGCGCCCAGGCGGCCGAGCGCCTGCCGGCCGTCACGATGGCGCAGGTCCAGCCGGCGACCGCCGGCGCCATGCTCGCCGCCCTCGACGAATCGCCGACCGACGGCCTCGCGCAAACCTTCGCCGCCGGCGACGGCGCGCGCATCCTGCTGGTGGCGCGCGAGAGCAGCTGGATCCAGGTGCGCAGCCGGGCGCGCGACTATGTCCGCACCCGCACGCTGCAGACCGGCGATAGGATGTTCCTGCCCAACCGCGACGACCTCTCGCTCTGGACCGGCAATGCCGGCGGGCTGGAGCTGCATGTCGACGGCAAGAGCGTGGGCGTGCTCGGCCGGCGCGGCGACGTGCTGCGCGAGCTGGCGCTCGATCCCGAGGGGCTGCTGCGCCGTACGACGATGCGCTGAGCCCGGGGCGACTGCGCCGAACGGGCTCGTGCCGGGGCACGATGGCCGGTCTTGCCGCGCCGAGAACGCGGCGAGCCCCGAGGCCGGCTGGATTCTCGGGGATTGCTCGGCTCCCGGATGCCTTCGGTCCGCGCGGGGAGCGTGGCGAGCCGGCGGGTCGCCGGCCGGTGCAGGAAGCTGTCGAGGCTCCCGGGGAGCGGATCCGCTATCGCGGAACATGCCGGTTCCGGGGGGCATGCGGCCGCGCGCGAGAGCGTGCGCCTGCCACGACCTGCGAAGCCGCGAGGGCCGGCGCGGCGCGCCAGCGACGAGGCGAGGGCACGCGCATCCGGCCGGGGCCGGACGGGCCTGGGCCGGGTGCCGAAGGGCGCCGTCCGGCGGCGCGCAAAAAAGCCCGGTGATGGACAGGGCGGTTCGGTCTATGGTGCGGGCGGTTCCGCGGCCCATGGGCCGGTAGGTGCCCGATCCGGCCAGGGATCGGGCGTTGCATCTGGCCCGATGAGCTCGTCATGGTAGCCCTGCCATCCGCCATCCGTCACCGGACGCATCCGGTCCGCGTCGGCCCCGTTGTCATGGGCGGCGGTGCGCCGGTCGTCGTCCAGTCGATGACCAACACCGATACCGCCGACGTCTCCTCGACCTTCGCCCAGGTGGCGCTGCTGGCGCGGGTGGGCTCGGAGATCGTGCGGGTCACGGTCAACAACCTCGCCGCCGCCGCCGCCGTGCCGCGCTTGCGCGAGCGGCTGGACGCGGCCGGGCTGGCGGTGCCGATCGTCGGCGACTTCCACTACAACGGCCACCGGCTGCTGGCCGAGGTCCCGGAGCTCGGGCCGGCGCTGGCCAAGTTCCGCATCAACCCCGGCAATGTCGGCTTCGGCGACAAGCGCGACATCCAGTTCGAGAGCATGGTCGAGGCCGCCTTGCGCCACGACCGGCCGGTGCGCATCGGCGTCAACTGGGGCAGCCTCGACCAGGATCTCGCCACCCGGCTGATGGACGAGAACGGTGCGAGGGCCGAGCCGGCGCCGGCCGAGGACGTCATGCGCGAGGCGCTGGTGCGCTCGGCGCTGGACAGCGCCGCCAAGGCCGAGGCCATCGGCCTGCCGGCGACGCGGATCGTGCTGTCGGCCAAGGTGTCGCGCGTGCCCGATCTCGTGGCGGTCTATCGCGAGCTGGCCCGCCGGTCGGGCTATGCGCTGCATCTGGGCCTGACCGAGGCCGGCCTCGGCATCAAGGGCATTGCCGCCACCAGTGCGGCGCTGTCGCTGCTGCTGCACGAGGGCATCGGCGACACCATCCGCGCCTCGCTGACGCCGCGGCCGAACGAGCCGCGCACCAACGAGGTGCTGGCCTGCCAGGAGGTGCTGCAGGCGCTGGGCCTGCGCTCCTTCGCCCCGCAGGTGACGGCCTGCCCCGGCTGCGGCCGGACCACCAGCACCTATTTCCAGGAGCTGGCCGACCGCATCCAGACCTGGCTCAAGGAGCAGATGCCCGAGTGGCAGCGCACCCATCCGGGCGCCGAGACGCTCAACGTCGCGGTGATGGGCTGCATCGTCAACGGCCCGGGCGAGAGCAAGCACGCCGACCTCGGCATCAGCCTGCCCGGCACCGGCGAGAGCCCGGTCGCACCGGTCTTCATCGACGGGCAGAAGGCCCGCACCCTGCGCGGCCCGCGCATCGCCGAGGAGTTCCAGGCGATCGTCGCCGACTATGTCGAGAACCGCTTCGGCGGCGGCCGCCGCTGAAGCCCGCTTCCATCGGATCCAGACCATGGCAGAGCTTCGCCCCGTCCGCGGCACGCACGACCTGTTCGGCGAGGATTTGCGCCGGCACCGCCGGGTGGCCGGGTTCGCCGCCGAGATCGCTGCGCGCTACGGCTACGACGAGATCGCCACGCCGATCTTCGAGTTCACCGAGGTGTTCGCCCGCACGCTCGGCGACACCTCGGACGTCGTGATGAAGGAGATGTACAGCTTCGAGGACCGCGGCGGCGACAGCCTGACGCTGCGGCCGGAGAACACCGCCGGCGTCGTCCGCGCCGCCGTCAGCAACGCCCTCCTCCAGCAGCTGCCGCTCAGGCTGTTCTACGCCGGGCCGATGTTCCGCTACGAGCGGCCGCAGAAGGGCCGCCAGCGCCAGTTCCACCAGATCGGCATCGAGCTGCTGGGCGCGCCCGAGCCGCTGGCCGACGTCGAGACCATCGCCTGCGGCGCCCACATCCTGGAATCGCTGGGCCTCGAGGGCGCCATCCGGCTCGAGCTCAACACCCTGGGCGATCCCGACAGCCGCAGGGCCTACCGCCGGGCGCTGGTGGGCTATCTCGAAGGCCACCGCTCCAGGCTGTCGCGCGACAGCCTGGAGCGGCTGGAGCGCAATCCCCTGCGCGTCCTCGACAGCAAGGACGAGGGCGACCGCGAGGTCGTGGCCGGTGCCCCGCCGCTCGACGACCACCTCAACCCGCACAGCCGCGATTTCTTCGCCGCCGTGCGCGACGGCCTCGACCGGCTGGGCATCGCCTACAGCATCAATCCCCGGCTGGTGCGCGGCCTCGACTACTACAGCCACACCACCTTCGAGTTCACGACGACCGCCCTCGGCGCCCAGGGCACGGTGATGGCGGGCGGCCGCTACGACGGGCTGATGACCACGATGGGCGGGCCCGACGTGCCGGGCGTCGGCTGGGCCGCAGGCATCGAGCGGCTGGCGATGCTGCTGGACGAGGCGCCGGCGAGGCCGCGGCCGGTGGCGCTGGTGCCGATCGGATCCGAGGCCGAGGGCCATGCCTGGACACTGGCGCAGGATCTGCGCCGCGCCGGCCTCGCCGTCGATCTCGCCTTCCGGGGCAAGCCGGCGCAGCGGCTGAAGCGCGCCGACCGCCTGCGGGCGCGGCATGCCCTGCTGATCGGCGAGGACGAGCTGGCGCGCGGCGTGGTCAAGCTGCGCGACCTCGACAGCGGCCTGCAGGAGGATGTGGCCCGCGCCGACATCGTCACTCGGCTGCGCTCTTCGTGACAGAATCGTGACAATTCTTTGACGGCCGGCGCCGCCGGCGGCTAGTTTCCGCTTCCTTGCATTCCGCTTCCTGGGCCGGGGCGTTGAGCGGTACCGAAATTCTCCTGCAGTTGATCGGCGGCGTGGCGCTGCTGCTCTGGGGCGTGCGGATGGTGCGCACGGCCGTCATGCGCGCCTTCGGCGCCGATCTGCGGCGCTTCCTCGGCTACGGCCTGGCGCACCGGCTGGTGGCCTTCCTAGCCGGCTTCGGCGTGACGTTGGCGGTGCAGAGCAGCACGGCCACGGCGCTGATCGTCGCCTCCTTCGCCGGCCAGGGTCTCGTGCAGGTGGGACCGGCGCTGGCGGTGATGCTGGGTGCCGACGTCGGCACCGCCGTCGTGGCGCAGATCCTGACCTTGCGGCTGTCCTGGCTGGCGCCGGTGCTGATCGCCGCCGGCGTCGTGCTGTTCTTCTCGAGCAGCGGCGGCCGGCAGCGCCACATCGGCCGGGCCCTGATCGGCCCGGGTTTGATGCTGATGGCGCTGGGCCAGATCGTGGCGGCCTCGGGCTCGCTGCGCGACGCCGCCGGCCTCGTCACCGTCGCCACCGCCATCGGCCACGAGCCGTTCCTGGCCCTGCTGCTGGGCGCCATCCTGGCTTGGCTGTCGCATTCCAGCCTGGCGATCGTGCTGCTGGTGGGCTCGTTCGCGCTCAACCGCATCGTGGCGGTCGACCTCGCCGCCGCCCTGGTGCTGGGGGCCGCGATCGGCAGCGGCATCGCCGCCGTCACCGCCACCATGGCGCTCGGCAACGCCGCGAGGCGTCCGGCCGTCGGCAACCTGCTGGTCCGCGCCGTCGGCGCGCTGGCGGCGCTGGCGCTGCTCCCGATCGCTGTGCCGCCGCTGGCGGCGGTGACAGGCGATCCGGCCCAGCAGCTCATCCTGTTCTATGTCGCCTTCAATCTCGTGCTGGCGCTCCTGGCCCTGCCGCTGGTCGGACCGATCGCCGCCTTGATGCGCCGGCTGATGCCCGACCCGGTCAGCGCCGACGATCCGGCGGCACCGCGCTATCTCGACAAGGGTGCCCTCGACACCCCCACCGAGGCGCTGGCCTGCGCTGCCCGCGAGACGCTGCGGATGGGCGACGAGCTCGAGTGGATGCTGCGCCAGAGCATCGACGTGCTGCGGCGCGACGACGACCGCCTCGCTCGGCAGGTCGAGGAGGCCGACAACCGGGTCGACCGGCTGCATGAGGCGATCAAGCTCTATCTCACGGCGGTGCCGCGCAGCGACCTCGACGAGCAGGAGAGCCGCCGCTACATCGAGATCCTCACCTTCGCCACCAATCTCGAGCATATCGGCGACATCATCGACAAGAACCTGATGGAGCTGGCGCAGAAGAAGATCAAGAACAAGGTCCAGTTCTCCAAGGCCGGCTTCGAGGACATCAGCGCGTTCCACGCCCAGGTGCTCGACAATCTGCGGCTGGCCTTCAATGTCTTCATGTCGCGCGACGTCGGGCTGGCGCGGCAGCTGGTCAATCTCAAGGCCACCGTGCGCAATGCCGAGCTGCGCTCGCAGGAGCAGCACCATATCCGGCTGAGCGAGGGTCGGCTCGACACGCTGCGCACCACCAGCCTGCACGCCGACGTGATCCGCGACCTCAAGCGCATCAACTCGCACCTGACCTCGGTGGCCTATCCGATCCTGGAGGCTGCCGGCGAGCTGGCGAGCTCGCGGCTGATCGAGACCGAGGAGCGCGCCCACGCCGGCCTGTCCGACGTGCCGGAACCCCGCGCCGGTTGACCGCGTCCGGCAGCGCGCACACATTCCGCGCCATCCTCCCGCCACCGTCGCGAACCCTTGCCCATGAGCAGTCCCGCCTTCGACGCCAAGCTCGACGCGATCCTGGCGCGCCGGGACGAGCTGGCGGCGCTGATGAGCCAGGCGGCCGGCAGCGACTTCCCGCGGCTGGCCAAGGAGTTCGCCGACATCGAGCCCGTGGTCGAGGCGATCGAGCGGCTGCGCCGGTCCGAGCGCGAGGTCGCGGAGCTGCGCGCCATGGCCGAGGATCCGGCGGGCGACGGGGAGATGCGCACGCTCGCCAGGGACGAGCTCTCGGCGCTCGAGGCCGCCCGTCCCGCCCTGGAGCGCGAGATCCAGCTCCACCTCATTCCCAAGGATGCCGCCGACGAGAAGAGCGCCATCCTCGAGATCCGCGCCGGCACCGGCGGCGAGGAGGCCGCCCTGTTCGCCGGCGATCTCGTGCGCATGTACCAGCGCTATGCCGGGGTGCGCGGCTGGCGGTTCGAGATGATGTCGATGAGCGAGACCGACCTCGGCGGCGTCAAGGAGGCGGTGGTCGAGGTGGCGGGACGGGGCGTGTTCGCGCGGCTGAAGTTCGAGGCCGGCGTGCATCGCGTCCAGCGCGTGCCGACCACCGAGGCGGGGGGGCGCATCCACACCTCGGCCGCCACCGTGGCGGTGCTGCCCGAGGTCGAGGAGATCGACCTCGTGATCCCGGAGGACGACCTGCGCATCGACGTGCTGCGCGCTTCCGGCGCCGGCGGCCAGCACGTCAACCGCACCGAGAGTGCGGTGCGCATCACGCATCTGCCGACCGGTATCGCCGTGCTGCAGCAGGACGAGCGCTCGCAGCACCGCAACAAGGCGCGGGCGATGATGATCCTGCGCTCGAAGCTGTTCGAGATGGAGCGCCAGGCCAGGGATTCCGCGCGTGCCGGCGACCGCAGGGCCCAGGTCGGCAGCGGCGACCGCTCCGAGCGCATCCGCACCTACAACTTCCCGCAGAACCGGCTGACCGACCACCGCATCGGCCTGACGCTCTACAAGCTCGACCAGATCGTCTCGGGCGAGGCGCTGGACGAGGTGATCGAGCCGCTGATCGCCGAGGACCAGGCCGCCAAGCTGGCCGAGGCCGCTTGAGCGGCGACTCAGCCCGCCAGCGCCGCCATATCCTCGGCGCTGAGCCGCAGGCCGGCGGCGGCGACGTTCTCTTCCAGATGAGTGATCGAGGTGGTGCCCGGTATCGGCACGATCACCGACGAGCGCTGCAGCAGCCAGGCCAGCGCCACTTGCCCGGGCTTGGCACCGTGCCGCGCCGCGATCTCGGCGAGCTTGCCCCGGGCCCTCGTCAGCGGCGCCTCGCGCTCGGATGCCTTGGCACCCAGCGGCGCATAGGGGAAGAAGACGATTCCGGCCTCGGTGCAGCGGTCGACGATCGGCCCGCTCGACTGGTCGGCGACGTTGAAGGCATTCTGCACCGTGTCGATGCGGGTCGCCTTCAGCGAGCGCTCCAATTCATCCAGGGTGATGTTGCACAGGCCGATATGCCGGACCTTGCCTTCGCGCCGCAGGGCGTCGAGCGCAAGGGCGCTCTCTTCGATCGGCGTGGTCGGATCAACCCAGTGCAGCTGCAGCAGGTCCAGCCGCTCGACCTTCAGATGCCGGAGGCTGGCTTCGCAGATGCCGCGGATGTTGCGGGCGGTGCCGTCGCGATAGTTGAAGCCGGGACCGGTCTTGACGATGCCGCACTTGGTGCCGATGCGCAGCTCGGCGGGGTAGGGGTGCAGGCACTGGGCGATGAGCGCTTCGTTGAAGCCGGGCCCATAGGCGTTGGCGGTGTCGATGTGGGTGACGCCCAGCTCGACCACGCGGCGCAGCACCGCCTTCGCCCCGTCCGGATCGGGGTAGGGGCCCCAATTGCCGGGCTGTCCGGTCAGGCGCATGGCGCCGTAGCCCATGCGCGCCACCTCCATGTCGCCGCCGATCGCGATCGTCCCGGCCGCAGCCGCCGTGGTCGCCATGTCCAGTCCTCCCGTTGAGATGGCCGGAGCCTTAGACGATCCGGCTCGCGCGCGCACCCCGGCCGAGGCCCTCGGCAAGGCAGCCATGCGCCTGCGCGCGGCCGGCATCGAGGAGGCGCGCGCCGAGGCGCGGTTGCTGCTGGCCTTGGCCGGGCTGTCGCGCGAGCGGCAGATCGCCGGCCCCGGCGAGCCGCTGGCGCCGGCGACGCTCGGGATGTTCGCGAGCTTCGTCGAGCGCCGCTGTGGCCGCGAGCCGATGGCCTATATCCGCGGCACCGCCCCGTTCCTGGACTTCGATCTCGTCGTCCGACCCGGCGTGCTGGTGCCGCGGCCCGAGACCGAGCTGCTGGTCGAGACGGTGGCGGCGGAGATGCGCGGCCGGCCGGCCGGCCGCATCCTCGACCTCGGCGTCGGCAGCGGCTGCATCGCGCTGGCGCTGCTGCGGCAGCTGCCGGGCTGGACGGCGGTCGGCGTCGACCGATCGGCCGAGGCCATCGCCTGCGCCGCCGGCAATGCGCGCCGGCTCGACCTCGACGGACGGCTGGAACTGGTCACGGGCGGCTGGGAGGCGGCACCGGCAGGGCACTATGACGTCGTCGTCAGCAACCCGCCCTACGTCGCCGGGGGTGAGCTCGAGGGTCTGCAGCCCGAGGTGCGCGACTTCGAGCCGCGTCTGGCGCTCGATGGCGGCACGGATGGGCTGGATCCCTATCGCGTGCTGGCGCCGCTGGCGGCGTCGCTGCTCGCACCCGGTGGTCTCGTCGCCTTCGAGCATGGCGCCGGCCAAGCGGATGCGGTCGCGGCGCTGCTGTCGGCCGCGGGATTCGCCGCGATCCGGCGCTATCGCGATCTCGCCGGCATCGAGCGCTGCGTCACCGCCCGGTTGGATTGATGCCTTCGGGCTTACTACCGCTTTATCCGATATGTGCTAGTTACCGGCCAGCAAGCCAGGGCTCTGAGGGAGATGCAGATGGCCCGCCTCGCGAGGCACCTCGGCCCCGTCATCATTTGCGCCGCGCTCATCGCCGCCTGCGACGACAAGGCGGCCCAGGAGACCGCCGCGCCGCCGCCACCGCCCGCGGTCGGCGTGGTCGAGGTGTCCCCGCAGGAAGTGGCGCAGAACTTCGAGTTCGTCGGCAGGGTGGTCGCGATCGACAAGGTCGACCTGCGCGCCCGCGTCGAAGGCTTCCTGCAGAAGCGGCTGTTCACCGAGGGTGCGGCGGTCAAGGCCGGGGAGCTGCTGTTCTCGATCGAGAAGGACCAGTTCCAGGCCGCCGCCGATCAGGCCACCGCCGACCTCTCGGCCGCCAACGCCATGCTCACCAACGCGCAAGTGCAGTACCAACGTGCCGCGACCCTGGTGCGCAGCCAGAACATCCCGCAGGCGACGGTCGACCAGCGCAAAGCCGAGCTCGACACCGCCTCGGCCAAGGTGCAGCAGGCCGAGGCGGCGCTGCGCGAGGCGCAGATCAATCTCGGCTACACCGACATCCTGGCCCCGGTGGCCGGCGTCATCGGCCAGGCAAACGTGACCGAGGGCAACCTCGTCGGTCCCTCCTCCGGCGTGCTGGCGACCATCGTCAGCATCGATCCCATCTACGTCACCTTCCCGGTGGCGCAGCGCCAGCTCGTGCAAGCGCAGGAGCATGCGGCGGGTGATTCCAGCAACATCAAGGTGAGGATCCGACTCCCGGACGGCTCGATCCACGCCGAGCTGGGCAAGATCGACTTCATCGACAACCAGGTCGACCAATCGACGGATTCGGTGACCGTCCGCGCCGTCGTCCCCAATCCCAAGGGTATCCTCAAGGATGGCCAGATCGCCCGCCCGATCGTCGAGATGGCCGAGCCCGAGCCGCAGATCACCGTGCCGATGGCGGCGCTGGTCATCGATCAGGCGGGGTCGTCGGTGATGGTCGTCGACGGCCAGAGCAAGGTCGAGCAGCGCCGGGTGACGCTCGGTCCCCAGCAGGGCGTCAGCGTGGTCGTTTCCAATGGGCTCGAAGCCGGCGAGCGGGTGATCGTCGACGGGCTGCAGAAGGTGCGCCCCGGGCAGGTCGTCCAGGCGTCGGCTACGAAAGTGACGGGGAGCTGAGCGGTGATTTCAGCCGTCTTCGTCGACCGGCCCCGGCTGGCGTTCGTCATCTCGATCATCATCACGCTGGCCGGCATCATCGCCATCACCGCCATCCCCGTGGCGCAGTTCCCCAACATCGTGCCGCCGCAGGTGCAGGTCTCGGGCTTCTATCCCGGCGCCTCGGCCGACGTCGTCGAGCAGACAGTGGCCCAGCCGATCGAGCAGCAGGTCAACGGCGTCGACCGCATGATCTACATGCAGTCGACCGCCGGGTCGGACGGCAGCTACACGCTGACCGTCACCTTCGAGCTCGGCACCGACCCCGACCTGAACACGGTCAACGTCCAGAACCGGGTGAACCTGGCCCAGGCGCAGCTGCCGAGCGAGGTGACGCGCCAGGGCCTCACCATCAAGAAGGTGTCGTCGGCGCTGCTGCAGGTCGTCACGATCTCGTCGCCCAACGGCACCTATGACCCGCTGTTCCTCAGCAACTACGCCACCATCAACATCATCGATTCGATCAAGCGCATCAACGGCGTCGGCGACGCCAACCTGTTCGGTCCGCTCGACTACTCTATGCGCGTCTGGCTCGATCCGCAGCGGCTGACCAATTACGGCCTCACGCCCAACGATGTCATCAGCGCCATACAGAGCCAGAACATCCAGGCCGCCGTCGGCCGCATCGGCGCAGCGCCACTGTCGCAGGACCAGCAGCTCCAGCTCACCATCAACACCAAGGGCAGGCTCACCCAGCCGGCCGAGTTCGAGGCCATCATCATCAGGGCCAATCCGGACGGCTCGGTCGTGCGCGTGCGGGACATCGCCCGGGTGGAGCTGGGGGCCAAGTCGTCGGACCGGTTCAGCCTGTTCAACGGCAAGGCGGCGGCCGCCATCGGCATCTACCAGGCGCCCGGCGCCAACGCGGTCAATGTCGCGGCCAGGGTGCGCGAGACGCTGAGCAACCTCGAGACCCGGTTCCCCGAGGATCTCTCCGCCGACATCATGTACGACACGACGACCTTCGTCAGCGACACGGTCGACGAGGTCATCAAGACCCTGATCGAGGCCTTCGTGCTCGTCGGCCTCGTGGTGTTCGTCTTCCTCGGCAAGCTGCGCACCACGCTGATCCCGCTGATCGCCGTGCCGGTCTCGATCATCGGCACCTTCGCGGTGCTGCTGGCCATCGGCTACAGCGCCAACACCGTGTCGCTGCTGGCGCTCGTCCTGGCGATCGGCATTGTCGTCGACGACGCCATCGTGGTGATCGAGAACGTCGAGCGCGTGCTGGAGGAGAGTCCGGAGCTCTCGGTGCCCGAGGCCACGAAGAAGGCCATGGGCGAGATCACCGCACCCATCATCGCCATTACGCTGGTCCTGCTCTCGGTGTTCGTGCCCACGGCCTTCATCCCCGGCATCTCGGGCGAGCTGTTCCGCCAGTTCGCGGTGGCGGTGTCGGTCTCGATGCTGATCTCGGCGATCAACGCGCTGACCCTTTCGCCGGCGCTCTGCTCGGTGCTGCTGACCCGCAGCCACGGCCGGCCGCGTGGGCCGGTCGGCTGGATGCTGAGCGGCATCGACAAGATGACCAACGGCTATGCGGCGATCGTGCGCCGGCTGGTCAGGGTGTCGGTCTTCGGCCTCGTGGCGCTGGCGGCGGTCATCATCGGCAGCGGCCTGCTGTTCACCCGCACGCCGCAGGGCTTTTTGCCCGACGAGGATCAGGGAGCCATCTTCGCCGTGGTGCAGCTGCCGGAGGGCGCATCGCAGAACCGCACCGCCGCCATCGTCGATCGCGTCCAGGAGATCGTCGCGGCCAAGGAGCCGGTGCAGAACACGTTGGCCGTCGTCGGCTACGATTTCATCAACGCCATCGCGTCGTCGAACAAGGGCTTCTTCGTCATCCAGCTCAAGCCCTACGAGGAGCGCAGCCAATCGGCGCAACAGCTGATCGTCGATCTCCGCCGCGACTTCGCCGCGGTCGACGGGGCCGTGGCGCTGCCGCTCAACCTGCCGCCGATCATCGGCCTCGGCAGCACCGGCGGCTTCCAGTACGTGCTGGAGGCGCTGCAGGGGCAGCCGTTCACCGAGCTGGCGGCGGTGATGCGCTCGCTCGTGATCACCGCCAACCAGCACGCCGACCTCGCCGGCGTGTTCTCCACCTTCTCGGCCGATACGCCGCAGATCTATCTCGACGTCGATCGCGAGAAGGCCCAGACGCTGGGCGTCCAGATCTCCGACATCTTCAATGCCCTGCAGGCGACCTTGGGCGGCTACTACGTCAACGACTTCAACGTCTTCGGCCGAACCTGGCAGGTCAACATCCAGGCGGAGACGCAGTTCCGCTCCGCCATCGACGACATCCTGCGCATCTATGTCCGCGGATCGGGCGGCCAGATGGTGCCGATGCAGGCGCTGGCCTCGGCCCGCATCGTGCTCGGGCCCCAGGCGGTGAGCCGCTACAACAACTACCGCTCGGTAATCGTCAACGGCTCGAGCGCGCCGGGCATCAGCACCGGCACGGCGCTGGCGGCGATGGAGCAGATCTCCGCCAGCGTTCTGCCCGCCGGCTACAGCTTCGAGTGGACCGGCACGGCGCTGCAGGAGAAGGAGGCCGCCGGCAAGACCAGTATCGTGCTGGCCCTGGCCGTGCTCTTCGCCTACCTGTTCCTGGTGGCACTGTACGAGAGCTGGAACGTGCCGATCCCGGTGCTGCTCTCGGTGTCGGTGGGCGTGCTGGGCGCCATCGCCGGGCTCTACTTCGCCGGCCTGGCCTTCGACATCTACGCGCAGATCGGCCTCGTCGTGCTGATAGCGCTGGCCGCCAAAAACGCCATCCTGATCAACGAGTTCGCCCTGGAGCAGCGCAACCACGGCAAGGCCCTGCTCGATTCCGCCATCGAGGGTGCCCGGCTGCGCTTCCGGCCGGTGATGATGACCAGCTTCGCCTTCGTGCTGGGCCTCGTGCCGCTGGTGATCGCCCATGGCGCCGGCGCGGCCAGCCGGCGGGCGGTCGGCACGCCGGTGTTCGCCGGCATGCTGGCGTCGGCAGTGCTCGGTGTCCTTCTGATCCCGATGCTCTATGTCGTCTTCCAATGGATGCGCGAGAAGGCGGGCTGGAGGCCGGCGGCCGAACGGGCCGAGACGAAGGCCGCCGAGCCGCATCCGGCGGAATAGGATCGAGGGCCATGAAAGCCACGGCGGACACGCATCACGCCTGCCCGCGAGACCCGGCCTGCCGCTTCTGCAACGGCACGGCGGCCGCCGACGATTTCGACTGGTCGTTCGCGGGTGCGGCCTACTGCATCTCGCTGCGGCATCGCGACGACCGCGCCGCCTCGGCCGCCGCCGAGTTCCATCGCGTCGGCCTCTGCCGCCACGTGACCTTCTACCGGCCGGCCAAGCACGAGGGCTCGGCGGTCGCCGGCATCTGGAACTCGCATCGCCACGTCGTCCGACGGGCGGCGCGGCAGGGTCATGCCCGCGTGCTGGTGTTCGAGGACGACGTGCTGATCTCGCGCCGCCTCCAGCCGGCCACGCTGCGGCGCATCGCCCGGACGGTCGACGGCCTGCCGCCGGAATGGACCCTTTTCTTCCTGGGCCACTGGCCGCTGTGGGCCTATCCGGTCGGCCGCCGGCTGCTGCGCGTCGGCTCGGCCTGCGCCCATGCCTATATCGGCAGCGAGCGGCTGATGGATTGGTTCGAGTCGAACCGGTCGCGCAAGGACGCCGACTATGTGCGCCTCGCCGGCAAGGGCGTGGACGCCGCCTACGCGGCGCTGCCCGAGGCTTTCGCCTGGTTCCCGATGATCGCCGTGCAGAGCGCCAGCCGCAGCGACCACATCACCTGGGAGCCGGGGCGGTCGATGCGCAAGCTCAAGCACCTCGTCACCTACTCGCGGCACCGCGAGCGGCTGCTCTCCGCCCTGATGCCGGCGAGCCAGTATCTGGCGCTGGCGATCTCGCCGTTCGCCTGGCTGCGCCACGGCCGGAGGCATCGCACGCTCGCTTGACGGGCCGCGGCCGACCGGCCCAGCTTGGCTGCCGCGACGACAAGGGGGGCCGCCATGCAGCTCAAGCGCCTGGATCACGTCAACGTCCGTACCGCCAACCTCGCGGCGATGGTCGACTGGTACGGCGACATCCTGGGCATGCGCACCGGCCCGCGCCCGCCTTTTCCGTTCGGCGGCGCCTGGCTCTACTGCGACGGCTTTCCGATCGTCCACTTGGTCGAGGTGGCGGCCGAGCAGAAGGCGATCGAGCCGCGCATCGAGCATTTCGCGATCAGCGGCGAGGGCATGGCCAACTTCCTCGCCCATCTGCGCGTCCGCAAGGTGGCCTACAAATGCTCGGTGACGCCGGGCTTCGACATCCGGCAGGTCAACATCTGGGATCCCGACGCCAACCACATCCACATCGATTTCGGCCCCGGCGAGGAGGCCGATCTCACGGACTATGACGGGCGGTGAGCCTCCCGGCGGCCGGCCGGCTACTCGGCGGCCGGCCGCTGCACCAGCTCCACGGCCTGCTTGGCCGCCGCCGCCTGGGTGGCCTCGGAATCGCCCGCCACCTGCACCGTCGGCACGGCGAAGTGGATGTCGTTCTGCGCGAAGGCCTTCTGCAGCAGCGCATAGGCCTTGCGGCGTGCCGTGAACTGCTCGCCGGGGCGGCACTTCATCTTCAGCGCCACCGTCATGGCGAAGTCGCCGACGAGATTGACGCCCTGCATCTTCAGCGGCTCGATCATGGCATGGGCCACTTCCGGCGTGGCCATCATGTCCTTGCCGACCTGCTTGACCACCTTCTTCATCTTGTCGAGGTCGGTGTCGTGCGGGACGTTGAAGATCAGCTTGTCGATCACCCAGTCGCGACTCATGTTCTGGATGGCGCCCAGCGAGCCGAACGGCACCGTGTAGATCGGCCCGCGCTGGTGGCGCAGCTTGATCGAGCGGATCGAGAACGACTCGACCGTGCCCTTGGCCGAGCCGCTGACGATGTACTCGCCGACCCGGAAAGCGTCGTCGAGCAGGTAGAACATTCCCGACAGGACGTCCCTCACCAGCGTCTGCGCGCCGAAGCCGACGGCGAGGCCCACGACGCCGGCGCCGGCGATCAGCGGCCCGATCTGCACGCCGAGCGCCGCCAGCGCCATCAGGATGGTGGTGACGACGATCACCACGAACAGCACGTTGCGCAGGATCGGCAGGAGCGTCCTGATCCGCGAGCGCCGTCGCATCTCCTCCTCGTCGATGTGCTCGTCGACGGTGGCGCTGTGCAACTGCGCGTCGATGGCGGTCTTGGCGACGTGCCAGCCGAAGTCGGCCAGCATCACGATCAGCACGATGCTGACGCCGGCGCTGACCAGCCGTCCCAGGCCGGCTTCGCCCCGCGCCACCGCGCCGACGTCGATCCCCCAGCCCCAGGCCAGCAGGAACGCGGCACCTATGAACAGCGCCGCCCTGGCGCCGCGCTCCACCACGGCGGCCAGCACGCTGTGCGGCTCGGCCACCGAGACGGCATCGGCGCCGACGGGCCTCAGCAGGTTGTTGACGGCGCGCTGGGTGACCTTGATGGCCGCCGGCAGCAGGCCCGCGATCAGGAGCAGCCAGAAGAGCCCCATGGCCTCCTGCAGCCACAGCAGGTAGAGCGCCACGGTCCAGGCGATGCCGAGGATCGCCGGCACGGCGCTCGGCATGTCGCTGAGGTCGCCGTCGGCGGCCGCCTCGGCGACGGCGGTGCGGCGCCGCCGCAGGATGGTCTCGATGGTGATGGCGACCAGGCCCAGCCCCAGCAGGTAGGCCAGGATCAGCGGCGTCGGCTGTGCTGCGCCGAGCTCGCGGAACGAGGTCGCCAGCGCCCAGCCGAACATGAACACGGCGAGCAGCGCCGTCCAGCGCCTGACCCAGAACACCGCGTCGTCGGTGTCGATCGGGATGACGCGCAGCTGCGGCAATGTCGGCGCCAGCAGCACGCGGGCGATGACGAGGCCGAGGCGCATCAGGATGAAGGCGAACAGGAACCGCCCGACCACGGCGCGGAACAGGGGCGGCCAGTCGAAGGCGAGGAAGACGCCGAGGCTCGCCGCCGCGAAGACGACGACCGACACCAGCGCCAGCAGCAGCCGCAGCGCCGCCTTGCGGACGCGGCTCCCGACGGTGGCCTCGGAGGCGACGAGCAGCCGCTTGCGCAAGCTGCGTGTGCTGCGCAGGAACAGCCACTCGGCCAGCAGGCCGGCGCCGACGAAGAAGGCCACCAGCGGCGCCAGGCCCAGGATGCCCAGACCTCCCACTTCGTCGGCGAGCCGCCCCAGCGCGGCGCCGAGCTCGGCCGGCACCCGCGGCAGGCCCTCGGCCAGCGTCTTGCGGTGCTCGCGGAAATGCTCGATCGCGGCGGTGCCGAACTCCTCGAGCCCGGTGGCCTCGAGCTCGGCGCTGGTCGTCGGCGTGGCGTCGGCAGCTTCGGCGGGCTGCGGATGGTCGATCTGCGTGCGCAGCCAGCCCTGCACGGCCGGATCGCCCAGCAGGTCGACGAAGGTCTTGACCTGCGGCGGCGGCTCGGCAGCGGGTGCGGCATCCTGTGCCGAGACGCCGGCCGCCAGGAGCAACGCGCCCAGGACGAATCCGGCCAAGCCGGCGAGCGGCCCGAATTTCGCTTTCATCGCCTCACCCCCCGAACGACGCCCCGAAATACTCCAGCCAGCGGCCCTGTCTAGGGTGCGGCCGGCTGCGCCATCTCGAGCGCCCTCTGTGCCGCCGCCGTCGCGGCGTCGCCCTGTCCGCCGCCGGCGACCGTGACGGTCGGTGTCGCGATCCGGATGCCGTTGGCGTCGAAGGCCTTCTTGATCATGGCATAGGCCTTGCGCCGGATGACGAACTGCTCGCCGGGCCGAGTCATCATCTTGAGCCTGATCTGGATGGCGAAGTCGCCGAACTCGTCGACACCCTGCATCTTCAGCGGGTCGAGGATGTTCGGCGCATATTCCGGATCGGCCGCCAGCTCGCGGCCGACCTGCTTGATCAGCCGCTTGGCCTTGTCGAGGTCGGCGTCGAAGGTGACGTTGAGGGTCATCTTGTCGATCACCCAGTCGCGCGAATAGTTGGTGATCTTGTCCAGGCTGCCGAACGGCACGGTGTGCAGGGCGCCGCGATGGTGGCGCAGCTTGATGGAGCGCAGCGAGAAGGCCTCGACCGTGCCGCGGATGTCGCCGCTCTCGATGTACTCGCCGACGCGGAAGGCATCGTCGAGCAGGAAGAACATGCCGGAGATGATGTCCTTGACCAGCGTCTGGGCACCGAAGCCGACGGCGACGCCGACCACGCCGGCGCCGGCGATCAGCGGGCCGACCTCGACGCCCAGTGCCGACAGCGCCATCAGTGCGGCCATCACCAGCAGCACGACGAACAGGATGTTGCGCAGGATCGGCAGGAGCGTGCGCAGCCGCTGGCGGCGGCGGGCCTCGTCGCTGCCGACATGGCTGCCGGTGTTGGCCTCGCTCAGGCGGTAGTCGATCCAGGCCCGCGCCATCTGCCAGACCAGATCGGCGAGCAGGGCGATGATGACGACGTTGATGGCGCCGCGGGCCAGCCGCGTTCCGAGGGTCTCGCGGCTGGTCAGCTCGCCGAGGTCGAGGTCGAGGATCGAGGCGACCAGGAACGCGGCGCCGATCAGCAGCGCCGCCCGCAGGCCGCGGTCGATGGCGACCGTCAACACCGACGGGACCGCCCCCTCGCCGGATTCCCCGGCCTCCTGGCGCAGCAGGTGCTCGACGGCGAGGTGGCTACCGCGGATGGCGATCGGCAGCAGCAGCAGGACGATGGCGACATAGAACGGTGCGTCCGAGCCGGTGAGCAGGACCAGCCAGGTGCCGACGAGGTAGAGCGAGACCAGCGCGCGGGTGAGCCGGCCGGGGGCGGTGGCGGCCGTGCCGTCCCGTCCCGGCTGGCGCCACACGGCCACGAGCGCCAGCACCAGCAGCACGATGCCGCAGATCAGCCCGACGCTGTACCAGCCGGCCCTGCTCACCCCGAAGGTGGCGAGCAGCGGCAGGGTGACGTTGACGAAGGCGAACCAGCCGGCCAGCACCGCCGACCAGATCGTCCAGTACCAGGCGGTGCGCGTCGCCATCGGCACCATGCGGAACCGCTCGCCGCCCGGCGCCAGCACGAGGCGGGCCAGCACCAGCGTCAGCCGCACCACCAGCACCACCATCAGGTAGGAGAGCAGGATCTCCTCGAGCAGGGTCGGCCAGTCGAAGACCAGGAAGGCGCCGACGCTGCCGAGCGTGAAGGCCAGGATCATGCCGAGCCCGTAGGCCAGGCGCAGGCCGCTCGCGCGCAGCCGGTCGCGGGCGGTGGCGACCGGGGCCGTGACGATCCGCTTGCGGGCCGGGGTGGTGAGCCGGTGATAGAGTGCTTCCACCCCCGATCCGAGGGCGGCGAACACCAGGAGATAGAGCAGGAGCTGGCCCAGCCCGTGATCCTCGAACTCGAGGGTCAAGACCAGCCAGGCGCGCGCCAGCTCGCCCGGGAGCCGGGGGAGTCCGGTGACGAGCTCGACCATGAAGGCGCGGATGTCGGCGATCTGCGAGGCCAGGGCGTTCTGCATGCCGGGTGCGGCGGCGACAGCCGGGGCCGGCTCGGCCGCTGGGGCCTCGGCCTGGGCCTGCAGCCATGCCTGGAGCCCCGGGTCGCGCAGCAGCTCCGACAGCTCGCGGATCTGCTGCGGGCTCGGCTGTGGCGTCTCGGCGCCCGCGCCGGGCGACAGCAGCAGGACGACGGCAGCGGCCACGGTCAGGAGCAGGCGGAGCATGTCTCGGCATCCAGGAAAGTCCGCACGCTGCCTAGCACGGCCCGGCGGCAAGGTCTGTGCCACCCGTGTATCGGCGGCATGATCTCAAGTGCTTGTCGTACGCCAACTCGATGCCACATGAACCGCGGAGCCGCACGGATGCCTCCGCGAGGGTCCGTGGCTCCATGTCCGCTCGCACGAGGGACGAGAAGGGGGAACAGTCATGGATTTCGAGAAATATACCGAGCGCGCCCGCGGCTTCGTGCAGTCGGCGCAGGGCCTGGCGCTGCGCGAGGGCCATCAGCGCTTTCTGCCCGAGCATCTCCTCAAGGTGCTGCTCGACGACAGCGAGGGCCTGGCCGCCAACCTGATCCAGGCCGCCGGCGGCAACCCGCGCGCCGCGCTGCAGGGCACCGAGCAGCTGCTGCGCCGCCAGCCCAAGGTCGAGGGCAGCGGCGCCGGCCAGGTCTATCTGGCACCCGAGACCGCCCGGCTGTTCGATGCGGCGCAGAAGATCGCCCAGAAGTCGGGCGACAGCTTCGTCACCGTCGAGCGGCTGCTGCTGGCGATCGCCATGTCGGAGACCGACGCCGCCCGCGTGCTGCGCGACGCCGGCGTCAACGCCCAGGCGCTGAACGCCGCCATCGAGCAGATCCGCAAGGGCCGCACCGCCGACACCGCCTCGGCCGAGCAGGGCTACGACGCGCTGAAGAAATATACCCGCGACCTGACGGCTGCGGCGCGCGAGGGCAAGCTCGACCCGGTGATCGGCCGCGACGACGAGATCCGCCGCGTCATCCAGGTGCTGTCGCGCCGGACCAAGAACAACCCCGTGCTGATCGGCGAGCCCGGCGTCGGCAAGACCGCCATCGCCGAGGGCCTGGCCAACCGCATCGTCAACGGCGACGTGCCGGAGTCCCTGAAGGACCGCCGGCTGCTGTCGCTCGACCTCGGCGCGCTGGTGGCCGGTGCGAAATATCGCGGCGAGTTCGAGGAGCGCCTGAAGGCGCTGCTGCAGGAGGTGCAGCACGGCGAGGGCGACATCATCCTGTTCATCGACGAGCTGCACACGCTGGTCGGCGCCGGCAAGGCCGAAGGTGCCATGGACGCCTCCAACATGCTGAAGCCGGCGCTGGCGCGCGGCGAGCTGCACTGCGTGGGCGCCACCACGCTCGACGAGTACAGGAAGCACATCGAGAAGGACGCAGCACTGGCGCGGCGCTTCCAGCCGGTGTTCGTCAGCCAGCCGACGGTCGAGGACACCATCTCGATCCTGCGCGGGCTGAAGGAGAAGTACGAGCTGCACCATGGCGTGCGGATCACCGACGGCGCCATCGTCGCCGCCGCCACGCTCTCCAACCGCTACATCACCGACCGCTTCCTGCCCGACAAGGCCATCGACCTCGTCGACGAGGCGGCGGCCAGGAAGCGCATGGCGATCGACAGCAAGCCCGAGGAGATCGACGAGCTCGACCGCCGCATCGTGCAGCTGCAGATCGAGCGCGCCGCCCTGCAGAAGGAGGAGGACAAGGCCTCGCGCGACCGGCTGGGCAAGCTGGCCAGGGAGCTGTCCGAGCTGGAGGAGCGCTCGGCCGAGCTGACGGCGCGCTGGAAGGCCGACAAGGACAAGCTGGCGGCAGCCACCGGCGTGAAGGAGAAGCTGGAGCAGGCCCGCCTCGAGCTGCAGCAGGCCCAGCGGCGCGGCGACTTCGCCCGCGCCGGCGAGCTGGCCTACAAGGACATCCCGGAGCTCGAGAAGAAGCTGGCCGAGGCGGAATCGCAGGACAGCAGGCCGATGGTGGCGGAAGCGGTGAACGACGAGGACATCGCCGCCGTGGTGTCGCGCTGGACCGGCGTGCCGGTCGACCGGATGATGGAGGGCGAGCGCGAGAAGCTGCTGCAGATGGAGCAGAAGCTGCACGAGCGCGTCGTCGGCCAGGACGAGGCGGTGAAGGCCGTCTCCAATGCCGTGCGGCGGGCGCGGGCGGGGCTGCAGGATCCGGGCCGGCCGATCGGCAGCTTCCTGTTCCTCGGCCCCACCGGCGTGGGCAAGACCGAGCTCTGCAAGGCGCTGGCGTCGTTCCTGTTCGACGACGACCAGGCGATGCTGCGCGTCGACATGTCGGAATACATGGAGAAGCACGCGGTCGCCCGGCTGATCGGCGCGCCCCCCGGCTATGTCGGCTACGAGGAGGGCGGGGCGCTCACCGAATCGGTGCGGCGGCGGCCCTACCAGGTCGTGTTGTTCGACGAGGTCGAGAAGGCCCATCCCGACGTCTTCAACGTGCTGCTGCAGGTGCTGGACGACGGCCGGCTGACCGACGGCCAGGGCCGCACCGTCGACTTCCGCAACACGCTCATCGTGCTGACCTCGAACCTCGGCAGCGAGTTCCTGGCGGCCCTGCCCGAAGGCCAGCCGGTGGCGGCGGCGCGCGAGCAGGTGATGGAGGTGGTGCGGCGGGCCTTCCGGCCCGAGTTCCTCAACCGGCTGGACGAGGTCATCCTGTTCAACCGGCTTGGCCGCAAGGACATGCGGGGCATCGTCGACATCCAGCTGCTGCGGCTGCGCAAGCTCCTGGCCGAGCGCGGCATCGGCATCGAGCTGACCGACGACGCCAGGACCTGGCTCGGCAACACCGGCTACGATCCGGTCTATGGTGCCCGGCCGCTGAAGCGGGTGATCCAGCGCCAGCTGCAGGATCCGCTGGCGCTGCGCATCCTCGAGGGCCAGCTCGCCGAGGGCCAGACGGCGCATGTGGCGGCCAAGGACGGCCGGCTCGTCATCGACGGCGAGGCGGTGCCGCTGGCGGCATGACGGTGGCGGAGGCGGGGAGCCGACCCCGCCTCCGCGGCCTTCGGGTGGTCATCGGACGGCTGCGCGTTTGTCGCAGTTTTTTCATCGGAAGGGGCTTGCCACCCCGAAGGGCGGCCGCTACATAACGGCCCGTCACGCGGCGGTGGTCGCCGCCGCGAGAGGAAAGCGCGTCTCTAAAAGATGTGCGAATTCTCTCAGACACTGTTCTTTGACAAGTTGGATTGTTGTGGAAGGGATGTGCAGGCGGCGGCTCTTGC
>DAOLFG010000149.1:0-2834 GCA_035326425.1 Geminicoccus sp. | reverse complement strand
GGCAGCGCCCGCCGGTAGCTCGATGCGCTACCCGCATCCCGCCCACGACCTCAGCGGCCCGATTGCCTCCGTCCGGATCGGCGTGTCGAAGCCGGCGAGGATGGCCTCGGCCTGGCGGTCGAGCTCTCCGCAGTTTCCCGGGAGCTTCGGCAGGGCGGCGGCGAGGGCCGGCGGTAAGGCCTCGCCGAGGCGGTCGAGGCGGGCGCGGATGTCGGTGGCGAGGTCGGGGACGTCGCCGAACGGGGGGTGGGCGGCGGCGCGCCATTCGGCGTGCAGCTGCTGCTGCAGCAGCTTGCTGGCCTCGATCTGGGCGCGGAGCAGCGCCGACAGGGCGTCGGGATCGATGCCGGCGGCCGCGGCCTGGGCTCGCGCCGCGGCGATGACCCTGGCCTCGCGCTCGGGGTCGGCGATGGGAGCGCCGCTGTTCCATTTCGCCTGGGCGACGACGCGGCCGATCCCGAGGCGGCGGGCGATCAGCGCCAGCAGCGTGGCCAGAGGATCGTCGGCGGCACCTGCCGGGAGGGCCAGTGCCAGCGCCGGCAGGGCGGCCTGCAGCAAGGTGCGGCGGGGCAGGTGCGGCACGTTCGCCAGCCTCGTTGCGGGATGAGCCGTCGGGCGCAGCTTGCAGGCATGCAGTTCGGCCGCAAGCGGCTATGACGGGCGGGCCAGGACATATTTCAACGCAGCGCGAGTGCCATGCCCGTCCTCGTCGACCTGATCGTGCCGATCTTCGGGCTGATCCTGTTCGGCTACGCCGCCACCTTCACGCCGGTGTTCGACCAGACGGCGGGCCGGGCGCTGGCGGCGTTCGTGTTCTGGTTCGCCATCCCCGTCATGCTGTTCCGCAACATGGCCGGGCAGCAGCTGCCGGCGGCGCTGCCCTGGGGCTACCTGCTGTCCTACTACCTGTCGGCGCTGCTGGTGTTCGCGCTCGGCATGGCGGCGTCGCGGCTGCTGTTCGCCGCCAAGCTGGAGGAGCAGGCCATCATGGGGTTCGGCGGCTCCTACGGCAACGTGGTGCTGATGGGCACGCCGCTGGTGCTGGCGGCGTTCGGGCCGCAGGCGACGCTGCCGTTCTTCCTGATCCTGTCGTTCCACAGCGTGCTGATGTTCACGGTGGTGACCGTGGTGGTCGAGCTGGGCCAGGGCGGCGGCTCGGAGCTGCGGCAGCTGCCGAAGCGGGTGGGCCAGGGCCTCGTCAAGAACCCGATCCTGGTGGCGCTGGGCGGCGGCCTGGTCTTCCACTGGCTGGGGCTCTCGCTGCCGCATGCCGTCGACAGGTGGGCCGAGCTGGTCGGCGAGGCCGCGGGGCCGTGCGCCTTGTTCTCGATGGGGGCGTCCTTGCGCGCCTACCGCATCGGCGGGGCGATGTCGCGGGCGGCGGCGATGATGGCGCTGAAGCTGCTGCTGCTGCCGCTGCTGGTCTGGCTGCTGGCGACGCGGGTGTTCACGGTCGATCCGGCCTGGGTGCCGGTGGCGGTGATCACCGCCGCCATGCCCTGCGGCGTCAACAGCTACCTGTTCGCCGAGCGCTACAAGGTGGGCCAGGCCGAGAGCGCCGCCGCCATCCTGGTGTCGACGGGCCTGTCGGTGGTGACGATGTCGCTGATCCTGGGCTGGCTGGGCTAGGGGCCTGGGCTCCGGGACGTCGATGCCCTAGGCGGTGATGCCGGTATCGGGCGTCGACCTCCGGCACGTAGAGCTGCACCCGCTCGTCGGCCCGACGGCCCGCCTCGCGCTCACATGCGCTTGGTGCCGTCGAGGAAGGCCTTGCGCCAGCGGCGGATGGTGATGCTCTCGAACAGGCCGGCCTTGGTGAAGGGATCGTTGTCGATGAACGCCTCGGCCACCGCCCGGTCGTCGGTGTCGTAGATGATGAGGCCGCCGTCGCCGCCCGAGCCGTCGTCGTTGAGCAAGGCACCGGCCGCCAGCAGCTTCGCGGCGTGGCTGTCGAGATAGGCGATGTGGACGTCGCGCGTGGCGAGGCGCAGCGCCAGGCTGTCTGGCTTGTCCTTGGTGAGGATGGCGTAGGGCATGGGGCCTCCCGTTGGCTGGCCCCGCCCTTATGCCGATGCCGCCGGCCGGCGCAAGGCGCGGCGATCGGGCAGTTGAAACATCGGGGATCGTAGGCATAAGGAGCCGCAGCGATCGCCGTCGGTCGCCAGCGCGACGGCGGCATTCATCCTTCGATCAGCGAGGACGATCATGGTCTCCCGTCGCAGCATGGTAGCCGGGGCAGCGGCCGTCGCCGCCAGCGGTGCCGCCTCGACCCTGCCGAAGCCGGCCGTCGCCCAGAGCGCGCCCGAGATCAAGTGGCGGCTCACCTCCAGCTTCCCGAAGTCGCTGGACACCATCTTCGCCGCCGCCGAGGTGTTCTCGAAGAAGCTGGCCGAGATCACCGACGGCAAGTTCCAGGTGCAGGTCTTCGCCGCCGGCGAGATCGTGCCGGGGCTGCAGGCCGCCGACGCCGTGATCAACGACACGGTCGAGATGTGCCACACCGTGGCTTACTATTTCGTCGGCAAGGACCCGACCTACGCGCTGTTCTCGGCGGTGCCGTTCGGCCTCAATGCCCGCATGCAGAACGCCTGGCTGGCGGTGGCCGACGGCGGCCCGCTGGCCGAGGAGTTCTTCGCCGGCCAGGGCATGAAGGCCGTGGTCTGCGGCAACACCGGCAGCCAGATGGGCGGCTGGTTCCGCAAGGAGGTGAAGACGCTGGCCGACATGCAGGGCCTGAAGATGCGAATCGGCGGCTTCGCCGGCCAGGTGATGCAGAAGGTCGGCGTCGTGCCGCAGCAGATCGCCGGCGGCGACATCTACCCGGCGCTGGAGAA
>DAOLFG010000025.1:52949-62890 GCA_035326425.1 Geminicoccus sp. | reverse complement strand
TGGCGCGCCCGGAAGGAGTCGAACCCTCAACCTTCTGATCCGTAGTCAGATGCTCTATCCATTGAGCTACGGGCGCATGCCGGTCGGGCGTGATGTAGCGGCGGTGTCGCCGGTTTGCAAGTCGCGCCTGCCGTCGGACGCGTAGCGGTTGGGTATTCGGCCGGAACCGGTCCGACCATGCCACGTTGCTGGCCGGCAACGAGCGACACCGCCGCGCGGGGGAAACGAGGATGGGCAGCGAGTTCCGCATCTGGCCGGGCAGCTCTTCGACGCTGGGCGCGACCTGGGACGGCTCCGGCACCAATTTCGCGCTGTTCTCCTCCATCGCCACCAGGGTCGAGCTCTGCCTGTTCGACAGCAGCGGCAAGCAGGAGATCGCGCGCATCGCCCTGCCGGAGATGACGCACGAGACTTGGCACGGCTACCTGCCGGACGTCCGGCCGGGACAGCTCTACGGCTACCGCGTCCACGGGCCGTACGAGCCACGGGCCGGCCACCGATGCAACCCCAACAAGCTGCTGATCGACCCCTATGCCAAGGCGCTGGCCGGCGATCTCGTCTGGGACGACGCCCTCTACGGCTACACCATCGGCCACACCGACGCCGACCTGTCGTTCGACGAGCGCGACAGCGCGCCGTTCGTGCCGCGCTCGGTGGTGGTCGACACCGCCCACACCTGGGGGCCGACGCGCCGCTATCCGTCGCCGCGCGACGAGATGGTGATCTACGAGATGCATGTCCGGGGCATGACGATGCGCCATCCCGGCGTGGCAGAAGCCGACCGCGGCACGTTCGCCGGTCTGGCGGCACCGCCGATCGCCAGGCACCTCCGCGATCTCGGCGTCACCGCCGTCGAGCTGCTGCCGGTCCACGCCTTCCTGCACGACCGGCACCTGGTCGAGCGCGGCAAGAAGAACTACTGGGGGTACAACACCATCGGCTTCTTCGCGCCCCACCCCGAATATCTCGGGCCCCGCGGCGTCACCGACGTCAAGGCCTTCGTCCAGGTCATGCACGACGCCAATATCGAGGTCATCCTCGACGTCGTCTACAACCACACGGCCGAGGGCAACCAGCTCGGCCCGACATTGTCCTTTCGCGGCATCGACAACGACTCGTATTACTATCTGATGGACGACAAGCGATATTACAACGACTTCACCGGTTGCGGCAACGCGCTGGAGCTTCGTCATCCGCTCGTGCTGCGCATGGTGACGGATTCGCTGCGCTACTGGGTCGAGGAGATGCACATCGACGGCTTCCGCTTCGACCTCGCCACCACCCTCGCCCGCGTCGGCGGCCCCTACGACAAGCAGGCGGGCTTCCTCGACGCCATCGCCCAGGATCCGGTGCTGTCGCGCGTGCGCAAGATCGCCGAGCCATGGGACACCGGCCTCGGCGGCTACCAGGTCGGCAACTTCCCGCCCGGCTGGGGCGAGTGGAACGACCGCTACCGCGACACCGCGCGCAAGTTCTGGAAGGGCGACGAGGGCCAGCTGCCCGAGATGGCGAGCCGGCTGTCGGGATCGGCCGACATCTACAACCACCGTGGCCGCCGGCCCTGGGCCAGCGTCAACTTCATCACCGCCCATGACGGTTTCACGCTGCGCGACCTCGTCAGCTACAACGGCAAGCACAACGAGGCCAACGGCGAGGACAATCGCGACGGCTCGGACAACAACAACAGCTGGAACTGCGGTGCGGAGGGCGAGACCGGCGATCCGGAGATCGGCGCCCTCCGCCGCCGCCAGATGCGCAACCTGATGGCGACGCTGCTGCTGTCGCAGGGCGTTCCGATGATCCTGGCGGGCGACGAGGTCGGGCACAGCCAGGGCGGCAACAACAACGCCTACTGCCAGGACAGCGAGGTGAGCTGGATCGACTGGGGCGGCATCGGCGAGGAAGGCGAGGCCATGCTCGCCTTCACCCGCCGGCTCGTCCGGCTCAGGCGGGCGCACGTCGTCCTGCACCGCTCGCGCTTCTTCCTGGGCGACAAGGTGCCCGGCACCGAGGTCAAGGACGTGGTCTGGCTGCGCCCGGACGGCCGCGAGATGCGCGACGGCGACTGGGGGTTCGGGCCGGCCAGGGCACTGGGCCTGCTGCTGAGCGGCGATGCCGGCATGATGCACCTCACGCAGCGTGGCGACCCCGAGCCCGACGACACCTTCCTGCTGCTGCTGAATGCCGGCCACGAGCCGGTGACCTGGCGGCTGCCGGCGATCCAGGGGGCACGCTGGCGGCTGGTCGTCGATACCGGCCAGGACACCGCGCCGGGCCGTGGCACGCAGCAGCGGCAGCTGCGGCGCTCGCTCGAGCTGCCGCCGCGCACGCTGATGCTGCTCGTCAACGTCCCGGCGGAATCCTAGGGCGGCTCCGGCAGGAGAGCCGGCCCGGCTATCCCTCGACGATCCCGCCCAGCCGCTCGGCCATCTCCTCCGGCGAGACGCCGTGCGAGAAGTGGCTGGCATAGGCGCCGGACGGGTCCATCAGGTAGGTGAAGGTGGAGTGGTCGACGAGGTAGCCGCCGTCGGGCTGGACCTCGGCCTTGCGGCTGTAGACCCGCCAGGTCTTGAGCGCGGCGGCCACCTGTTCGGGCGTGCCGGTCAGCCCTTCGAACTGCGGGCCGAAGGCCGCGACATAGTCCTTCAACACCTCGGGCGTGTCGCGCTCGGGATCGACCGTCACCAGCACCGGCACGATCCGGTCGCGCTGCGCCTGCGGCAGCCGGTCCAGCGCTTCGGCGATGGTGGTGAGGCCGAGCGGGCAGACGTCCGGGCAATAGGTGTAGCCGAAATAGATCAGCATCCATTTGCCGGCGAAGTCGTCCCGGGTCACGGTCCGGCCGTCCTGGTCGACCAGGGTGAACGGCCCGCCGATCGGCACGGCCGAGGCGGCCACGGTCTCGCGAGCGCCCTGCGACAGCCACAGCCAGGCGCCGGCGCCCGCGAGGACCAGCACCGCCAGCACTGCGGCGACGACGAGAGGCAATCGGCGAACCATGAGGGAATCACTCCGAGGACGGCGGCATCCCGATCACAGGTAGGCCCACCGGGCTGCCCGCGACAGGGCTGTCCGGTGGGTTTTCGCTGGCGGCGGACGGTCAGGCCGGCGCGTTGGCCCAGCCCTCGAGCTTGGCGATGATCGCGTCGAGCGTCGGCTTCAGGTCGGGGCTGAGGCCCGCCACCTTCTCCGATCCCGCCTTCAGCGTCGGCAGGGCGGCGCTGATGGTCGATGCGAGAAGCTTGCGGCCCTCGGCCGGCAACTGCTCGACCTGGGCCGAGACGCCGTCGAGCGAGCGGCCGGCCTCCTCCAGCTTCGCCTTGGCGGCTTGGGCCGTGGCGCCGTCGGTGATTCCGCTCAGCGACGTCCGGATGCTGTCGACCGCGCCGCCGATCTGCGCGCCGATCTCGGTGCCGTTCAGCGTCAGGCTGCGCAGGCTGTCGGCCATGGCCGCCGCACCGGCCGCGGCCTCGCTCGCCGCCTGCTGCGCGGTCGAGGCCGCGCTCTCCGCCGCCTGCTGGGCTGCACCCGCCGCCTGCTGCGCCGCTTGGCCGGCCTGCTGGGCCGCCTGCTGCGCCGCGCCGGCGGCCTGCTGGGCGGCGTCCTGCGCCTGACGGGCCACCTCGTCCGGCGCGCCCAGGTAGCGGTAGCCGAAGAACACCACGACAATGACGACGATGACGGCGATCAGCCATCTCGACATGGATACTCTCCTTCTCGCTCGAGGCGCTTCTATTTTTGGTTGCGCCCGAGGTGAGTGACGTTGCCTCGCAGGCTCCATTCCGCCAACGGGATGCGGCCACTCAGCCCAGGGCCGCCTTCACGAGGCCGCTCGCCTGCTTCATGTCGACGGCCTCGCCGTGCCGGGCCTTGAGCTCCGCCATGACCTGGCCCATCGCCTTCGGCGACCGCTCCGGCAGGCCGGCCACGATCTCGGCGATGCTGGCCTGCAGGGTCTCGGGCGGGATGGTCCGCGGCAGGTAGGCCTCCAGGATGGCCTTCTCGCGCTGCTGCCTCGAGCTGTCGCGCTCCTTCAGCGCCGCGATCGTCTCGTCCAGCGACTTCACGAAGGCGCGGATGCTCCGGACGACCGTCGCATCATCGGGCGTCTTGCTGTCCTTGGTCGCGGCCGCGAACAGCGTGCCCAGCAGATCCCTCTTGAGCTCGTCGCGCTCCTTCATGGCGACGAGCCGGTCGGCGCGGATGGTGTCGATGAGCATGGAACCTCGGCAAGCTTTCGCGTCTCGCCAGATATGGTATCGCAGTCGCCGTCCGGCAGGTCGATCCATCCGGCAGATCCACCATCGGCGCAGAGCGAACGGACATCCGGCCATGCCGAACGCCTCCTTCTTCTCCCTGCTGCAGAGCCGCTTCCCCAGCGACGGCACGAAGCCGGCGATCGTCACCGCCGAGGGACGCAGCATCGGCTACGACGAGCTCGACGACTGGTCGGCCCGCTACGGCCGTGCCCTGCTCGCCCAGGGCGCGCGCCCCGGCGATCGCGTCGCCTACCAGATCGAGAAGTCGCCGGAAGGCCTGTTCCTCTATCTGGGCGCCCTGCGCGCCGGCCTCGTGGCACTGCCCATGAACCCCGGCTACCTCGCCGGCGAGGTCCGCTACATGCTGGGCAACGCCACGCCCGAGGTGTTCGTGGGCGACCCCGCCCGCATCGAGGAGCTGCGGCCCGACGTGCCGCGCGTGCTGACACTCGACCGCGACGGCAAGGGCAGCCTCGCCGACATCGCCCAGGGGGAATCCGTCGACCTCGAGCCCGCCGCCATGCGCCGCGACGAGATCGCGGCCATGCTCTACACCTCCGGCACCACCGGCCGGCCGAAGGGTGCTCCGCTCAGCCACGGCAACCTCGCCTCCAACGCCCACGTGCTGGCCGAGGCCTGGGGCTTCGGCGACGGGGACGTGCTGCTGCACGCCCTGCCGATGTTCCATGCCCACGGCTTGTTCGTGGCAGCTCATGTCAGCCTGCTGAGCGGCGCCACCATGCTCTGGCTGAACCGCTTCGATGCCGGCAGGGTCGTCGAGCTGCTGCCGCGGGCCACGGTAATGATGGGCGTGCCTACCTTCTACACCCGGCTGCTCGACGATCCGGGCTTCGACCGTACCGCCTGCCGCAACATCCGGCTGTTCGTATCGGGCTCGGCACCGCTGCTGGCCGAGACCTGGCGCGGCTTCGAGCAGCGCACCGGCCATGCCATCCTCGAGCGCTACGGCATGAGCGAGATCCTCATGCACACCGGCAACCCGCTGCATGGCGAGCGGCGGCCGGGCTCGGTGGGCCTGCCCTTCCCCGGCTCGGCGGTGCGGATCGTCGACAGCGAGGACCGCGAGCTGCCACCGGGCGAGATCGGCGCCGTGCTGGTCAAGGGCCCCAACGTCTTTTCCGGCTACTGGAAGATGCCGGAGAAGAACAGGGAGGAGTTCACGGCCGACGGCTGGTTCCGCACCGGCGACCTGGGCTCTCTCGGCGAGGACGGCTATCTGACGCTGGCCGGCCGGGCCAAGGATCTCGTCATCACCGGCGGGCTCAACGTCTATCCGCCGGAGGTCGAGGCGGTGATCGACGCGATGCCGGGCGTGGTCGAATCGGCGGTGGTCGCCCTGCCCCACCGCGACCTCGGCGAGGCCGTCACCGCGGTCGTGAAGGCTACGACCGGCGGACCCGACGAAGCCCGGGTCATCGCCCACTGCAAGGCGAGGCTAGCCGGCTTCAAGGTGCCCAAGCGCGTGGTGGTCGTGGACGACCTGCCCCGCAACGCCATGGGCAAGGTGCAGAAGAAGCTGCTGCGCGAGCAGTACGCCCGACTCTACGACGGGAGCCGCTGATGCGCTTCTCATTGGACGGCACGGAGGTCGAGACCGAGGACGATTCCTACTGGATCGCCCCGACGGCGGTGCTGATCGGCAAGGTCAGGCTCGAGCACGATGCCAGCGTGTGGTGGAACGCCGTGCTGCGCGGCGACAACGAGCCCATCACCGTCGGCCGCGGCAGCAACGTCCAGGACAGCTGCGTGCTGCATACCGATCCCTGCCTGCCGCTGACCATCGGCGCGGACGTCACCGTCGGCCATCTCGCCATGCTGCACGGCTGCACCATCGGCCACGGCACGCTGATCGGCATCGGTGCCGTGGTGCTGAACGGCGCGGTCGTCGGCAGGAACTGCATGATCGCCGCCAAGGCGCTGGTCGGAGAGGGCAAGGCCATCCCGGACAACAGCCTTGTCATGGGCGTGCCGGGCAAGGTCGTGGGCGAGGTTCGTCCGGAGCAGACCGAACGGATCATTCGCGGCTCACGGCGCTATGTCGGCAACTGGAAGCGCTACCGCGCCGCCCTCGCGCGCCAGGACTGACCGGCGGCCGTTCTTCCGACTACGTGACCTGGAAACCCCGCCAGTAGGGGTCGCGATCGTCGACGAAGATGGTGTTGTGGCCGGTCGTGCGGGCCCAGCCGGCGATGCTGGGCACGATGGCCGGCTGGCCGGCGAGATCAGTCGCGGCCTCCACCCTGCCCTCGAACAGCGAGCCGATGTAGCTCTCGTGCACGAAGTCGTCGCCGACCCGCAGCCTGCCCTTGGCGACGAGCTGCGCCATCCGCGCCGAGGTGCCGGTGCCGCAGGGTGAGCGGTCGATCGCCTTGTCGCCATAGAACACGGCGTTGCGGGCATGGGCCCGCGGATCCTTCGCGGGGCCGGTCCATTCGATATGGGAGACGCCGCGGATGGTGGGATCGAGCGGGTGCGCCAGCTCCACCGCCTCGTCGAGGCGGCGGCGCAACTCCGGCGACAGGCGCTGGATCATGGCGGCCGACATCGAATCCAGGCCGGCGAAGTTCCGCTGCGGCTCGACGATGGCGTAGAAGTTGCCGCCATAGGCGATGTCGACGACGATCTCGCCCAGCTCCGGGCAATCGACCCTGACCTCGGGCGCGGCGAGATAGCTCGCGACGTTGGTGATCCGCACCTTCTCGACGAACCTGCCGTTGCGCTCGTAGGCGGCGACGACGCGGCCGGCCGGCACGTCGAGGCGCAGCACGCCCTCCTCGGCCGGCGTCACCAGGCCGTGCTCCAGCGCCATGGTGACGGTGCCGATGGTGCCGTGGCCGCACATCGGCAGGCAGCCCGACACCTCGATGAACAGGATGGCGACATCGCAGTCCGGCCTCGTCGGCGGATAGAGGATCGAGCCCGACATCACGTCGTGGCCGCGCGGCTCGAACATCAGCGAGGTCCGCACCCAGTCCCAGTCGCGCAGGAAATGCTGGCGCTTCTCGCTCATGCTGGCGCCCACGAGGTCCGGCCCGCCGCCGGCGACCAGCCGGACCGGGCAGCCGCAGGTGTGGCCGTCGATGCAGAAGAAGGTGCGTGCGGGCAAGGGGCGTCCTCCGCTCTGACGGCGCCCCGCTAGCGCAGAAGGACCCGCCCGTGAAGGGGTGTGCGGCCGTCTGCCCGCGTCGAGAGCTACAAGAACTCAGTAATATTCAACTTGATCAGATCCGCAAGATATTTTCCTATATGAAGATGCCTCGAGTCGGACAAAATATCATGTCTCAACCTCACGTGACGTACGAAAGAGAATCTGTCGCCAGAGGATTGTGCGCCAGCGCGCTGCTGGTGCTAGGGCTGCTGGCGACCGGTCCATCGGCGCTGGCCGCCGATGGCAAGGGCAATCCCAATCTCGGATCGCCCTCGGCGCGCGACCCCTTCTGGACGCCGGCACGCCTGCGCGACGCCAGGCCGATGTCGCTGCCGGCGGCACCGGCGATCGAGGCCCAGACCGGTGCCGCCGCGAGCCCGGACGCCGCCGGCGCCGGCCCAGCCGCTGGCAAGGCCTCGCGCGGCCCGACCGTCGAGGTCGCACCGGCCCTGAATCGCCTGTTCGATCCGCCGGCGGAACCCAGGGGCGGCGTCGCCGCCAACGGCGCGATCGAGACCCAGGCCAAGGGCGGCTCGGGCTTTCCGTTCACCACCTCCCGTGTCTTCCCCGACGGGGCGGTGACCACCTATCCCTATCGCGCCGCCGGCAAGCTGTTCGGTCGCGATCCGCGCAGCGGTAGCACCTTCGTGTGCTCGGCCGCGGTCATCGCCAAGCGGCTGATCGGCACCGCCGGGCATTGCGTCTACGACACCGCGAGGAACTACTTCTTCGACAAGTTCGTGTTCGTGCCGGCCTTCAAGTCCGGCAACGCGCCCTACGGCTCCTGGGACTGGGCCTGGGTGTACTCCGCCAACACCTGGATCAACGGCAACGGCAACCTGCCCAACAACGGCGACTTCGCGATCATCGAGCTGACCGACGAGAGCGTCGGCGGCCGGGTGCAGAAGATCGGCGACGTCACCGGCTGGCTGGGATGGCAGACCTCGGGCCTGGTCGGCCACCACGTCAAGACGCTGGGCTACCCGACCAACATCGACAACGGCCAGCGCATGGAGGAGACCACCGCCGAGGTCCGCTCGGTGTCGGGCTACAATGCCGGGCAGCTCGGCTCGGACCAGCGCAACGGCTCGAGCGGCGGACCCTGGGTGCGGGACTTCGGCGTGCAGGGCAACGGCGATCCGACCGGCAGCAGCCTGCGCAACCGGATCGTCGGCTTCACTTCCTACGGCCCGACCGCGACCGGCCCACGCTACCAGGGCGCCTCGATCCTCAATACCGAGTGGCAGAACATGTACAACCAAGCCTGCCGCCGCAAATCCGGCAATTGCTGACGCCGGCCGCCGGGCCGTGGCGCTCCCTGCGAGATCGGGCTAGACAGGGCCGCAGACAGCGTAGGGAGTGAGCCATGGGCCTGTTCGATTTCGTCAAGGCCGCCGGCCGGGCCATCGGCATCGGCTCGGCCGACGCGGCGCCGACGCCCGAGGACCTGAGGAAGGAGGTCGAGAGCCACGGCCTTCCCGTGGAGGGACTCGACGTCGCGATCGAAGGCGACAAGGTCAGGGTCAGCGGCACGACGCCGAGCCAGGAGGACAAGGAGAAGCTGATCCTGGCCCTCGGCAACATCGCCGGCGTCGCCGCCGTCGAGGAGGATCTGACCGCCAAGATCCTGGCGGAATCGGCCGTGTTCTACACCGTCAAGAAGGGCGACACCCTGTCGGCCATCGCCAAGGCGCAGTACGGCAACGCCAACAAGTACAACGCCATCTTCGAGGCCAACAAGCCGATGCTGAAGCACCCCGACAAGATCTATCCCGGCCAGGTGCTGCGCATCCCGCCGCTGCCGAAGTGAGCGTCCCCCACCCTGTCCGCTTCGATCGCCGGCCCGGCGTCGAGGCGGCCGAGTGGTATCGCGACGAGACCGGCGGCTTCACCGCCGGCTTCTGGACGCACGAGGGTGGCGTGCTCGAGCTCGACTGCACCGAGCACGAGTTCTGCCTCCTGCTCGCCGGCAAGGTCCGCCTGACCGCCGAGGACGGCCATGTCGAGGAGTTCGGCATGGGCGACGGCTTCGTGGTGCCGCGCGGCTTCAAGGGTACCTGGGAGACCGTCAAGCCGGTCCGCAAATGGTACGTGGTCTGGCAGCCCTGACGGGCTGCCGACTGTGGCGGAACCTCGGACACCCCTCCCCGTTGGCTGGTCGGCAGCCAACGGGAGAAGGGCGATGCCCAGGGGCGACAAGTCGGCCTACACCGACAAGCAGAAGCGCAAGGCCGAGCACATCGAGGAAAGCTACGAGAGCCGCGGCGTCTCCGAGGGTGAAGCGGAGCGCCGGGCCTGGGCCACGGTCAACAAGGAGAGCGGCGGCGGCAACAAGTCCGGCTCCGGCCGCGGCAAGCCGGACAATCACTCGGCATCGCGCAAGGGCGGCAAAAAGGGCGGAGCGGCTTCGGCCACGCGCAAGCGCAACGCCGAGCACGCCGCCCACCATTGAGGAGAACGCCGATGGCGACCTGCGACCGCTGCGGCAACGACTACGACAAGAGCTTCCAGAT
>DAOLFG010000025.1:0-52849 GCA_035326425.1 Geminicoccus sp. | reverse complement strand
CGCCGATGGCGACCTGCGACCGCTGCGGCAACGACTACGACAAGAGCTTCCAGATCAGCCGCGCCGGCAAGACCTGGACGTTCGACAGCTTCGAATGCGCGATCTCCGAGCTGGCGCCGCGCTGCAGCCATTGTGATTGCCGCATCATCGGCCACGGCCTCGAGGAGGGCGGCCGCATGTTCTGCTGCGCCCATTGCGCCAAGCACGCGGGTGCCACGGCGCTGCGCGACCGCGCCTGAGTCAGCGCGGCGGCCCCTGGGCTGCCGCCATGGCGAGCGCGGTGTCGTAGAACTCGGTGAACTCGACGGCGCGGCCATCGCGGATCCGCCAGATGTTGACCATCCGCAGCCGGCCGGTCTGTCCGGTGTGCCGGTTGAGCCAGGCGGAGTCGATGATGGCGACCACGCGCTCTCCCTGGGCGATCGTTTCCGTCACATCGTAGGCGAGCATCCGCCAATGGTCGTTGACGGCGCCGAGATAGGCCCGCAACGCCGCCTTGCCGCGGGCCGGCGCCGGGCCGCCGATGTCACCCAGCAGTTGCAGCGATATATCGTCCGCCGCCATGTCGAGCCAGTGCTCGACGCTGGCGCCGCCGCTCTCCGACCACCGGCGATAGCCGTCCAGGATCAGGGCGGTGTTGTGTTCCTCGACGGTCAAGGGTGCGGCCCCCGGCTCAGCCGCGACCGGCACGGAACGGGAAGCGCTCGAACACGGCGGCGACGCTGGCATCCAGCTGCTCGGGTGCCACGCGACCGAAGCGGTCGGCGGTCTCCGAGATCGCGATGCCCTGCCACACCATCTGGCGCTGCGACCGGTCGATCAGGTCAATGTTGACCGTGCCTTCGCTGAACGTCTCGACCCGATCCCAGGCCCCGCCCGGCCAGCCCCACGGTCCCGGACCGTAGATGCCCCGCCGGACGCCCCAGGGCGCGAAGGGTGCCGGGCCTGGCACGATCCGCGAACGGTCCTGCAGGCCGGTCGAGACATTGACCAGCAGATCCGGGTCGTCCTCGACCAGCACGTAGCCGCGCTTCTCCATCTCCCTCGTGACGGCGGCCTTCAGCCGCTGCGAGGTCAGGCTGGCGAAGCCATCGGCATCCTCGGCCAGCCGCTTCTCGAAGCCGAAGCTACGGAAGGCCGACAGATCCACGCCGGGCGCGACATCGGTGCTGACTTCCGGCGCGCTGGCGCAGCCGAACAGCATCAAGACGACAGCGAGCACGCGGCAGACACGCATCATCAGCTTCGACCCTTCGGCGCCCTCCGGCGACGCACGAATGATGCGCGGCGGCATCCACTGCCGCAATTGGAATGCTTATACCTCGCCGGCAGCATCCGGGAGCGCGTCCCGGCCCGTGGGGGCGGTGCTGCCGCCGACGCGCAGCTCGCCGTCGAGCCAGAGGCGGCGGGAGTCGGCCGGGATCGTCTCACCGCGCATCATGCGGACGAGAATCTCGGCCGCGGCCTTGCCCATCTGCTCGCGCGGCTGGCGGACGGTGGTGAGGCGCGGCTCGCAGTAGTCGGCGAACTCGATGCCGTCGAAGCCCGCGACCGAGACGTCGCGCGGCACCTCCAGCCCGCCGTCGCGGACGGCACGGATGAAGCCGATCGCCATCTCGTCGCTGACCGCGAACACCGCGCTGGGCCGCCCGGCCCCGCGCAGGAACGACTCGCCGGCGGCGACCCCGGTGCCCAGGCGGAAATCGCCGGGATAGCGCCGGATGGCGGCTTCGGCGATTCCGGCCGCGGCCAGTGCGTCGCGGAAGCCGGCCCAGCGTTCGTGCTCGATATAATTAGTGGCAGGCCCGGTGACGTAGCCGAAGCGGCGATGGCCCAGCTCCAGCAGGTGGCGTGCAACAGCGGCAGCGGCCTCTCGCTCGCGGACCAGCACCGCCGGCACCCCGTCGGCCGACGGCACGCTGACGGCGACGACCGGGGCGTGGCTGTCGGTCATCGAGCGCAGCGGCCCGCGCGGGACGTGGCCGTTGAGCAGCAGCACGCCGTCGGCCTGGCCGGACAGCACGAGGTCCACCAACCGCGCCTCCTTGTCCGGCCCGTCGTGCAGGTTGCCGACCAGCAGGCCGTAGCCCTCGGCGGAAAGGGCGCGGTCGACGCCGAGCAGCAGCGCGCTGAAGAACACGGTGATCAGCGACGGCACCACCACGAGCACGCTCATCGACCTGGCGACCCGCAGGTTGCGCCCGGCGACGTTCGGCGTGTAGCCGGTCTGTCGCACCACCTCGAGCACACGCTCGCGCGTCGCCCGGCTCACCCGCTCCGGGTTGGTGAGCGAGCGGCTGACGGTGGCGATCGACACGCCGGCGAGCGCCGCCACGTCGGCGATGTTCAACGGCCCCAACCTCGGGCCACCGGCCTCCCGATCGTTGCGCATGCTGCTCGACGTTTCCTGCAATCGTCATCTTGTCATATTGATGGTAAACGTTTACCATTCACATCACAACAAGGGAGGGACGCCTCGATGCGTATCTTTCGGCAGCTCTGCCTCGCCACGGCCCTGATCGCCGCCGGCCCTGCCCTGGCGGTGGCGCAGGAGATGAAGGCCGAGGTCATCCACTGGTGGACCTCGGGCGGCGAGAGCGCCGCGGTGAAGGTGTTCGCCGACAAGTTCACCGCCGCCGGCGGCACCTGGATAGACACCGCCATCGCCGGCGGCCAGAACGCCCGCAACACCGGCATCAATCGCATCGTCGGCGGCAACCCGCCCACCGCCATGCAGTTCAACACCGGCAAACAGTTCGAAGAGATCGTCGCCAACAACTTCCTCAACGACCTCGAGCCCGTGGCCCAGTCCGGCAAGTGGCGCGACGTGCTGCCGCCGGCGCTGGTCGAGGCCGCCACCCGCGACGGCAAGTTCTATGCGGTCCCGGTCAACATCCACGGCATCAACTGGCTCTGGTACAATAAGAAGGTGTTTGCCGACGCCGGCATCGCCGAGCCGGGGAGTTGGGCCGAGGTCGTGGCCGCCGGCCAGAAGCTGAAGGATGCCGGGCTGATCGGCCTGGCCCAGGGCGGCCAGCCCTGGCAGGAGCGCACCCTCTTCATCTCGCTGCTGGTCGGCGAGGGCGGCACCGACCTCTACTACAAGGTCTATCGCGACAAGGACCTCGACGCCGTGCGCAGCGACGGCTTCAAGAAGGTCGCCCAGACCTTCCGCGAGCTGCACAAGCTGGTCGATCCCGGCAGCCCCGGCCGCAACTGGAACGACGCCACCGCCATGGTCATCACCGGCAAGGCCGGCATGCAGGTCATGGGCGACTGGGCCAAGGGCGAGTTCAAGGCCGCCGGCCTCACGCCCGGCAGCGAGTATGGCTGCGTCGTTGTCGGCGAGGGCGGCTACCTGATGGGCGGCGACGTCTTCGTCTTCCCGAAGACCGACGATCCGGCGCAGAAGGACGCCCAGGCCAAGCTCGCCACCGTCATGATGGCGCCCGAGACCCAGATCGCCTTCAACACTATCAAGGGCTCGGTACCGTCGCGCCTCGACGTCGACGTCTCCAGTATGGACAGCTGCGCCCAGGCGGGTGCGGCGGCGCTGCGCGATCCGAAGCGGCAGGTGCCGACCGTCGAGTTCCTGGCCTCGCCCGACCTGAACGGCGCCCTCGACGACGTCATCACCCAGTACTGGAACAATGACGGCGCCGACATCGACGGCTTCGTCGACGACTTCGTGTCGGCTATCGAGACCGCCGGCTGATCATCCGACCGGGCCCGGATGGCGACATTCGGGTCCGCAGCGATCGGGGGTTGCATGGCCACCGTGTCCCTGCCCGTGCGCGTCGCCGCCTCCGGCCGGCGCCGCCGCATCCGGCCCGCCGCCCTGCTGGCCATGGTGCCGATGGCGATCACGGTCCTCGTCGTCTATGTCGGCTGCCTGGTCTGGACCGTGCGCCTGTCGACCACCAGCTCGAAGCTCCTGCCGGTCAACGATTTCGTCGGCCTCGACCAGTATGCGCGGCTGTTCGCCAACAGCCGTTTCATCCTGTCGGCGCAGAACCTGCTGATCTTCGGTGTGCTGTTCATCGCCGGCTGCCTCGTGCTCGGCTTCCTGCTGGCGGTGTTCATCGACCAGCGGGTGCGTGCCGAGGGCGTCTTCCGCACCGTCTTCCTCTACCCGCACGCCCTGTCGTTCATCGTCACCGGCCTGGCCTGGCAGTGGTTCCTCAACCCCACGCTCGGCCTGCAGAAGCTGGTGCGCGACGCCGGCTTCGAAAGCTTCACCTTCGACTGGCTCGTCAGCCGCGAGATGGCGATCTACACCATCGTCGTCGCCGGCATCTGGCAATCGGCCGGCCTGGTCATGGCGATCCTCCTGGCCGGCCTGCGCGGCGTCGACGCCGACCTGTGGAAGGCCGCCAGGGTCGACGGCATCCCGACCTGGCGGGTCTATCTCTCGATCGTGCTGCCGCTGCTCGGGCCGATGCTGGTCACCGCCACGGTGCTGCTGGCGACGGCGGTGATGAAGCTCTACGACCTCGTCGTCGCCATGACCCGCGGCGGCCCCGGCATCGCGTCGGAGGTCCCTGCCAAGTTCGTCATGGACCACCTGTTCGAGCGCGCCAATGTCGGCCTCGCCACCGCCTGCGCCACGGTGATGCTGGTGACGGTGATCGCCGTGCTGTCGCCCTGGCTCTACGCCCGCTACGGCCGGCCGGGACCGCGCCGATGAGCGCCGCCGTCCCCTCGGGCCGCCGCCCGAAGCGGCTCACCGCCGCCCGTGTCGGCGTCTACGCCTTCCTGGTCCTGTCGGCGCTGTTCTTCCTGCTGCCGGCCTGGATCATGCTGCTGACCTCGCTGAAGCCAATGGAGGAGGTCCGCCTCGGCAACATCCTGGCGCTGCCGGTCGACTGGACGGTGCGGCCCTGGATCGCCGCCTGGGCCGAAGCCTGCACCGGCCTGCGCTGCGAGGGCATCAGCGTCGGCTTCTGGAACTCGGTGCGCATCCTGATCCCGTCGGTGATCCTGTCGATCCTGGTGGGGGCGCTCACCGGCTATGCGCTGTCGTTCTGGCGGGTGCGCGGCGCCAACCTGCTGTTCGGCATCCTGCTGGTCGGCGCCTTCATCCCCTACCAGGTGTTCATCTACCCGCTGGTGCGCATCTTCTCGACGGTCGGCATCTACGACAGCCTGCCCGGCATCGTGCTGATCCACATCGTCTTCGGCATGCCGATCATGACGCTGCTGTTCCGCAACTACTACGCGTCGCTGCCGATCGAGCTGTTCAACGCCGCCCGCATCGACGGCGGCGGCTTCCTCACGATCTTCCTGCGCGTCGTCCTGCCGATGTCGACGCCGATCCTGATCGTCGCCTGCATCCTGCAGGTGACGGGCATCTGGAACGACTTCATCCTCGGCCTCACCTTCGCCGGCCGCGACAACCTGCCGATGACGGTGCAGCTCAACAACATCGTCAACTCGACCCAGGGCGAGCGCGCCTACAATGTCGACATGGCGGCCACCATGCTGACCGGCCTCGTGCCGCTGGCCGTCTACTTCGTGTCGGGCCGCTGGTTCGTGCGCGGCATCGCCGCCGGTGCGGTGAAGGGATAAGCCGATGGGTGCCGTCTCCGTGCGCGACATCGGTGTCGCCTTCGAGGCCGTACGCGTCTTCGACCGGCTGTCGATCGAGGTCGAGAAGGGCGAGTTCCTCGTCCTGCTCGGCCCCTCGGGCTGCGGCAAGTCCACCCTGCTCAACGCCATCGCCGGCCTGCTCGAGGTCGATACCGGCCAGATCTGGATCGGCGACCGCAATGTCACCTGGGAGGAGCCCAAGGACCGCGGCATCGCCATGGTGTTCCAATCCTATGCGCTCTATCCGCGCATGTCGGTGCGCGAGAACCTGTCGTTCGGCCTGCGCATGGCCAGGACGCCCAAGGCCGAGATCGAGCGCCGCGTCGCCAAGGCCGCGGCCATGCTGCAGATCGACCATCTGCTCGACCGCCGGCCCGACCAGCTCTCGGGCGGCCAGCGCCAGCGCGTCGCGATCGGCCGTGCGCTGGTGCGCGACGCCGACGTGTTCCTGTTCGACGAGCCGCTCTCCAACCTCGACGCCCAGCTGCGCAACGAGCTCAGGGTCGAGATCAAGCGGCTGCACCACCAGCTGGGCTCGACGACCATGATCTACGTCACCCACGACCAGATCGAGGCGCTGACCCTGGCCGACCGGGTGGCGGTGATGAAGGACCGGAAGATCCAGCAGCTCGACAGCCCGGCCGAGATCTATCATCGCCCTGCCAACCTGTTCGTCGCCGGCTTCGTCGGCAGCCCGCGCATGAACTTCGTCGAGGGCAGGATAGAAGATGGCAACGGCAGCCGCACCTTCGTCGCCGGCGACCGCCGCCTGCCGCTGGACGGCTATGACTTCCGCTCCCGCCCGAACGACGGCCAGATGGTGACGCTGGGCATCAGGCCCGAGCACGTCGGCGTCGGCGGCGAGGGCTGCTGGCCCGGCTTCACCGTCGAGATTCTCGAGCGGATGGGCGCCGACAACCTGGCCTGGTGCGGCGACAGCAGCGTCTCGCTGTCCGTCCGTCTTCCAGCCGAGCAGGCGCCGCACCCCGGCGACCGGCTTGCTCTCGACATCGATCCCAGAAAGATCTCGCTGTTCGCCACCGACGGCGGCGAGCGCATCTGAACTCCATCGACAGGAACCCGTCATGCCCGGACCGGATGGCCTCGGCTTCCAGCTCTACTCGGCCCGCGAATTCTCGCCGCTCCTGGCGCGGATGAGGCTGCTGGCCGAGCTCGGCTATGCCCATGTCGAGCCCTATGGCGCGCTGCTGGAGCGCCGCGCCGAGCTCGAGGCAGCGATGGCCGAGACCGGTCTCACCGCCCCCACCACCCACGTAGCCCTCGACCGACTGCGCGGCGATCTCGACGGCACCGCCGCCGAGCTGAAGGCGCTGGGCATCGAGACCGCGATCATTCCGCACCTGGCGCCCGCGGCAAGGCCCGCCGAGAGCGAGGGCTGGCGCCGGCTCGGCCACGAGGTGGCGGCCCTCGGCCATCGCCTCGCCGGCAAGGGCTTGGGCCTCGCCTGGCACAACCACGACTTCGAGATGGCGGCACTCCCCGACGGCAACCGGCCGATCGACCTGCTGCTCGAGGCGGCACCCAGGCTCGGCTGGGAGGCCGATATCGCCTGGATCGTCCGCGGCGGCCAGGATCCCGTGGCCTGGCTCGGCCGGCACGCCGACCGCATCGTCGCCCTGCATGTCAAGGACATCATGGGCGAACGCGGAGGTCCCGAGGACGGCTGGGCCGATGTCGGCCACGGCACGCTCGACTGGAGCCGGCTCCTGCCGGCGATGCGCGCCACGGCAGCCAGATGGTGGGTCGTCGAGCATGACCGCCCATCGGATGCCGACCGCTTCGCCCGCAACTCGATGGCGACCTACCGGAGCTGGGAGGCCGGCCGATGAGCAGGCTGCGCATCGGCATCATCGGCTGCGGCGTGATCGCCGACATCTATTGCCGGAACACGCCGCGCTTCGCCGACATCGAGATGCGCGCCTGCGCCGACCTGCGCGCAGAGGCAGCCGAGAAGCTGGCCGGCAAATACGACCTGACGCCGATGACGGTGTCGGATCTGCTGGCCAGTCCCGATGTGGATATCGTGCTGAACCTGACGATCCCGGCAGCCCATGCCGATGTCAGCATGGCGGCGCTCGGCGCCGGCAAGCACGTCTACACCGAAAAGCCGCTGGCGACCTCCGTGGCGGCAGCGCGCGAGCTGGTGGCCACCGCCACCGAGCGCGGCCTGCGCATCGCTGCGGCGCCCGACACCGTGCTGGGTGCGGCCGGCCGCGAGGCCCGGCGGCTGATCGACAGCGGCAGGGCCGGAAGGATCACCGCCGGCACGGCTTTCGTCCTGTCGCGCGGCATGGAGCACTGGCACCCCTCGCCCGCCTGGTTCTTCCAGCCCGGCGCCGGGCCGGTCTTCGACATGGGCCCCTACTACCTGACCCAGCTCGTCCAGCTCCTCGGCCCCGTGTTGCGTGTGGCGGCACTCGCCGGCACCGGCTTCACCGAGCGCCTGCTCAGCGCAGAAGGACCACTAAAGGGGACGAAGGTGCCGGTCGGCACGCCGACCACGCTGCTGTCGCTGCTCGATTTCGCCGGCGGCTCGCAGGTGATGTTCGGCGCCAGTTGGGATGTCTCCCGCCACAGCCACCGCCCGTTCGAGCTCTACGGCACCGAGGCGTCGCTGCGCCTGCCCGACCCCAACTTCATGGGCGGCACCATCGAACTCGGCACCCGCGAGCAGGACTGGCAGGAGATCCGCACCGACCACCTGGTGTTCGGCCAGAACAACTACCCCCTGGATGCTCCGCGCTCCGCCAACGACCGCGGCCTGGGCCTCGCCGAGATGGCGCGTGCCATCAATGAGGGCCGGCCGCAGCGGCTTTCGGCCAGACTGGCGCTGCACGTCACGGCGGTCATGGAATCGATCCTGCGCGCCGGCAGCGAGGGCCGGGTGGTGACGGTCGAGGACGCGGTGGAGCGCCCGGCGCCGCTCGGCGAGGACGAGGCGGCGAGCCTGCTGCGAGCGGGCTGAGGATCAGCCTCTCGGCTCCTCCGCCGCCCTGGCCTCCTCCGTCCTGGCCGTCGCCTCGACGCGCTGCTTCGACAGCTCGGCCAGCTTCGCGCGCAGCCAGGGGTGGCGGCTCATGAACTGGCGGAAGTCGCGCTGCTCCAGGGTCTGGAACTGGCAGTAGTCGATGGCGGTGACGTCGGCGGTGCGCGGCTTGTTGTTGAGGAGCGCCATCTCGCCGAAGAACGCGCCGGTCTCGAGGCGTATCTCGCGGTCGCCCAGGCTCACCTGCACCGCCCCCGAGGCGATGAAGAAGGCGGCATCGCCGCGCTCGCCGGCCCGGATGATGCGGTCGCCGGGGGCTGCCGAGCGCGGCCGGAACAGCAGCAGCAGGTCCTCGCGGCCCTGGCGGTCGAGGCCGGCGAACAGCGGGAAGCGCTCGACGAGCTGCTCGATGCGCAGGCTGCGCTCCTCGGCCCGCGCCTCCTGGCGCTTGCGCACCTCGTCGAGCTCGGCGCGCAGCCTGACGATGCGCTTCTGGCCGAAGGAGTCGAGCCACGACGCCCAGCGCGGGTCGGTGCGCGCCCAGGCCAGCAGCCGGTCGGCGGCGGTGAAGGCGAGCGGGTTCAGCGTGATCGACAGCAGCGAGCCTGCCAGGATCAGGTCGCGCCCCTCGACCGGCATGAGGCCGATGGCGATGCCGAGCCCGGCCAGGATGAACGAGAACTCGCCGATCTGGGCGAGGCTCGCCGACACGATGAGCGCGGTCGAGGCCGGAAAGCCCAGCAGCAGCACGATGCCGAGCGCGATGATCGACTTGCCGACCAGGATCACCAGCAGCACCGCCAGCACGGCCAGCGGGTCCTCGATCAGCACGGTCGGATCGAACAGCATGCCGACCGAGACGAAGAACAGGATGGCGAAGGCGTCCTGCAGCGGCAGCGACTCCTCGGCGGCGCGATGGCTGAAGTCGGATTCGCTCAACACCACGCCGGCGAAGAAGGCACCCAGCGCGAACGACACGCCGAAAATCTCGGCCGAGCCGTAGGCGATGCCCAGCGCCAGGGCCAGCACCGACAGCGTGAACAGCTCGCGCGAGCCGGTGCGGGCGACCTGCTTCAGCAGCCATGGCACGACGCGCGGCCCCAGCATCACCGCCAGGGCGACGAACGCCGCCACCTTGCCGAGCGTGACGGCGAGGCTGAGCCAGATGCCGCCGGCGCCGTGCGGCTGCGGCTCGCCGCCCAGCATCTCGGCGAAGGCCGGCAGGAGCACCAGGGTCAGGACCATGGCGAGGTCCTCGACGATCAGCCAGCCGACGGCGATACGGCCGTTGGAGGTGGACAGCGCGTTGCGGTCCTCGAGAGCGCGCAGCAGCACCACCGTGCTGGCGACCGACAGGCTGAGGCCCAGCACCAACCCGGCGCCCAGGCTCCAGCCCCACAGTGCCGCCACCCCCATGCCCATCAGCGTCGCCACCGCGATCTGGGCCACGGCACCCGGCACGGCGATCCAGCGCACCGCCATCAGGTCGGCGGCGGAAAAATGCAGGCCCACGCCGAACATCAGCAGGATGACGCCCATCTCGGCCAGCTGGCCGGCGATCTCGCCGTCGGCGACGAAGCCCGGCGAGAACGGGCCGGCGGCGATGCCGGCCAGCAGGTAGCCGACCAGCGGCGGCAGGCGCAGCCGATCGGCGGCGAAGCCGAAGACGAAGGCCAGGACGAAGCCCATCGCCACGGTGGCGATCAGCGGCACATCGTGATGCATCGGGCCAGAGCTTCCGAATGGATCGCCCCTCTCCATGACGTGTGGCCGGCCGATCCGCAACCTCCGCTGCGGGCTTGACCGCGGCTGCCCATAGCCCAAGGGTCGACCCGCGACACCAACGGGAGCAGGCGATGACGATGCCGCTGAGGCTGGCGCTGATCTACGGCAGCACGCGCGAGGGCAGGTTCTGCGACACGGTCGCCGAATGGGCGACGGCGAGGATCGCGGCACGGCCCGAGATGGAGCTCGATGTCATCGATCCCCTCGAGCTCGGCCTGCCGGCGCACTACCAGGCCCAGCCCGGCGAGCAGGTGACGGCGCTGCGGCAGCGGATCGACCGGGCCGATGGCTTCGTGGTGGTGACGCCGGAGTACAATCACAGCTTCCCGGCGGCGCTGAAGTTCGTGATCGACCTCGCGGGCGCGCCCTGGCGCGCCAAGCCGGTCGGCTTCGTCTCCTATGGCGGCGTGTCGGGCGGCCTGCGCGCGGTCGAGCATCTGCGCGGGGTGTTCGCCGAGCTGCACGCCGTCGGCATCCGCGACTGCGTCAGCTTCGCCATGGCGCGCGGCCTCGTCGATGGCCAGGGCCGGTTCGCTCCGCCCGAGGCTTCGGACCGGGCGATGACCCTCATGCTCAACGAGCTGGCCTGGTGGGCCGAGGCGCTGCGCGCGGCGCGCGAGCGCCGGCCCTACGCCGAGGCGATCGCCTGAAGCGCATCAGTCCCGGGCCGCATGGGCGATCGGGGCGGCCTATGCCGCCAGGATCGTCGTGGTGCCGGCGATCAAGCCAACCGGCCGAGCCGGCCGGGTCAGAACGGCTCGCGGAACGGTCTGAGGTCGAGCTCGTGCGTCCAGGCCGATCGCGGCTGCCTGTGGATCTGCCAGTAGGTCTCGGCGATGGCATCCGGGTCCAGCAGGCCGTCCTCGGCCGCGGCGGCCGCGCGCTCGGGAAAGGCCCGGCGCAGCCGCTCGCCGTCGATGCCGCCGTCGATCACCACATGCGCCACGTGCAGACCCTGCGGCCCGAACTCGCGCGCCATGCTCTGCGCCACCATGCGCAGACCGGCCTTGGCGGCGGCGAAGGCAGCGAAGCCGGCGCCGCCGCGCAGGCTGCCGGTGGCGCCCGTGAAGATCACCGTGCCCCGGCCGAGCGGCGCCATCCGCCGAGCCGCCTCGCGGCCGACCAGGAAGCCGGCGAGGCATCCCACCCGCCAGAACGCCTCGAACAGCTCCGCGTCGGTGTCGCGCAGCCCGGCCCGCCGGTTGTCGCCGGCATTGAAGACGACGAGGTCGACAGCGTCGTGGCCGGCCGTCGGCGCCGAGGCACGATCGAACAGGCCGACCACGTCGTCCTGCCGCGTGGCGTCGGCCACGACGGCCTCGGCGCTGCCGCCCGCCGCCTCGATGCCGCGTACCGCCTCGCCGAGCTTCGCGGCGGTCCGTCCGGCGAGAAGGACGTGGTGGCCGGCGGCCGCGAAACGGCGGCCGAGCGCAGCGCCCAATCCGCGCGCCGCCCCGACGCCGACCACCAGTGCCGTGGGTCTATTCATCGCGCTTCCATCTCTGACGCTCCACGAAGGCCAGCCGCCTCAGGATCCGCTCACCGGCCGCCGGACCGGCCGCGAACCCGAATGCCGCCTCGTCGAGCGGCTTGCCGGTGAGGCGGTCGACCAGCACCGGCTCGGCGCGCACGCCGGTCGCGATATCGACCAGCACGGCGGCCTCGCCCTCGTGGGCGAAGTGCCGGTTGCCCCACTCGGTCAGCATCACCAGCACCGGCCAGAAATCATGGCCGCGCTCGGTCAGCACATACTCGTCGCGCGGCGGATGCTCGCAGTAGCGGCGCCGCTCCAGCAACCCCTCCTCGACCAGCGCGCCCAGGCGCCGCGCCAGCATGTTGGGCGCGATGCCGAGGCTGCGCTGGAACTGGTCGAAACGGGTGAGCCCGTGGAAGGCGTCGCGCAGGATCAGGATCGTCCACCATTCACCGACCCGCTCGAGCGAGCGGGCGATCGGGCATTGGGTCTCGGAAAATCGCTTGCGCTGCATTGCCGTCTCATAGGCTCGTGACTATCGTCCTGCAAGTAACTCGGCCGTCCGGAGATGACGATGCGCCTTCACCTCGAGGATCTGAGCATCGGCCAGCGCTTCGTCAGCCGGCCGCTCCCCTTGAGCGCCGACGCCATCAAGGCCTTCGGGGGCCAGTTCGACCCCCAGCCCTTCCATCTCGACGAGCAGGCGGCCGAGGCCAGCTTCTTCGCCGGCCTCGCCGCCAGCGGCTGGCACACCGCCGCCTTGACCATGCGGCTGATCGTCGAGAGCGTGCCCTTGGCCGGCGGGGTGATCGGCGGCGCCGTCGAGGTGACCTGGCCGCGACCGACCCGGCCGGGCGACGTGCTGACGGTCGAGAGCGAGGTCGTCGAGGTCAAGCCGTCGCGCTCGAAGCCGGACCGTGGCATGGTCACGCTGCGCAGCGAGACCCTCAACCAGCGGCGCGAGGAGGTGCAGGTGATGACGGCGAAGCTGGTGGTGCCGCGGCATCTCCCCGCGCCAGACTAAGACGCGTGCCGCAGGAGCCGGACGCTCGTCTTGCCGCCGAGATCGCCACCCGGGCGTTGGGGCGCATTCCGCGCGAGCTGCGTCGGTTCACGACTGGTGCCAGTCATTTCGTCTTCGATCTCGCGTTCGATGACCATCCACCGGCCGTCGTCCGTATAGGCCTGCCATCGGCACGCGACGCGATGGCAGGTGCGGCGTTCCTGTCCCGGCTGCTGACGCCGCTGGGTCTGCGATTGCCGAAAATTCTCGGCGAGGATTTGAACGCGACGTTTCCGTGGCTGCTGCTGGAGCGGCTGCCTGGCACGGATCTGGGCGCCGTGATCACCAGCCTCTCCGGGGACAAGCTCAACTTGATAGCCGCGGAGGTCGTGCGTGCCCAGGCAGTGGTGGCGAAAACTGCGACGGCCGGACGCTACGGCTATGCGGTTCGGCCGGAGGAAGCGCCGCACACGGTCTGGTCGGAGGTCGTCGAGGCGAACCTCGATCGATCCCACCGACGCATGGCCGCAGCCAAGCTGTTCGATCCCGGCCCGATCGCCATCGTCCGCCAATGGATGGCCTCGATGCAGCCCCGGCTGGACAGCGTTGCCGCCACTCCGTTCCTGCATGACACCACGACGAAGAATGTCATCATAGCGCCGGACGGCGGCTTTTCCGGCATCGTCGATGTCGACGACCTCTGCTTTGGCGACCCGCGCTATCCGGCCGCCCTGACGCTCGCCGTCCTCCTGGCGTATGGCGGTCCTACCAACTATGTCGCGACCTGGCTGCGTTGTGCCGGTCAAGCCGACGACCGCCTGTTCCGGCTCTACGTGACCGTGTTCCTCCTCGACCTGATGGGCGAGCATGGTCACGACTTCAACGGCAACCAGCGGCCTTCCGCTACTGCCGAACGCGAGAGGCTGTCGCAGGCGCTGGATGACAGTCTCCGCCATCTGGACAGACCGTCGCGCGAGTCGACGAACGGGCTGGGCTAGCGACGTGGGCCGCTCGTGGCCGCCAGTGAGTGCGGGGCGGTTGGCCTTGGTCGAGGTGTACATGCGCTGTCTGCGGCATGAGGTCGATGCGGCGAGGAGATGAGCTGACCCGGACGGTCAGGGATTCGGCTACACCATGTCGGCGGCGTGAAGGGCATCCGTGCTGCCTGCCCTACCCCAGGCTCTTGCTGGCGATCTCGAAGCTGTCGCGGCTGAGCCCTGCCGTCGCCAGCACTCGCTCCAGCTCGGCCCGCATCAGCGCCTGGCGCTTGTCGTCGAAGCGGCGCCAGCGGCCGAGGCTGGTCAGGAGGCGGGCGGCGACCGAGGGGTTCAGGCGGTCGAGCTCAAGGGCGAGGTCGGTGAGCAGGCGGTAGCCGGCGCCGTCCTGGCGGTGAAAGCCCAGCAGGTTGGCGGTGGCGAAGGTGGCCAGTACGGCGCGGACGCGGTTGGGATTCTTCAGCGTAAACGCCGGGTGGCGCGTCAGCGCGGCGACCCGGTCGGCCGCGGCCTCGTCCTCGGTCGAGGCCTGCAGCGCGAACCACTTGTTCACCACCAGCGGCTCGCCCTGCCAGGCGGCATAGAAATCGGCGAGAAGCTCGTCGCGCTCGGGCAGGGCGGTGTCGCAGGCGACGCGCAGGGCAGCCAGCCGGTCGGTCATGTTGCCGGCTTCGCGGTACTGGCGCACGGTGGCCTCGCCGCCCTGTCCGGCCCAGCCCAGATAGGCCAGCGCCACGTTCCTCAGCGCCCGCCGGCCCATGGCGGCGGGCTCGATCGAGAACGGCCCGGTCTCTGCCTGGCCGTCGTAGGTCGCCTGCCAGCGCTCGGCCAGCGCCGAGCCCAGCGCCGTGCGCAACGCCCGCTGCGCAGCAGCGATGGCCTCGACCCGGATCACCGGCATGGCCTGGGCCAGGAAGCCCGTGCTGGGCAGGCTCAGCGCCCTCGCGGCGAAGGCCGGATCGGCGCCGGCACGATCGAGCGTGACGCCGAAGGCCCGGATCAGCCCCTGTCCCGGCACCAGCGGCTGGCCGGCCTCGTGCGCCGCCACCAGCGCCAGCAGCTCGCGCAGCGCCAGGGTTTGGCCGGCTTCCCAACGGTTGAAGGCGTCCTCGTCCTCGGCGAGCAGGAGCGCCAGCTCCTCGTCGCTGTGGCCGGCGTCGAGCCTGACGGGTGCCGAGAACCCGCGCAGCAGCGACGGCACCGGCTCCTCGTCGAGGCCGATGAAGGTGAAACGCTGAACCGGCCTGGTCAGCTCGATGACGCGGTCGGTGCCCTGCGGCTCGTTCTCGCCGGCGAGCTGTACCGGCAGCGCCCGGCCGCTGCGCGACACCAGGCCCATGCGGATCGGCATGTGCAGCGGCGGCTTGCTCGGCTGGCCGGGCGTCGGCGGCGTGGTCTGACTGAGCTCGAGCGTCAGGCTGCCGGTCGCCGGATCCCACTCCCGCCGGACCTCGACCACCGGCGTGCCGGCGTTGCGGTACCATTCCATGAACTGGGTGAAGTCGCGGCCCGAGGCGTCGGCCATCGCCGCCACGAAGTCCTCGCAGGTGACGGCCCGGCCGTCGTGCCGCTCGAAATAGAGGTCCATCCCCTTCCTGAAGGCCGCCGGGCCGATCAGGGTGTGGATCATGCGGATGACCTCGGCACCCTTCTCGTAGACGGTGCGGGTGTAGAAATTGTTGATCTCGACATATTGATCGGGGCGGATCGGGTGTGCCAGCGGCCCGGAATCCTCGGTGAACTGCGAATCGCGCAGCAGTGCCACATCGGAGATGCGCTTGACCGGCGCCGAGTGCCGGTCGGCGGTGAACTGCTGGTCGCGGAAGACCGTCAGCCCTTCCTTGAGCGTCAGCTGGAACCAGTCGCGGCAGGTGACGCGGTCGCCCGTCCAGTTGTGGAAATATTCGTGCGCGATGATCCGCTCGACCGACACGAAGTCGGCGTCGGTGGCGGTGTCGCGCCGCGCCAGCGTCGCCGAGGTGTTGAAGATGTTGAGGCCCTTGTTCTCCATGGCTCCGAAGTTGAAGTCGCCGACCGCCACGATCATGAACAGGTCGAGGTCGTATTCGAGGCCGAAGGTGTCCTCGTCCCACTTCATCGAGTGCTTCAGCGACGCCATGGCGTGGTCGCACTGGCCGATGTCGGCGGCCGAGGCATAGATGCGCAGCGCCACCTTGCGGCCGGAGCGGGTGATGAAGCTGTCCTCGAGGCAGGCGAGGTCGCCCGCCACCAGCGCGAACAGATAGACCGGCTTCGGGAAGGGATCGTGCCACAGCGCGAAATGCCGGCCGTTCGGCAGGTCGCCCGAGCCCACGGGATTGCCGTTCGACAGCAGCACCGGGAACCCCGCCTTGTCGGCCTCGATGCGGACCTTGAACCGGCTCATCACGTCGGGCCGGTCCTGGAACCAGGTGATGCGGCGGAAGCCCTCGGCCTCGCATTGCGTGCAGAACACGCCGCCCGAGACATAGAGCCCCATGAGCTGGGTGTTGGCCCGGGGATTGATGCGGGTGACGGTCTCGAGCGTGCAGGCGGCCGGCAGGCCGGCGATCGCCAGCGACGTGGCGTCGATGCGGTAGCTCTCGGGCGGCAGCGGATGGCCGTCGACGCTCACCGACAGGGTCTCCAGGTCCTCGCCGTCGAGCACCAGATCCCCGCTGTCCTGCCGCCGCAGCCGCTGGACGGCACGCACGATCGTGGCCTCGGGCTCGAGCTGGAAGGTCAGCTCGACCTCCTCCACCAGGAACACGGGCGGCCGGTAGTCGGCCAGGCGGACGGCCTGCGGGGCCGGGCTGGTGATGTCGCCGATCAAGGGGCTACTCCGGTGCCATGCGCGAGGCCGGACTACCGCGTCGCGCTGAAAAATCCAAACGCTGCTCAACCAATGGTCAACCGACCTCGGCCCGCGCCGGCTGGGCGGCCCGCTCGCGGACCGTCAGCCACCAGACGTAGAGGCCGCTGGCGACGATGACGGTGCCGCCCAACAGGGTCCAGCCGCTCGGAATGTCGCCGAAGACCAGATAGCTCGCCGCCATGGCCCAGACCAGCTGGATGTAGGTGAAGGGCGTCAGTCGCGAGGCCTCGAGCCGCTGCAGCGCCAGGATCACCATCAGATGGCCGATGGCGCCCGAGAACCCCATGATCGCCAGCAGCACCCACTCTCGGGGCGTGGGCGGCTGCCAGGCGAAGGGGGCGAGAGCCGAGAACAGCAGGAGCCCGCCGACGCCGGCGAACAGCAGCGAGACGATCGGATCGCCCTCGCGGACGATGCGGGTCGAGACCTGGTAGAGCGCATAGGCCAGGGCGCATCCGAGGGCCAGCATCGCCCCGGCGCCGACGGTGCCGAGGCCGGGCCGGATCACCATCACCGCACCGGCGAGGCCTGCGACGATCGCCAGCCAGCGCGCCGGTGAGACACGCTCGCCCAGCCAGAACACGGCGAGCCCCGCCACCATCAGCGGAGCGGTGAAGACGATGGCCGAGACGTCGCCCAGCGGCAGGTAGGCCAGCGCCAGGAAATTGCACACCGTCGACAGCATCAGCAGCACGGACCGGCCGAGCTGGAAGCCCAACTGATGCGTGTCGAACAGGCGCGGCATGGCGGCCGGGAACAATACGGCCGCCAGCAGGACGTGGAAGAAGAACCGGGCCCAGATCACCATCACCGGGCCGACGCTGGGCGTCAGCGCCTTGGCGATGGCATTGAGCTCGACGAAGAACAGCCCACCCAGCAGGAACAGGGCGATGGCCCGCGCCGCGGCATCGCCCTGTCCCATCCGGCGTCAGGCCAGGCACTTGAGGTACTGGGTCACGAAATCGCAGTCGACGATGCGGATATAGGCATCGGTCAGCTTGCGGGTCACCGGCCCGAACACCTTGCCGCCGCCGATCGACCGGCCGTTCACCGACACGACCGGGCAGATGCACAACGAGGTCGAGGTCAGGAAGATCTCGTCGGCGGTGTAGGCGTCGAACGGGTCGAGATCGGCCTCGCGGCAGGCGATGCCGGCAGCCTCGGCGAGTTCGATGACCGTCAGCCGGCTGATGCCCGGCAGCACCATCCGCTCGCGCGGCGTCAGCAGCCCGCCGTCGCGGACGATGAAGATGTTGGAGCCCAGGCCCTCGGTGAGGTTGCCGTCGGCATCGAGCAGCACCGGCCAAGCCCCCGGATCCTGGGCGTGCGCCTCCTGGTCGGCCATCACGAGGTTGAGATAGTTGTGGGTCTTGGCGCGCGGTGAAAGCGCGTCGGGCGGGGTGCGCCGTATCGACGGCAGGATCACGCGGATGCCGTCGCGGTAGCACGCGGCCCGCTCGGCCAGCGGCAGCGGCATGCATTCGACGATCACGGTGGGCCCGGTCTGCTCCCAGTTGTCGCCCGGCACCCGCCGCACCCCGCGCGTCACCCGCTGGCCGATCCAGTAGTCGTCGTCAGGCCCCAGCAGGTGCCGGTTGCGCTCGAACACCTCCTCGGAGACCGCCGCCATCTCCGCCATCGACATGCCGGCATCGAGGCCGAGATAGCGCAGCGAGCGGGCGAAGCGGTCGAGATGCTCCTCCAGCCGGAAGATCCGGTGCGCGAAGCTGCGGGTCATGTCGAAGCAGCCGTCGCCATAGGTGAAGCTGCGGTCGCGGAACGGCACGAGCGCCTGGCTCTCCGGCACATAGCGGCCATTGTGGTAGACGATCCGCTCGTTGCTCAGCGCTGCCATCCGTTCTCTCCGTCGCCCCGCCCGATGGCGCGAGCCTAGTGCCATCGCCCGGCCGCCTCAACGCATCGCGACGTCCCTCATGCCCGCTCCCGCGATCCCGCATGGCTTGACCGCGCCGATGCCGCCGGACAGGAAGCATCCATGGAACTGCCGCTCGTCTTCATGGATGGCCCCTGGCGGTTGGGCATGGGGTTGCGCACGCTCGAGCCCGGGCAATGGCTCTGGCTGGACGATCGCCACCGTGCCGAGACGGCCGAGCGACGCCGGCTGATCGCCGAGAAGCCGGACGAGGTGGTGGCGATGCCCACCGGCACCGAGCCGGCGTGCCACGAGCTGCTGGCGGCCGTGCTGGAGGATCTCGCCCGTCATCACGCCGCCTGTCATCATGCCGCCTGTCATCATGCCGCCTTGCCGGCCGGCGGCCGCTCGGACCGGCCGCTGGTCGACCTGGGCGGGCTGACGCAGGAGGACTTCTGCCTGCTGATGTCGGACGCCGACGGGCGGCATGTCCTGCGTGCGGGCGTGCTGTGCTTCCCGCTGCACTGGCGGCTGCGCGACAAGCTCGGCCTGCCGTTGCGCGCCATCCATGGACCGGTCCCCGGGTTCGCCGACAGGCTGGGCGATCCGGCCGAGCGATTCATGGCGTCACTCCAGCCCGAAAGGCCGGTCTGGCGCGCCAACTGGACGTTCACCGAGAAGCCCGACCTGCACCAGCCGGGCCGCCGGGAGGTCGATCCGCTGCTCGACTGCCGCAATGCGGGCGGCCGGCTCTGGCTGCGTGTCGAGCGTCAGACGCTGCGCCGGCTGCCGGTGAGCCGGGCCGTGGTGTTCGGCATCCGCAGCGTCGTGCGGCCGCTGGGCGAGATCGCGGCCGAGCCCGGCGTCGCCACGGCGCTGGCGGCGAGGCTGCGCGAGATGGAGCCCGCCATGGCGAGCTACAAGGGCATCCCGGCCATGCGCGAGCCCTTGCTGCGCTGGCTCGACGACGCCGCCGCGGTCGGGCCAGCGCCGCAGCAGCCCGCCGCCCGGCGGCAGGCCGGCGCCCCCTAGCCCCAGCCACTGCAGCCGTGCCGGATCCTCGCCCGGCATCACCACCGAGGGAGGTGCCACCGTGAAGCCGAACTGCGCATAGTAGCGGGGATCGCCGACGAGCAGCACGATCTCGAACGGCGTGGTGGCGGCGAGCCCCAGGCTCTCGCGCACGAGCGCCCGGCCGATGCCGCGGCCCCTCAGGCCGGGCTCGACCGCCAGCGGGCCCAGCAGCAGCGCCGGCCGGTCGCCGAGCAGCAGGCGCCAATAGCGGATCGATCCGAGCAGCATGCCGCCGTCGCGCGCCGTGAGCGACAGTCCGGGCTCCGGCTCGCGGCCGATCCGATAGCGGTAGGAAAGCTTGCGCTGGCGCCTCGGGCCGAACGAGCGGTCCAGGAGATCCTCGATGGCGGCCGCATCGAGCGGCGCTTCGGCAGTGAGTTCGAGCATGGGTCGGCCCGGCAGTGACGGGGTGTCCCGCCGCGGGGCCGATGGGTCAGGCGCTGCCGCGACGGCGGTGGCGCGCGGCGAACGAGGCCGCACGTCGTCGGTTGCCGGATCGTCGGCGGAGATTCCAGCCTGCCATCATCAGGCCCTGATGGCGATCCCGCCGCCGATTGTCAACGATCCGGCGCACCCGGATTGCCGACCGTCACCAGCGGGCCGGGCACGCGCCGCAGGTCGCCCGCGCGCCGCAGCACCCATTCGACGGTCGGAAACGCCAGCTCGCTCCAGGGGATCTCGTGCCAGCCGACGAGCGCCACCTCGAGGCTCTCCGGCCCGGCCGCGACGGCGGCATCCAGCAGCTCAGCCCGGAACAGGATCTGCACCTGGCCGATGCGCGGCACGCTGTAGACAGCCAGCACGCCTTCGATGCGGATGCGCGCCCTCGCCTCCTCCCAGGCCTCTCGGACCGCGCCCTCCTCGGCGGTCTCGCCCAGCTCGAGATAGCCGGCGGGGATGGTCCAGAAGCCGGCGCGCGGCTCGATCGCCCGCCGGCAGATCAGGAGCCGCTCGCCCCAGCTGCACACCGAGCCGACGACGATCTTCGGATTGACGTAGTGCACCACGCCGCAGCCGGGGCAGACGTCGCGGTCGCGGTCGTCGCCGGCCGGGATCGCGCGCACCACCTCGGCGCCGCAAGCGGAGCAGAATCGCATCGCGCAGCGCCGGCTCAGCGCGCCTGCGGCTTGAACAGCGCCTCGGCGGCGCTGCGCACGTCGCGTCGCTGCGCCAGGACCGCCTCGACGCGGCCGATCTCGGCGCGCAGCTCGGCGACATAGGCCTCGAGCTCGACGACGCTCATCGTCCTCAGCTCGCGGCCCGGCCCAGTCGGCGGCTGCGGCCGCGGCTCGTCGTCTTCCATCCGGCAGCCTCCCTCACTTTCCCCCAACTCCGTTCTTGCGCCCTGGTGGCGTCCTTGACAACGCCGAGCCCCGCCGGGCACATCCGCCGCGGCGCGGTTGCGGAGACGGCGGCGGTGGGCGAGCGTTACGCGAAGTACTTTCCGGTCTCCTGGAACGAGCTGCATCGGGACGCCAAGGCCCTGGCCTGGCGGCTCGCCGCCGGCGGGCCATGGAAGGGTATCGTCGCGATCACCCGCGGCGGCCTCGTGCCGGCCCACATCATCGCCCGCGAGCTCGACGTGCGGATCATCGACACGGTCTGCATCTCGTCCTACGACGACACCAGCCAGCGCGATGCCCAGATCCTCAAGAAGATCGAGGGCGACGGCGCCGGCTGGCTGGTGGTCGACGACCTCGTCGACACCGGTGCGACCGGCCGCATCGTCCGCGAGATGCTGCCCAAGGCCCACTTCGCCACAGTCTACGCCAAGCCCTCGGGCCGCAAGGTCGTCGACACCTTCGTCACCGAGGTGAGCCAGGACACCTGGATCCTGTTCCCCTGGGACACCGAGCCGCAATACGCCAAGCCGATCGCCGACCGCGAGCGGGCAGAGTAGCGGCGAGCCGTCGCTGCCGGCTCAGGTCAGCGGCAGCATGACGTGGGCGCGGTAGGCAGCGCTCGCCTGCAGCTCGTTCTCCCAGCGCTCGAGGTTGGGCAGCGAAGGCCGCTCGATGGGAAGCGAGCGGTAGCGCCAATAGGCCACGCCGACCGGGATGTCGCCCATGGTCAGCCGATCCGCGGCGACGAAGCGGCGGTCGGCCAGATGGGCTTCGAGGAGCGACCAGATCGGTCCCAGGCGTGCCACCGCCGCCGCCACCGCCGGCATGTCGCGCTCCTCCGGCGGGGTGCGGACCAGCTGCCAGAACGGCACGCCCAGATCCGGCATCACCGTGGTGGCCATCCAGTCCATCCACATGTCGGCGCCGGCGCGCGCCGCCGGATCGCTGGGCCATAGGCCGCCGTCGCCGTAGCGGGCGGCGAGGTAGCGGACGCAGACATTGGATTCCCAGACCACGAGGTCACCGTCGACGACGGTGGGCACACGGCGGTTGGGATTGAGCCGGCCATATTCGGGCGTGTCGAGCCGGCCGAAGGCGCCGCCGGCATCGATCCGCTCGTGCTCGAGCCCGAGCTCGGCCACCGCCCACATCACCTTCTGGACGTTGAGCGAATTCTTCCGGCCCCAAATCCTCAGCATCCGCCGCCTCCCTTGCACTGCCCGTACAGAGCAGCGGCCGCCGCATCGCGCAAGCCCGACACGCGGCGGGCTCGCGCGAACGGTACCGCCCGGGCGGCATCTCGGCACCGCCAGGGATTCCGATCGGGCCCTGGCAGCTCCGACCCCGCCGCATGGCCAGACGCCAAGGCGGATCACGCGCCCAAGGCCGGCCCCCGGCGACCTCGACGCCCTAGCGCTCGGTGAACGCTCGATCGCGGGCGCGCAGCAGCGGCTTCAGCAGGTATTGCAGCACCGTGCGGTGACCCGTCAGCACGTCGACCTGCGCCGTCATGCCCGGGATGATCTGCAAGGGCCGCTCCGGCGTGCCGAGCTGGCTGTCCTCGGTGCGCACGCGCACGCGATAGAAGCTCTCGCCCTTCTCGTTGAAGATGCTGTCGGCGCTGATGTCCTCGACCCGGCCCTTGAGGCCGCCATAGATCGCGAAGTCGTAGGCGGTGATCTTGACCGTGGCGGGAAGGCCGGGCCGCAGGAAGGCGATGTCGGCGGGACGGACCTGCGCCTCGACCAGCAGGTTGTCCTCGAGCGGCACGATCTCGACCAGGTCCGCACCCGGCTGCACCACGCCACCGATGGTGTTGACCTTGAGCTGCTTGATGGTGCCGCGCACCGGCGAGCGCACCTCGGTACGGCGCACACGGTCCTCGCCGGCGGCGATGACCTCGCGCAGGCCGGCGAGCTCGGCCTCGACGGCGTTCAGATCCTTCTGGGCATCCGAGCGGAAGCTGGACAGCGCGGTGGCGACGCGCTGATTGGATTCGCGAACCGCCGCCTCGATCCGCGGCACCGACAGCCGCACCTGCTCCAGCTCGCCGCGCAGGTCGTTGACCTCGCGCTGCAGCTTGAGGAAGTCCGACTTGGCGACGACGCGCTGCTGCGCCAGCGGCTCGCTGATGCGCAGCTCCTCGTTGGCCAGCGCGACCGACCGCTCGAGCTGGCCGAGCTTCGTCTTGAGCTCGCGCAGCTCCTGCTCGCGCTGCTCGGTCTGGCGGCGCAGGATCCCGACGTCGCCCTGCAGCTTCTCCTGCCGCGACGCGAACAGCGCCTGCTCGTTGGTCGCCATGTCGCGCGCCTCGGCCAGCACCTCGGGCGGAAACTCGACGGCACCCTCCTCGACCTCGGCCACGAGCCGGGCCGAGGCGGCGAGCAGCGCCAGGTAGCGCGCCCGCTTCTCCCGGTAGTCGCTGGCCGCCCGGATGTTGTCGATGCGCATGACGACCTGGTCGGCCTCGACCACCTCGCCCTCGCGCACCAGTATGGCGGCGACGATCCCGCCTTCGAGATTCTGGACGACCTGAACCTGCCGCGAGGGGATGACCCGGCCGTCGCCGCGCGTGACCTCGTCGAGCGTGGCCCGGCTCGCCCAGACCACGAAGATCACGACGAAAGCCAGCACCGCGAACAGCAGCACATGCCCCAGGCCGTGCGGCCGCAGATGGTCCGCGGCCACCGCCGCCCGCATGAACTCGGCGAGCTCGCGGTCCTTGCCGCCGCGGCTGGCGAAGGCCCCACGTGCTGCCGGCGGCCGGCCCGCCACCGAAGTCGACGACGCCATCATGCCTCTCCCCGGATCTGGCCGGCGGCCAGCGCCTTCAGCACCTGATCCTTGGGACCGTCGGCCACGATCTTGCCGGCGTCGAGCACGATCAGCCGGTCGACCAGGCTCAGCAAGGACGCACGGTGCGTCACCAGCAGCAGCGTGCGGCCCTGGAGCTCGGTCGTCAGCCTCGCCTTCAGGCCACTTTCGCCGGCATTGTCCATGGCGCTGGTCGGCTCGTCGAGCACCAGGATCGGCGGGTCGCCGATCATCGCCCTGGCGATGGCCACGGCCTGGCGCTGGCCGCCGGACAGCGCCTGCCCGCGCTCGCCGACCGGCCGGTCGTAGCCCAGCGGATGGCGCGCCGCGAAATCCTCGACGCCGGCGATCTCCGATGCGCGCAGCATCGTGGCGTCGTCGGCCTCGGCCGATCCCATGGTGATGTTGTCGCGCAGCGTGCCGGTGAACAGCATGACGTCCTGCGGCACGCAGCCGATATTGCGCCGCAGGTCGGCGGGATCGATCTGCCGCAGATCGGTGCCGTCGACCAGGATCGAGCCCTGCTCCGGCTCGTAGAGGCCCAGCACCAGCTTCTCGATGGTGCTCTTGCCCGAGCCGATCCGCCCGATCAGCCCGACGCGCTCGCCGGCCTCGATCCGGAAGGACACGCCGGACAGGGCCGCCAGCTTCTGGTTGGGATAGGTGAAGGTGACGTTGCGGAACTCGATGTGGCCGCTCAGCACCGGCCGATGCACGAAGCGTGTCGTCGCCGGCCGCTCGACCGGCAGCCTCATCATGCCGTCGAGCGCCTGGTAGGCGGTGCGCGCCTGATGGAAGCGGGCCAGGATCTGGGCCACCTGGCCCAGCGGCGCCATGGCCCGCCCGGACAGGATCGAGCAGGCGATCAGCCCGCCCACCGTCATGTTGCCGGCGGCGATCTGGTAGACGCCGATCACCACCACGCCCACCGTGACCAGGTTGGCCGCGAGGCCGGCGAGGTTGACGGTGATCGACGACAGCAGGCGCGAACGGTTGGCCGAGGCGGCGGTGGCAGTGACGAAGCGTTCCCAGGCGCGCTGCATGCGCCCCTCGGCGCCGATGCTCTTGACGGTCTCGAGCCCGGTGATGGTCTCGACGAGGATGCCGTGCTTCAGCGAGCCTTCCCTGAAGGTCTGGCGCACGATCCGGTTGAGCGGGATCTGGATCAGCAGGCCCACGCCGATGACCACGGGGATCGCCGCCGCCGGCGCCAGGGCGACGATCCCGCCGATCAGCCAGATGACACCGACGAAGAAGAAGATGAACGGCAGGTCGACCAGCGTCGTGACCGTGGCGGACGTGAAGAAGTCGCGCAGCGTCTCGAACTCACGCAGCTGGCTGGCGAAGGCGCCGGCGGAGGCCGGGCGCGACGCCAGCCTGATGCCCAGCACCTGCTCGAAGATCCGCCCCGCCAGCTTGATGTCGGCGACACGGCCGGCGGTGTCGACGAAGTAGCCCCGCAGAACCTTGAGCAGGAAGTCGAAGCCGAAGACGATCAGCACGCCGGTCGCCAGCACCCACAGCGTCTCGACGGCGTTGTTGGGCACGACGCGGTCGTAGACGTTCATGACGAACAGCGGGCTGGCGAGCGCGAACAGGTTCACCAGCAACGCCGCCAGCGCCACCTCGGCATAGACCGGCCATTGGCGCAGGATCGTGCCCCAAAACCAGTGCGTGCCGTCCTCGCGGCCGAGCTGGCGCTCACGGGATTCCCGCCCGAGCTCCGGCCGGGCGAAGAGCGCCCAGCCCATGTAGCGCGCGGCGAGCTCTCCCATCGGCAGTGCCACGGCACCGCGCCCGCTCTCGGGCAGCAGCACGAGGGCGGTGCCGTCCGCCTCGCGCCGCACCAGCACGCAGGCGCCGCGGTCGGCGAGCAACAGGATCGCCGGCAGCGCCAGCTCGTCGATGGCCGCCAGCGAACGGCGGGCGACACGGGCCGCGAGGCCGGCCCTCGCCGCCGCCCGGATCGCCAGCTCCGGCGTCAGCCGGCCATCCTCGGGCAACGGCAGGCCCGCGAGCAGTGCCTGGGCAGAAGCCGGGCGCTCCAGCAGCTGGGTGAGATTGACGAGACTGGCGAGCAGGGCGTCGTCGACGCCGGCCAGCAGGCCGCTCGGCCGCCACTGGCCGCCGTCCTCCTGGCGCGATGCCGCGCTGTCGGCGTCGTCGGGCGCCGGCCCGCCAGCCGGCACCGGCTGCTGCTCGGGCCGCACCTCGCTCGGCCGCGCCGTCGCCAACGCGCTCGACATCACCATTCGGCTCTCCACCTGGACCGACAGCCGCCCCGGCCGGCCCTCCCGGGCAGCCGCGGTGTGGTATCGACGTCACGTACGATACCGGGGCAGTTATAGCCCCAGTCGGTTAACTTTCATTTTGCATTGTTCCCCTTTACATCCTTTTGGCAAGCGCGGGCGCACGCCCGAGGATGGAGTCGAGCCGCCATCCGGTTCTACCGGAGCGGATTGACGCCCGTAGGTGCGCGCACTATCACCGACGCAGTTTTTGCTGGAATCGTAAGCGGTTCTGCGGGGCTCCTCAGACAGCGGTGGACAGGTCGATGCGCAGAATAGGCAGGCCGGCGTCAGGGCGCCGGGTAATCGCTTCCCTTGTCACGTCCGCTTCGATCATCAGTAGTCTTGGCTGTCTCGCCGACAGGGCCTGGGCCGGCAGTCTCGAGGACACCATCCGCACCGCCCTCGCCTCCAACCCCGAGGTCGGTGTCGTCAAGAGCGACCGGCTGGCGGTCGACCAGGAGCTGCGGCAAGCACGCGCCGGCTATCTGCCCTCGCTCGACCTGCGCGCCGCGGCGGGTCCCGAATACACCAACAGCGTCGACACGCGGCAACGCGGCTCGCGCCCTCCGAACGGCGACGCGCACACGACGCTCACCCGCAGCGAGGCCGAGGTCAAGCTGTCCCAGATGCTGTGGGACGGCAACCAGGTCCGTAGCGAGGTCGAGCGGCAGCGCGCGCGCGTCAACAGCGCGTCCTACCGGGTCGAGGAAGCCGCCGAGTTCGTGGCGCTGAACGCGATCGAGGCGCACCTGAACACGATGCGCAATCAGGAGATCGTCCGTCTCAACGAGGCGAACATCGAAGCGCATCGGCGTATCCGCGACCAGGTCGAGCAGCTCGAGCGCGGCGGCGGCGGCGACATCGCCGACGTGCAGCAGACCCTGGCGCGTATCGCGCAGGCCGAGGCCTCGCTGGCGACCAGCAACGGCGACCTCGCCGATTCGCAGGCGACCTACGCCCAGATCGTCGGCGCCACGCCGCAGGGCCTGTCACTCGAGCCGCCGCCGCTGACCGACATTCCCGCCACGTCCGATCTGGCCGCCGAGGGCGCCTCGATGCGGAGCCCCACCGTGCAGATCGCCGCGTCCGACGTCGACGTGTCGGCGGCCGAGCTGCGCGGCACGCGCTCCAACTACTATCCGCGCTTCGATGTCGAGGTGGCGAGTTCGGCCGGCGACAATCTCGACGGCCAGAAGGGCAGCGCCGTCGATGCCTCCGCGCTGCTCGTCATGCGCTACAACCTCTTTCGTGGCGGCGCCGACATCGCACGCGAGCGCGAGGCGTTCCACCGCGTGAACGAGAGCCGCTCCGGCCTTGAGCGTGCCCGGCGCAAGGCCGAGGAAGAGGCAAGGTTCTCCTTCAACGCGCTCACGACCGCGCGGGCGCGCACCCAGTCCCTGCGGGCCAAGGCCGAGGCGCAGCGGCGGACACGCGACGCCTATGCCCAGCAGTTCGAGATCGGCCAGCGCGACCTCCTGGACGTGCTCGACGCCGAGAACGAGCTGTTCCTGGCCAGGGTCGGCCTCGTCACCGCCGAATACACCGAGCGGTTCGCCGTCTACCGGTTGCTGGCGGTGAGCGGTGACCTCCTGGAATCGATGACTGTCGGCGCTCCGCGCGAATCGGTGAACATCAACCGGACGCCGCAGGAGGTCCAGACACCGGAGGCGGTGCTCGACAAGTCCAGGCCGCTCTACGATCCGCGCGCCGAGCCCCGGGCGCTGCGCGGCCTCGACGCCGGCGAGCCGCCGCCGGAGGCGCTCGACCTTTCGACCGTGCCGCCGGCCCCGGCGGATGCACCGGCGGCCCCGATGGCGGCACCCCGACCGGTCACCGACGCCAGCCCGGCCATCGTCCCCTCGCCAGCGACATCGGTCGCCTCGGCCGACGCATCGCCGGAGGTGGGTGGCGGATCGCCGGCCGTGGAGCCCGTGGCCTTTGCGCCCTCGCCGGCCCTGTTGCCGGAAGCTGCGCAGATCACCGCGGGCGGCGAGGTCGAGTCGATGACCGCCGACGAGTTCTTCTCCGCCGTGAAGCAGGCCTTCGGCGCACCTCTCTGAGGCCGGGGCGGCGTCACGCTAAGGGTCGCTTAACGCTTCGCATGTAGCCTGGTCATCGTGGGGCCGCAGCGCATCGCGGGCTCCGGGTGGCATGGGGAGCTGGCGATGGGAGAGGCGCAGTCCGGCGGTCCGGCCGGCAACGGCCTTGCCGAGTTGGCACGGAGCCTCCTGGCCGAGCCCGACCTGGTGCTGGCCGGGCCCGGGGTTCCGCCGCCGCAGCCGAGCGGTGGCTATGGTGCCGTCCTGTCGATGGGCGACATCGTCACCGACGAAAGCGGTGCCTGCGTGCTCGGAGCCGACGGGCCGAAAGTGCCGATCGTGCTGCAGACAGACGAGGCGGTGGTGGCGGAAGGTGCCGCCGACGCCTTCGCCAGCGCCGCGGGTCATGATGTCTCCGGCCATGCCTTCATGACCTTCGCTTCCGGCGTCACGCTCTATTTTCCGCCGGATCTCGACATCGCCCTGATGCCGGCATCGAGCTAGAGGCCGGCGCGGCCCTGCCCAGCGACGGCGCCCGCGGCACGAATGACGATTTTGCTGTACCTCGGGGTGAGCCGAGGCTTTGATGGGATCGAATAGCGCCCGGCCGCGGTTTAGCTTGGCAGGTGGTATTGATCGACGGCGCGGAGAGGATGATCGGCGATCGGGCGAGGCGCGAGCGGCGGGCGAGAGCCATGTCTGTCCATGCTGCCGTGGCTTGCCTGTTTCTCACGGGACATGCCGATCAGTCGCTGGCTTCGGAGCCGCCTTCGCCAGTGGCCCTCCAGACGAGGATCACGGCGTTGAAAGCCGGGGTCGAAGGCCTGGCCGAGGCCGGCGACCGCGAGCTCGAGCGGCTCGAGCGAGCGAATTCGGCGCTCGAGGGGGCTCGTCCCCTGATCGCGCACGCGGCAAGGGTCACTGCGGCCGAGCGCGACGAAGGTGCAAAGGTCCTCGCCGCTGCAATCGCAAGGGTCGTCCGCGAGTCGCGGCACGACGGCATCGGTGAACGAGACGTTCCGCGATTCAAGACTGCGCTCGCAGGTGCTGCAGCCACGCTGCGTTCTCGGAACGCCGAAGCGGCTGCCAGCCTGGCGATGGCCCGGCAGCTGGACCTGCTCGCGCAGGCCTCGGGCCGGCAATCCGCGCTGTTGCGACAGGCCAGGGCTCACCTGTCCGGGCGACAGGCCGGCCTGCAGGCGAGCCTCATCGAGGCGGAGACGGCACTGAGCCGGATACCGGAAGCAGCCGCCGAGCCGCCGTCGGCGTCCGACCCGCCGCCGCCAGCGGGAAATCCGTTGTCGGCCGATCCGGATCCGGCCGTCGCCTGGTCGTCGACCGATCCCGAGCCTCCTGCGCCCGCTGCCGGTCCAGCGCAGCCTTCCGCAGCGGACGGTGATCCGGCTCATGCCGACGAGCTGGAGGATCTCGCGCTGCTCGCTCCGGAGGCGGAGGTCGGGACGCTGCCGTCGGACGTGCCGAGCGATCCGGTCGTCACCAAGGGCTGGCCCATCGCCGGCGGCATCTCCGGTGCCTTCGGCGACGAGGGCAATGGTCCGCGCGACAGGGGATTGACCTTCGTCAGCGACCTGACGCAGCCGGTGCGGGCGCCGCGCGGCGGCAACGTCGTGTTCGCCGGCCCCTTCCTCGGCTTTGGCCTCCTCTTGATCGTCGACCATGGGGACGAATATCATTCGTTGCTGGCCGGTGCGGCGCGCCTTGATGTGCGCGTGGGGGACGTTGTAGTTGCAGGACAGATCGTCGGCTCAATCGACGGGAGCGAGGCGGAGCCAGCGCGCCTCTATCTCGAATTGCGCCACAACGGTCGCCCGATAAACCCGTTGCCGTGGCTCGCGGCACGTGAAGACAAGGTCCGTGGTTGATGCGCACGACGTTGCTGAAGACCACGGCGGCGATGCTGGTGGGCATGGTCGCCGGTGCTGTCCTGGTGCCCGGTGTCGGGCCTGGGGCCCAGTCGGCGCCCTCCGACACCTTCCGGTCGCTGAAGCTGTTCGGCGACGTGTTCGAGCGCGTCCGCGCCGAGTATGTCGAGGAGGTGGGCGACCAGACGCTGATCGAGACCGCGATCAACGGTATGCTGGCATCGCTCGATCCGCATTCGAGCTATCTCGATGCCGAGAAATACCGTGACATGCAGGTTCAGACCCGTGGCGAATTCGGCGGGCTCGGCATCGAGGTCACCATGGAGAACGGCCTCGTCAAGGTCGTCTCGCCCATCGACGACACGCCGGCCTTCCGCGCCGGCATCGAGGCCGGTGACCTGATCACCCACATCGATGGCGAGCCGGTGATGGGGCTGACCCTGAGCGAGGCCGTCGAACGAATGCGCGGACCGGTCGACTCCAAGATCGCGCTGCGCCTGATGCGGCAGGGCAACGAGGAGCCGATCGAGGTCTCGCTCGCGCGTGCCGTCATCAAGATCTCGCCGGTGCGTGCGCACCTCGAGGGTGACGTCGGCTACATCAGGCTGACCACCTTCAACGAGCAGACCAGCAGCGCGCTGCGCGACAAGATCGACGAGCTGAAAGCGCAGAACGGCAAGCTGCGCGGGCTCGTGCTCGATCTGCGCAACAATCCGGGCGGGCTCCTCGACCAGGCGGTGGCCGTGGCCGACGCGTTCCTCGACAAGGGCGAGATCGTCTCGACGCGCGGCCGCCGGTCGGACAGCATCCAGCGCTTCAACGCGCGTCCCGGCGATCTCGTCGACAACCTGCCGATCGTGGTGCTGATCAACGGTGGCTCGGCCTCGGCCTCGGAAATCGTCGCCGGTGCCCTGCAGGACCATCGCCGGGCGATCGTCATGGGAACACAGTCGTTCGGCAAGGGCTCGGTCCAGACGATCATGCCGATCTCCGGCCAGGGCGCCATCCGGCTGACCACCGCGCGCTACTACACGCCGGCCGGCACCTCGATCCAGGCCAAGGGCATCACGCCGGATATCGAGGTGCACCAGGCCAACGTGCAGCTTCTGGACGATACGGCCGGCAGGCGCGAGGCCGATCTCAGGGGCCGCCTCGACAACGATCAGGCGGGCGGCGGCTCCGAGGCGAGCGGCGGCGAGACGGTGGATGCCAGCGACTACCAGCTGGCGCGCGCCGTCGACCTGCTGCGGGGCATCGCCCTCTACGAGGGGCGCGGAACCCCCGGCTGAGCAGCCTGCGACGTCCGGCCGGATGACCAGCCGGCCTTCCTGGAGGCTGCCGGCGCTCCTGGGGATCGGCCTTGTCGTCCTGGCAGCCGCCGCCGTCGGAGCAGGCGTCGCTCGTGGCGTTTCCGTTCCCCTCACCTATCTTCATCCGCCACCGGTCATCGCCCGCATAGCCGATGCGACAGCCGGAGAACATGCGGTTCCGGCTGTGTCGGCGCCGCAAGCGGCGATCGCCGCCAGGGTGGCACCGTCGATCACCATCCTCGTCGTCGGCCTCGGCCTCGCCGAGGCCGCGACGCGGGCAGCGGTTGGGCTGCCGCCCGAGATCGCCCTGGCCTTTTCTCCCTACGCCGACCGCACGGTAGAATGGCAACGCGAGGCGCGAGATGCCGGGCACGACGTCCTCGTCGAGCTGCCGGTCGAGCCAGCCGACCCGGCGCGCGCCCATCTCGGGCCGCAGATGATCCGCCTCGCCGGCGACCCCGATGCCAACACCCGGGTGCTGGAATGGGTGATGGAGCGCGCGGACCGTGCCAGCGGGCTGCTGCTGTCGGCGGGCGTTTTCGCCACGGCACCGCAATCGCTCTCTCCCGTCATCGCGCGCATGGCGGCCGAAGGCCTGATGATGGTGGAGCTGGACGGCGATCATCTCGGGAACGCGGCCGCCGCAGCCGGCGCGCGCTATCGGTCCGCCCTGGGCCCGCTCGACCGTGATCCACAGCCGGACGCGATCGACAGGGCATTGCGCGGAACGGAGGAGAGCGCCCGGCGTGCCGGATACGTCCTGGCCTTCGTCAGACCCCACCCCGTCAGCCTGGCACGGATCGCCGCATGGTCCGCATCGCTCGACGGCACCAGCGTCCGGCTGGCACGGCTCGGCGACATGCCCCGAGAGACGGGATCTGTGGAAGGCACGCGGCCATGAGAAGCGTCGACATTTCCGAGCAGCCCCATCCAGGCTATCGGCGCTGCGCCGGCATCTTCCTGCTCAATTCCGCCAAGCTGGTGTTCGTCGGCCAGCGGGCCGACACCAAGGGCAGCGCCTGGCAGCTGCCGCAGGGCGGCATAGACGAGGGCGAGGATCCCGTGGCCGCCGGCCTGCGGGAGATGCGCGAGGAGATCGGCACGGATCGTGCGACGTTCCTGGCATCGAGCCGGCTCTGGCAGGCATACGACCTGCCGCCGGCTCTGGCGCGTCGCATGTGGGGAGGGCGCTATCGCGGCCAGACGCAGAAGTGGCTGGCCTTCCGCTTCGACGGCGAGGATTCCGACATCCGCATCGATCTCGAGGATCCGGAGTTCCGGGCGTGGCGCTGGCAGGATCCGAGACAGCTCGCCGAGCTGGCAGTACCGTTCAAGCGTGACGTCTATCTCAACGTCGTCGATGAATTCCGTCCCCTATGGGCTTGATCTCGCTCGGCCGCGACGAGCGCGGCCGGGAAAGCGGCTGCCCGGCCGGGCTCGCTGGAGCCCCTCCCGGCACCGGCGGGCCGTCGACGACGAGATGCGGCGCGGCGGCTGCGGACGCAGCCCGATCATCGCGGGCGAAGGCCTGCGCCGGCGTCTGGCTCAGCGCAGCCGACCAAGCCGCGACGGCAGCCGGCGCCGGGCCCTGCTCTTCATCGAGCGCTGCCGCGGCCGACCACTCCTCCCAGGCCGGCAGCGACCGGACCACCGTCATGTAGGAGGTGGCGATCTCGCCCAGCTCGATGCCGTAGGTGAGAAAGCGCGACACGACGGGCGCGAACATGGCGTCCGCCACCCCGAACTTGCCGAACAGGAACGGACCATCGTCGGCATGGCGCTCGCGGCAGTCGATCCAGATCGCCTCGATGCGCGCGATATCCTTCGCCACGTCGCGCAGGAGCCGGCCGGGGGCGGCGAATCGGGCGATGAAATCCATCGGCAGGAAGCGGCGGAGGGGCATGAAGCCGCTGTGCATCTCGCTCGATACCGACCGGGCATGCGCCCTCGCGATCGGGTCGGCGGGCCAGAGGTCGGGCGCCAGCTCGGCCGCAAGCTCGCAGATGGCCAGCGAATCCCAGATCGGCCGGCCGTCGATCAGCAGCACGGGCACCTTGGCCGAGGGCGACCATCGCGCCAGGATCCGTGCCGTATCCGGCCGGCGCAGGGCCACCACGACTTCCTCGAACGGCACGCCGCCCTGGCGAAGCGCCATCCATGGCCTCAGCGACCAGGACGAGATGTTGCGGCTGCCGATGACGAGGGTGAGCTGCATGTCCGGAGTGGATCGTCCGGCCGTGGTCTTTGTCAACTGCCGGCTCGGACCATTGCCGACTCCAGCGCCTCGGCCGGCAGCGGCGGCCCGAAGAGAAGGCCCTGGGCGCTCTCGCATCCGCATGAAGCCAGGAACGAGGCCTGTGCCGCCGTCTCGACCGCGGTGGCCATGACCCCGAGCCCGAGCCCGCGTGCCGCGGCGATCGTGGCCGGGAGCACGGCGTCCGCCGCGCCGTCCATGCCGAGCCGCGCCACGAGGTGGCGGTCGAGCTTGACACGATCGGCCGGCAGGCGGCTCAGCCTCTCGAGCGCCAGGGGTGCCTTGCCGAACTCGTCGAGAACGATCTCGACCCCCAGCTCCCGAATGCGGCTCATGGTCTCCTGGACGGCGGCCGGCATGGGCTCGGCCGCCCACGTCTCGCGCAACTGCAGCAGCAGTGCGTCACCGGTCAGGCCGACGGCCGACATCTCCGATCGCAGCTCGTCGACGAAGCCGTCGGCCCGCAGCTGCGACGCGGCGACATCGACGGCGATCGGCAGGGCACGACCGCTGGCGCGCCAGCGCGCGGCCTGGCCGCAGACCGCCCGCAACAGCCAGGAGCCGAGCGGGCGGATCAGCCCGGCGCTCTCGGCCATCGGCACGAAGCTCTCGGCCGCCAGCATGCCGCCTTCCCGGCGCGGCCAGCGCAGCAGCGCCTCGAAGCCGACGAGCCGCCCGTCGAGCAGCGAGACTCTCGGCTGGTAGAGCAGCCGAAAGCCGTCGGAGGCGATGGTCGCGCGCAGCTCGGACTCGACCTGTCTCGTCAGCCGGGCCGTGGCGTTCATGCCCGGCTCGTGGAAGGCGTAGCGGCCCTTGCCGGCGCTCTTGGCGCGATAGAGCGCCATGTCGGCACGCCGCATCAGGGTCTCCGCGTCGACCTCCTCGTCGAGCAGCGCGATGCCGATGCTGACGCCGATCTGCGCCTCCTCGCCATCGAGCGGGAACGGCACGGCCATGGCCTCGACGATCTTGCCGGCCAGCGTGGTCGCACCCATGGCCGAATGCAGCCTGGGCTGCAGGATCGCGAACTCGTCGCCACCGATGCGCGCGAAAGTGTCGGACGCGCGCAGGATCCCGCCGGCCCTGTCGGCGACCCGGCACAGCAGCGCATCGCCGGCGGCGTGGCCCAGGCCGTCATTGACGGCCTTGAAGCCGTCGAGGTCGACGAGCATGAGGGCCAGCCCCTGCCGGTCGCGCCTCGCCTGGACCATGGCCTGCTCCAGGCGGTCGAGCAGGAGGGCGCGGTTGGGCAGCCCGGTCAGCGGATCGTGCTGCGCGAGGTGGCGCATCGCCGTCTCGACGCGCTTGCGCTCGGTGACGTCGGTCATCGCCACCTGCACGACCCACTTTCCCGCCTGCCGGAACGTGCTGGCCCGCGCCTCGACGATGCGCTGGGCGCCGTCGCGGCGCACCAGCGTGTACTCCCAGGGAGGCAGGCTGCCGCCGCCGGCATAGAGCGCGCGGGTCCGCTCGATCGCCATGCCGCGGCTCTCCGAACCCACGACCAGGGTCGGATCGCTGCCGATCAGCTCGTCGGGGGCCGAGGCCCCCAGGAGCTCGACCATGGCGGGATTGACCAGCGTGCATCGCCAGTCGCTGTGCTGCATGATCGGGATCGGCACGTTCTCGATGAGGCGGCGATAGCGTTCCTCGCTCTCCTGGGCCGCGGCCTCGATCCGGCGTCGCTCGGTGAGATCGATGATGTAGCTGTCGAGATAGCTCGGCGACGCCTCGCGCTCGGGCAGGTCGACCCGCCACGCGGTTTCGCGCAGCCAGCGAAGCTCGCCGGTGGCGGGGTGCTGGATGCGGAACTCCAGCGTGAACGGCTCGCCCAGCGTCTTGCGTCGCTGCTCCGCTTCCAGGTAGGCCGCGCGGTCCTCGGGATGGATCGATCGGTACCAGGCATCGAGCGCCGATCGACCGCCGGCATCGACGGCGCCGGTGATCCTCGCCGCGTCGACACCGTAGACCATGACGCCATGCTGGTCGTAGCCGTGCGGGCCGTCGCCGCTGACGCCGTGGCAGAAGACGATGTTGCGCAGGTTGGTGACCAGGGAGCGGAAGCGCGCCTCGCTCGCCTCGACCGCCCGCGACTGGGCGCGCTCGCGCGTCATGTCGCGGGCCATGCCGACGACGGCGACCACACGGCCCGTCGAGTCCGGCACCGGCACGAGATCACTGCTGATCACGCGGCCCGCGATCTCGTGCTCGAGGTGCACATCGCTCCCGTCGAGCGCGCGGCGGGCAGCGGCCGCCAGCTCCGGCAGGTCGGGATAGGCCTGCTCCAGTGTCATTCCGACATTGGCACCGGGCTTATGACCGATCTCGGCGAGGCCGTGCCCGGCGCAGAGCGTGAAACGCAGGTCCGGGTCGAGGGCGAACAGCACGACGGGCAGGTGGGCGAGCACCGTCCCGAGCAGGGCCTGCTGCTGGCGCAGGCGCTTCTCGAACTCCACCTCCTCCGTGACGTCGCGACCGGTGCCGCGATAACCGAGGAATTCACCCGCTTCGTCGACACAGGGCACGCCGCTGACCCGCGCCAGCCTCACGATGCCCTGCGCCGACCCGAAGGCCACGGTGAAATCCCGGAACGGCTCCCGGGCGGCGAGCACCTCGCGATGGTGTTTCCAATCGTCGGCGAGCGGATGGTCGACGCTGATCTCCCAGCCCGTCCGCCCCAGCACGGCGTCGGCCGATAGGCCCGTCACGCTGAAGAAGCGCTGCGTGAACATGGTGAAGCGATGCGCCGCGTCGGTCTGCCAGAACCAGTCGGACGCCGATTCGGCGAAGGCGCGCAGCTGGTCCTCCCGCTCCTGCGTCAACGCCTCCGCACGCTTGAGATCGTTGATCTCGACCGCCAGACCGCTCCAGACGACGCTGCCGTCGCTCAGCAGCCGCGGGGACGCCTGCGCCCTCGTCCAGGCCCAGGCTCCGTCGCCCACGCGGCACCGCACATCGCAACGCAACGGGACCATCTGCTCCGCCGATCGACGCAGCGCCGCCAGCCACACCGCGCGGTCCGCCGGATGGACCTGGAGGTGCTGGCCCGAGCCAGCCGGGCCACCGTCGCACGCCGCACCGTTTCCGACCCGCGGCCGCGGCCCGGCCCCGAGGACCGGTACCACCCAGCCGCCCGGAGCGAGGATATGCCGAGGGACCGACCCGGGCAATCGGTCCAGGGCGGCCAGGACGGATTCCACCCCGAGAGACGGATCGGGCCCGTCCGCTGCGTCCGATTGCAACGGCGACTCCGAATGCTTCATTGCTACCGCCGCGCCGGCACCTTCGACGCCGCACGACATCGTCAATGGATCGGCGCTCAGCAATTCTCGCCACATATGACCAATGCGCAGCATCCGCCTCTGGCTCGACACTATCGCAGCACGATGAACAACCGGTTAGGATCCGGCTCACCCTCGCCCGCGATAGGGCGGCACACCCTGCTCGGGCAGCCACAGCCCGGCCGGTGGGCTCGCCGACTGATAGAACACGTCGATGGGGATCCCGCCACGCGGATACCAGTAGCCACCGATGCGCAACCATACGGGACGGAGCTCCTGCTCGAGCCGCCGCGCGATCTCCACGGTGCATGCCTCGTGAAAGCCGGGATGGTTGCGATAGGATCCGAGATAGAGCTTCAGCGACTTGCTCTCGATCAACAGCCGGTCGGGCACGTAGTCGATAACCAGGTGCGCGAAGTCGGGCTGGCCGGTCACCGGGCAGAGCGAGGTGAACTCGGGACAGGCGAACCGCACCAGGTAGCGCAGGCCGGGATGCGGATTGGGCACGGTCTCCAGCCTGGCGGTGTCCGGCCCGGAAGGCGGCTCGACATGGCCGCCGAGCTGGGTCAGCCCCTTGTAGATGTCTTCGGACATGCGTCACGCGCTCGCTCGACGGGATCGGTTGCCGCCGGCTCAATCACGCTCGCGCGCGCGACGTCAAGTGCAGCCCGCCAAGGCCGAGGTCGGCCCGGGCCTCGCCCGCAGGTCGGCGAGGAGCACGGTGTTGACCGTCGGGGCCCGCGGAACCGGATGCGTTGCCGCCGGTACGCCGGTTTGCTCAACCGGAGATTTACATGATCAAGGCGCACATCCAAGCATGTCGAGAATTCGATCCGTGTGGTTCAGGCGACCTCCACGCGCGCCGCCAGCCAGGCTCCACAGTCCTCGATCTCCGGCTCGCGACCCAGCCCATCGCCTTGCGGCAGCAGCACAAGGCCGCCCTCGCCCGGCGAGAGCCCCGGGACCATGCGGTCACGCAGCGGATTGGGATTGACGTCGACCTCGAGCAGCCCGTCGCCGCCGAGCCCGGCCAGCAGATGTGACGAGGCCAGCAATCCGACGCCGCCCCCCAGCCAGTGTGGACAATAACAGGCACCCTGTTCCATGGCGCGTATGGCGACCCGCCGACAACCGCTGATCCCACCCCATTTGCCGATGTCCGGCTGGACGAATCCCAGCGCACCCGCTTCGATCAGGGCTGCGAACCGGCTTTCCCCGACGACGTTCTCGCCGCCGGCCAGCGGCGCCGGCGCGCAGCCGGCGAGCGACGCGAAGTCGGCGGCGCCATGGTCGGCGGCGATCGGCTCCTCTATCCAGACCAGGTCGAAGGCCCCGAGCCGGGGCAGGGTCGAGCGCGCTGTCTCGAGGTCGAGCGCCTGATTGTAGTCGATCATCAGCCGCTCGCCCTCGAGCATGCCGGCACGCACACGCCCGATGCGCTCCATGTCGCCCTCGAAGCCGGTCTTGAGCTTGAAGGTGCGAAAGCCCGTTGCACGCGCCCGCTCGACGGTCTCCTCCGCACCCGCCGGGTTGATCCCGCTGGCGTAGGCCGGGACCGGCCTCGGGCCGGCCTCGCCGATGATCGCCGCCAGTGAGCGGCCCTCGCGCCGCGCCCGCATGTCCCACAAGGCGCAGTCGAGCCCCGCCAGCACCTGCGCCACCGGCCCGTATTCGCCCGACTGGATCGCCATGACGCGGAAGGCGGCGGTGGCCCGTTCCCAGAAGGTCTCCGGCTCGGCGACGTCACGGCCGATGGCCCAGGGACCGATGACGTCCGCCAGCAGGCTCTGGCGATGCGCGGCGCCGCAGCTCGGGAAGTTGCACCACACCTCTCCCCAGCCGAAGGCGCCGTCCCTGTCCTCGACACGCAGGAGCAGCGCCGGCCGCTCGGTCATCCGAGCGAACGACGACACGACCGGCACCTCGATCGGCGCGGCATAGCGCAAGGCCGTGATCCGGTTGAGAATCGTCATGGTCAACCCCCCGAGCCTACGGCGGTATGCCGGCGGCGCGAAGCCCCGTCCAGCCTCGAAAGGCGACGGCTATTCTGCCCGCGCGTCATCCCGCGGGGTCGAAATGCCGGACCGGCCGAACGATGCTGCCGTGCTCAGCCTGATCCGCCGCCTCGAGGCCGCCACCCCCGGGCGGAGCCGATCGGTCGGCGAGATCGCACGCCTCGCGGGCATCGCCCCGCCCTCCGCCCGAACGGCCCTGATCCGGTTGATGCTGCGGGGCACCGTCGGCAGGGCCGCGGGCGGGCACTATGCCCTGCAAAAACCCCGGCGACCGCCACCCGGCGACGAAGCGTCCTGAGCGGCGAGCCGCGATCGTCGCGCAGGCAGCTCAATCCCCGTCGGCGAAGGCGATCTCCAGCAGCAGCTTGCGGCGCACCGCCTCGGCGAACCGCTCGCGAGACTCTGCCGAGACCACGAAGCTGCCCGGCCCGCCGATGATCTGCCGCTCGAAGCTGGCCTCGAGGTCGTAGGCTATCGGTCGGCCGCTGCAATGCCGGCAGGCGATCGCCAGGCCATTGATGGTGATGCCGGCCTTCAGCGCCTCGGCCCTTCCCTCGGCGATCGACATGCCGCTGAAATTGGCGGCGCTGTCCGCCGAGACGTCGACGACCTTGCGCTCGCCGTCGAGATCGTTGTGCTCGATGTGGCCGGTCGCGAAGGACAGGGCTTGGCCGATGGCATTGCCGCCGAAGGCACGGCGGGGTGCCGCCGCCAGGGCGGCGCCGAAGGCGGCGGCACTCTCCGGCCCGTCGATCACCATCCACGGCACCACCACGTCCTGGTGGAAGACGTCGCCCCATTCGACGAAGCTGACGGCGATCCTGCCCAGATAGCCGCCGACGCGAATGGCGTTCAGGATCTCGGGATGCGCCAGGGCCGCCGCATAGTTGTCGCGCTGGAAGCGGATCTCGTCCTCGTCGATCGAGCCCGAGGCATCGGCCAGCAGCACCAGCTCGAGGTCGACCTGCTCGGCCGCGGCCGGAGCCGCGATCCAGCACGTCATCGCCACAGCGAGGATCAGTCGACGCATCTGCCCTCCCGCCCCGGGCGGGTACTGTAGCGGAGCGGCCGCCAAGGTCAGCCCGACGACAGCTGTCCGAGGCGTTCCCAGTCGAACACGATCCCGTGGCCGGCGCGCTCCGGCGTCACGGCCTGGCCGTCGACCAGCCGGAGCGGATACTCGATATAGGCATCGAGGCCGAAGCCGTGCGCCTCGAGGTAGCTGCGGTTGGGGCAGGCGGCCAGCAGGTGCACGGTGACGTCGTGGGCGCCGTGCGAGGTCACCGGCAGGTTGAACGCCTCCGCCAGCCCCGCGATCTTCATGAAGGAGGTGATGCCGCCGCAATTGGTGACGTCGGGCTCGGGAAAGGTGACGCCACCGGCAGCGATGAGCTGCGTGAAGTCCCACAAGGTCCGCAGGTTCTCGCCGGTGGCGATCGGCATGCCGCCGTCGCGCACCACCCGTGCGTGGCCCAGGACGTCGTCCGGCACGATCGGCTCCTCCAGCCAGACCAAGCCGAAGGGCTGGAAGGCTCGGGCAGCGCGCACGGCCTCGTCGACGCTCCAGCGCATGTTGGCGTCGACCATCAGCGGGAAACCGTCGCCCAGATGCTCGCGCATGGCGGCGATCCGGGCCACGTCCTCGGCGAGCTTCGGCCGGCCGACCTTCATCTTGATGGCGCGGAAGCCCTTGGCGAGGTTGCCGTCGGTCTGGCGCAGCAGATCGTCCAGCGACAGCTCGAGATCGACGCCGCCGGCGTAGCAGGGCACGGCCGGGTCGAACCCGCCCAGCAGCCGCCACAGCGGCTGCTCCAGGCGCCGCGCCTTCAGGTCCCACAAGGCGATGTCGAGCGCCGATTGTGCCAGCACGGTGGGGCCGCCCCGGCCGCCATAGTGCTGTGCCCACCAGACCCTGTGCCAGATGGCCTCGATCCGGTCGGCCTCCTCGCCGAGCACCACCTCGGGTAGATCGCGCGCCAGCACCGCATGCGCCGCCGTGCCGTTGCGGCCGACCGTGTAGGTGTAGCCCACGCCTTCCGCACCGTCGCTGTCGCGCAGGCGGACGGTGACCAGCTCGAACGCCGTGATCAGGCCGTGCGTGCTGTCGCTGAGCGGCGGCGTCAGCGGAATCCGGTAGAGGCCGGCATCGAGGGTCGCGATCCTGGGGCTCATGTCTTCCTTCTCCCTGCGCTCGAAGGCGCAGGACGCCCCGGCGGCGGCCTGCGGTCAAGCGTCCCGGGGGTTGCCGCCACCCCGCCCTCGGAGCTACATGCACGCCAAATCTCCGGCACGACATCAGGCAATATCGCCGTCGTGCCTTTCGGGGCCAAAATGACATGTCGAGCAATTCCGACCTCCAGAGCCGGCGCGAGGCGGCGGTGCCGCGCGGTATCGCCAACGCCACCCAGGTCTATGCCCAGCGCGCCGTCAACGCCGAGGTCTGGGACGTCGAGGGCAAGCGCTATGTCGATTTCGCCGGCGGCATCGCCGTGCTGAATACCGGCCACGGCCACCCCAAGGTGATGGCCGCCGTGGCCGAGCAGGCGCAGCGATTCAGCCACACCTGCTTCCAGGTGATGCCCTACGAGCCCTACATACGCCTCGCCGAGCGGCTCAACGTCCTGGCTCCGGGCGACGAGCCCAAGAAGACGATCTTCTTCTCCACCGGCGCCGAGGCGGTCGAGAACGCCGTCAAGATCGCGCGCGCCGCCACCAAGCGGCCGGGCATCGTCGCCTTCAGCGGCGCCTTCCACGGCCGCACGATGATGACCATGGCGCTGACCGGCAAGGTCGTGCCCTACAAGGTCGGTTTCGGGCCGTTCCCCGGCGAGGTCTACCACCTGCCCTTCCCGCACGAGTACCACGGCGTCGGCGTCGAGCGCGCGCTGGCGGCGCTGGCCGACCTGCTGAAGGCCGACATCGAGCCCGAGCGGGTGGCCGCCATCATCGTCGAGCCGGTGCAGGGCGAAGGCGGCTTCAATGTGGCGCCCGCGGCGTTCCTGAAGGAGCTGCGCGCGGTCTGCGACCGCCACGGCATCCTGCTGATCAGCGACGAGATCCAGGCCGGCATGGCGCGCACCGGCAAGTGGTTCGCCATCGAGCATGCCAGCGTCGTTCCCGATCTGATCACCTGTGCCAAGAGCCTGGCCGGCGGCTTCCCGCTTTCGGCGGTGATCGGCAAGGCCGCTATCATGGACACCGTGGCGCCGGGCGGGCTCGGCGGCACCTATGCCGGCAACCCGATCGCCTGTGCCGCCGCCAACGCCGTGCTCGACGTCATCGAGGAGGAGCGGCTGCTCGAGCGCGCCGACGAGATGGGCAAGCGCATCACCGACCGGCTGACCACGATGCAGCGCCGCAACGACATGCCGTTCATCGGCGAGGTGCGCGGCCTCGGTGCCATGGTGGCGATGGAGCTGGTCAAGGACCGGATGAGCCGCGAGCCCCATCCGCAGCTCACCAAGGCGCTGACCGACAAGGTGCGCGAGAAGGGCCTGATCCTGCTCTCCTGCGGCACCGGCGCCAACGTCATCCGCATCCTCGTGCCGCTCACCGCTTCCGACGCCATCGTCGACGAGGGCCTGGACATCATCGAGAGCTCGCTCGAGGAACTGGCGGCGGCATGACGGCCCTGCGCGCCGCCATCGTTCCGGTCACCCCCTTCCAGCAGAACTGCTCGATCGTCTGGGACGATCGCACCAAGCAGGCTGCGGTGGTCGATCCGGGCGGGGACGTGCCGCGCATCCTGGCGGCGATCGGCAAGCTCGGCGTGACCGTCGAGAAGATCCTGCTGACCCACGGCCATATCGACCATGCCGGCGGCGCCGCCGGCTTGGCCGAGGAGCTGGGCGTCGGCATCGAGGGACCGGACGAGCGGGACCGGTTCCTGCTCGACGGGCTGCAGGAGCAGGGCCGCGCCTACGGCATCGCCGGTGTGCGCAATGTCCTGCCCGGCCGCTGGCTGAAGGAGGGCGATGTCGTCGAGGCGGCGGGGCGGCGGTTCGACGTGCTGCACTGCCCCGGCCATACGCCCGGTAGCGTGGTGCTGGTCGACGCTTCGGCCCGCTTCGCCCTGGTGGGTGACGTGCTCTTCCGCGGCTCGGTCGGCCGGACCGATTTCGCCTATGGCGATACCGAGGCCCTGCTCGCAGCCATACGCGGCAAGCTGTTCCCGCTCGGCGACGACATCGCCTTCATCTGTGGGCACGGACCGGGCTCGACCTTCGGCGACGAGCGGCGGGACAACCCGTTTGTCGGCGAGCGCGCAGGGCGGTAGCCGCCATTCAGTTGCAAATTATTGCTTGCAATTTTTTCTAATCATGACTATCTGATAGGTCATGCGGCGCGACCGCACCCGAGGAGAGAGTCATGTGCAAGAATGTCGGCGGCATCGATCGGACGCTGCGGATCGTCATTGGCTTGGTGCTGCTGTCGCTGCTGGTCCTTCTCGACAGCGGTGCGCGCTGGTTCGGCCTGATCGGCATCCCGCTCGTGGCGTCCGGCTTGCTCGGCAGTTGCGGCGCCTACAAGCTTCTGGGCCTGTCGACCTGCCCGATGAAGGCTCGGCAGCATTGAACCGAGGTGTCGCATGCGAAGCCCCACGGTCACGGGATTCTACGATCCGCGCACCTTCTCGATTCAATATGTCGTCGCCGATCCGGCGAGCGGGCAGTGTGCCATCGTCGATCCCGTCCTCGACTATGACGAGCGGTCGGGTTGCACGGCGACACGCAATGCCGATGCCATCCTCGCCCATGTCGAGAGCGAAGGCCTGAAGGTCGCCTGGATCCTGGATACCCATCCCCATGCCGACCATTTCTCGGCAGCCCGCTATCTGAAGGGCAGGACCGGCGCGCCGACGGCGATCGGTGAGAAGGTGGTCGAGGTCCAGAAGCTCTGGCGCGGCTTCTACAACTGGCCCGGCTTTCCGGCCGACGGCTCGCAATGGGGCAAGCTCTTCGCCGATGGCGAGCGTTTCCGTATCGGCGAGCTCGAGGCTTCCGTCATGTTCTCGCCGGGCCACACGCTGGCCTCGATCACCTACGTGATCGGTGACGCCGCGTTCGTCCACGACACGCTGTTCATGCCCGACGGAGGCACGGCCCGGGCCGACTTTCCCGGCGGCAGCGCCGCCGCCCTCTGGCGCTCGATCCAGGCGATCCTGGCGCTGCCGGACGACACCCGGCTGTTCACCGGCCACGACTACCAGCCCGGTGGCCGCGAGCCGCGCTGGGAGAGCACGGTCGGCGAGCAGAAGGCCCGGAACATCCACTTGGTGAAGGCCGGGACCGAGGCCGAGTACGTCGCGCTGCGCGAGGCGCGCGACCGCACGCTGCCGATGCCCAAGCTCATCCTGCAGGCCCTGCAGATCAACATGAACGGCGGCCGGCTGCCGGAGCCCGAGGCCAACGGCAGGCGCTATCTGAAGATCCCGCTCGACCTCCTCGAAGGTGCCGCCTGGGACTGATGCCAATGGCCACGATGGACGCACCGCCGCTCGCCGTCATGCAGGCGCGGGTCGGCGAGGCCTCGGACTTCCTGAAGAAGCTGGCCAATCCGCAGCGGCTGCTGCTGGCCTGCTCGCTGGTCGACGGCGAGCGCTCGGTGCGCGAGCTCGAGGAGATGCTGGGCATCCGGCAGCCCGGTCTGTCGCAGCAATTGGCCGAGCTGCGCGAGGCCGGCCTCGTCGCCGGCCGCAAGGAAGGCAAGTCTGTGCGCTATCGCCTGGCCGATCCGCGTGTCGTCCGCCTGATCACCACCCTGCACGAGCTGTTCTGCGAGCCGTCATGAGCGAGTTCACGCCCCTGTCCGCGCTGCTCGGCGGCGGCCTGATCGGCCTCTCCGCCGCCCTGCTGATGGCCCTCGAGGGTCGAATCGCCGGCATCAGCAGCATGCTCGCGCGGCTGCTGCCGCCCTGGAGCGCCGAGGGGATTGCCCCCCGCCTCGCCTTCGTCCTGGGGCTCGTCGCAGCGCCGCTGGTCACCTGGGCCGCAACCGGCGATGCCGTCCGCCAGCACGTCTCGGAGAATCTTCCGCTGATGGCGCTGGCCGGGCTGCTCGTCGGCTTCGGCAGTGCCTGGGGAAACGGCTGCACCAGCGGCCACGGCGTCTGCGGGCTGGCGCGGTTGTCGGCGCGATCGCTCGTTGCCACCACCGTCTTCATGGCGGCGGCGCTGGCCACCGTCTTCGTTGCCCGCCACCTGCTCGGGAGCCGAGGACCGTGAGCCTGCTGGTCGATTTCCTGCTCGGCCTGCTGTTCGGCGTCGGGCTCGTCGTCTCCGGCATGGCCGATCCGGCCAGGGTGCTCGGATTCCTCGACCCGCTGGGCAATTGGGATCCGTCGCTGGCCTTCGTCATGGCGGGTGCGGTCTCGGTCGCGTTTGTCGGCTACCGTCTCGCCTTTCGCCGCGGTCGGCCCGTTCTCGCCTCGTCCTTCCAGTTGCCGGCCAGAACCGCCATCGATCCGCGGCTCGTCGTCGGTGCCGGAATCTTCGGCATCGGTTGGGGCCTCGGCGGCCTCTGTCCCGGGCCGGCGCTCGCCTCGCTCGGCCTCGGTTCGCCGGGTGTGCTCGTCTTCGTGCCGGCGATGCTGCTCGGCATGTGGGCGGCGCGGCTCATATCCGCGCCGGCGGCGCGCGAGGTGGGCACCTCGGCAGCCTGAAACGGTGCGGAACCCGGACCTGCGTCTGGCGTTGCAACGTCGCAGCAAGGAGGACCGCGATGCCCGACTCGACCGCTCCGCAGCAGCTCGTTCGCCTCGCCCGTGCCAGCAGCCGCAGCGCCGAGGCGCTCGGCCGGGCCCTGGTGGCCGTCGAGGACGAGGACTGGCAGGAGCAGTTGAGCCACACCTATCCCGAGCGCGTCGAGCTGTTCGAGATGTGCGTACGTTGCCTGGTCGCCGCCGCCACCTCCCCCGCCTGCATCCGCGAATCGCTCTATGCGCCCCCATCCGTCGCCACCCCGAGCCAGGACGATGCCATCGACGAGGTGCTGGCCACCGAGCTCGTGCTCGAGACCGAACTCCAGCAGGCGCTGCAGCGCGACGACTGGCGCGACCCTCGCATGAGCGAGATCCTGGCCCTGCACCTGCTCAGGAGCCAGAGCTTCCGCAGCGAGTGCGTGACGCTGGCGCACAGCGACAGCGCGGCCGACCTGACGGCCATCGTCGGGCGCGGCATGCCACCGCCCGGACGTCTGGCCGCCTGATCGGCCGCTCGGCGAGGGTCAGCGGACCGTCAGGGACTTGAGCTGCCAGATCGAGCGTGCCTGGTGCGCCTCGTCGGCGAGCTGCGGGTCGGAATCGTAACGGTAGACGATCCAGAACGGCCCGAACTGGTCCTCGGGCAGGGCCTCGCCGTTCATGGCGTAGGCGATGTGCGCCTTGCCGCTGGTGAAGTCCGACAGCGGGATGTCGACGCTGTACTCGTCGATTGCCGTGGCCCGCACCGTCGTGCCGCTGCCGAGCAGTGCGGCCAGCTTGTCGCCCGGCACCGCATCGAACACCACCTTGCCGTCGGTCCAGGGGGTCGAGGTCTCGAAGGTGACCGAGCCGAGCCCCTTGATGGCTTCGAGGTCGAGCTGGGCCGCCGACTTGATGGCTTCCGGCTGGCCGATCAGCAGCGCCGGCTCGGCGGCCCAGACCGGCGCGCAGGAGAGCCAGGTTGCGACGGCGGCGATTGCGAAGTGGCGGACCATGACGGCTTGTCCCTCACAGCAGGATGAACGGTCGCTTAACTTGCTATGAGCCTTAAAAGAAAATCAACCACCATGCGCATACCCTGATGCGAGCTGCAGCTGGCAGCCGGCCAGGCTGGCGGCGCTTGCTGCCCTGGGTGGTGACGCCGCTGGCGCTGGTGCTGGCCGGCTGGCTGCTCTACCGCACGCTCGGACGCTACGAGCCCGCCGAGCTGTGGGCGGCGGTCACCGCCGTGCCTGCGGCCCGCCTGCTGGGGGCGGCGGCCTTCGCGGCCACCAGCTACTTCTGCCTCACCGGCTTCGACTTCCTGGCGACACGCTGGGTCGGCAGGCCCCTGCCCTACCGGCAGGTGGCGCTGGCCTCGTTCACCAGCCTCTCCCTGGGCCACAATATCGGCCTCGCGGCGCTCAGCAGCGGTGCCGTGCGCTATCGCTTCTACACCCGCTGGGGCCTGTCGGCGGCCGAGGTGGCCAAGCTGATCCTGTTCTGCGCCATGACGGTCGGCCTCGGCCTCGTCGTCCTGGGCGCCGCGGCCCTGCTGCTGCAGCCCGCATTGGCGGAGCGGGTGACCGGCCTCGCCCGGCCGGCGGTGCTGGCGCTGGGCGCGACGTGCCTGGCGATCCCCTTGGCCTATCTGGCGCTCTCGGCGCTGGCGCGGGCGCCGCTGCGCTTCCGCTCATGGACGCTGGACATGCCGCCACCACGGCTGGCGGTGGCGCAGCTGGTGATCGGGCCGCTCAACTTCGCCTGCGTCGCCGCCTGCCTGCACCAGACCCTGCTGGCGGTCGCCGACCTGCCCTACCTGGCGGTGGCTTCGGCCTATGTCATCGCCAATGTCGCGGCCCTCGTCACCCACGTGCCGGGCGGGCTCGGCGTGATCGAGAGCGTCGTGCAGTACCTGTTGCCCCAGGCCGATCTGATCGGCGCGCTCCTGGTCTTCCGCTTCGTCTACTTCCTGGCGCCGCTCGCCCTGGGCAGCGCCAGCCTCGTGCTGTCCGAGATCCTGCTGCGCCGCCGAGCAGCCGCATTCCCCCGTCATGCTCCCGCCGGCAAGCCGGCCTGAGCCACGGAAGGCTCAGCCCGCCGGTGCTGCCTCCCGCTCGGCAGGTGCCGGACGGCGTGCCGCCCTGCCCCGCTCCGCCGAGGCCTGGAGAATCCGCTCGGTCACCGCCTCCGGCTGCTCGGCGCGCAGATAGAGCCTGCCCCAGATCTCGAGCGCGATCAGGCCGAAGGCGCCGAACGTCCACTGCTGCCAGTCCGCCACCAGCCGCTCGATGCCGCGCCTGCCCAGGCCGAGCTCCGTCTCGCAAAAGCCGCCGGCAAGGAAGGTCGGGTTCGCCAGGGGGGCGATGAGATCGGCGAGCGGCAGCGGGAAGCCCATCTTCTTGCGCCAGATCAGGCTGTCCGGCAGGTAGCGCCGCGCGATCTGCTTCAGCACCCATTTGTCGGCCCTGCGCCCGACCTTGTACTCGAGCGGCAGGTTGACGGCGGTGCGGACGAGTCGATGGTCGAGGAACGGCTCGCGGCATTCCACCGAGGCGCCCATCGTCATCCGGTCGAGCCGGCGTAGCAGCGGCGACAGGAAATCGCCGAGGTCGGCCAGCATGGCACCCAGCACGTCGCGCTCGCCCGGCTTGCGGACGAAGTGATAGGCGGCGGCGCACTGCTCCTGCCAGTCGGCGCGGGCATAGCGGTCCAGCAGCCTGACGGTGGGCGGCAGCAGCTCGCGGAAGCGGCGCGACGTCACCGGCAGCCCGGCCATGGCGTAGGCCGAAAGCGAGATCGCCTCCTTCACCGCCCAGGGCAGCCGCCGCAGCACTGGCGCCAAACGCTGCAGCCGCATCCGCCGGCGGTAGTTCCAGGCATAGCCGCCGAACAGCTCGTCGGCGCCCTCGCCCGACTGCAGCACCTTCACACCGTGATCGCGCGCCACCTCGCTGATCAGGTAGTAGGCGACGGAATTGGCGTGCCCGATCGGCAGATCCTCGAGCCAGGCCGCGTGGGCGAGCGAGGAGCGGAACATGCCGGCATCGAGGCTGAGCGGCACGAGCGGGATCTTGTGGTGGTCGGTCAGCGCCTCGGCGAAGCGCCGCTCGTCGAGCTGCTCGTAGCCCGTCACCGAGACGTGGAAGGCGGTGAGCGCATCGGCGTGCCGGCTGGACATGGCGGTCACGAGGCAGGAATCGAGCCCGCCCGAGAGCAGCGTGCCGACCGGCGCGTCGCTGACGAGGCGCAGCCTGATCGACGTGTCGAGCTGACGCTCGACCTCCGCCACCACCTGTTCCGGGCGCATGGCCGCATGGCGGGCATACTCGGCCTCGTCCACGTCCTCGATCGGACTGTACCAGGTCGAGATCTCGATCCTGTCGCCCCTGGCGCGCAGGATGTGACCGGGCAGCAGCTGTGAGACACCCTCGATCAGCGTCGCCGGCGTCAGCGCGTCGATATTACGGTAGAGCCACCACTCGGCGAGGCTCTGATGGTCGACCGCATTGCGCGACCGCTGGCGGACGAGCGCCTTGATCTCGGAAGCGAACAGCAGCCGCGCGCCCTCGACGGTCCAGTACAGCGGCTTCACGCCCAGGCGGTCGCGGATCAGAACCAGCTCGCCGGTCTGCCGGTCGAAGATGGCGATCGCCCACATGCCGGCGAACCGCGCCAGGCAGCGCTCCCCCCAACGCTTCCAGGCCTCGACGACCACCTCGGTGTCGCAATGCGAGCGGAAGACGGCGCCCTCCTTCTCCAGCTCGACTCGGATCTCGTGGAAATTGTAGACCTCGCCGTTGTAGGCGATGCAGTACCGCCCCCCGGCGTCCGACATCGGCATGTGGCCGGCCGTCGACAGATCCTGGATCGCCAGCCGTCGCGACCCGAGGCAAGCCGGGCCGCTGCTCATCGTTCCGGCATCGTCCGGGCCGCGATAGGCAATCAGGTCGCACATCCGGCGGACGACGGCTTCCTCTGCCTCGCCCGCGGGCCGCCCATCGGTGCACAATAGTCCGGCCAAGCCACACATGAGGCGTCCCCCGTCCCGAGCTCGGAGCATGCTGGACTGGGCCGCACCCAGTCTTGTTATCACTTTGCTAGCGTATGCCTAGCAGCCCATTCGCCCGTTGTCGCCGGGCCCATAGCATGGAACAGCCGAATACGTCTCCCGAGTACAATTCCCCGTGGAGGGGCGTCGCGGAATCGGGCCGAGGGCTGGCTCGCGCTATGCCTGCTGAATGGCCGACACCTTCCAGGGACCGGCATCGTCGCGCCGGAACGTCCAGATCTCGGTGGCTTCGGTCGGCCGGCGTGGATCACCCTCGACCACCCGCCCCGTCGCCAGCTCCTCGACACGGTCGACGAGCTCGAACCGCATCGCGACGGTGGCATAGTCGACCTGGCCCTCACGCCAGGCCTCGGCGAGGTCGCCCTGCAGCAGCTTCACCCCGTCGATACGATTGGCAACGCCGCGCGCCGCATCCTCGTCGAGGTCGCGCTCCAGCCGGCCCACCACCTCGGGCAGCGCTAGGCGACGGAGTGTGGCACGGTCGCCGCGCCCATAGGCCGTCTGCAGCTCGCCCAGGATGCGCTCGAAGCCGTCGAGGTCGCCCTGGCCGATGCCGATCTGGTCGTCGCCGCCCCGACGCCGGTGCCGAAGGCCCGGCCCGCCCGCACCAGCCGAACTGCCGCGGACGTCCTGCGCGTCACGGCGCAACGGCGGCACGGCCGGGCCGGCCGGCACCGGCTGGAGCCTGCCGTGCAGCCAGCGCATCACCAGCAGCACGACGCCGCCGATGATCGCCACCTGCAGCAGCAGGCCGAGCAGCGAGCCGAGGCCGCCGAAACCGCCGAACAGGCCATAGCCCAGCAGCATGCCGAACAGGCCGGCGCCGAGCAGGCCGCCGAAGAATCCGCCGCGACCGGCGAGTCCCTGGCGAGGGGCGGTGGCGGCGCGCGCAGCCTGCGCCTGCTGGCTCGTCGCCGGGCCGGCATCCTGCTGGCGCTGCAGCGGCGCCGCCTCGCGGGGTGCCGTCCGTGTCACCGGCGGCGGCTCGAAGCTGCGGGCTCCGCGCGAGCCGAAGCCGCCGCCCCGGCCGGCGCGCGCATCGGCGACATCGGCCATCAGCAGGATCGCCGCCAGGGCGATCGCCAGCGAAGCGATCCAGCGGGCGGGACGAAACAACGACATGGCGGCGGCTCCCCGGGTCATCGAGCGATAGATGGCTCGTCGCGCGGCCAAACGCCAGTACCCAGCCGCCGCTTGCCAGCCATCTGGTATACTCGTAAGACCACGCGCGGGCGCAACGCCAGGGGAGGCGGCGAGATGGCGGACGGGCTCAAGGCCATGTGCGGGACCGGCGAGGCCAAGGTCGGCACCTTCATCGTCGAGTTCGCCACACCCGGCATCGGCCACATCTGCAAGGCCGCGGGCTGCGACTTCGTGCTGTTCGACTGCGAGCACTCGGGCTTCCACAACGAGACCATCAAGAGTGCGGTGCGCTATTTCGAGGCTGCACGGCTGCCTGTCATCTGCCGTGTGCCGTCCAAGGAGTACCACCACATCGCCCGCGCCGCCGACATGGGGGTCGAGGGCATCATGCTGCCGATGGTCAACGACGCCAAGGAAGCGCGCCACATCCTCGACTGCATGAAATACGTGCCGCAGGGCCACCGCGGCGTGGCGCTGGGTGTCGCCCACGACAACTATCGCGGCGGGCCGACGCTGGAGAAGCTGCAGGCCGCCAACGCCCGCATCGCGCTGTTCTGCCAGATCGAGACACGGGCCGGGGTCGAGAACGCCGACGAGCTGGCGGCGGTCGACGGCGTGGACTGCCTCTGGGTCGGCCACTTCGACCTGTCGTCCTCGCTCGGCATCCCCGGCGAGTTCGAGCATCCCGACTTCCTCGACGCCATCGCCAGGGTCGAGAAGGCCTGCCGCAAGCACGGCAAGGCACTGGGCCGGCTGGTGCCGGACATCACCACCGGCCTCGACTACTGGTCGCGAGGCTTCGACTTCCTCTGCTATTCGGGCGACGTCTGGCTGCTGCAGGCGGCGATCCGCCAGGGTGTCGACGGCATTCGCGCCGGCGCCGAAGGCTCTGCCTGGACGCTCGGCCAGTACGGCGCCAAGGCCGAGAAGAAGGCCAGGAAGGCCGCGAAGAAGAAGTGAGGGGGCTCCGATGAGCGACAAGTTCCGCGTCGCGCTGAGCGGCGATTTCCGCAAGGCCGACGGCACGCCGACCTATCCGAGCTTCGACCTGTCGCCGCTCGAGGCCGATCCGCGCATCGAGATGACGTTCGTCGACGCGGTCGACGGGATGATGCCGGCGTCCGCCATGGCCGGGGCCGACGCGCTGATCCTGCTGGTGCCGCGCTTCGACAGGAAGAGCGTGCCGGCCAACGGCCGCACCGCCGTCGTCGCCCGCTTCGGCGTCGGCTACGACAGCGTCGATGTGCCGGCCTGCACCGAGAACGCCATCGGCCTGTGCATCACGCCCGACGGCATTCGCCGGCCCGTGGCGGTGTCGATCCTGACCTTCGTGCTGGCGCTGTCGCAGCGCCTGCTGATCAAGGACCGAATCGCCCGCGAGGGCCCGTCCGGCTGGGCCAAGCGCTCCGACCACATGGGCGAGGGCCTGATCGGCAAGACGCTGGGCCAGCTCGGCATCGGCAACATCGGCGCCGAGGTCTTCCGCCTCGCCAAGCCGTTCGGCCTGAAGCTCATCGCCCACGATCCCTACGTCGATCCGAAGCTGGCCCAGGAGCTGGGCGTCGAGCTGGTCCCGCTCGAGGAGCTGTTCCGCCGCTCGGACTTCCTGTCGGTGTCGGTGCCCTTGAGCGACGCCACCCGCCACATCGTCAACGCCGAGCGCCTGAAGCTGATGAAGCCGACGGCCTGGCTCATCAACACCTCGCGCGGGCCCACGGTCGACCAGAAGGCCCTCTACGCCGCTCTGACCGACGGCACCATCCAGGGTGCCGGTCTCGACGTGTTCGACGTCGAGCCGCCGCCCGCCGACGAGCCGATCCTGAAGCTCGACAACGTCATCTGCGCGCCGCACTCCCTGTGCTGGACCGACGAGTGCTTCGCCGGCAACGGTGCCGCCGACATCGCCGCCGTGCTCAGCGTGATGAAGGGCGAGGTGCCGCGCGGCCTGGTCAACCGCGCCGTCGCCGACGACCCGCGCTGGCAGAAGAAGCTGGCGGGCTACAAGGCCAAGTTCGGCTAGAGCGGCTTCACGTATCGTGAAGCCGCTCTAGCCTCAAGTAGGCCAAGAGGC
>DAOLFG010000024.1:0-63521 GCA_035326425.1 Geminicoccus sp. | reverse complement strand
CCGTTGCCACCGATCATGGTGACAGAGCCGTCGGGACCGGTGACGATGGCCATGAAGAGCGCCTCCTTATTGATTGGCGCAGCCTAGAGCATTGGTTGGCGCGCAGCCTAGAGCGGTTGGCGCGCAGCCTAGAGCGCAGCAGCGGAAGCGCAACGGTCCGGGAAACGACACTGGCCGCTCCCGGATACGCATCATGTGCAGTAGTCGGATATCAGCGGAGCAGGGTGCGGTCTTGCAGCCCGGCGCTCGCCACAGCCTGTTCGGCCGGTGGGGCGGGCACCCCCCGAGCGCGCAATGTCCTCGAAATGACGATCTCGACGAGCGATGGCCACGCCGGAGTCGTGCCGGCCGGGTGATCAATCGAGCGGGACGATGCCCGTCGACATCAGGCGCGAGAGCCGGCGGCGGTGGCCGGCCCGGAGCCGAGCGGGCGCGGCGGCCCGGGCCGCTGCGAACAGCGCATCGGGCTCGCCAGAGACTTCGGGCGCGCTGGTCCACGACGGCCCGACACGACCATGGTCGGTGGCGGCGCCCGCTCGCCGCTCGGCGAGCCCTGCGTCAGGGGTGCGAACACAGCTCAGCGCCGGTTGACGCGCTCGGCTTCCTGCATGGCGGTCTCGTGATACCAAGCGTCGCCGAAATCGATCTTGGGCAGGCGCAGGGCTTCCGGCTCCTCCATGCTCCTGGCATCGGCGCGGTGGCTCTCCAGGCCCCGGCGGCCGCCGCGCGGGAACTGGAGGATCTTGGCCGATTCGCCGTTCCAGCTCGTACTCATCCGTCATTCCTCCATCGAGCCCGGTGCGCCGTGCCACCGGGGCGGACGACCTTCATAGCAGGTTCTGCATGACTTTTGTGCAACATGTCGCCTGTCCGGGCAGATTTTTTTGTAGGCGGAGTGCCTATACTTCACGCAGCACAGTCGAGATGGTCAAGGATCGAGCGATTCTTGCGGATCTCCTGATTGCTCAAAGTCCAGGCAGGGCGGCGGGACTGGGCATTCGGCAGGCCGTCCGTCCGAATGGTCACGCGGCCCGGGCGGTCAACGCCGGGCGGCCCCGAAGGTGCCGGGCCCGCCGGGCGGCTGGCACAGTAAATGCTTGATGGCGAGCAGCCGCTGGCGGCCGAGCCCTCCTGCCGGCGGGCCAGGACGCGGCAGGACGTCCCCGAACTTCGCGGCAACAGCTCACGAGAGACGCAATGACGAAGTACAAGCTCGAGTACATATGGCTCGACGGGTACACCCCGACACCCAATCTCCGCGGCAAGACGCAGATCAAGGAGCTCGCGGAGTTCCCGACGCTCGAGCAGCTTCCGATGTGGGGCTTCGACGGCAGCTCGACCAAGCAGGCCGAGGGCCACAGCTCCGACTGCGTGCTGAAGCCGATCCGCGTCTTCCCCGACCCGGTGCGCACCAACGGCGTGCTGGTGATGTGCGAGGTGATGATGCCGGACGGCGAGACGCCGCACGCCTCGAACAAGCGCGCGACGATCCTCGACGACGAGGGCGCCTGGTTCGGCTTCGAGCAGGAATATTTCTTCTACAAGGACGGCCGGCCGCTCGGCTTCCCGGCCTCGGGCTATCCGGCGCCGCAGGGGCCCTACTACACCGGCGTCGGCTACAAGAATGTCGGCGACATCGCCCGCACCATCGTCGAGGAGCATCTCGACATCTGCCTCGCCGCCGGCATCAACCACGAGGGCATCAACGCCGAGGTGGCCAAGGGCCAGTGGGAGTTCCAGATCTTCGGCAAGGGCTCCAGGCGCGCCGCCGACGAGATGTGGATGGCCCGCTACCTGCTGATGCGGCTGACCGAGAAGTACGGCATCGACATCGAGTTCCACTGCAAGCCGCTGGGCGACACCGACTGGAACGGCTCGGGCATGCACTGCAACTTCTCGACCGCCTACCTGCGCGAGGTCGGCGGCAAGGAGTATTTCGAGGCGCTGATGAAGGCCTTCGAGGCCAACCGCGCCGACCACATCGCCGTCTATGGCCCCGACAACCACATGCGGCTGACCGGCAAGCACGAGACCGCCTCGATCGACACCTTCACCTACGGCGTCGCCGACCGCGGCGCCTCGATCCGCGTGCCGCACAGCTTCGTGCGCAACGGCTATCGCGGCTATCTCGAGGATCGCCGCCCGAACTCCCAGGGCGACCCCTACCAGATCGCCTCGCAGGTGCTGAAGACGGTGGCGTCCGTGCCGATCGCCGGTGCCGAGGTGGCGGTGGCGGCCTGAGCCTCCGCCGATCCCGGCTCGACAGCCCGCCCGGTGCCGCGAGGTCCCGGGCGAGTGTCGTTTCGGGTGTCAGACGATCAGATCGCCGGCGTCGAGCACGGCGATCGTCAAGGTGAGCTGAACCGATGCGCCGTCCGGATCCTGGGCGCGGACCAGGATCTGGTGGCTGGGCACGGCCCCGGCGTCGAGCAGGCCGGGACCGGCCAGCGTGATCATGCCGCTCGCCGGGTCGATGGCGAAGCGGCCGCCGGCATCGTCGACCAGCGAATAGGCGAGTAGGTCGCCGTCGGGATCGGCGGCCGAGACCGTGATGCCGACGGTAGCGCCGGCGGCGGCGGATTCCACGATCTCGTCGGCCGAAGGGTCGCTGTCGGCGAGGGCCGTGGGGGCCTCGTTGACGTCGGTGACGGCGATGGTGAAGCTGCGCTCGCTGGCCAGGCCCTGGCCGTCGGTGGCGTGCACGCGGATCTGCTCGAGCGCCGCCGCCTCGTGGTCGAGGGCGGCGGCGACGGTGACGATGCCGGTCGCGGGGTCGATGACGAAGCGGCCGCCGGCGTCGTCGACGAGGGCGTAGGTCAGGACATCGCCGTCCGGGTCGACGGCCCGCGCGGTGACGCCGGCCGTCGAGCCCGGGGCGGCGTCCTCGGCGACGAGGTCGGCGCCGGCATCGAGGTCGAGGATGGCGCCCGGCGGCTCGTTGCGGTCGCCGACGGCGATCGCGAAGGCCCGGTCGACGAAGTCGCCGTAGCGGTCGAAGGCGCGCACCACGATGCGATGGGACGCCGCCGCCTCGTGGTCGAGCAGGGCGCCGTTGCCGACGGTGACGGCACCGGTGATCCTGTCGATCGCGAACCGGCCGCCGGCGCTGTCGGCGAGGCGATAGCCGACGGCATCGCCGTCGACGTCGAGGCTGCGGGCGATCAGGCCGACCGGGCTGCCGCGCGCCGAGCCCTCGAGGGCGGCGTTGGCGCGCGCGTCGGCGTCGGCGATGGTGCCGGGGGCGTGGTTGACATTGGTCAGCTGGCCATCGGCGAAGCGCAGATATTCGACGTCGGCGAGGGTGGCGACGTCGCTGCCGTGACGGAGCACGACCTGCGCCGGATCACGGCGGTCGACGAGATAGTCGGCGCGGCGGCCGGCGAGGTGGGCGGTGTCGATGCCGGCGCCGCCGAACAGCCGGTCCTGGCCCGAGCCGATGTAGAGGCGGTCGTCGCCCTGGCCGCCGTAGAGGCGGTCGTGGCCGGCGCCGGCATGGAGCAGGTCGTCGCCGTTGCCGCCGAAGAGCTGGTCGGCATCGTTGCCGCCGTCCAGCCGGTCGTTGCCGTCGTCACCCCACAGCCCGTCGACGCCGTCGCCGCCGTAGAGCCCGTCATGGCCCTGCCTGCCATGGGCGCGGTCGTTGCCCTGCTCGCCGAGCAGCCGGTCGGCGGAGGTGCTGCCGTCGAGCAGGTCGTTGCCGTCGCCGCCATAGAGGCTGCCGATGCCCTGGTCGGCATAGAGACGGTCGGCATCGCCGCCGCCATAGAGCCAGTTGCGGTCCTGGCCGCCATGGAGCAGGTCGGCGCCGAGACCGCCATAGAGCCGGTCCTGGTCGCCGCCGCCCAGCAGGCTGTCGCTGCCGAGCCCGCCGAAGACGCGGTCGTGGCCGCTGCCGCCGTCGAGGCGGTCGTGGCCGGCGGCACCGTCGATCAGGTCGTTGCCGGCCTCGCCGGCCAGCCGGTCGGCCCCGATGCCGCCGACGAGGACGTCGTTGTACCTGCCGCCGACCAGGCTCTCGACGGCAGCGAAGCTGTCGCCGGCGGCGTCGCCGCGCGTGCCGATGCCGCGCCCGAGGTCGACGGCGACGGCGGCGGTGGCGCCCTGGAAGCTCGCCACGTCGAATCCGGCGCCGCCGTCCATCCGGTCGCGGCCGGCACCCGCCAGCAGGCTGTCGTCGCCGGCGCCGCCGGCCAGCAGGTCGTCGCCCCTGCCGCCGTCGAGCAGGTCGTTGCCGGCGGCGCCCTCCAGCGTGTCGGCGCCGCTGCCGCCGAGCAGTTGGTTGGCCTGGGCGTTGCCGACGCCATGGCGGGCGGCGCCGGCGAGCTGCAGGCGCTCGACGTGATCGGCCAGCACATGGTCGACCAGCGCCTCGACCCGGTCGGAGCCGCCGCCCGCCCGCTCGACAACCCGGTCGCCGGCATGGTCGACGCGGTAGACATCGTCGCCGGCGCCGCCCGCCATCTGGTCGGCGCCGCCGCCGCCATAGAGCCGGTTGCCGGCGTCGTTGCCGGTGAGCCGGTCGTCGCCGCTGCCGCCATAGGCGTTCTCGATCACCACGCCGTTGGCGATGGTGAAGCCGCCCAGCACGCCGTCGACGCGGCTGAGATAGCCGCCGGCGTTGGCGCCCGTGAGCGGTGCGGCGCGCAGGTCGATGGTGGCGTCCTGCCGGCCGTCATGGGAGATGGCGTCGGTGCCGCCGGCATCCCAGATGCAGCGATAGGCGGTGCCGATCCGGTTGGCGCCGGGCAGGACGTAGGAGCTGCCGCCGGCGGCCGTCGCCATGTTGGCGCCGTAGATGTGCTGGATGGCGGCGATGTCGAACGCCATCGGCCCGGCGATGAAGCCGTAGGGCGCCTCGCTGTCGGGCGCCCACCATTCTCCGACGTCGTTGTAGCTCATGGCGGTGTAGAGAAGGGTATTCAGTCCATACGCGCCCGTGTCCCAGGGCTCGTTGGGCGTGACGCCGGGGAAGATCGGCGACCAGCCGCCGCGGTCGTGCGGATGGGCCAAGCCCAGCGCGTGCCCGAGCTCGTGGACGATGACGGAATAGGCGAAGCCGCCGGGCTGGAGCCCGCCGAACCAGTCTGCGAACGTGCCGCGGTCATAGAAGCCGAGGCCGTCGTAAATGCCTCCGTCCGGACCATACTGCATCGCGTATGTCCCGGGCTCGAGATCAGTGAGGAGGAAGTTGAGGTCGGTCTCCTCGTTCGACGCTTCACGGAACGTGATCCCGGCGACCGACTCATAGCTGGCGAGGGCGGTCCGGAAGGCCGTCTTCTCGACGGTGGTCCAGTCGAGCGAATCGCCATATTGCCACAGGTCGTAGCTGATCGGGCCCGTCGACTGGTCCCACCGGTCGCCCCACAGCAGCGAATCGACATAGGCGTTGCCGGTCCGCGCAACGGAGCCGGGATCGGCGGTAGCCATTCAAATCTCTCCGGCGAGGCGAATTATTGCTTCGATGTTACGCTACGGGTCGGGTGCCGGATACAGCAGAAAATCGTCATATGAAGTCGTGGGGTATGATGAAACGAAAAGGGCGGCCCCGTCGCCGGAGCCGCCCCGTGGCCGACCGAGCCCCGCGGCTCAGCAGTCGTAGTACATGAAGAACTCGTGCGGGTGCGGGCGCAGGCGGACAGGGTCGATCTCGTTGCTGCGCTTGTAGTCGAGATACATCTCGATGAAGTCGGGGCTGAACACGTCACCGGCCAGCAGGTACTCGTGATCCTCCTCGAGGGCGGCGAGGGCGGCGTCGAGCGAGCCCGGCACCTTCTTCACCAGTGCGGCCTCCTCGGGCGGCAGGTCGTAGATGTTCTTGTCGATCGGCTCGCCCGGCTCGATCCTGTTCAGGATGCCGTCGAGCCCGGCCATCAGCATCGCCGAGAAGGCGAGGTAGGGATTGCAGGACGGGTCGGGGCAGCGGAACTCGATGCGCTTGGCCTTCGGGCTGTCGCTGTACATCGGGATACGGCAGCAGGCCGAGCGGTTGCGCAGCGACCAGGCGAGGTTGACCGGCGCCTCGTAGCCCGGCACCAACCGGCGGTAGCTGTTGGTGGTGGGTGCCGCGAACGCCAGGATCGACGGGGCGTGCCTGAGCAGGCCGCCGATGTACCACTTGCACATCTGCGACAGGCCGGCATAGCCGTTGGCATCGGCGAACAGCGGCTTGCCGTCCTTCCAGATCGACTGGTGGCAGTGCATGCCCGAGCCGTTGTCGCCGAACAGCGGCTTCGGCATGAAGGTCGCCGTCATGCCCGCCGCCTTGGCGACGTTCTTGACGACGTACTTGTACTTCATCTGGTGGTCGGCCATCGCCAGCATCGAGTCGAACTTCATGTCGATCTCGCACTGGCCGGCGGTCGCCACCTCGTGGTGGTGGCACTCGACGTCCAGCCCGATGCCGTTCATCACCAGCGCCATCTCGGAGCGCAGGTCCATCAGCGTGTCCGAGGGCGGCACCGGGAAGTAGCCTTCCTTCGGCCGGATCTTGTAGCCGAGGTTCGGACCCTCCTTGCGCGTGTTCCAGTGGCCCTCGACCGAATCGATCTCGTAGCCGGCCGAGTTGATCGAGCTGCCGTAGCGCACGCTGTCGAAGACGAAGAACTCGGCCTCGGGGCCGAAATAGACGGTGTCGCCGACGCCCGAGGACTTCAGATAGGCCTCGGCCTTCTTGACGATGCCGCGCGGATCGCGCGGGTAGAACTCCTTGCTGACCGGGTCCATGACGTCGCAGATCATGACCAGGGTCTTGGCCTTGAAGAACGGGTCGATGAACGCCGTGGTGACGTCCGGCATGATCAGCATGTCGGACTCGTTGATGACCTTGAAGCCGCGGACCGACGAGCCGTCGAAGCCCTTGCCCTCGGCCAGCGCGTCCTCGCCGAAATGGCCGACGGGGTAGGAGATGTGCTGCCAGCTGCCGGGCACGTCGGTCAGGCGGAGATCGACCATCTCGACCCCGTGATCCTTGATGGCCTTCATCACGTCAGCCGGCTTCTTACAACCGAGCGACATCGTCGTTGTCTCCCTGAGGCAAAGTACCGTGCCGCCCGTGCGGCCGCCGGCGTGTGGGGTGCAGGCTATAGCCCGGCCCGGCCGGCTGGTGAAGCCGCCACGGGCGGGCGTTGTCCGTTGAAGGAGAGGAGCTTCTAGAGCGCGTCGGTGCCGCGCTCGCCGGTGCGGATGCGGATGGCGTCGATGACCTCGCTGACGAAGATCTTGCCGTCGCCGATGCGGTCGGTCTTGGCGGCCTGCTGGATGGCCTCGACCGCGCGCTCGACGACGCCGTCCTCGACCACGAGCTCCAGCTTCACCTTGGGCAGGAAGTCGACGACGTACTCCGCACCGCGATAGAGCTCGGTATGGCCCTTCTGCCGGCCGAAGCCCTTGACCTCGGTGACGGTCATGCCCTTGAGGCCGACCTCCTGGAGCGCCTCCTTCACCTCGTCCAGCTTGAACGGCTTGATGACGGCTTCGATCTTCTTCATACCCCGAAGGTCTCCCGTTCGGCGCTCGCGCACCGCTTGACCAACTATCCGGCCGACGAGCAAGCCGCCCGAGCCGATGTTCCCGGCGCCTCGGCGCATGCCCCGGCTGCTCGCCCCGACGATCCGGCCCCCCGGGCGGGAGCGGGCGGCCACGGCAGCGAGCCTGCCCCGGGGCAAGCACTTACCGTGCCAGCGCCGGTTGTCGAGCGGGCACCGGCACCTGACGGAAAAAGTGGCAGAGGCCCTGGAACCGGGCACGGCAGAATGCCTAAATAATCGGCAATCAGGGCCGACTTGACGCCGGCCGACCTTTGCGCGAGAAGCCGGCCGTCGCGATGGCGGGCGTAGCTCAGTTGGTAGAGCACCAGGTTGTGGTCCTGGGTGTCGCCGGTTCGATCCCGGTCGCTCGCCCCATCGCCTCGCGCCGGCGTCCGCGTCACATCGCCCCCGTCACTTCCAGACGACCTGCTGGCCGCGCAGCGGCACCGTGCTGACGTCCATCTTGGCCGAGGCGTCCTTCACCTGCTGGCTGTAGGCGACGTAGACCAGCGTCTCGTTGCGCTCGTCCCAGATGCGCCGCACGCGGATGCTCTTGAAGATCAGGCTGGCGCGCTCGCTGAACACGTCCTCGCCTTCCGCGTCCTTCTCGATGTCGCCGATCACCACCGGCCCGGTGCGGTTGCAGGCGATGGCCGAGTTCGACGGATCCTCGAACCAGTTGCCCTTGGTCACCCGGTCGTAGAGGCTGCGGTCGAAACGGGCGAGGTGGCAGGTGACACCCTCGATCTTGGGATCGGAGATCGCCTCGACGACGATGCCGTTGCCGGTCCAGTCGTTGGAGAACGAGCCGATCTCGTCGGCGGCGGCCGGCAGGCAGGCGAGGGCGGCGAGGGCGAGCGGGACGGGGCCGATGCGCAAGGGAGCGGATCCTCTCGTCGTCGACGGGCCTCAGAAGCTGCGCTGCAGCTTGAGCCAACGCAAGCGGTCGATCGAGGACACCGGCAGCTCGACCACGCCGTTCGGGCGGTAGACCTTGAGCGGCACCGTCACCCCAGGCTCGCCGGTGGCCCATATCTTCCGGTAGAGGTCGGCGAGGCCGCTCACCGACTGGTCGCCGACGCCCACCAGGATGTCGCCGGGCCCGAGGCCGGCACGGGCCGCCGGGCCGTCGGCCGAGACGCCGGCGACGACGAGGTGGCCGGCGATCTCGCGGGTGGTCATGCCGAGCCAGGGATGGCCGGGCCCGCTCGGGCGGCCGAAGGCCAGCAGGTCGCCCAGCCGCTCCTTCAGCGCGTCGACCGGCACGAACATGTTGCCGGGCGAGGGGATGCCGGGGCCGTTGGCGTCGCCCACCATCAGCGAGCCGATGCCGACCAGCCGGCCCTCGCGGTCGATGAGAGCGGCGCCGCCGAACTCGGGCATGGCCGGGGCGGTGAACAGCGCATCGGGCAGCAGGTATTCCCAGTAGCCGGCGAACTCGCGCCGGTCGACCAGCTTGGCCTGGATGGCGCCGGGCGTGCCGGCCCGGCTCACCACCAGCAGCGGATCGCCGAGCCCGACGCCGCCGCTCGACCCCAGCGGCATCGGCGCCACCCCGAGCCCGGCGGTGGCGCGCACGAGGCCGAAGCCGGTGTCGTGGTCGTAGCCGACCAGCTCGGCCGGGATGCCGGCCCCCTCGGCGGTGCGCAGCTCGATGGCGCTGGCCTCGACGACGAGGTAGCCGATGGTGAGCACGAGGCCCGAGGAATCGATGACGACGCCGGTGCCGGCGCGCCGCGTGCCCAGCGTGTCGGCGGTGCGGGCGTCGCCCGGCACCTCGGCGCGCACGCCGACCACCGCCTTCAGGACATCGGCGGGGGCCGCGTGCACCGGTGCCTGGGCCAGCAGTCCGGCGAGCAGGGCGAAGGCCAGGGTGGCCAGGGGGCGGGCTGTGGGCGGGCGCACGACCGTCCTCCGATCGGGAAGGGCCAAGCCGTCATCGTGGCCCAATCGGACCGCGCTGCGAAGCCCCCGGCGCCATCACATTGTCGATGCCGGGGAGACGATGCCACGGCCGGGGCCACGGGCCGGGGCGGGAAGCCCGCTCAGGCGGGGATGCGCCGCTCGTACTCGCCTCTGAGGGTCTCGAACCGCGACCAGAACTGCTGCGTCTGCCGGCCGGAGAGGCGATCGACGAGGAGGCCGAGGTGGGCGTGCCAGCCTGTGGCTACGCCCACCATGTCGCCTCGGTCAGGAAGGCGCTCGTGCGTGACCTCGAGCAGCACGCGATCGCCGCGCTCGGTCAGGTTGAAGGTCACCTCCGAAGGCTCGCGGCCGTCCTTCTCGTTCCAGGTGTAGGACAGCAGGCGCGGCGGCTCGATCCGCGTGACGTGGCCGACCTGGGTGACGCCATCCCTCAGCCTCTCGTACCTGGCCGGCACCTCCTCGTCCGGTGCCAGGGAGGTGTGGAGGAAGTCGAGGCGGACGCTACCGCCGACGCGCAGCTCCATCGGCCCCGACGCCAGCCAGAGGCCGCGCTTGTCGGATTCCGTGAGGAACGCCCACACCCGCTCGATCGGGCCCGGCAGCAGGCGGGCGATCCGCACGGTGCGCGGAGCGGTGACGGTGCCGAACTCGTCCAACATGACACTTTCCTTCGGGGAGCCGCGGATCCGCCGCCCCGGCCGCGAAGGCATGCCGGCACGGTGGCGCGAAGGCGACGATGCCGCCGTCGCCCGCGCGGCATCAGTCAACCATATGGTTAACTATCGGGCAGTCGCCCCGGCTTGTCAACCGGTCGGTTAAGCAGGCCGGAACCCGCGGCGGCGGTCGGTGCGGCTCCGGTCAGTCCTCGACCACGCCCCAGCCGGCATCCGGGTTGTAGGTCCGCATCTTCGGCCCGATGTCCTCGGTGGTGGCCCCCATGTCCTTCTCCTGGACCACACCGCGCTGGTTGACGACGAAGGTCATCACGCCGCTGTCGCCGTACTGCGCCGGCCAGGCGACCATGGCGAAGCCGGCGATCATGTTGTCGTTGATGACATAGTCGTAGGCGCCGCCGGGCGGGTTCTCGCCCTGACGGGTCATGATCCGGTAGTAGTAGCCGTAGAACGGCGCGTCGCTGCGGCGGTTCTCGGTGTTGACGCCGGCGGCGGCGATGAACGGGCCGAACGGGCTGGTCTCCTCGCCGGCCCTGGCCGGCCAGTAGAGGCCGTCATGGGTGCCGGGCGTGCTGCCGATGCGCCGGGCATATTCGAGCACGCCGTCGCCGTCGCGGTCCTGCTGCGCATAGGCGACCTGGGCGTCGACATAGGCGCGGAGCACCTCGATCGCCTTCAGCTCGTTGCGGCCGACCAGCCTGTCGCGGACGACTTCCACGCCCTCGGCGCCGTCGAAATACCAGCCCTGGGCATCGCGCACCAACGGTGCGGGCAGCGGCCAGCCCTGCAGGCCGACCTCGACGATGGCACGGTCCTCGCCGCTGGGGCGGATCACCTTGGCGCGCGCCGCGGCGTCGAGGAAACGCTGGCGGTCGGTATCGAGCGCCTCCTCGCCTTCGTTGCGCAGCAGCTCGGAGAACTCGGGACCGAGGATGGCCTCGACCTTGGCCGAGTCCCGCGCGGCGATGGCGCCCACCAGCGCCTCGGCGGCGGCCTCGGGCGTCGGGAAGCGGGGCGCCGCGGCGTCCTGCGCCGAGGCCATGCCTGCCGACAGCAGCAGCGGGGCGGCGATCCCGCCGAGGAGTGCAACGACGTGCGGCCGGAACCACGATCCCATGGTCGTCTCCCTATCGCCTGCGGCTGGCCTTGCCGCGGCTGCCATGAGCCGCCGCCGACTGCCTGCCGCCAGGATTCATCGCCTTGTGCTGCGCCGGCCGCGACACCTGCCGACTCGGCGCCGAGGGGCGGCTGGCCTGCCGGCTGGGCGCCGAAGGCCTGCTGGCCTGCCGTGTCGGGGCCGAAGGACGGCTCGCCTGCCGTGTCGGGGCGCTGCGCTGCGTGACGGACTGCCGGCTGGCGGCGCCGCGCATCTCCTGCTTCTTGGTCGTCTGGCCGCGCTGCACCCCGGCGATCGAGGATTGCGGCCTCGCGGCATTGCTGCCGACCTTGGCCTGCGGCCGCGAGCCGGCCGCCGCGGCCGGAACGGCCTTCTTGCCGCTGGTGTTGAGCTGCGGCGTCCGGTTGCCGGCCGCGGCCGATGGCCGGGCGGCCTGCGCGGACTTGCCGACCGGCGAGGGCGCGCGCGTGGCCTCACGGGCGGCGAGGGGCTGCCGCGAGGTCTGCGCACGCTGGCCGAGCCGTGCCTCGATGTCCTGGCTGCGCTGCTTCTTGAGCTGGTCGTCGCGGACGGCCTGACGGTTCCCCTGCCGGTCCCCGCGCGCACCTTCTCGCGTATCCTGGCGCCCGGCGCGATCGTCCCGCCGGTCGGAAGCCGACGCCTGCCGGTTCGCCTCGCGCTCGGTGCGCCCTTCCTGCCTGGTCTGCTGGCGATCTCCCGCGGTGTCCTGGCGGTTCTGCTGGCGGTCGGAGGCGGCGGACTGGCGATCCTCGCGGGCGTCGTCGGCGAAGCCCTGCCAGTCCTCGCGGGCGTCCTCGCGGTCGCGGCGCCGGTCGTCCAGGTAGTCGTCGAGGTCGTCCTCGTCGATGTCGATGTCGTCGTCGTCGTCCCACCAGCCGTCGTAGTGGTCGTCGTCATCGTCGTCGTCACCCAGCGCGTAGCCGAGCAGGCCGCCGACCAGCGCGCCGCCGGCGAACGTGCCCACCGTGGTCCAGACGCTGCTCGACGAGGTGTCGGCGTAGGCCACGGGTGGCGCGTAGGTGACAGGGGCGGCATAGGTCACCGGCGGGGGCGCATAGGCCATCGGCGCCGCCTGGTCGGCGGGCAGCGCCACCGAGGAAGCCGGTGCCTCGGCGACCGCCTGGGGTGGCGGCTCGCTGGCGGCGGCCTGCGACTGATCGGCCGCGGCCTGGGACTGCTGTGCGGCGGCCTGCGATTGCTCGGCCGCGGCCTGCGACTGGCCGGAGGCCTGCTGCGAGGCGGCGGCGGCATCCTTGGCTTCCTGTGCGGCGGCCTCGGCCCTGGCTGCCGCATCGCCGCCCGCCGTGTCGCCCTGGGGCGCCGGGGCCGCTTCTCCCGGTGCCGCTGCTGCTTCCTGGGCCGGAGGCCGGGTGGCGATCGAGGCGTCGCCGCTGCGGATGGCGTCCATCAGCTGGGCCGCGTCGTAGATCGGCAGGTAGATCACCTTCGGATCGACCGGCTCGACGCGGATGGTGTCGGCGTCGACGATGACGTTCTGCTTGTCGTCGCTCTTGAGCACGCCGGCGGCGTGGAACTCGGCGCGATCCTGCTGGATCGAGGCCTGCACGCCGTCGAGATCGCCGAGCACGGCGTCGCCGGTCGCCTCGACCCAGTCCATGTTGTCGGCCATGGCGCGCAGAATGGTCGGGAAGCCCAGCAGGCCGATCACCGCCGGATCCCACGCCGGGTTCGGCTGCAGCGTCTTGTCGGTCTCGTAGGCGTCGAGGAACTGCGAGGCCGCGATCACGTCCACCGGCACGATGCTCGACTGCAGCACCGCCACGAGGAGCGGGTCGGGCAGCATGGCCACGGGTGCGAGCAGCACGTCGAGGCTCTCGTCAGCGAAGTCGCCGGGATCGACGTCCTGGGCTTCGGCGGCGCCCTGATCGGCCGCCGGCTGCGCGGGCGTGGCCGCGGCATCGGAAGCGGGCGCCTGCTGCGCCACGGACGTGCCGCTGCCGGCCAGCAGGGCGGCGAGCGCCAGGAACAGCCAGGGCTTCATGTCGGCGCCTCCCCATCCGAACGAGCATCTGCTCGTTGCGTCGAGCCTAGCCCGAAGCGTGCGAATCCCCAAATCCGCAAATGGACGACACATCGCGGAGCCGCACGAGATGCCGAGGCGGATGGACAAGCCCGACTACCCGGTGGCGAAGGTCCGGCGATACCTGGAGCCGGGGCCGATCGTGCTGGTGACGTCGGCACGCGGCGGCGAGCGCAACGTCATGACGCTCGGCTGGCACACGGTCATGGAATTCTCGCCGTCGCTGGTCGGCTGCATGATCTCGGCCGGCAACCACAGCTTCGGGCTGATCCGGGGCAGCGGCGAGTGCGTCATCAATCTGCCGACGACGGCGCTCACCGACGAAGTGGTGGGAATCGGCAACTGCTCGGGTGCGGCGGTCGACAAGTTCGAGAAATTCGGGCTGACGGCGGAGCCGGCCGAGAAGGTGGCCGCACCGCTGATCGCCGAGTGCCATGCCGCCTTCGAGTGCCGGCTGGTCGAGGACGCGCTGGTCGAGACCTACAACTTCTTCGTCTTCGAGGTGGTCAAGGCGCACGTGGCGGCCGAGCCGGAGCACCCCGAGACGCTGCACTACACCGGCGACGGCGTGTTCATGGTGTCGGGGAAGATCATCGACAAGCGCGGGCTGTTCAAGCCGGGGATGCTGCGACCGTGATCACGCCGCCGGCTGGATGTTCTGGTTGATGCGGAAGAAGTTGGTCGGGTCGTACTTGCGCTTGACCTCGCGCAGGCGCGGGTAGTTGGCGCCGAAGGCGGCGCGGATGGCATCCGGCGATTCCTGCTCGCTCAGGAAGTTGAGCAGCACGCCGCCGCTGGAGCGCGGCTGGACGGCATCGTACAGGGCGCGCGTCCAGGCGGTGTGCTCCGCGGCCTCGGCCGGATCGGTCCATTGCGCCATGATGCCGACGTCGAACTGCGGCTGGCGCGGCGCGAAGGCGGTATCGCCGACCCCGACGCGGCTGGCGGCACCGCCGTAGAATTCCAGCACCACCGCGGTCAGCGGCGAGCGGGCGCGGTTGGCGTGCTCGACGATGGTGTCGATCAGCCCATCGTCGAGGCCGGTGACGAAGGTCGACTTCCAGTAGTTGCGGGTGCCGTCGGGGAAGGCGTCGTCGAGCAGCTTCTGCATCGCCGGCATCGGCATGCGCTGGATGGCGTCGACCAGCGGCGTGCCGAAGTGGCGCAGCGGCGCCAGCTCGCGCTCGGCGGCGGCCGGCTCGCCGCAATGGCAGGCGACCACGGCTACGGCCGGGGCGCCGTCGGGTGCCGTGATCAGGGCGGCGTAGACGGTGAGCTCGTCCGAGGTGGTGGCGACGAAGTCGCGGAAGTTGCGCAGCACCGGCCCCGCCTGGTCGCGCGGATAGACGATCAAGCCGCCGAGCACGGTCGAGACCGGGTAGGCGCGGTAGAGGAAGGAGGTGACGATGCCGAAATTGCCGCCGCCGCCGCGCAGCGCCCAGAACAGGTCGGGATGACTGCCGGCGCTGGCGGTGACCAGCTCGCCCTCGGCGGTGACCAGTTGGAACGACAGGACGTTGTCGCAGGTGAGGCCGTACTTGCGCACCAGCCAGCCGACGCCGCCGCCGAGCGTCAGGCCGGCGACGCCGGTGCGCGACACGACGCCCAGCGGCACGGCCAATCCGTAGACATGGGTCTCGCGGTCGACGTCGGCGAGCGTGGCGCCGGCCTGCACCAGCGCCGTGCGCCGCTCGGCATCGACCAGCACGGCCGTCATGCCGGACAGGTCGACGACCAGTCCGTTGTCGCACAGGGCGCGGCCGCCGACATTGTGGCCGCCGCCGCGGATGGCGACCGGGATGTCGTGGGCGCGAGCGAATTTCACCGCATGGACGACGTCGGCGACGCCCGAGCAGCGGGCGATCAGGCCGGGACGCCGGTCGATGCCGGCGTTCCAGATCCGGCGGGCGGAGTCGTAGCCGGGATCGGCGGGGAGGATCAGAGCGCCGTGAAAGCCGCTCCTGAGCTCGTCGATGCTGGCGACTTCGAGCGCGACACCGCTGCGGTCCTCGAGCCTCGGCTGGGTCATGGCGGCACCTCCCTGGCACCCTAGACGGTGCTCCCGAAGCGGAAGTGCGTCAATCGCCGAAGATCATATATGAGTGATGTAGCTCATTGACCAGGAGGATCATGCTGGCGTCGACCTCCTGGCTTCTCATGGGTATCGGCTCCCGGTCGGGGAAGGGGACGTCAGTCGTCCCGGTCGGCCCGGACGGGGCCTGCCGGGGTGGCGGGGCGGCCGTGCGCCGGCGGCGATTCCGCCAGGTGCAGGGCGTTGGCGCGCCAATGGTCGAAGACCGGGGACCGGAAGGCACGCCACCGCGCGGCGGCGAGGTGGGCACGCACCTTCGCCTCGACGGCGGCGAAGGTCAGCGTGCGGGCGGCCGGCCAAGACATGCGGTGTGGCGCTCCCATCCTGCTCGCCCGCTCGGCAAGCAAGGGCCGTGCCGGTGCCGCGGGCGGGTGCTAGGATCGCCGGCGAGGGATCGTTGTCGAGGCGGGACCGTTATGCAGCCGGGCCCGCGAGGAGCATCCGATGCGCCGTTACCTGCTGCCGTTCCTGCCGCTGCTGGCGACAGCCTGCACCGAGCCGTCGCCGCCGCCGATCGATGCCGGCCTGGGGCCCGACCTGGCTGCGGCCCGCCGGCTGCTGCTGTCGAGCGAGGCGCCCATCCCGATCGTGTCGGTGCCGCCGCCGGCCGTGCTGGGGCCGGCACCCGACGCCACGGTCGCGCGCCTCGCCAGCGGCGCCACGCAATGGGCGGCGGCCGGCTTCCGGCCTTCGACGGTGCCGCCGGTCAGCGGCCCGCACGTGGTGATGCGGTTCTCGGGCGGCGATGCCGCCGACGGCGGTGGCGGCTGCCTGGCGACCGAGGCGGCACCGCCGATGCAAGCCGACCCGACGCGGCTGCGGGCGATGGTCTGCGACGGCCCGGTGACGGTGGCCGAGGCGGTGGGCGTCAGTCCCGGCGGCGGCCGCAAGGCGGCGGAAGCCCTGGTGACCGACACCACGGCACGGCTGTTTCCCCGGATGAGCGCCCAGGACAGCCCGGGCGGCTGGTCCTCCAACGCGCCGGGAGTCAGCCTGGGCGGCTGGTGGGGCAGCGGCGGCGGCAGCGGAATCGGCGTCGGGCTGGGATTCTGACGCGCCGGTCAGGCCTCGCCGGCGAGGAAGGCCAGCAGCTCGGCCGCGACTTCGCCTGGCATTTCCTCCTGGAGCCCATGGCCGCAGTCGAGAGCCTGGCCGCGGACGTCGAGCGCCTTGTCGCGCCAGGTCGCCAGCACGTCGTAGAGCTGCCCGACGGTACCCCTGGCGCCCCATAGCGCCAGCAGCGGGGCCGCCACCTTGCGGTCGGCATCGGCGGCGTCGTGCTCCAGGTCGATCGTGGCGGCAGCGCGGTAGTCCTCGCAGATGGCATGGCGCGTCGCCGGATCGCGGTAGCAGCGGAGGTATTCGGCCAGGACGCGGTCGTCGACCGCGCCCGGCGTCTTGACCTGGCCGTCGATGTGCCGGCGCAGGAAATGATCGGGGTCGGCGCCGATCAGCCGTTCCGGGAGATCGAAGGGCTGGATCAGGAAGAACCACCAGAAGTAGCGGGTGGCGAATTCCTTGTCGGTCCGCGCGTACATCGTGGCGGTGGGGGCGATGTCGAGCACGGCCAGGCGTTCGACGGCGCCGGCGTGGTCGAGGGCCATGCGGTGGGCGACGCGGCCGCCGCGGTCATGGCCGACGACGGCGAAACGGTGAAAGCCCAGCGCGGCCATCAGCTCGACCTGGTCCTGGGCCATGATACGCTTGGAGTAGCCCATATGGCGCTCGCCGCCGGGCGGCTTGTCGGAATCGCCGTAGCCGCGCAGGTCGGCCGCGACGACGGTGAAGTGCCGGGCGAGACGCGGCGCCACCTTGTGCCAGGTGACGTGGGTCTGCGGGTGGCCATGCAGCAGGAGCAGGGGCGGGCCGCCGCCGCCGATCGAGCAGCGCAGGCGCAGCGCGCTCGTACGGATGTCGTGCAGAGCGAAGCCGGGGATCAGCGAGGGTCGCACCAGCCCGCTCACACCGCTTCGGCGATCGCCCTGCCGACCTCCTGGGTGCTCGCCCGGCCGCCGATGTCCGCGGTGCGCGGGCCCTCCGTCAGCACGGTCTCGATGGCACGCAGCACGGCATCGGCGGCGTCCTTGTGGCCGAGGTGCTCGAGCATCATGGCGCCGGACCAGATCTGCGCGATCGGGTTGGCGATGTTGCGGCCGGCGATGTCGGGTGCCGAGCCGTGCACGGGCTCGAACATCGACGGGTGGCGGCGCTCGGGGTTGAGGTTGGCCGAAGGGGCGATGCCGATGGTGCCGGTGCAGGCCGGGCCGAGGTCGGAGAGGATGTCGCCGAACAGGTTGGAGGCGACCACGACGTCGAACCAGTCGGGATGCTGCACGAAATGCGCCGTCAGGATGTCGATGTGGAACTGGTCGGTCCTGACGTCGGGGTAGTTGGCCGCCATCGCCTTGAAGCGCTCGTCCCAGTAGGGCATGGCGATGAAGACGCCGTTCGACTTGGTCGCCGAGGTGACGTGCCGAGCCGGGCGGGTCGTCGCCAGCTCGAAGGCATAGCGCATGATCCGGTCGACGCCGCGACGCGTGAACACGCTGGTCTGCAGCACCATCTCGTCGTCGGTGCCCTCGAACGAGCGCCCGCCGATCGCCGAATATTCGCCCTCGTTGTTCTCGCGGACCACGATGAAGTCGATGTCGCCGGGGGCCCTGCCGGCCAGCGGCGTGCTGATGCCGGGCATGAGCCGCACCGGGCGGATGTTGGCATATTGCTCGAAGCCGCGGCGGAGCCTGATCAGCAGCCCCCAGAGCGACACGTGATCGGGCACCATCGATGGGAAGCCCACGGCACCCAGGAAGATCGCCGCGTGGTGGCGGATCTGCTCGAGCCCGTCCTCGGGCATCATGCGGCCGTGCGCGAGGTAGTACTCGCAGCCCCAGGGAAGCTCGTCCCATTCCAGCGTGAAGCCGAACCTGCGGCCTGCGGCGTCGAGGACGCGCATGCCCTCGGGAACGACCTCCTTGCCGATCCCGTCACCGGCGATCACGGCGATCTCGTGCCTCGTCATCCGGCCTCTCCGCGATGAGGAGGCCCGGGCGCCGAGGCGCCCGGGCCGGCGAGCGTCAGCCCTTCAGGTCGACGCCGTAGAAGATGTGGCCGCCGAAGGGATCGATGCGGAAGTCGACGACCTCGTGGCGGACCGGCTTGAAGACCACCGAGTGGGCGATCGTCACCCAGGGGGCCTGCTCCTTGAAGACCTTCTGCGCGTCGGCATAGAGCTTGGTGCGCTCGGCCTTGTCGGTGATGCGCCGGGCCTGGGTGATCAGGCCGTCGAAGTCCTTGTCGCACCAGCGCGCACGGTTGGTGTTGCCGACGGCGGCACAGCCGAGCAGCACGCCGAGGAAGTTGTCGGGATCGGCGATGTCGGCCGTCCAGCCCAGCATGAAGCTCGGGGCCTCGCCGGCCTGGGTGCGCTTGAGGTACTCGCCCCACTCGAACGACACGATCTCGGACTCGACGCCGACCGCCTTCCAGTCGGCCTGGATCAGCTCGGCCATGCGCCGCGCGTTCGGGTTGTAGGGCCGCTGCACCGGCATCGCCCAGATCTGGGTGCTGAGGCCGCTGACGCCGGCATCGGCCAGCAGCTTCTTGGCCCCGTCGGGATCGTAGGGGTAGTCCTCGACGGCGTCGTTGTAGCCCCACAGGGTCGGCGGCATCGGGTTCTTCGCCGGCACGCCGGCACCCTGGTAGACGGCGTCGATGATGGCCTTCTTGTTGATGGCCTTGTTGAGCGCCTGGCGTACCCGCACGTCGTCGAACGGCTTGGTCTCGACGTTGAAGCCGAGATAGCCGACGTTCAGGCCCTCCTGCTCCATCACGGTGACGTTGGCATCGGCCTTCATCGCCGGCAGGTCGGCCGGGTTGGGGTAGGGCATCAGGTGGCACTCGCCGGCCTTGACCTTCTGCCAGCGCACCGAGGCGTCGGGGGTGATGGCGAACACCAGGTTGTCGAGCTTGGCCGGACCCTGCCAGTAGTCGGGATGGGCCTTGTAGCGGATCACCGCGTCCTTCTGGTAGTTGACGAGCTGGAACGGCCCGGTGCCGACCGGGTTCTGGTCGACATTGTCGGGCGTGCCGGCCTTCAGCATCTGGTCGGCGTACTCGGCCGACAGGATCGAGGCGAAGTCCATCGACAGCACGGGAATGAAGGTGGCGTCCGGCTGCTTGATGTGGAAGCGGACGGTGTGGTCGTCGACCTTCTCGATCTTGTCGAGCAGCGAGGCCAGCCCCGAGCCGTCGAAATACTCGTACGAGCCGCCGCCGACCTTGTTGTACGGGTTGTTCTTGTCGTGCATGCGCTCGAAGGTGAACATCACGTCGTCGGCGTTGAAGTCCCGGCTGGGCTTGAAGGCCGCGGTGGTCTGGAACTTGACACCCTGGCGCAGCTTGATGGTGTACTGCTTGCCGTCGTCCGAGACCTCGAAGCTCTCGGCCAGCGCGTTGACCTGGTTGGTGGTGCCGCGCTCGCGGTCGAACAGCCGGTTGTAGATCTGCCGCGAGCTGGCATCGAAGGTCGTGCCGGCGGTGAACATCTGCGGATTGAAGCCCTCGGGGCTGCCCTCGGAGCAATAGATGAGGGTCTTGGCCTCCGCGGCGCCCGCCAGCATGGCGATCGACAGGGCCGCCATCGACACGGTTGCAATTCGACGCTTCACGAGTGCTCTCCCGAGGTAGTTGTCCGGAGGCCGTCAGGCCTCCGCGCCGCCGTCGGCGTACGGTACCTCAGGAGTAGCCGACCGCGCGGCGGTTAAGAAGAGACTTGCCGGTGTCGTGATACGACGGATGGCCGGCGCGGATACCAGCCGCAGGAGCCACGCGGCGTTGGACAAAGGCCCGGCGGCGGGACAGAACAGGGGCCGCCGCCGAGGAGGACGCCAATGGCCGAGCGCAAGCTCTACCTCAAGTTCGTCGACGCCGATGTCACGGGCATCGTCACGCCCTATTGGGAGACCGCACCCGAGACCTGCAAGGCGATCTGGGGGGCGCTGGCCAAGCCGATCCGCTGGCCGGCGATGCACGCGATGTTCTCCGGCCCCGAGATCATGATGGGCCTGCCGGAGGAGGCGCGCAATTTCGACCCCACGAAGCTGCCGCCGGAGAACCAGACCGTGCTGCCCGAGGTCGGCGAGCTGCTCTGGTTCTACCAGCCCAGGAACTTCTTCAAGATCGACCCATCGGAGTTCTGGGAGATCGGCCTGTTCTACGGCGTCGGCGGCCGCACCTTCGGCCCCACGGGCTGGATTCCCTGCACCTACTTCGCCCGCATGACCGAGAACCTCGACGCCATCGCCGCCCAGTGCCGGCTGATCCGGCTCGAGGGGGTCAAGACGGTCGAGCTCGGCCGCGTCGCCTGAACCCGCGCCAAGGGGACAAGTCCATGACATCCGCCCTCGAATCGGCCCTTCTCGGCGTTTCGGCGCTGGCCCTGCTGGCAACCGCCGCCTCGGCCCAGGACAAGACGCTCACCATCAACTCGTTCGGCGGCGCCTACGAGACGGCGCACCGCAACTGCGTCATCACCCCCTTCGAGCAGAAGACGGGGGCGAAGGTGCAGGTGGTGACGGCCTATTCGGCGGACGCCTTCGCCCAGCTCCGGGCGCAGAAGGCCGCACCGCAGTTCGACGTCATCCACTTCTCCGGCGGCCAGGAGATCGTCGGCGCCGCCGAGGGGCTGCTGGCCCCGATCGACGCCGCCAAGCTGAGCAATGCCGCCGACCTCTACGACTTCGCCAAGGCCAACATGGCGAAGGGCGAAGGGCCGGCCTACTCGATCGCGGCGATCGGGCTGGTCTACAACAGCGAGCGCTCGCCGATCACGCCGAGCAGCTGGAAGGACTTGCTCGATCCCAAGGTGGGCGAGCACCTGGTGCTGACCGACATCTCCAACGGCTACGGCATGCTGGGCTTCCTGATGCTCAACAAGGTGCTGGGCGGCAGCCTCGACGACATCCAGCCGGGCCTCGACACCGTCAAGAAGCTGCTGGATGGCGGTGCCGTCGTGGTGTCGAAGTCGCCCGAGATCCAGCAGGAGTTCGCGCAGAACGACGCCTGGGTGGCGCCTTATGCCTCGGACTATGCCTACACCCTGCGCGCCGCCGGCTTGCCGGCGAAGTTCGTGCGCGGCGAGGAGGGCACGCCCGCCAGCTTCATCACCGCCAACCTCGTCGCCAACCGGCCGAGCCAGGATCTGGCGTTGGCCTTCATCGACACGACGATCTCGGCCGAGGCCCAGGCCTGCTTCGCCGAGGCGCTGCGCTACACGCCGACCAACGCCAAGACCAAGCTGGCGCCCGAGGTCGCGGCCGACGTGGTCTATGGCGAGGAGGGTGCCAAGGGGCTGCTGCGCTTCGATCCGCCGACCATCGAGGCCAACCGCGCCAAGTGGGTGGAGGCGTGGAACAAGGCGATAGCACGGTAGGGCCCGGGCCGAGCCCGGCATGAGCGATCGCAGCGAGAACCTGCTTCTCGCCCTGCCGGGCATCCTGCTGCTGGCTCTGGCCTTCTTCCTGCCGATCCTGCAGATGCTGGCCTACAGCGTGTCCGGCCCCGAGGGGCCGACGCTGGCGCATTTCGCCCGGTTCCTCGGCGATCCCTACTACCTCGGCATCCTCTGGCGCACGGTCAGGCTGTCGCTGGTCATCACTGCCATCTGCGCCGCCATGGGCTTTCCGCTCGCCTACATCATGGCGCGCGCCGGGCCGCGGCTGCGCCTGTGGCTCATCGTCATGGTGGTGCTGCCGCTGATGACCAGCGTGGTGGTGCGCACCTTCGGCTGGATGGTGCTGCTGGCGCGATCGGGGCTGGTGCCCGAGCTGCTGCGCGACCTCGGCCTCGCCGGCCGCGGCTTCGCGCTGATGCACACCGAGGCCGCCATCGTGCTCGGCATGGTGCAGGTGCTGCTGCCGTTCATGACGCTGTCGATCCTGGGCGTGATCAGCCGCATCGACCCGCGGCTGGAGGAGGCGGCGCGAACCATGGGCTGCTCGTTCCTGGGCGCTGTCCGCCACGTCGTGCTGCCGCTGGCGCTGCCGGGGATCGTCGCCGGCTCGCTGCTGGCCTTCACCCTCTCGGCCAGCTCGTTCGTGACGCCGAGCCTGCTCGGCGGGCCGCGCATCCAGGTGCTGGCGGCCTCGGTCTACAACGCCGTGACCCAGACGCTGGACTGGCCGTTCGCCGCCGCCCAGGCGGTGATCCTGTTCGCCGGCATCCTGCTGGTGCTGCTGCCCTACATCCGGCTGACGGCGCGCGCCCATGGTTAGGGCGGTGCCGCTGCCGGTACGAATCGCCGCCGCCGTCTTCCTCGTGCTGACGGCGATCGTGCTGCTGGCGCCGCTGGCGGTGGTGGTCGGCGCCTCGTTCAGCGCCAGCCAGTTCGTCACCTTCCCACCGCAGGGCCTGTCGCTCGAATGGTACCGCAAGGTGCTGTCGTCGAGCGACTATCTGGCGGCGGGCGCCATCAGCCTGCAGATCGCGCTGCTGGTGACGGCGAGCGCCACGCTGGCGGGCGGTGCCGCGGCGTTCGCCATCCATCGCCGCCGGCTGCCGGGCGCCGAGCTGCTGGGCTCGGTGTTCCTGTCGCCGCTGGTGCTGCCGACGATCATCTACGCCATCGGCATGCTGATGCTGTGGAGCAGCCTGTTCGGGCCGGTGTCGGTGGCGACGCTGTGGCTCGGCCATACCGTCATCGCCATGCCCTACGTGCTGCGCACGACCCTGGCCGTGCTGGCGACATCCGATCCGTTCCTGGAGGAGGCGGCTCGGACCATGGGGGCGGGGCGGCTGCAGCGGCTGTGGCTGGTGGTGGTGCCGCAATGCCTGCCGGGGCTCGCCGCCGGCGCCTTCTTCGCCTTCAACATCTCCTTCGACGAGGCGGTGCTGTCGCTGTTCCTGCGCCGGCCCGGCCTCACCACCCTGCCGGTGCAGATCTATGGCCAGCTCGAGTTCAGCCCCGACCCTTCGGTGGCCGCCGTCTCGACGGTGATGATCGCGTTGACGATCGTGCTGATGGCCGTCATCGACCGGCTGCTCGGCATCAAGACCTTCGCGAGCGCCTGAGCGTGGCCGAAGTCCGCCTCGACCGCATCGCCAAGAGCTTCGGCCCGGTCGAGGTGCTGCGCGGCATCTCGCTCGACATCGCCTCGGGCGAGCTGGTGAGCCTGCTGGGGGCCTCGGGCTGCGGCAAGACCACGCTGCTGCGCATTGTCGCCGGCCTCGAGACCGTGGGCTCGGGCAGCGTCACCATCGACGGCCAGGACGTCACCGGCCTGCCGCCCGAGCGGCGCGACATCGCCATGATGTTCCAGTCCTACGCCCTGCTGCCGCATCTGAGCGTGGCCGAGAACGTGCGCTTCCCCTTGCGGATGCGGCGGATCGGCGGCCGCGACGAGCAGCAGGCCAGGGTCGAGGCGGCGCTCGAGGCGGTGCAACTCGGCCATCTGGCGGAGCGGCGGCCGCGCCAGCTCTCGGGCGGCCAGCAGCAGCGGGTGGCGCTGGCGCGGGCCATCGTCTCCGATCCCAAGATCCTGCTGCTCGACGAGCCTCTGTCGAACCTCGACGCCCGGCTGCGCGAGGACATGCAGGTCGAGCTGATCGAGATCCACGAGCGGCTGGGCCTGACGACCCTGTTCGTCACCCACGACCAGGAGGAGGCGCTGAGCCTGTCCGACCGGGTGGTGCTGCTGAACGGTGGCCGGATCGAGCAGGAGGGCCCGCCGGACGAGATCTATGCGCGGCCGGCGACCGAGTTCGCGTCGAGCTTCCTGGGCTCGGCCAACATCCTGCCGGCGACGATCGAGACGCGTGCCGACGGGCGCGTGGCCGTGCTCGCCGGCGGGCAGGAGCTGAGGCTGGATGCGGGCGAGGCGGCGAGGGGACAGGTTCGCCTCGTGCTGCGGCAGGAGGACCTCGCCATCGGCGCGCCCGGCGGCGGCGTCGACGCCCTGGTACGCACGCGGGTCTATCTCGGCGCGCGCAGCCGGTATGTGGTGACGCTGGCCGGGCAGGACGTGCGGGTGCTGGCGGGCAACGAGCGGATCTTCGCCGGTGGCGAGGCGGTGTCGCTCGCCATCGACCCGGCACGGATCCGCGTCATCCGGTAGCGCGGGAGGCAGGCATGCGCATCGCCACGGCCGGGGAATGGTACGAGACGCGCCGTCTGGGCGATGGCGTCACGTTGATCCACGAGCCGTTCGTCAAGACCTTCTATCGCTGCAACATCTGGCACGTGCGCGGGTGCGACCGTGACCTGCTGGTCGATTCCGGCATGGGGGTCGTTTCGCTGCGGCGGTACGTGCCGCTGGTGACCGAGCGGCCGCTGCTGGCGGTGGCGAGCCACAGCCATTTCGACCATGTGGGCGCGCATCACGAGTTCCCCGAGCGGCTGGCGCATCCGGCCGAAGCGCCGCTGCTGGCGGCACCGACGCGCGAGAACCTGCTGATCGAGCCCTATGTCAGCGACGACATCTTCACGGCCTTGCCGCCGGCGCCCTACAGCTCGGCGACCTATGTGGTGAGGGCGGCACCGGTGACGCGGCTGCTCGAGGACGGCGACGTGGTCGATCTCGGCGACCGGCGCTTCGAGGTGATCCACACGCCGGGCCACAGCCCGGGCGGCATCGCCCTGTTCGAGCGGGCCACGGGCATCCTGTTCTCCGGCGACATCGTCTACGACGGCCCGCTGGTCGAGGATCTCGTACATTCGGACGCCGCCGACTACCTGCGCAGCATGCGGCGGCTGCTGGAGTTGCCGGTGCGCGTGGTGCATGGCGGGCATTTCCCGAGCTATTCGGGCGAGCGGCACCGCGAGCTGATCCTGGCGTGGCTGCGCGGGAAAGGTGTTCCGGCGTAGCCCGGCCACCATTCCGCGGCTTGGCAGCGCCGCCCGGTTGCGGTCAACTGCACGGACAGCCCCCCGCAAGAACAAAGGGAGGAACGATGCCTCGCTGCTGGACGATCCTCGGCCTGGGTGCCGTGCTGGTCCTGCAAGGTGCGGCGGCCGAGGCCGCCGACCCCGATGCCTGCAAGGCGGTGCGCTTCTCCGACGTCGGCTGGACCGACATCACCGCCACCACGGCGTTGGCCTCGGTGATCCTGGAGGGCCTGGGCTACGAGCCCTCGGCCGAGGTGCTGGCGGTGCCGGTGACCTATGCCAGCCTGAAGAACAAGGACATCGACGTCTTCCTCGGCAACTGGATGCCGAGCATGGTGGCCGACATCGAGCCCTATGCCAAGGACGGCTCGGTCGAGACGGTGCGCGCCAACCTGGAGGGGGCGAAGTACACCCTGGCGGTGCCGACCTACACCGCCGAGGCGGGGGTGAAGGGTTTCGCCGACATCGCCAAGATCGCGGACGAGCTGGACGACAAGATCTACGGCATCGAGCCCGGCAACGACGGCAACCGGCTGATCCAGGACATCATCGACAAGAAGGCCTTCGGGCTCGACGATTTCGAGCTGGTGGAAAGCTCGGAGCAGGGGATGCTGGCGCAGGTGGCGCGGGCGGTGGCGGCCAAGGAGCCGATCGTGTTCCTGGCCTGGGAGCCGCACCCGATGAACGTCAAGTTCGACCTCAGCTATCTCGAGGGCGGCGACGACTATTTCGGGCCGAACTTCGGCGGCGCCACCGTCCACACCAACGTCCGCGCCGGCTACGGCAAGGAATGCCCGAACGTCGGGCGGCTCCTGTCGAACCTCTCCTTCACCCTGCCGATGGAGAGCGAGGTCATGGGTGCCATCCTCGACGAAGGCAAGGAGCCGACCGAGGCCGCCGCCGAGTGGCTGAAGGCCAATCCGGCCGTGCTCGACGGCTGGCTGGACGGTGTCACCACGCTCGCCGGCGAGCCGGGGCTTGCCGCCGTCAAGGCGCATCTCGGCCTCTAGCGGCGGGTGCTGCCGACGATGGACTGGCTGACGAGTGCCAAGATCCCGATCGGCTACGGGATGAAGCTGTTCGTCGACTTCCTCAACACCTACTTCGCGTGGCTGTTCAACGGCATATCCCATGTGCTCGGCGGAGCCATAGATTTCGTCGTCGATGTGCTGCAGGCGGTGCCGGCGCCGCTGCTCATCCTGCTGATCGCCGGCCTCGCCTGGTGGCTGCACCGCTCCTGGCGGCTGTCGCTGCTGATCGCACTCGGCCTACTGCTGATCGTCAACCTCGGCTACTGGAAGGAGACCACCGAGACGCTGGCGCTGGTGGTGGCGGCGACCGCGATCTCGATGGCCGTGGGCGTGCCGGTCGGCATCGCCGCGGCGCACCGGCCGCGCCTGTACGCGGCGCTCAGACCGGTGCTCGACATGATGCAGACCATCCCGACCTTCGTGTACCTGATCCCGACGCTGATCCTGTTCGGGCTCGGCGTGGTGCCGGGGCTGATCTCGACCATCATCTTCGCCGTGCCGGCGCCCATCAGGCTCACCCAGCTCGGCGTCTCCAGCGTGCCGCGGCAGCTGCACGAGGCCGGCGAGGCCTTCGGCGCCACGCCGCGCCAGCTCCTGTGGAAGATCGAGCTGCCGCATGCGCTGCCGACGATCATGGAGGGGCTGACCCAGACCATCATGCTGTCGCTGTCGATGGTGGTGATCGCGGCCCTGGTGGGTGCGGACGGCCTGGGCAAGCCGGTGGTGCGGGCGCTCAACACCGTCAACATCGAGCGCGGCTTCGAGGCCGGGCTCGCCATCGTCGTCGTCGCCATCATGCTGGATCGGATCTGCCGCCGGCCGCTGCGCCGGGGAGGCTGAGGCTTGGCGGCGATCGAGCTGCAGGGCGTCGACATCGTCTTCGGCAGCTCGCCGGAGCGGGCGCTGCCGCTGATCGACCAGGGCGTGGACCGTGCCGAGATCCTGCGCCGGACCGGGCTGATCCTCGGTGTCGCCGGCGCCTCGCTGAGCATCGAGCTGGGCGAGATCTGCGTGCTGATGGGGCTGTCGGGCTCGGGCAAGTCGACACTCTTGCGCGCCATCAACCGGCTCAACCCGGTGGTGCGCGGCCGGGTGCTGGTGGCGCATCGCGGCCGCGAGGTCGACGTGGCGCGCTGCGACGACGCCAGCCTGCGCGAGTTGCGCTCGACCCGCATCGCCATGGTGTTCCAGCAGTTCGCGCTGCTGCCCTGGCGGACGGTGCGCGACAATGTCGGCTTCGGCCTGGAGCTGCGCGGCGTGCCGGCCGAGGAGCGGCGGCGGATCGTCGACGAGAAGCTGGCGCTGGTGCATCTCGACGCCTGGGCCGAGAAGCACGCCAACGAGCTGTCGGGCGGCATGCAGCAGCGCGTCGGGCTGGCCCGCGCTTTCGCCACCGACGCCGACATCCTGCTGATGGACGAGCCGTTCTCGGCGCTCGACCCGCTGATCCGCACCAAGCTGCAGGACGAGCTGCTGGAGCTGCAGGGCAGGCTCCAGAAGACCATCGTGTTCGTCAGCCACGACCTCGACGAGGCACTGAAGCTCGGCACCAACATCGCCATCATGGAGAACGCGCGCATCGTCCAGGCCGGACCGCCCGAGGACATCGTGCTGCGGCCGGCCAACGGCTATGTGCGGGAGTTCGTCGCCAACGTGAACCCGCTGAACGTGCTGACGGCCTACCACGTCATGCGCGACGCCCGCGACCTCGAGCCGGCGGGCGAAGGCTGGGTCTATCTCGACCGGCGGCGGACGACCCGCCTCAGGCTGAACGGCGAGCGCCAGGTTACGGCGGCCTCGCGCGACGGCCACGACGTCCAGTGGGTGGCGTTCTCGGGCGAGGGGCCGCAGACCCCGCTGGGCGAGGCTGTCTACTGCGGTACGCCAGACACGCCGCTGCGCTCGGTGATGCTGGGGATGCAGGCCAATGCCGCACCGGTGGCGCTGTTCGACGAGTGCCAACGGCTGGTCGGGGCCGTCGGCGTGCGCGACGTGCTGCGCGCGATCCTGCGCGGCCGGCCGGAAGGGACCGCCTGAATGCACCGGGAGAAAGGCTCGGTTAATCAATCGTTTATGCCGTAGACTTGTTTATCGCACTCGGCTCGGAACTGTAAGCCTCTGAATTGAATATCTCTTTTGGCAGCTTAACCTGAAAGAAGAAATCCTTTGATTTTAATGGGTTAGCTGCATTAGGTTGCGTCCGTCCCAAGGGGTCGAGGGTCCCCTGAAGGTCGCGGCGCGGTCCGCCATCCCATCGTTCAAGCTTCATGCTAAAAACGTCCTGCAACCTGCAGGTGAGCAATGAGGCTCGGCAGATGACGTCGACTATGGTCTCGTTCGGTGGCCAGGATGCGCGGTCGGCGGTCCTGCTCGTCGAGGACGGCGCCAGGCGGCGCAGGCAGCGCGCTTCGGGCCGCGAGCGCACCGGCATGGGTGCCACCATGTCCGCGACCTTCCTGGGCCTGCTGATGGTGCAGGGCATCGGCCATGCCGAGGAGGGCGGGGCCGCGGCCGAGGCTTCCGGCGGCCACGTCTCGCCCGAGCCCGGACCGGCGACGTCCGAGCCGGTGGCCGGGCCGGCCGGCGGCTTCGGTGGGCTGGGCGGCAGCCTGCATGCCGGCATCACCGCCGCCTCGGTGTCGTTGGCCGGCGTGGTCGACCCTTCGGCGCTGACGAGGCTGACCGGTGAGATCGGGGGCGGGCAGGAGAGCCCCGCGGCGTCGGGCCGGGCTTCGGAGGAGGTCGCCGACGTCTCGGCCACGCGGCGGGTGGACGGCGTCGACGGCACGACCCGCATCGAGATGGCGGCGGCGTCGGCCGAGCCGGCAGCCGAGGCGGTCGAGGTCCCGTCGACGACCGATCCGGACCTCGATGAGGGGCGTAACGGCACGAGCCAGCAGGGCGGCGATGGCGACGACACCATCATCGGCACCGACAACGACGACAACCTGTCGGGCGGCGGCGGCGACGACCTGGTCTACGGCGGCAACGGCAACGACCATCTGGCCGGAAACTCCGGCGACGACGAGCTCCACGGCGATGCCGGCGACGACGAGCTCGACGGCGGCACCGGCAACGACCTGATCTATGGCGGCACCGGTAACGACATCGGCTATGGCGGCGAAGGCGACGATGGCCTCTATGGCGGCGCCGACAACGACGAGCTCCATGGCGGCAGCGGCAACGACGTGATCGACGGTGGCACCGGCGTCGACGAGATGTATGGCGGCAGCGGCCGCGACCGCCTGGTCGTCGACGACATCCACGACCTGGCCTTCGACGACGGCTACGGCGCCGATGGCGGCGGTATCGACACGCTGGTGGTGCGCGACGGCTATGCCTCGAGCCTGGCGGCGGCGATGCCGGCCTATTCGCCCGCGGGACGCGCCACCTTCGTGCTCGACGATGCCGGCATGGCCGGCGTGCCGAGCGGTGCCGAGAGCTATGTCCAGCAGGTGCATCCGTTCATCGAGAACGTCAGCCTGAGCGGCAGCGTCGACCACGACCTGCTGGGCGACGGCCGCGACAACCGGCTGTTCGGCAACGACGGCGACAACCGGATCTACGGCGGCGCCGGCGACGACTGGCTCGACGGCGGGGCGGGCGACGACTGGCTGCAGGGCGGCGAGGGCGACGACCGGATGTACGGCTCGGAAGGCGACGACGTCTTCGTGCTGGGGCTGGCCGAGAGCGGCGTCGACACGGTCTTCGATCACGGTGGCGTCAATACCGTGACCCTGCTGGGCGCTACCGAGAGCCGGCTGCAGGTGTCGCTCGACGGCCAGGATCTCGAGATCGGCTATGACGGCCGGGCCGTCGCGGTCATCGACGGATATGTCGGCCACGAGGGCAATTTCGCCGGCATCGACCTCGGCCAGGGCGTACGCTCGTTCCCCGATCTGCTGGCCGAGTTCCTGCCGCGGCAGGTGGGCGGCGCCTCGGCCGACATGCTGCGCGCCGCCGACGGCGGCGAGTGGCTGGTGGGCAAGGAAGGCAACGACCAGCTGGTGGGCTCGGCGGCGGCGGATCGGCTGGAAGGCGGCGCCGGCAGCGACGTGATGACCGGTGGCGCCGGCAACGACACCTATTTGATCGCCAAGGGCGAGTCCGGCATCGACCGGATCGTCGACAGCCAGGGCTCCAACACGGTCGAGCTGACCGGACACGGCGGCAGCGCCATCGGCGGCATCATGATGGGCGAGGACCTGTGGATCACCGCCGACTCCCAGGCGGTGGCGATCGTCGAGGGCCACGCGCTGCATGCCGGGGCGCTGGCCGGGATCAAGGTCGGCGACCGGCTGATCGACCCGAACGAGCTGACGAGCTGATCTCGCGAGCTCCCGGCGCCGCCCCTCTGGTCGGGCTCGCGCGGCGCTGGCGGAGGCAGGGGGCAACCCCCGAGGTGGCAGCCTGGGCCCGGCGGATTCGTGACGCCGGGCCCTCTTTTCATGCCAGCGCCGATTGCAGGGCCGGATAGAGCCGGGCCCAGCGGCCGTGCAGCTCGCGGTAGGTCGCGGCGAGATCGGGGTCGGGCTGCTCCAGGTGGCCGCGCAGCGGCACCGCCCGGGCGACGGCGGTGGTGAGATCGGGCTCGATGCCGGCGCCCACCGCCGCCAGGATCGCCGCACCCAGCGCCGGACCTTCCTGGGCGGAGCGGATCTCGAGGGCGAGGCCGAGCTGGGCCGCCAGCAGCCGCCGCCACATCGGGCTGCGGGCGCCGCCGCCCACCAGCACCAGGCCCGGCGGCTCGGCACCCATCCGGCGCATCCGTGCGAGGCAGTCGGTGAGCGCGAAGCCGACGCCCTCGATCAGCGCCCGGACCATGTGCCGGCGGTCGTGGGCGAGGCTGAGGCCGACCCAGGCGGCGCGGGCGTTGGGATCGAGGTGCGGCGCCCGCTCGCCCGAAAGGTAGGGCTGGAACATCACGCCATCGGCGCCGGGCACGATCTCCGCCGCCTCGCCGATCAGGATGTCGAAGGCGTCCCGGCCGTCGTCGGCCAGGCGGTCGCCCATCACCGCGTCGCGATACCAGCGCAGGGCACCGCCGGCGGAGAGGATGACGCCCATGCTGTGCCAGCCGTCGGGCGTGCAGGCGCAGAAGCCGTTGAGGGCGCCCACCGGGTCGATCAGCGGCCGGTCGGCGTGGACGAAGATGGTGCCGGAGGTGCCGATCGAGCAGACGCCCTGGCCGGGTGCGATGATGCCCGCACCCACGGCGGCACAGGCATTGTCGGCACCGCCGGCGACGACCGGGACACCTTGCGGCAGGCCGGTGGCCTCGGCGCCGGCGGCGCCGATCCGGCCCGTCACCTCGGTGCTCTCGAACACCTCGGGCAGCCAGGCGCGCGGGATGTCGAGGGCCGAGAGCAGCTCGTCGCTGTAACGGCGGCGGCCGAGATCGAGCAGCAGGGTGCCGGAGGCGTCGGCGGCGTCGGTGGCGCGGTCGCCGGTGAGTCGGAAGCGGATGAAGTCCTTGGGTAGCAGCACCTGCTCGATCCGGGCGTAGGCCTCGGGCTCGCGCTGGCGCAGCCAGAGGATCTTGGGTGCCTGGAAGCCGGCGCTCGCCCGGTTGCCGGCGATGGCGATCAGCTTGTCGACGCCGACGCGGCGCTCGATCTCGACGCACTGCTCGCCGGTGCGGGCGTCGTTCCAGAGCAGGGCTGGGCGGATCGGCCGGCCCTTGCCGTCGAGGAAGGTCGAGCCGTGCATCTGGCCCGAGAGCCCGACGGCGGCGATACGGCCTTTCGCCTTCGCGGCCAGCTCCCGGCAGACGCGGCAGCAGGCGTCCCACCAGGCCAGCGGGTCCTGCTCGCTCCAGCCGGGTCGCGGCGACAGCAGCGGATACTCCACCGCCGTGCTGGCCTGGATGGTTCCGTCGGCACCCATGAGGACGCCCTTGAGCGCGCTGGTGCCGACATCGATCCCGAGCAATGCCGAGCCATCGGCCACCGCCGCCATGCGCATCGCCTCCCCGCGACTTTACGCTGCCTGACGGGTTCTCTATAGGCTCCGGCGGCGTTGCGCCAAAGCCGCTCCCACGGAGGTCACCCCGTCGTGTCGCCCGCGATGGCTGCCGATCCCGGCACCGTCCATCTCGCCCTGCCCAAGGGCCGGATGGAGGAGAACGTCATGCGCCTGCTGGCCGACGCCGGCATCCGCCTGACCTTCGACCGCCGCGGCTACCGCCCGACCCTGTCGCTGGAGGGCTTCGAGACCAAGATCCTGAAGCCGCAGAACATCGTCGAGATGCTGCATGTCGGCTCGCGCGACCTCGGCTTCGCCGGTGCCGACTGGGTGGCCGAGAAGGGTGCGGAGCTGGTCGAGCTGGTGGATACCGCCCTCGACCCGGTGCGCATCGTCGCGGCGGCCGACGGCAATTTCCTCGAGGACGGGCGGCTGCCGTCGCGGCCGTTCGTGGTGGCCACCGAGTACGAGCGGCTGACCCGGAGCTGGATCGAGCGGCGCGGCCTCGAGGCCACGATCGTGCGCTCCTACGGTGCCACCGAGGTGTTTCCGCCCGAGGACGCCGACTGCATCGTCGACAACACCGCCACCGGCGCCACGCTCAAGGCCAACGGCCTCGTCATCGTCGACGACGTGCTGCGCTCCTCGACCCGGCTCTATGCCTGCCCACGCTCGCTGGACGCTCCGGCCAAGCGGGCGCGCATCGAGCATTTCGCGCTGCTGATCCGCTCGGTGCTGGACGCCAGGAAACGGGTGATGGTCGAGGTCAACGTGCCGGCCGAGTGCCTTGAGCGCGTGGTCGAGATCCTGCCCTGCATGCGCGAGCCGACCATCGCGCCGCTGCACCACGAGGCCGGCTTCGCGGTGAAGGCGGCCGTGCCGCGCGCCGACCTGCCTGAGCTGATCCGCGCCATCAAGCAGCGCGGCGGCACCGACATCGTGGTCTTCGACATCGCCCAGATCGTGCCATGATCGACAGCGACGCCTTCGAGCCGCGCATCGGCATCGCCGAGCGCCGCACCTCCGAGACCGAGATCCAGGTGACGGTCTGCCTCGACGGCGACGGCAATGCCGAGGTCGACACCGGCATCGGCTTCCTCGACCACATGCTGACCGCGCTGGCCAAGCACGGCCGGCTGGATCTCAGACTGTCGGTGCAGGGCGACCTGGAGATCGACGACCACCACACCACCGAGGACACGGCACTGGCACTGGGCCAGGCGATCGACAGGGCGTTGGGCGACCGCGTCGGCATCCGCCGCTTCGCCCATGCGTATGCGCCGCTCGACGAGGCGCTGGCGCGGGTGGTGATCGATTTCTCCGGCCGGCCCTCGGCGCATGTCGACACCGGTTTCCGGCGCGAGATGATCGGGCATGTCGCCACCGAGAACCTGACCCATTTCTTCCACTCGCTGGCGACGACGGCGCGCATGACCCTGCATGTCGACGTGCTGAAGGGCCTGAACGACCATCACCGCGCCGAGGCGGCGTTCAAGGCGCTGGCCCTGGCCTTGCGGCAGGCGGTAGCCTTCGACGGCGGCAAGGACGTGCCGAGCACCAAGGGCGTGCTGTGATGGCGAGGGCCAGGGCCGAGAGCGGGCTGCCGCGGACGGTCGAGGAGTTCGACCGCTGGAACGCCGAGCAGCCGGAACGCTGGGAGTTCATCGGCGGCGTGCCGGTGATGATGGCGCCGGCGTCGCTGCCGCACACGATCATCAAGGGAAACATCTTTCGGGCAGTGGCCAACAAGCTACAAGGCCGCCGGTGTCGCGCCTATGTCGACGGCGCGGAGGTCAAGGGGCACAAGCTGGTGGCCATCCCCGACGTTGTCGTCGAGTGCCGGCCGCCGAACTTGCGGTCGCCGACGCTTGCCGAGCCGGTCGTGCTCGTCGAGGTGACGTCGCCATCGACCCTGCGCGATGACAATGCCCGCAAGTGGGAGAGCTACTGCCTCATTCCGAGCGTGCAGCACTATCTGGTCGTGTCCCAGGAAAGGCGCTTCCTCACGCTGCACACCCGCACCGGCCCCTCCTCGTTCCAGGAGACGGTGCATCGGGAAGGCCAGATCGAGCTGCCCGCCATCGGCGTGACGTTGACGCTGGACGAGATCTACGACGGCATCGACTTCGAGCCCGAGCCGGACGATGTCTGACCTCGTCATCGTGCCGACGGGCACGGCCAATCTCGCCTCGGTGGCGGCGGCGTTCCGGCGGCTCGACGCCGAGCCGGTGGTGACGGCCGATCCGCTGCGGATCCGCCTCGCACGGCACGTGATGCTGCCGGGCGTCGGTACGCTCGGCGCCTCGATGCGGGCACTGGTCGAGACCGGAGCCGATGAGGCGCTGCGCCAGCGGATCTTCGAGGACCGGCCGACCATGGCGATCTGCGTCGGGCACCAGATCCTGTTCGAGACCAGCGACGAGAGTCCGGACGTGCGGGGCCTCGGCGTCGTGCCGGGGCATGTCGGCGGCTTTCCGGAGAACGTTCGCGTGCCGCAGTTCGGCTGGAACGAGGTCGAGGCCGGCGAGGACTGCGACCTGCTGGACAGCGGCTACGCCTATTTCGCCAACAGCTTTCGCGCGGTGGCCGCTCCCGGCTGGAAGGTGGCGACGGCCGAGCACGGCGGCACCTACGTTGCGGCGATGGAGCAGGGCAACGTGATCGGCTGCCAGTTCCATCCCGAGCTGTCGGGCGACTATGGCGCGGCGCTGCTGTCGCGCTGGTTGAGCCTCTAGATGCTGACCTCGCGCATCATTCCCTGCCTCGACGTCAGCCATGGCCGCGTGGTCAAGGGCGTGCGCTTCCAGGGCCTGCGCGATGCCGGCGATCCGGCCGAGCGCTCGCTGCTCTACCAGCGGCAGGGGGCGGACGAGATCGTCATCCTCGACGTCTCGGCCACACCCGAGGGCCGGGGCCACCAGCTGGAGACGGTGCGGCGGGTGCGCGCCGGGCTGGCGATCCCGCTGACCATCGGCGGCGGCATCCGCAGCGAGGACGATGCACAGCACCTGCTGGAGGCGGGTGCGGACAAGGTGTCGGTCAACACCGCGGCGGTCGAGCGGCCGGAGCTGCTGGGCGAGATCGCCGGCCGGTTCGGTCGGCAGTGCTGCGTGCTGGCGATCGACGCCGCGAGGCGGAACGGCAGGTTCGAGGTGCTGATCAAGGGCGGGCGCGAGGGCACGGGCATCGATGCGCTGGCCTGGGTGCGCGAGGCCGAGCGGCGCGGGGCAGGCGAGATCCTGCTGACCAGCTGGGACCGCGACGGTACGCGCTCGGGCTACGACCTCGAGCTGACGCGGGCGGTGGCCGAGGCGGTGCGGGTGCCGATCATCGCCTCGGGTGGCGCCGACAGCGCCGAGCACATCCGCGAGGCCTTCGCGGTCGGAGCCGACGCGGTGCTGGCGGCCTCGATCTTCCACGACGGCGACACCACGGTGGGTGACGTGAAGCTCTACCTGATGGAGCACGGCGTGCGGGTGCGACCGTGATCGTTCCCTCGATCGACCTGCAGGACGGCCGGACCGTCCAGCTGATCGGCGGCGAGAGGAAGGCCATCGACGCCGGCGATCCGCTGCCGATCGCGCGGAAATTCCGCATCGCCGGCGAGATCGCGATGATCGACCTCGATGCCGCCATGGGCAAGGGCAGCAACGCCGCCCTGATCGAGGCGGTGCTGGCCGAGGCGCCGGCGCGGGTCGGCGGCGGCATCCGCGACCTCGCCACGGCGACGCGCTGGCTCGATGCCGGTGCGGCCAGGATCATCATCGGCACGGCGGCGAGACCGGAGCTGCTCAGCCGGCTGCCGCGCCAGCGGGTGATCGCCGCACTGGACGCCCGGCACGGCGAGGTGGTGGTCGAGGGCTGGAAGACCGGGACGGGTGCGAAAATCCTCGACCGCATCGCCGAGCTGAAGGCGCATGTCGGCGGCTTCCTCGTCACGTTCGTCGAGCTGGAAGGGCGGCTCGGCGGCACCAATCTGGAGCTGGCGAAGGAGATCGTGGCAGCGGCCGACGGCTGCCGGGTGACGATCGCCGGCGGCGTGACCACCGCTGATGAAATCCGAGCCCTCGACGAGATCGGCGCCGACGCCCAGGTCGGCATGGCGCTCTATACCGGCCGGCTGGATCTCGGCGACGCCATCATGGCGCCGCTGGTCAGCGACCGGCCGGACGGCCTGTGGCCGACCGTGGTGGTCGACGAACGTGGCGTGGCGCTGGGGCTGGTCTATTCCAGCCGGGAGTCGATGCGCGAGGCGGTGCGGCGCGGGCAGGGCGTCTACCAGTCGCGCAGCCGCGGCCTCTGGGTGAAGGGCGAGACCTCGGGTGCCGTTCAGGAGCTGCTGCGGATCGACCTCGACTGCGACCGCGACAGCCCGCGCTTCGTGGTGCGGCAGACCGGACCGGGCTTCTGCCACCTCGACACCCGCAGCTGCTGGGGCGAGGAGGGCGGCCTCGGCGGTCTGTCACGGCTGCTGGCCGAGCGCCGCCGTCAGGCGCCCGAGGGCTCCTACACCGCCAGGCTGTTCGCCGACCCCGAGCTGCTGGGGGCCAAGCTGCGCGAGGAGGCGCAGGAGCTGACCGAGGCCAGCGAGCGCGACCACGTCATCCACGAGGCCGCCGACGTGCTCTACTTCACCCTCGCCCGGCTGGCGCGCGAGGGCATCGACCTCGCCGAGGTCGAGCGGCATCTCGACAGGCGGGCGCTCAAGGTCACCCGTCGGAACTAGGCGAGGCCGAGCAGCGCGGCGTTGGCCGGCCGGAACGGGTCGACGAAGCGGACGCGGCCGAGCTTGCGGCCGTCCTGGAAATCCTCGGTGGCGAGAATGTCGACGCCGGCGCGCTTGCAGACCGCCCAGATCAGGGCGTCCCAGAAGGAGAGATGGTGCCTGTCCACCGCCTCGCTTGCGGCGGCGACATCGGCTTCGCCGTAGGCGTCGCTGTCGAAGACGCGCAGCAATCGGCGAATGAACTCCCGGGCGTCGGCCTGGGTGAGACCGAGCTTTCTGCCGGCGACATTGTGAAACTCGCCGATCGTCTGCATCGGCACGAAGCCTGCGGCGCGTCTACCGACCGCCGCAAGCAGCGCGCTGGCTTGCTGGTGCTTCTGTCCCGCCTTCCCATCGGAAGCGTAGACCAGGATGTTGGTGTCGAAAGCGATGATCACCGCTCATGCAGCTCGTCGCGCGTGAAGCGCCGGGCGGTGCCGTGGCGCGGCGCATCGCGCATCCATTCGACGAGTTGATCGACCGCAGCCGAGCGCTCGTCGTCGGCGCTCCGGCGATAGGGCACCAATGTCGCCACCGGCTCGCCGTGGCGGGTGATGACGATCTTCTCGCCGTTGCTGGCCAGGGCCAGCAGGGCGAAGAATTGCTGGTTGGCCTCCCGGGCGGTGACGCGGCGCAAGCGACATACTCCATGTAGGACATGTCACTATAATGTGCGGGACCGTCCAGGCTCAAGCGTCGAGCTGCAGGTCCTCGGCACCGGCGGAGACCACCTCCGCCAGGCCGAGCGCCGGCGGCAGGAGGTGGCGGTTGTAGAACCGGGAGAGCTGCGGCCAGTCGGCGCCGACGCTCCCGCCGGCAGCCGCGGCGCCGCGTGCCAGCAGGAAGGCGGCCAGGACCGAGGCGAACAGGCGCAGATAGGGCGTGGCGGCGGCCTGGGCGGCGGCAGGGTCGCGCTGCATCGCCTCGGTGGCGCCTTCGAGCGTCCCGAGCGCCTTTCGCAGCATCTCGCCGTCGGGCAGGCCCGGCAGCTCGTCGCGCAGCTCGGCGAACAGCCGCCAGGGCAGCCGGCCGTCCTCCATCGTGAGCTTGCGGCCGGCGAGGTCGAGCGCCTGGATGCCGTTGGCGCCCTCGTAGATCGGGGTGATGCGGGCGTCGCGATAGTGCTGGGCGGCACCGGTCTCCTCGATGAAGCCCATGCCGCCGTGGACCTGCACGGCCAGCGAGGCGACCTCGCAGGCGACGTCGGTGCACCAGGCCTTGCAGATCGGCGTCAGCAACGCCACCCGGCCGGCGGCGGCTTCGCGCTCCTCGGCCGAGGAATGGCGCTGGCTGCGGTCGACCGCCGCCGCCGCGACGTAGGACAGCGCGCGCATCGCCGCGATCTGGGCGCGCATGGTCAGCAGCATGCGGCGGACGTCGGGGAAGTCGACCAGCCGCGCCGGGCGGCCGTCGATCCGGCCCTGCACGCGCTCTCTGGCATAGGCCAGCGCCTGCTGGTGGGCGCGCTCGGCGATGCCCAGGCCCTCGAGCCCGACGGCGAGGCGCGCGTTGTTCATCATGGTGAACATGCAGCGCATGCCGCCATGGGGCTCGCCGATCAGCCAGCCGACCGCACCCTCGTCCTCGCCATAGGCCATGACGCAGGTCGGCGAGGCGTGGATGCCCAGCTTGTGCTCGAGCTTCAGCACCCGCATGTCGTTGCGGCGGCCGGGCCGGCCCTCGGTGTCGGGCAAGAGCTTAGGCACCAGGAACAGCGAGATGCCCTTGGTGCCGGGCGGCGCCCCCGGCAGCCGCGCCAGGACGAGGTGGACCACGTTCTCGGCGAGGTCGTGGTCGCCATAGGTGATGAAGATCTTCTGCCCGTGGATGCGGTAGGCGTCGCCGTCGGGCTCGGCGCGGCTGCGCAAGGCGCCGACATCGGTGCCGGCCTGCGGCTCGGTGAGGCACATGGCCCCCGTCCACTCGCCGCTCACCAGCTTGGGCAGGTAGAGCGCCTGCTGCGCCTCGCTGCCATGGTGCAGCAGCGCCTCGATCGCCGCCTGGGTCAAGAGCGGCCAGAGCTGGAAGGCCAGATTGGCGCCGTGCCACATCTCGCTGGCGGCGGCGTTCAATGTCCAGGGCAGGCCCTGGCCGCCCCAGCGCTCGGGGAACACCAGGCCATTCCAGCCGCCCTCGACGAAGCGCCGGTAGGCCTCGCGGAAGCCCTCCGGCGTGCGTACGACGCCGTTCTCCAGCACCGAGCCCTGGCGGTCGCCGGTGGCGTTGAGCGGAGCCAGGACCTCGGCGGCGAGCTGGCCGGCGGCTTCGAGGATCGCCTCGGTCAAATCCGGCGTGGCGTGCTCCAGGCCGGGAAGGCCGGTCACCTCGTCCAGCCGCGCCACGCGGTCGAGCACGAAGCGGATGTCCGCCAGCGGCGGGACATAGCTGGTCACGGACGATCACCCGGCGGCATCGAGGAGCGTCCGCTCGAGGACGCCGGTCGAGGCGCAGGGCCCGGTCCTCGGCAGGTTGCGGAAGATGTCGCGGTAGGTGGCGCTGAAGCTCGGGCTCAGCGATACCGTCGTCCCCTGGCCCGCCGGCACGAGACCGACGCTCACCTCGGCCATGCGGGCCTGCGGTGCCGCGAAGTCGACCCGGTTCACCACCTCGCCGTCGCTGCGGATGACGATCGTCGGGCAGTCGGCCCATTCGGGCGGTGCCCCGGTGCTGGCCAGCCGCAAGCCGGGGCCGGGTTCGGCCTGCGCGGCGAGGCCCAGTCCGGACGCCGCGGCCTGGATGCGTTCGCGCGCCTCGTCGGGGGTGCCGGAAACGCTGCGCACCGTCTCGATCGGCGGCGCCGGCGGTGCGGTGGCGCAGGCGGCGAGGACGGTGGCCAGGCAGATCGACGCTATCGGGCGCACGGCTCAGACAATCACCCCGGGGTTCAGGATGCCGGAGGGATCCAGCACCTGCTTCAGCCTCGTCATCAGCTCGATGTCGAGCGCCGGCTTGCGCGCCTTCAATTCCTGGCGCTTCAGCCGGCCGATGCCGTGCTCGGCGCTGATCGAGCCGCCGAGATCCTGCACGGTATCGAGGATGGCGTGCTGCAGCCTGTCGCGAACACGCGGGAAGTCGGAAACATTCCGCGGCAGGACGATGTTGAAGTGCAGGTTGCCGTCGCCGACATGGCCGAACGGCATCAGCCGGGCACCGGGCTCCAGCCGGCCGACGATCTCCAGGCCGCGGGCGATCAGCTCGGGAATGCGGGCGATCGGCACCGACACGTCGTTGCGGGCGATCGGGCCCTCCTCCTTCATCGCCTCGCTCATCGACTCCCGCATGCGCCAGAGCAGGGCGCGCTGCGCCTCGCTCTCGGCGCGCGTGCCGTCCAGCACCCGGCCGGCCTCGAAGATCTCCTCGAGGAAGGCGTCGACCTGGGCACCCAGGCCCTCGGGCAGCGACCAGGCGATCTCGACCAGCAAGTACCAAGGCGCGCGGGTCTCCAGCACCCGCCTCATGCCGGGCAGGTGGGCGATGGCCGCCTCGATGCAGCCGCCGTGCAGCAGCTCGAAGCTCGTCACCAGCTCGGCGAAGCGGTCCTTGGCACGCGCCAGCAGCGCCACGGCGGTCTCGGGCGAATCGACGCCCAGGAACAGCGTCTGGCTCTCGCGCGGCCGCGGGAACAGCCTGAGCGCCGCCGCCGTGACGATGCCGAGGCTGCCCTCCGCCCCAATGAACAGCTGCTTGAGGTCGTAGCCGGTATTGTCCTTGCGCAGCCGGCGCAGGCCGTTCCAGATCCGCCCGTCCGCCAGCACCACCTCGAGGCCCAGCACCAGCTCGCGCGCCATGCCGTAGCGCAGCACGTTGATGCCGCCGGCATTGGTCGAGAGGTTGCCGCCGATCTGGCAGGTGCCCTCGCTGCCGAGGCTCAACGGGAACAACCGGTCGACGCCGGCGGCGGCGGCCTGGACGTCGGCGAGCGTGACGCCGGCCTCGGCGATCAGGCATTCGCCCGGCCCGTCGACCTCGCGGACCTTGTCGAGCCGTGCCAGGCTCAATACGACTTGCCGGCCGCTGCGGTCGGGCACGGCACCGGCGAGCAGGCCGGTATTGCCGCCCTGCGGCACGATCGGCACGCCGTGGGCGGCGGCCAAACGGACCGCCGCCGCCACGGCCTCGGTCGAGGCGGGCCGCAGCACCAGCGGCGACGAGCCCTCGACCTGGCGCCAGAAGTCGACGGCATGGGCCCGGATCGCCGCCGGATCGTCGATGACAGCCTCCCGGCCGAGCGCCTCGACGCAGCCGGCCACGAAGGCTTCGGGAAGGCGTTCTGTCATGCCCGGATGCTAGGACCCGCGATTCGTTCGGGCAAGGACAGGGGAGTCCGTCTCCCCTTGTGATTTTCGGCACAGCGCCCGGCCGCGACCTGCGGCAGGCTCGGACCGGACGGCGCACCCGGCGAGGGGCGCCGTCCTCGTCTCTGGGGGAGATGCGACCATGGCGACATTCCTGTCATGGTCTCTGCAGCACACGTCCGACGACACGGCGCCGTCGCGTCCGGTCGCAGCGGGCGAGATTTCCGCGGGCTGGCTGGTGGCGCTCACGCTGTTGCTGTTGTTGACCATGTTCTGAGCTGGCGGGCCGCAAGGCCCGTCAGTATCCCTAAAATATCGATCGATATGATTAATTGCATCGGTAAATAGCACCTCGTACGATATAGCGCATTTTACGGGCTTCTTCGCAATCGCCGGGGACGGTCGGGATATAGGGATCGCCGACGCCGAGATGTCGGCGCTGTTTCCCCCCAGTAGCGAGAAGTCGATATGGCAACCTACAAAGTCTCGGCCGGTGCGGTCCCCAGTGGCGGATTCGCGGTTTCCAACAGCTACAATGTCGTCGATCTGACTGCGCTGAAGCAGACCTTGGTGGTCGATGCCGAGCTCGGCACGGCCCGGATCGGCAACGCCAGCGGCCAGATGCTGGCGCATTGGGGCGACAGCGTCGTCCGGATCAATGGCAGCCAGCGCGGCGACAAGATGATCGGCGACGACGACGGCGCTATCCTGATGGGTGGCAACGGCCACGACACGCTGATGGACGGCGGCTTCAGCGCCAGGGGCTCGCAGCTCTTCGGCGGCATCGGCAACGACAAGATCTACCTCTACAGCGCCACCGGCTCGAAGGGCGAGGGTGGCGACGGCAACGACAATATCGTCTTCACCGACGGCACGCTCGGCCACCGCGTCAACGGCGGCGCCGGCGTCGACTCGCTGATCTATCGCGACACCCATGCCGACACCGCCGAGCGGCTGGTCGTCAATCTCAACAACGGCACGGTGCTGGCGAACGGCGTCCAGGTCGCCAAGATCGCCGGCATCGAGAACGTCTTCGCCGGCGAGGGCAAGGACTTCATCTACGGCGATGCCCAGAGCAACAAGATCGCGGGCTACGGCGGCGCCGACAAGCTGCACGGCGCCGGCGGCAACGACGTCCTCTATGGCGGCGACGGCGACGACTTCCTCAACGGCGGCTACGGCAACGACGTGATGAACGGCGGCGCCGGCAACGACTATTTCGCCGCCGGCTATGACAGCGACACGTTCCAGTTCAGCGAGGTGAACGCCGGCGAGGTCGACACGATCAGCATCTTCGGCCGCACCGACAAGCTCGACTTCCGCGGTGCCGTCGACAGCCTGAGCGACCTCGACATCGCGATCGACGCCACCAACCCGTCGCACAAGACGGCGACGATCTCGATCGACGTCGATGGCGGCGGAGTCCACACCGTCGTCATCGAGAGGCTGCTGAGCACGATGAGCTTGACCGACGAGCTGGCGCAGCACGTCCTCGTCGGCTGAGTCCCTGGGGGGAGTAGGCCGCCGCGACGTCCTCCTGCCGTCGCGGCGGCCCAACTCCCGGGAGCCCCATTCCTTTCCCGCGATCCGCTTCGAGCCCGGTCCGTCCGGGCTCTTTCGATTCCAGCCGTTCCCGCTTGCATCGTGGCCCGCCGAGGCACTAGTCGGATGCGTCGGCTTGGGGGGAGGCAGCGAGGATGACCGCGATCGCAGCGGCGCTGGTGGAGGCGCTGGGACCCGGGACGGTGCTGGTCGGCGACGAGGTGCCGCAGCACAATCGCGAGGACTGGAGCGGCCTTCCGGCCACCACGCCGCTGGCCGTCGCGCGGCCCCGCACCACCGAGGAGGTGGCGACGGTGCTGCGGCTCTGCCACGCGGCCGGCGTGCCGGTGGTGCCGCAGGGCGGGCTGACGGGCCTGGTCGGCGGCGGCCGCGCCGGTTCCGACGAGGTGGCGCTGTCGCTGGAGCGGATGACGGGGATCGAGGAGATCGACCCGGCCACCGCCACCATGACGGTGCGCGCCGGCACGCTGCTCGAGGTGGTGCAGAACGCCGCCTCGGACGCCGGCTTCTTCTGCGCCCTCGACCTGGGCGCCCGCGGCTCCTGCGCCATCGGCGGCAACCTCTCCACCAATGCCGGCGGCAACCGGGTGATCCGCTACGGCATGACCCGCGACATGGTGCTGGGGATCGAGGTGGTGCTGCCCGATGGCACGGTGATGACCAGCCTCAACAAGCTGATGAAGAACAATGCCGGCTACGACCTGAAGCAGCTCTTCATCGGTGCCGAGGGCACGCTGGGCGTCATCACCCGCGTCGTGCTGCGGCTGTTCCCCAAGCCCGCCAGCATCGCCGCCGCCTTCTGCGGCCTGCCCGACTACGCCGCGGTGCTGCGGCTGCTGCAGTCGGCACGGCAGAGCCTGGGAGCCGGGCTCTCGGCCTTCGAGGTGATGTGGCACGAGTTCTACGACCTGGTCACCGCCAAGGCCTCGGGCGTGCGCCCCCCGCTCGCCGGCAAGCACAGCATGTACGTGCTGCTGGAGGTGCACGGCGTCGACGACAGCGACGCCGAACGGGTCGAGGCCTTCCTCGGGCGGATGTTGGAGGAGGGCGTGCTGGAGGATGCGGCGGTCGCCAGCTCGACGGCGCAGATCAAGGCGTTCTGGGCGATCCGCGACGCCGTGGCCGAATACGACGTCATGGTGGGCCCGACCACCGGCTTCGACATCGGCCTCGTGGTCACGCGGATGGACGACTACGTCCAGGTCTGCCGCCAGGCGATCGCCGACCGCTGGCCCGGCGCCTACGCCGACTTCTACGGCCATATCGGCGACGGCAACATACACATCAACGTGCATGTGCGAGGTGCCGACCCGCAGCCCAAGGCCGAGGTGGAAGCCCTGGTCTACGGCCTGGTGCGCGACTTCGGCGGCACCATCTCGGCCGAGCACGGCATCGGCACCCGCAAGCAGAAATACATCGGCTACACCCGCAACCCGGTCGAGCTGGCGCTGATGGCGACGATCAAGAAGGCCATCGATCCGAAGAACATCCTCAACCCGGGCAAGCTGATCCCCACCGCCGGCTGAGACGGCCGGCGGCGGCTGCCGTCAGAGCGCGATGCCGCGCAGGAAGCGGCTGCGGGCGCTGGCGGCGGCGGTCAGGAAGGCGAGGTCGGCGCCCGACAGCAGGAAGCGCGCGCCCATCTGGATGTAACGCTGCATCAGCGGCTCGTCGTAGATGCCGCCCATGCCCGGCCACTTGCCGTGCTTGGCGCAGGCTGCGATCAGCCGCTCGTAGGCCTCGACCACCCGGTCGTCGGTGAACTCGCCGGGGATGCCCATCTCGGCCGTGAGGTCGGAGGTGCCGATCATCAGCACGTCGATGCCCTCGACGGCGGCGATGGCCTCGGCGTTCTCGATCGCCTGCGGCGATTCCAGCATCACCGCCACCAGGGTCGAGGCGTTCATCACCCGGCCGGTCTCGGCCTTGCCCAGGCTCACGCCGGCGAGCTGCGGCGTCGGGCCGATCGAGCGATGGCCCATCGGCGGATATTTCAGCGCCGAGACGATCTCGCGCGCCTCGTCGGCGGTGTCGACATGCGGGATGACGATGCCGAGGGCGCCGTTGTCGAGCAGGCGGGTCGCCATGGCGTACTGGCCGCGCGGCACGCGCACGATGCCGCTGATGCCGGCATCGAGGCCGGCGAGCGCCATCTGCGCTGCCATGTCGAGCGGGATGGTGCCGTGCTCGAGGTCGATGAACATGAAATCGTAGCCGGCCCCCGCGAGGGTGCGGGCGATCTCGATCGTCCTTGCCATGCGCAGGCCGCAGCCGAGACTGAGCTTGCCCTCGTGCAGTCGATCGAGCGCGGGATTGGGGATGCGTTCCATTCGGCCTTCCTGCGATCTTGGGTGTCGGCTCGCGGCCGGTGATCGACCCGGGAGACATGGCATGTCAATCAATTTTACCTTTGAGCCGCCGGCGGCTATGGTCCCGGCATCATGGCCGGACGCCGCAGAGCGATGACGGAGCTGCCGAGAGCGGCCCGCGAGCAGGGGACAGCCGGGGCAGCGGACGACCCCGGCGGGCTGACGCTCGTGCCCGGGACGCGCGAGCGCCTGGGCGACCAGCTCTACCGCCAGCTCCTCGACCGCATCCACGACGGACGGCTGAAGGAGGGCGACCGGCTGCCTTCCGAGAACGAGATCTCGGCGATGTTCGGGGTCTCGCGGCCGATCGTGCGCTCGGCGCTGCTGCGGCTGCGGCTGGAAGGCCTGCTGAACGCACGCCAGGGCAGCGGCACCTACGTGACGCGCCGGACGGGTCCGCGCGCCCTCGCCACGCCCGAGCAGGTGGAGACGTTCCTGCGCTGTGTCGAGGTGAGGCTGCCGATCGAGGGCACGACGGCACGGCTGGCGGCGCAGCGGCGCACGCCCGAGCAGCTGGCGGCGATCGACGCCGCGCACGACGAGTACCGCCGCAATATGGAGGCGGGCGAGCTGCTCTATGGCAGCGACCTCGCCCTGCACCTCGCCATCGCCGATGCCAGCGGCAATCCGCAGTTCGCCGACGTGCTGCGCCACGTCGAGGATCCCGCCACCGGCTCGCGCAGCCTGTCGCTGTCGCTGCACCTGCCGCGCGGCCGCGAGAAGCAGCGGCTGATCTTCGCCGAGCACGACCATGTGGTCGAGGCCATCCGCGCCGGTGACGCCGAGGCGGCGCAGATGGCGATGCAGTTCCACATCAGCCAGATCCGCCGCCGCCTGATCGAGGAGTCCCGCGGCGAATAGGTAAAATCATATTACCAATTGTCGTTGACAAGCACCGCAGCCGGCGGCCATAGCTGGCGCGCCCCGCAGAGGGCGAGGCATGGCCCGTACCGCTTCGGACGGTACGCTCGTCAGGGAGACCGGACATGAGGATTGGCTGGGTGCTCGGGCTCGCCGTTGCGGCGGCTCTCGGTGCCACCGGCGTCAAGGCCGACGTGCTGGCCGACATCCAGGCACGCGGCAAGCTGATCTGCGGCATGAGCTCGAGCTCGGCGCCGTGGGGCTATCTCGACAGCAAGACACAGACCATCGTCGGCTACGAGGTCGACTTGTGCAAGATGCTGGCCGAGAAGCTTGGCGTCGAGGTCGAGCTGAAGGACGTCTCCAGCACGGCGCGCGTGCCCGAGATCATGCAGGGCCGGGTCGACGTGCTGGCGCAGCTCCTGACCTACAGCAAGGAGCGGGCCGAGCAGGTCGACTTCAGCGGCGCCTACGTCAACGAATCGTTCAACTTCATGGTGCGCGACGATTCCGAGCTGAAGCAGGTGGACGAGCTGGACGGCAAGCGCGTCGGCGTCGTCGCCGGCTCGTTCCTGGAGCCGCTGATCCCGCAGCGCGTGCCCACCGCCCGCGTCGTCGCCTTCGAGAACCAGCCCGCCAACTTCATGGCGCTGCAGCAGGGCAAGGTCGCGGCCTCCGCCATACGCTACAGCCAGGCCAAGGCGCTGGAGGTCAATGGCGGCGACGGCGTCGCCAAGCTGCGCGCCCTGCCGGGTGCCCTGACCACCGGCGCCTCCGGCTTCGGCATCAAGAAGGGCGAGGACAAGTGGCGTGAGTACCTGAACGCCTTCCTGCAGGATCTCGAGACCAGCGGCGAGGGGCAGGCCCTGTTCGACAAGTGGCTCGGCAAGGACAGCGTCTATCAAGTCCAGCGCGACTTCAAGTTCGGCCAGCCGCTGAGCTGAATCGGCGCGGCGGAGCCGGGAGCGGGCGATGGACCTGGGCGTCATCGTCAACGAGCACTATCGCGGCCTGATCTTCGCGGGCCTGCAGATGACGCTCTATCTCTTCGTCTGCTCCTGGCTGCTCGGCATGGCCTTCGGTGTCGTGCTGACGACGCTGCGGGCGCTGGAGCTGCCGCCGCTGACTTGGCTGATCGTCGCCTATGTCGAGTATCACCGCAACGTGCCGGCGCTGATCCAGCTCTTCATCTGGTACTTCGGCATCGCGACGCTGTTGCCCGCCGACGTCAATGACTACATCAACGACCGCGGCGCCGAGATCGTCTTCGCGATCATCGCCTTCGGCTGCAACAAGGCGGCGTTCATCTCCGAGGAGCTGCGCAGCGGCCTGCGCGCCATCCCGGCGACGCAGATGGAGGCGGCACGCTCGATCGGGCTCGGCTATGTCGGCGCCATGCGCTGGGTGATCATCCCGCAGGCCTGGCGGCTGGCGCTGCCCGGCATCATGGGACAGACGCTGTTCCTGTTCAAGCTCACCAGCATCGCCGCCGCCATCGGCACGCCGGAGCTGACCTACGAAGCCCGCCACATCGAGAACCTGACCTTCCGCATCTTCGAGACCTTCTCGATCGTCACCGCGATCTACGTCGTCGGCTGCTTCTCGCTGATGTGGCTCGGTGCCTACGTGGCACACCGCTTCCGGCTGAGGCTGAAGTGACCATCTGGGAGATCTTCGCGCAGAACTGGCGGTTCTTCCTGATCGGCCAGTATCCGGTGGGGCCGGTCGGCGGGCTGGCGCTGACCTTCTTCATCGCGGTGGTGGGCCTCGTGCTGACCTTCCCGGCCTCGGTGCTGGTGGCACTCGCCAGGACCAGCGGCATCAAGTGGCTCCACCGGCCGGCCACGGCCTTCGTCTACCTCATCCGCAGCATCCCGCTGCTGATGGTGATCTTCTGGGCCTACTTCCTGTCGCCGGTCGTGCTGGGCTTCCCCGTCGACCCGCTGCTGACGCTGATCATCGCCATCGTCATCTACCAGACGGCCTACCTCTCGGAGGTCATCCGCGGCGGTATCGAGGGGCTGCCCAAGGGCCAGGTCGAGGCGGCGCGGGCGCTCGGCCTGCGCTGGACGCCCATCACCCTGCGCGTCGTGCTGCCCCAGGCGCTCTACAACGTCATGCCGGGGATGCTGAACCAGTTCACCATGATCGTGAAGGAGTCCTCGCTCGGCGCCATCATCTCGGTCGGCGAGGTGACGTTCATGGCGATGCGCGTCAACAACGTGCTGATCACCAAGCCCTTCGAGGTCTTCGCCATCCTGGCGGCGGGCTACTTCATCCTCTGCTTCAGCCTGAGCAAGCTCTCGGAATACATGGAGCGCCGGATCCAGCGCCGGCGCCGGGGCACGCAGTTCGCATGAGCGAGCCCATGATCACCTTCGAGGCCGTCTCGAAGTGGTTCGGCGACTTCCAGGCACTGCGCGACGTCGACGGCGTGGTGGCGCGCGGCGAGACCGTGGTGCTGTGCGGCCCCTCGGGCTCGGGCAAGTCGACCCTGATCCGTACCGTCAACCGGCTGGAAACCACCGACAAGGGCCGCATCGTCGCCAACGGCGTCGAGGTCGGCGGCCGCTCGGTCGATGTCAACACGCTGCGCCGGCAGATCGGCTTCGTCTTCCAGGCGCTCAACCTGTTTCCGCACCTGCGGGCCATCGACAACGTGGCGCTGCCGCTGGTCCGCGTGCTGAACCGGCCCCGGCGCGAGGCGCGCGAGACTGCGGCGGCCCTGTTGGAGCGGGTCGGCCTGTCGCATCGGCTGGAGAGCTGGCCGGCCGAGCTTTCCGGCGGCGAGCAGCAGCGCGTCGCGATCGCCCGCACCCTGGCGCTCGACCCGCCGATCATCCTGCTCGACGAGCCGACCAGCGCCCTCGATCCCGAGATGGTCGGCGGTGTGCTGGCGATCATCCAGGGCCTCGCCGAGGGCGGCCGGACCATCATGTGCGTGACCCACGAGATGGGCTTCGCCCGCGAGGCCGCCGACCGGATCTGGTTCATGAGCGACGGTGCCGTGGTGGAGACGGCGTCGCCGGCCGACTTCTTCGACCGGCCGCGGCACCCGCGCACGCAGCAGTTCCTGGCCAAGCTGCTGCATCGCTGAACGGCCCGGCCGAGAGGAGGCTTCGATGAGCTTGTCCCTGTTCGCTTCGATCCAGAGCGGCGTGGTCTGCGACGCCATGGGCCGTCTCGGCCTCGACGGCTTCATGGACGGCGTGCTGCCGCTGCGGCCGAAGGTGCGCATCGCCGGCCCGGCGCGCACGCTGATGTACCGGCCGAGGCGCGGCGTCGGCCGGCCCGACCTCAACATCTATGCCCTGATCGCGCAGTGCAGACCGGGCGAGGTGCTGGTGCTCGGCTCCGACCGCACCGATTGCTGGCTGTTCGGCGAGAACGTCGCCCATGCCGCCATGTACCAGGGCCTCGCCGGCATCGTCACCGACAGCCGGGTACGCGACGGCGCCGAGCTGGCGGAGCTGGAGATACCGTGCTTCGCCCGCGGCGTCGCCACCCGCCCGCCCAGCGGCATCGAGCTCGTGGCGTTCGACGTGCCGGTCAGCTGCGGCGGCGCCCAGGTCCGGCCGCAGGACGTGATCGTCGGCGACAGCGACGGCATCGTCGTCGTGCCGGCCGAGAAGGTCGAGGAGGTGGCGGTGCAGGCGGCCGACCTCGACGAGCTGGAGCGCCTGCAGGAGAAGGCGATCGCCGACCGCGTGCCGCTGCCCGAGCTGATGAAGGTGCTGGCGCTCAAGAAGAAGCTCAAGGCGTAGGCACCCAGAACAGCAGCTTGGTCACTTCGGGCCTGAACAGGTCGGATTGGGCGCCGGCGGGGATGCCGCCGGCACCCTCGATGACGCGGCGGGAGATCAGGTTGTCGTCGTCGCAGGTGATCAGCACGCGGGCGAGGCCGACCTCGCGGGCGATCGGCAGGAGCTGGCGGAGCGCCTCGCCGGCATAGCCGCGGCGGCGCTTCCAGGGCACCACCGAATAGCCGACATGGCCGGAGACGTGCGGCGGCAGGTCCTCGCTGCCCGGCTGCCAGCGCAGGTTGATCTGGCCGCAGAAATCGCCGTCCGAGATCCAGAACAGCCGGAAGGGCAGGCGGGAGACGCGCCGTCCGTCGGGCAGGCGGATCGGCGCGTCGGGATCGGTGAGGGTGTGCAGGAAGGCGGCCGCGTCCTGGCGGATCGCCGCCAGGTGCTCGCGGCTGACGTCGCGGCCGGTGTCGGGCGACCAGCCCTCGGCCACGGCATGCTCGTAGCCGGGCAGGAGGCCGGGCGACGGCGGTGCGAGCACTACGGACGGCATCGCCGATCTCCCCGCCGCGCCACGTCCGATCGCATGGCTGCGGCGACACAATGTTGCTGCCGGGGGCCGGCGGCCGGGTCTAGCCTGGACCCCACGACGCGGTTTCGGGGGGAAAGACCATGACGCCTTCCAGCATGCGCAATGCCGGCCTCGCCGCCCTTCTGCTGGGCCTCGCGGCGGCACCGGCGGCTGCCGAGGACCACCCCTTGTGGCAGCTCTATGACAGCACCTTCAGGGCGGCGAAATACATCGACCTGACGCACGCCTTCAATCCGGGCATCGCGGTCTGGCCGGGCTTCGGGCCGGCCAGGGTGAAGCCGGCCGTGGCCGGCAACGCCATCCCAGGCTATGTCGATGTCGGCCAGGAGTTCACCTACGCCAAGCACGGCTTCGTCGCCACCGCCTACGAGCTGACGACCGACCAGTACGGCACGCAGCTCGATCCGCCGTCGCACTGGGACGAGCTGGGGGCGACGATCAGCGACCTGCCGGCGACCTTCACGCTGCGACCGCTGGTGGTCGTCAGCATCGCCGACAAGGTGAAGGCGGACGAGGGCTATCACGCCACGGTCGACGACATGAAGGCCTGGGAGGCGGCGCACGGCACCATTCCCGAGGGCTCGGTCGTGATGATCCGCTCGGACTGGTACAAACGCTGGAGCGAGACCAGCCGGTTCGCGACCGCGCCATTCCCCGGCATCACGCTCGACGCGCTGAAGTTCCTGCACCTCGAGCGCAAGATCCTGTTCCACGGCCACGAGCCGCTCGACACCGACACCACGCCGACGCTCGAGGGCGAGGCTTGGCTCATGCACAACCATTTCGCCCAGGCCGAGGGCGTGGCCAATCTCGACCAGGTGCCGGAGGCGGGTGCCCTGATCTCGATCGGCTTCGCCAAGCCCGAGGGCGGCACCGGCGGCTATGCCCGCTATGTCGCCATCGCACCCGCCGACTGGCCGCACGGCGTCTCGGTGCTGGAAGCGCCCGGAGCGCCGCTGCCCAAGCAGCCGAAGCCGCTGCGGCGCGGCTCGGACGGTGTGATGCGGCCTACCGGCGACTGACCGCCGGCCCGCGTCTCCAGCCGAGATAGAGGGTCACGGCCACGGCGGTGGCGAGGTTGAGGCTGGAGACGCCCGGCCGCATCGGGATCGCGACATGGCGGTCGGCACGGTCGAGCAGGCCCGGCGACAGGCCGCCGCGCTCGCTGCCGAAGGCCAGCAGCGAGCCGGGCTCGAGCATGCCGTGCGCCAGCGGCTCGCCGTCGGTATGCATCGCCACCAGCGGCCGGCCGGAGGTCGGCATCTCGGCGACACGGGCGACCGGCAGCGCGAAGTGCAGCCCGGCAGAGCCGCGGACGACATGCGGATGCCAGGGATCGTGCGGACCGCTGCTCAGGAGGCCGGCGGCGCCGGCGGCGGCCGTCACCCGGATCGCGGCGCCGAGATTGCCGAGATGGCTCGGCCGTTCGAGGAAGACCAGCGGCGAGCCGCCGGCCGCCAGCAGCCGCGCGAGGTCGTGGGCCGGGCGGCGGGCGACGGCCAGCAGATGGCCGGGCACCGCCTGGCCGACGGCGGCGACGCCTGCGAGGTGCTGCACGATGTCGGGTGCCAGGCGCGCCGCCAGCTCGGCGATCCCGCCGGGATCGTCGGTGACGGCGTGGAGGATGTCGGCACCGAAGCGGACGGCGTGCTTGAAGGCATGAAAGCCCTCGAGAACGACGAGCGACGGATCGCGGCGCTCGGCGGCGAACAGCTCGCCGCTCAATGCAGCTTGAGCCTGGGATGGGTGCCGCGGGCGATGAAGCGCGACAGCATGGTCAGCACCAGCCACACCCAGCCGTGCAGCGCCAGCTGGTGCTTGCGGTAGAGCGAGACATAGGCGGCGCGGGCGATGCGGCCCTCGATGTTCACGGTGCCCAGCAGGTTGCCCATGAGGCTGCCGGCGGCACCATAGCCCAGCGAGACCAGCGAGCCGTAGTCCTTGTAGACGAAGGGCAGGGCGGGCAGGCCCTTCTGCTGCCGCTCCAGGCTGCGGGCCAGCACCAGCGCCTGCTGGTAGGCGGCCTGGGCGCGCGGCGGCACCGGCCGGTCGCCGCCGACCGGGATGGAGGCCGCGCAGTCGCCGATGGCGTAGATCGCGGGATCGCGGGTGGTGCGCAGCTCGGTGTCGACGACGACGCGGCCGAGCCGATCCAGCTCCAGGTCGTCGAGGCCGCGGATCGGCGCGGGCGTGCGGATGCCGGCGCACCAGATCTTCAGATCCGCCTCGATGAAGCGGCCCTGGCGGGTGTGGATGCCGGTGGCGGTGACGGTCGAGACCTGCTCGGCGACGAGGATGGTGACCCCCAGGCGGCGCAGCTCGGCGTCGGTGGCGGCCGCCAGCTTCTCCGGCAGGGCCGGCAGCACGCGCGGTGCCGCCTCGATCAGCGTGAGCTCGACGTCGCGGTCGGGGTCGATGCGGTCGAGGCCGTAGCTGACCAGCTGGCGGGTCGAGCGGTGCAGCTCCGCCGCCAGCTCGACGCCCGTGGCGCCGGCGCCGATGATGGCGATGCGCAGCGGCTGCCGCTCGCCGTGGCCGGCCACGGCCTGGGCCTGCAGGCAGTCGTAGAGGATGCGCTGCTGCAGGTTCTCGGCTTGGCGCTGGCCGTCGAGGAAGACGCAGTGCTCCTGCACGCCGGGCACGCCGAAATCGTTGCTGACGCTGCCCAGCGCCAGCACCAGGGTGTCGTAGCCGACGCGCCGCTCGGGCACGACGCCGTGCCCGTCGATGCCGGGCACCGGCGCCAGCACCACTTCCTTCGCCCCGCGGCCGAGGCGCGCCATCTCGCCCTGGACGAAGCGGAAGCCGTGGCTGCGGGCATGGCCGAGGTAGAACACGGCATCCTCGGCCGGGATCAGCGTGCCGGCGGCGATCTCGTGCAGCAGCGGCTTCCAGACATGCGTCAGGTTGGCGTCGACGAGGACGATCTCGGCGAGGCCGGCACGGCCCAGCCGATTGCCGAGCTTGGTCGCCAGCACGAGCCCGCCGGCGCCGCCGCCGACGATGACGATCTGCTTGCCGGCCATGTGGTCCTCCGGTGCATCGACCTATTGCTAGGCCGCAACGTTGGGCTTGGCGAGACTCGGGCAGCGACGGCCTCCGGCGGCGGCGCCCGGCGTCGCGCGCCGCGTTGGCGATGGTGACCAGCCGACGGTGAGGCGGGTGAGGCCCCGACGGCCGAAACGCCGGGATACCGGGCGGACCGGCTCAGGCCCGCTGGGCGATGCGGTGGTCGAGCCGGGCGTCCTCCAGGCCGAAGGGCTCCGGATGGATGATGATCTCGACCTCGGGGAAGGCCGCCTGCAGCTCGGCCTCGAGCGCGTCGGTGACGTTGTGGACCTCGCGCAGGCGCATCTCGGCGTCGAGCTCGATGTGCATCTCGATGAAGCGCGTTCCGCCGGCCTCGCGGGTCCGCAGGTCGTGCAGGTCGTGGACCTCGGGATGGGCGCGGATGATGTCCTTGATCAGCTCGCGCTCGGCGCGCGGCAGCTCGCGGTCCATCAGCGTGTCGATGGCCTGCCGGCCGATGCCGATGGCGCGCCAGATCAGGAAGGCGGCGATGGCTATGGCGATGACCGGGTCGGCCCAGGCCAAGCCGCCGAAGCCGGCCAGCGCCAGCGACAGCACGACGGCGCCGTTGGTGGCGAGGTCGCCCATGTAGTTGAGATGGTCGGCGGCGATGGCCTGCGAGCCGGTCTGCCGCACGACACGGCGCTGGAACAGCACCAGTGCCAGGGTCGCCGCCATCGCCGCCAGCATGACGGCGATGCCGAGCGGCGTCTCCGCGATCGGCCGCGGCGAGGTCAGGCGCTGGATGCCGTCCATCAGCACATAGCCGCCCGAGCCGCCGATCATCGCCGCCTGCGCCAGGGCGCTCAGCGATTCCACCTTGCCGTGGCCGAAGCGGTGCCCGCGATCGGGGCCCTTCACGGCGATGCGCACGCTGGCGAAGGTGATGCCCGATGCTACGACGTCGGTGACGCTGTCGATCAGCGAGGACAGCACTGCCAGCGAGCCGGTGGCGAGTGCCGCCGTCAGCTTGGCGAGGGTGAGCAGCACCGCCAGCGACAGGCTGGCGGCGGCGGCGCGGCGGCGCAGCTGGGCGCTGCGCTCGGGCGTGACGGTGATCGTCGGGGTCATGGCGATGTGGCGCGGAACTCAGCTTGTCCGTCGGGTCGTGTCAACGCGGCCGATCGTGCCATAGCCATGTGCTGCTGCGCGGGCTCGCCGCCGGCCCATATTTGACTATGCTGCCGGCGGCGACAGGCATTGGTGGACATTGATGACGAGCACGGAAGTCTCGAACTCGGCGCTGTGGGAGCAAGAGCTGAAGGCGGCCTGGGGCAATCACGCCTCCAACGTCCGCTTCCTCGGCCAGGTCGGCCTGCCCAAGCCCGGCATGAGGATATTGGAGATCGGCTGCGGCCAGGGACCGATGATGCAGTTCCTGCGCTCGCTCGGCCACGACGTCGTCGGCATCGACGCCACCATCGACCCGTTGCGCAGCTGGGACCATCGCGGCCGTGTCTGTGTCGCCAGCGGCGAGCAGCTGCCGTTTCCCGACGACAGCTTCGACCTCGTGCTCAGCTTCGACGTGTTCGAGCACGTGCCGGACAGCGACCAGCACCTGCGCGACGTCGCCCGGGTGCTGCGCCGGCCGGGCCACTACCTGATCGGCACGCCCAACAAGTGGACCAACAGCCTGATCGAGCCGATCATGTGGACCAAGCGGGTCGGCTTCCGCCGCGCGCTGCACTGCTTCGAGCCGCCGGGACACTGCTCGCTGCACAATTTCTGGCAGCTGCGCGACCGTTTCTCGCGCAACGGCTACCAGCCGCGGTTCTTCGACATCCCAGTGGTCAACGACTATTTCTTCGCCAAGATCCGCCACCTGTTCGGCAGCGTCGGCGTCGCCGCGGTCAAGCTGGTCAATCCCGACCGGCTGCCGCTCTACATGCGCACCAACTTCTATGTGGCAGCGGTGTTGCCTCAATAAACACAAAAGATAGTGTATTTAAAATAAAAATACACTTGCTCTGCGTTTTGATCCATGCCAATGACCCGCGCCCGCAGAGCGCGCACGGGGAACAGGTGTCATGGCAGTCGAGACGCTGGAGCGGCCGTTGGATTCGGCGATCCTGCGCGAGGAGCTGGAATCGGCGGTGGTGCGCCTCGCCGGCGACAGCGGCGACGGCATTCAGCTCACCGGCGGACAGCTGACGCTCGCCACGGCGCTGGCCGGCAACGATCTCGCGACCTTTCCCGACTTTCCGGCCGAGATCCGCGCCCCCGTTGGCACGACCTTCGGGGTATCGGCCTTCCAGATCCATTTCGGCGCGCGGCAGATCCGCACCATCGGCGATGCACCGGACGTGCTGGTGGCGCTGAACCCGGCGGCGCTCAAGGTCAACATGCGCGAGGTCCGGCCGGGCGGCGTCATCGTCGTCGACAGCGGCAGCTTCGGCGAGCGCGACCTGCGCAAGGCCGGCTGGGCCGCCGATCCGCGCCAGGACGGCTCGCTCGACGCCTGGCGGGTCATCGACATCGACATCTCGCGTAACACCAGGGAGGCGGTGAAGCACACCGGCCTGTCGTCGCGCGACCAGCTCCGCACCAAGAATTTCTACGCACTGGGTCTGGTCTACTGGATGTTCGGCCGCGACCGGGCGCCGACCGTGGGGTGGCTGCGCCGGAAGTTCGCCAAGGAGCCGGTGCTGGCCGACGCCAACATCGCCGCCCTCGACGCCGGCCACGCCCTGGGCGAGACCGCCGAGCTGCACCTGCCGACATGGCGGGTGCCGGCAGCCCCCATCGCCGGCGGGCTCTACCGCACCGTCACCGGCCACGAGGCACTGGCCTTCGGCCTGATCGACGGCGCGCAGAAGGCCGGCCTGCCCATGACCTTCTGCTCCTACCCGATCACGCCGGCCTCGGCGCTGCTGCACCATCTGGCGCGGCTGCGCGGCCAGGGCGTCACCACCTTCCAGGCCGAGGACGAGATCGCCGCCGTCTGCGCCGCCATCGGGGCATCCTATGCCGGCACCTTGGGCGTCACCTCCAGCTCCGGGCCAGGCATAGCCCTCAAGACCGAGGCGCTGGGCCTCGCCATCGCCACCGAGCTGCCGCTGGTGATCGTCAATGCCCAGCGCGGCGGGCCGTCGACCGGTATGCCGACCAAGACCGAGCAGTCGGACCTCTATCAGGCCGTCTACGGCCGCAACGCCGACGCGCCGCTGGTGGTGCTGGCGGCGGCCACGCCGGCCGACTGCTTCGAGGTGGCGCGCGAGGCGGTGCGGATCGCCGTCCGGCACATGACGCCGGTGATGCTGCTGACCGATGGCTTCCTCGCCAACGCCTCGGAGCCGTGGCTGATCCCGGATCTCGACGCCACGCCGGCCTTCCCGGTGAGCTTCCGCACCGATCCCGAGGGCTACCAGCCCTTCTTGCGCGACGGCCACGGCGTGCGGCCGTGGGTGAAGCCCGGCACGCCGGGGCTGGAGCACCGCATCGGCGGCATCGAGCGCGACTACGACACCGGCAACATCTCCTACGATCCGGCCAACCACCAGCGGATGACCGATGCCCGCTGGAACAAGGTGCTGGCCGTGGCCGACGACCTGCCCGAGCAGGCGGTGAGCCAGGGCGAGGCGGAAGGCGATCTCGCCGTGATCGGCTGGGGCAGCACCTTCGGCCCGATCAGCCGGGCGGTGTCGAACGCCCGCGCCCGCGGCCTCGCGGTGTCGCACATCCATCTGCGCCACATCTGGCCGCTGCCGCGCAACCTCGGCACGCTGCTCGGCGGATTCCGGCGAATCCTGGTGCCCGAGATGAACAAGGGCCAGCTCGTCACCCTGCTGCGCGCCGAGTACCGCGTGCCGGCGGAGCGGCTGTCCAAGGTGACCGGCAAGCCCTTCGCCATCGCCGAGATCGAGGCGGCGATCGACGCCCAGCTGGAGGCCGTGCGATGAACGCGCCGATCCTGCGCCAGCCCAAGGACTACGCCACCGACCAGGAGGTGCGCTGGTGCCCGGGCTGCGGCGACTACGCCATCCTGAAGGCGGTGCAGAAGACCCTGGCCGACATCCAGGCCGATCCGGCGAGCACGGTGTTCGTCTCCGGCATCGGCTGTGCCGCGCGCTTTCCGTACTACATCGCGTCCTACGGCTTCCACGGCATCCACGGCCGGGCGCCGGCGCTGGCGACGGGGATCAAGCTGGCCAATCCGGCGCTCGACGTCTGGGTGGTGGGTGGCGACGGCGACATGCTGTCGATCGGCGGCAACCACCTGGTCCACGCGCTCCGCCGCAACGTCGACCTCAACATCCTGATCCTCAACAACGAGATCTACGGCCTCACCAAGGGCCAAGCCTCGCCGACCTCGCGCCGCGGCACCCGCACGCCCAGCACGCCCGGCGGCTCGGTCGACGCGCCGCTGTCGGCCTTGCGGCTGGCGCTGGGCGCCGGCGCCCGCTTCGTCGCCCGCGGCATCGACACCCAGCAGAAGGTGCTGCCGGAAATCCTCAAGCGCGCCCACGCCCACAAGGGGGCGGCGCTGGTGGAGATCATCCAGAACTGCATCGTCTACAACGACGGCGCCTTCGAGGGCTTTGCCAGGAAGGACGTCGAGGCCGAGGCGCAGCTCCATCTGCGGCACGATGAGCCGCTGGTCTACGGCAAGGCGCAGGACAAGGGCCTGCGGCTTGCCGGCGGCCTGCGGCTGGAGGTGACGACGGCCGACGATCCGGCGGTGCTGAAGCACGACGAGAAGAGCCCGCTGCTGGCGATGCTGCTCGCCATGCTGGAGCCGCCGATGCCGGTGGCGATCGGCGTGATCTACGACGATCCGGCGGAGCAGACCTGGGAAGCCGCGATGCGGCCGCAGGAGGCGGCCTCCGGCCCGAGCCTGCGGGAGGTGATGCGCCAGGGTGCGACCTGGACGCGACCGGGCGGAGCCGCCTAGTTCGCCGCCGGCCGCTGCTCGGGCTGGGGCGGCAGGCGCTTCTTCGGATCGGCCGCCCAACCGCGGCGGGACAGCGATGCCGGCCGGGCTGCGGCCGCGGGCCTGGTCACCGGTGCGACCGTGACGCAGCGTCCGACGGACAGCCAGCCGCGCACCGCGCCGTCGGGCTCGACCACCTGCTCGAAGCGCGGGCAGCCCTCGGGCTGGCTGCCGGCGCCGGGGACGAACACCGGCAGGCCCTCGCCGGGCAGCGCAGGCTCGTCGGGCGGGAGCTGCTGCAGCGAATCGATGCCGCCGCCGACCAGCGGGGCGACGCAGTCCCAGCGCCGGCCGTCGGCGCTCTCGATGCGGGCGCCGGCCATGCCGCGATTCATCGGCCATGCCTTGGTGACGCGGGCAGCACCGGAGACCAGCGGGTAGCAGGCCTCGATCACCGGCAGGAGATCGGCGAGATGGCGCGACCAGTCCTCGGGCGGCCGGTCGACCAGGGCGCCGATCCCCACCCGTGCCGGACCGGCGGCGCCCCGGCAGCAGCCCAGCAGCAGCCGGCCGTCCGGCATCGACAGCCGGGCCGTCAGCGGGAACCGCTGGTCGGCCATGCTGTCCTGGCAGGACTCGGTGTCGACGATGGCGACGAGCTCGCCCGCCACCGGCCGGGTGACCGGGCCGCGCCAGCCGGTGACGACGCGCTGGCCGAGATCCAGCCGCCCGGGCGTGCCCTCGGCGACGGCACCCTCGCTGCCGGCGTCTATCCACCACCACTGGCCGCGGCTGCCGTCGATGTCGAGGCGCCAGAACGGCTCGTTGCTGGTGCAGACCAGCGGCTCGGCGAGGGCGGGTGCCGCCAGCGCCAGCCAGGCGGCGAGGCCGGCGGCGAGCGGCCTCATGCGCTCTCCCTGACCTTCGCCCTGGGCAGCATGCGCGCCAGGTACTCGCCGGTGTGGCTGCCCGGAGTCGCCGCCACCTCTTCGGGCGTGCCCTCGGCGATGAGGCGGCCGCCGCCGACACCGCCGTCGGGGCCGAGGTCGAGCAGCCAGTCGGCGGTCTTGATGACCTCGAGGTTGTGCTCGATGACGATGACGCTGTTGCCGGCGTCGACCAGGGCGTGCAGCACCTCCAGCAATTTCTTCACATCCTCGAAGTGCAGGCCGGTGGTGGGCTCGTCGAGGATGTAGATGGTCTGGCCGGTGGCGCGGCGCGACAGCTCCTTGGCGAGCTTGACCCGCTGCGCCTCGCCGCCCGACAGCGTCGTCGCCTGCTGGCCGATCTTGATGTAGCCGAGCCCGACCTCCTGCAGCGCCGCCAGCTTGTTGCGCACCGGCGGCACCGCCTCGAAGAAGCCGACGGCGGCCTCGACGGTCATGTCGAGCACGTCGGCGATCGACTTGTCGCGGTACTTGACCTCCAGGGTCTCACGGTTGAAGCGCTTGCCCTTGCAGACGTCGCACTCGACGTAGACGTCCGGCAGGAAGTGCATCTCGATCTTGATGACGCCGTCGCCCTGGCAGGCCTCGCAGCGGCCGCCCTTGACGTTGAAGGAGAACCGCCCGGCCTTGTAGCCGCGCGCCTTGGCCTCGGGCAGGCCGGTGAACCAGTCGCGGATCGGCGTGAAGGCGCCGGTATAGGTGGCGGGATTGGAGCGCGGCGTGCGGCCGATCGGCGACTGGTCGATGTCGACCACCTTGTCGACATATTCCAGGCCCAGCAGCTCGTCGTGCGGCCCTGCCTGGGCGCGGGCGCCGTTGAGCCGCTTGGCGAGCGCCGGGTAGAGCGTGTCGACGATCAGTGAGCTCTTGCCCGAGCCCGAGACGCCGGTGATGCCGACGAAGCAGCCGAGCGGGATGCGGGCGTCGACAGCGCGGAGATTGTTGGCGCGGGCACCCTTGAGCTCGATCCAGCGGCCTTTCCTCGGCTTGCGGCGCTTGCCCGGCACGTCGATGAAGCGGCGGCCGGCGAGGTACTGGCCGGTAAGGCTCTCGCTCGAGCGCATCACCTCTTCGGGCGTGCCCTCGGCCACCACCATGCCGCCATGCACGCCAGCACCCGGCCCCATGTCGATCAGGTGGTCGGCGGTGCGGATGGCGTCCTCGTCGTGCTCGACGACGATGACGGTGTTGCCGAGATCGCGCAGGCCGGCGAGGCTGGTGAGCAGCCGGTCGTTGTCGCGCTGGTGCAGGCCGATCGAGGGCTCGTCCAGCACGTAGAGCACGCCGGTGAGGCCGCTGCCGATCTGCGAGGCCAGGCGGATGCGCTGGCTCTCGCCGCCCGACAGCGTGCCGGAATCGCGGGCGAGCGTCAGGTAGCCGAGCCCGACATTGACCAGGAAGCCCAGCCGCTCGCGGATCTCCTTGAGGATGCGGGCGGCGATCTCCTGCTGCTTGGGCGTCAGCTTGGCCGGCAGCGACTGGAACCAGTCCGAGGCCTCGGCGATGGAGAGGGCGGTCACCTCGCTGATGTGGCGGCGATCGATCTTGACCGCCAGCGCCTCGGGCTTCAGCCGGTCGCCGTGGCAGGTCTCGCACTCGGTGCTGGAAAGGTAGCGCGACAGCTCCTCGCGCATCCAGGCCGAGTCGGTCTCGCGCCAGCGCCGCTGCAGGTTGTTGACCACACCCTCGAACGGCTTGTTGGTCTTGTAGCTGCGCAGGCCGTCCTCGAGCTCGACGGTGATCGGCTCGTCGCCCGAGCCGAACAGGATCACCTGCCGCACCTTCTCCGGCAGCTCGCGCCAGGCGATGTGGGTGCTGACGCCGAAATGCTTGCAGATCGAGGCCAGCGTCTGCGGGTAGTACATCATGGTGGCGCTGGCCCAGGGCTCGACGGCGCCGTCATAAATGGTCTTGTCGGGGTCCGGCACCACGAGGTCCGGGTCCATCAGCATGCGGCGGCCGAGGCCGTCGCAGGCCGGGCAGGCGCCGTAGGGATTGTTGAACGAGAACAGCCTGGGCTCGATCTCGGGAATGGTGAAGCCCGAGACCGGGCAGGCGAAGCGCGACGACATGGTCTGCCGCTCGCCGCCGTCCGCACTCTCGACCACCAGCAGGCCGTCGGCGAGGCCCAGCGCGGTCTCGACGCTCTCGGCCAGGCGCTGCTGCAGCTCGGGCGAGGTGACGACGCGGTCGATCACGACGTCGATCTCGTGCTTGAGCTTCTTGGAGAGGGCGGGGACCTCGTCGATCTCGTAGAAATCGCCGTCGACCTTGACGCGCTGGAAGCCCTGGCGCTGCAGCTCGGCCAGCTCCTTGCGGTACTCGCCCTTGCGGCCGCGCACGATGGGCGCCAGCAGATAGATGCGGCTGCCTTCCGGCATCTCCAGGATGCGGTCGACCATCTGCGAGACGGTCTGGCTCTCGATCGGCAGGCCGGTGGCCGGCGAGTAGGGCACGCCGACCCGCGCCCAGAGCAGGCGCATGTAGTCATAGATCTCGGTGACCGTGGCGACCGTCGAGCGGGGATTGCGCGAGGTGGTCTTCTGCTCGATGGAGATCGCCGGCGACAGGCCGGTGATCAGGTCGACGTCGGGCTTCTGCATCAGCTCGAGGAACTGCCGGGCATAGGCCGACAGGCTCTCGACATAGCGGCGCTGGCCCTCGGCATAGATGGTGTCGAAGGCGAGGCTCGACTTGCCGGAGCCGGAAAGCCCGGTGATCACCACCAGCTTGTGGCGCGGAATGTCGACGTCGACGCCCTTGAGGTTGTGCTCGCGGGCGCCGCGGATGCGGATCATGTCGTCCATGGAACCCCGGATTGGGCGCTGACCGGGCTTAGATGCGCGCACGGGCAGGCCTAGGCAAGCCACTCCGCCCGCTGGCTGTGGCCGGGGGGCTGTCAGCAGGCTACATTGGCCCCAGCAGGAAACGCGAGGCGGCATCATGGCGGGCAGCGTCAACAAGGTCATCCTGGTGGGCAATCTCGGGCGCGACCCGGAGGTCCGCTACACCCAGGGCAACCAGAAGATCGTCCATCTGTCGGTGGCGACCTCCGAGCGCTGGCGCGACCGCCAGTCGAGCGAGATGCGCGAGCGGACCGAATGGCACCGCGTCGTCATCTTCAACGAGAACCTGGCGGACGTCGCCGAGAAGTATCTCTCGAAGGGCCGCACGGTCTATCTCGAGGGCAGCCTGCAGACCCGCAAATGGACCGACAACGGCGGCCAGGAGCGCTACACCACCGAGGTCGTGCTGACCCGCTTCAAGGGCGAGCTGGTGCTGCTCGGCGGCCGCGACGATGCCGGCGGCGGCCGCGACGCGGGGCCGCCGCTCGACGACTATGGCGACGAGCCGGCTCGCGGCGGTGGGATGGGCGGCGGCACGGGCCGGGGCGCGCCGCCGGCGCGCAGCGGTGCGGGCGGTGGCGGCGCCAGGCCGCAGCAGCGGCCGCAGGTCGACGATCTCGACGACGACATCCCGTTCTGAGCGGAGCGACCGGCATGGATGCGACCGCCCTGCGCGAGCGCTGGGGCCAGCCCCGCGAGCTGGCGGAAAAGAAGGTGCTGCGCCGGCTCGACGCGCATTGCCGCCGATTCATCGCGCTCTCGCCGTTCCTGGCACTGGGGACGAGCGATGCCGAGGGACGGCACGACGTCAGCCCGCGCGGCGACCGGCCGGGCTTCGTGCGCGTGCTCGACGATACCACGCTGCTGATCCCCGACCGGCCGGGCAACCGCCGCTTCGACAGCCTGGACAACATCGCCCGCCAGCCGCGGCTGGCGCTGCTGTTCCTCCTGCCCGGCGTCGACGAGACGCTGCGCATCAACGGCCGCGGCCGGACGGTCGACGAGCCGGAGCTGCTCGCACCCTCGGCGGTCGACGGCAAGCCGCCGCTTTCGGCGCTGCTGGTCGAGATCGAGGAATGCTTCCTGCATTGCGGCAAGGCGCTGATCCGCAGCCGCTTGTGGGATCCCGACACGCGCATCGAGCGGCGCAGCTTTCCGTCGCTGGCGCGGATGATCGCCGACCAGGTCGCGGGTGTCGACGAACGCACCGCCGACGAGGCGATCGAGCATGCCTACAGGGAGAAGCTGTACTGAGCCGGGCCGCCTTCCGCCTCACGGCCCCTGCGGCTTGGCCGGCCTGATCCCGATCTCCTCGGCCAGCAC
>DAOLFG010000148.1:0-2904 GCA_035326425.1 Geminicoccus sp. | reverse complement strand
GCCTCGGCGTCTACTCCACCGACCTGCACATCCCGCTCGGCGCCTTCGCCGCCGGCCTCGGCGACCACAAGATCGTCACCACGCTGTGCCCCGGCGGTAAGGAACGGATGCGCCGCCTGATGGAGGTCGTGGGCTCCGGCCGAGCCGACCTGAAGGCGCTGGTCACCCACCGCTACAAGCTGGACGACATCGAGACGGCCTACGACCTGTTCGCCAACCAGCGGGACGGCGTGCTGAAGGTGGCGATCACGCCGTAAAAGTAGCGCTGAGCGGTGAGGTCAGCTGGTGATTCCCGTGAGGGCCGCCAGCTTGGCCCGCACTTCGGCCAGGACGGCAGGCGCTACAGAGGCCTCGATTGGTCGAACAGGCCGGGCCAGACTATCGATGCTGCGAACGTGACTGACCAGGATCTCGCCCTGAACGGGCAGCCCTGGCGGAAGAACAACGCTGCTCGGGAAGGGTCGGACGCGCGACGTGATCGGGCAGACGATGAGCAATGCCGTTATCTCTTGGAAGGCGCGCGGCGAGACGACCAGCGCTGGCCGTCTGCCACCTTGCTCACGCCCTGTCCGCGGATCGAAGTCGGTCCAGATGAGATCGCCGGCGTCCGGCATGCTCACTCGACGATTTCCCGACCCACGTCGTCGCCCCAGTCGAAGGCCGCCTGCATCTCGCCCGGCCGCACACCGCGCAACAACTCCTCCAGGCTATAGACGGGCCGGTCGACGCTGATCACGATCCGCGAGTCGTCGGCGGTCACGTCCACGCGCGTGCCGTCGACAATTCCCAGGCGCGTCGCGACCTCCTTCGGAAGGCGCAATCCCAAGCTGTTCCCCCATTTCGCCACTTGTACCTGCATGGCGACCTCCTCATGGCCAGCTCAAAAGATATCCTGAAGATATACGCCAAATCAATAGAGCCTATTGTCGGGTAGTGTCTCACGTTGAAATCTCAGGGTTCGTCATGGCTGAGGGTAGCCTGCGGCGAATCCACTCATCGGCTTTCTCGCGATCCACAGCCCAAAAGCCAGACCCCTTGCGTCCGACGGAATAGAAGATACCATCTCCTTTGTCTCGCTTGTGTCTTATGAGACTAAGGATTCTGGATTGTGAGCATTGAAAACACTTTGTAAAGTCTTTTCAAATTCTTTTGGCATGGATAATCCTTTTGGGAATCTACGTTGATAGACTTGGTCAATTGCATCGATTCTACGTAGGCCATTTTTATGGCGCCATAAAACGACAATTAAATCCAATACATATGGATTTTTCTCAGAGAGTATACGAAGATCATATTTTCGATCATGTTCCGGATCGATTCCACGGATAAGATCTTGTAAGTTGATCATGGACTCGTCCTTCTTGTAACTATCCAGCAGTCTGGCGCTCTACAACTCTCCTTCGCGAACGACGCTCATCCTTGGACCGAGCTTTCGAATGTTCCCTGGCTCGATCGCGCCTTCGTCCGCTGCATCGGCCGGCGGACGACGCTTCGCTCCCCAGCTGTTGACGCTCTTCAGCTTGGCGAGGGTACCGCTGCCTTCGAGTGCGCGGGCGTCTGCATCGTAGTACTTGAACCACGGCAGGCCCGCCTCGGTGTAGGTCTTGGCCGTGGGCGGCTTGTGTGGCGGGCGCTCGCCCGTGACGGCGAGCCACTACCGGGCGTTGAGGATCGTCACGAAACAGCGGGCGCTGTGCCGCTGATCCCAATCCTCGAGCTTATAGGGGTCGGCGTAGATCTCCTGGTGAATCCGGCCGCCGGGCGCCAAGCCCATGTCCATGCGCAAACAAGCGATTGAGCGGCAATATCGGACCTCCTCACGCTCGCGACGCTGACGCTCATAGGTCTCGGCCCGCATCGGGTACACAAGGAGTTGCAGCCCGCCCCACTCGGCGGCACCGGTGAGTTGCTCCTCCGCCGTGAAGCCCTCGCCCAGTGGCGTGGCGACGAACTGCCGGATCGTGCCCTTCTCGACGTTGTAGCCGTCGAGCCAGGGCTGCTCCGGAACCACCAGATAATCCTGCGGATGGCGATGCAGCGTCGGCGACCAGCTCTCGCCGCTCACGGCGTTGACCTTGCCGGTCGCGATCTTGACCGCGCAGGGATAACCCTCATCAGGAAAGCCGCCGTCTCGAAAAGCGATCCACAGTGCCTCCGACTGATACATGGGCATGGCCACGCCACCACGGCGCCGCCAACCCGCAGGCAGTCGGTCGGCGTGGTCGTCGAGGTGTTGTAGTGGGAAGCACCCGAAGCCAGGCGGCAGCGGATAGGTCCGCCCGTCGTCCGGCAGACGTAGCGTGCGCTGAAACTCGATCGCGCACATCGCGTCCTCATGTACCTCCGGAAACCGGAATACGAGGCGGTCCTTTTCGAGTGTGATCATCGTATTTTCCCTACCATTCCCCCTCGCGCACCTCGCGCACAACCTTGAGAACCGCATGCGCAGGGGCGTCCTTAAGCGCACGGATGAGCTCGGCGAACAGCTTCGGTCGCCGACGGATGACGGCCAGAAGATCGGCCGACACCTTGCCGCCGAGCGCCAGCAGCACGTCTGCGTCCTCGCCCAGCTCGGCCGCCAAGCGACGGATCATCGCTTCTGACGGCGGTGGCATTTCGCCGCGCTCGATCTTGCTCAGATAGGCAGGCTCGACGCCGACCCGCCCCGCCACCTGCCGCAAGCTGTAGCGGGCATTCCCCGCCAGAAGTGCCTCGCGGAGCGCGCGCAGGTGACCACCAAACTCAGTCATATGTACTATATACTACACACTACACGATTGGTCAAGCGAGCCCAATTCCAAAACTGAGACACTACCTATTGTCGCACTACGTCCCGCACCGCCACGACTCCCTCCATCCGCTCGACCTCCAGCTTCGCCGCATGGCGGAGCTGGAAGGCCTGCG
>DAOLFG010000023.1:0-64321 GCA_035326425.1 Geminicoccus sp. | reverse complement strand
CCTGGTTCTGACCAAGATAACGCAGCGCCGTGTGCGCAGACGTGTTCGTCGTACCCGTCAAAGCCATGATCGGCTCTCCGTTGCTGTGCCGCCGGCCATGGGCGGTCCTGCCGCCGGGCCGATCGCGCCTTGGTGGATTCCGTCCGACAGCTCAAGCTGGCGATCCCGGGCGGCTTCCGATCGCAGCTGACTGGGCCGCCTGATCTCGCCCTCGATGCACCATTCCTTCCAGAGCCCGCGCAGGACGTGCTCGAACGAGCGCGCCATCGCCGCGGCGTCGCACAAGGCCGAACTCGCCAGTTGCTGCCGCAGCAGCCCGCGGAGCGCCGCCAGCAGCTTCGGCGATGCCGAGAGCTGACAGGCCGTGCGCAGATATTCGGCCGGGTCACGGGCGACCCAGGCTCCGAGTCCCGCCGCCATCAGCAGGCTGACGCCGACCCGCGCCGCGTGGTGCCCCCCGGCCAAGGTGACGACCGGCACGCCCATCCACAACGCCTCGCAGGTCGTCGTCGTGCCATTGTAGGGAAACGGGTCGAGAGCGATGTCCACCTGGCCATAGGCCGCCAGATGGGACAGGAAGTCGGGAGCCCGGTCGAGGAAGACCAGCCTTTCGCCTTGCACCCCGTTTCGCGCGAACAGCCCGAGGAGATGGCGCTGGACACCAGGGTCATGGCTGACATCGTGCTTGAGGACGAGCCGAGAGTTCGGCACGCCACGCAGCACCGATGCCCAGAGCTCGACCACCTCGCCGTTCAGCTTGGCGAGATTGTTGAAGGAGCCGAAGCTGATGGCACCGCGCTCGAGCGCCGGCGGCGCCGCGGTCTCGGGATAGATCGTCGGCCGATAGGCGAGGAAGCAGCGGTCGAGCCGGCACAGCCGCTCGGAGGCATGGGCCGTGGCGTGCTCGGGGTCGGTCAACTCGTCGACGATCCGGGCGTCCATCGTGGGAAGTCCGGTGGTCGCCGGATAGCCGAGATAGGTCGCCTGCACCGGCGCCGGCCGATGCGCCATCACCGTGAGCCTGTTGTCGGCGGTATGGCCCGCGAGGTCGACCAGGATATCGATGGCGTCGGCACGGATCAGGTCGACGACGGCGCGATCGCTCATGCGCCACACGTCGCGCCATGCTGTCATCTGGCCCCGCAGTTGCGCGGTGATGCCGTCCGGGTTGGCGACATTGGCGTAGGCATAGGGCTCGATCGCGTCGCGATCGAGCTGCTCCAGCAGCGGCGCCAGGAAGAAGCTGACGGAATGCGCACGAAGATCCGGCGACAGGAACCCGACGCGCAGGCGGCGGTCGGGCTGGCGCGCGTTGGCGAAGGCGGCGGCCGGGAAGGCCGGCCTGTCGCCGAAGCGGGCACCCCATCGGCGATGCGCCGCCAGCAAGTCGGACTGCGGCAGACCCGGCAGGTAGTTGAGGTCGAAGAGGTAGGTCGAGCCATCCGCGGCACTCGCGGCCGGTCGCTCCGCACCCAGCCGCAAGGGGCCGATGCCCTCGACGTGCCGGCCGCCGAGAAAGCGCAGATGGCCCAGGACGAAATGCGCGTGCGACGGCTCGGGCCTATGGGCGACATAGGCCTCCAGCAGACTCTCCGCCTCGCTCAGCGCGCGACGTTTCGCCAGGGCCAGACCCAACCCCTTGCGCGCCTCCATGTGCCCGCGGTCGAGCGCCAGGGCCCGCCGGAACGAGTCCTCGGCACTGGCCACATCGCCTTCTGCGAGCTGCTGATGGCCCAGGTTCAACCATAGCGCCGGCGAGTCGCGACCGAGCTGTCGAGCCCTGTTCAGCGGATCACCGGCTTCGTCATATCGTGCTTGTCCGATCAGGCTGCCGCCCAGGTTGGCCAGGGCCACCGGGTGACAACGGTCGAGCTCCAGCGCCCGGCGCGCCGCTGCCTCGGCGGCTTCGAACCGTTCGTCGGCGAGGAAGGCACCTGCCAGGTTGGCATGGGCGTCCACCAGCCGATCATTGCGTCGCAGGGATTCCCGGAAGGCCTCGAACGCCTCCTCGAGCCGTCCGGTCCGGACCAGCAGATTGCCCAGGTTCGACCAATGGTCGGCCCGTTCGGGGCAGCGCACCAGACCGGCACGGATCCGACGCTCGCCGACCGCGACGCGACCACGGGCCGCCTCGATCAATCCCAGGAGATGGGCAACCTCGATATTCTCCGGCATCAGCCGCAGGAGGCCGCGATAGAGTGGCTCGGCCGCCTCGAGGTCGCCGGCGCGATGCCGGGCGGCAGCGGCTGCGAGCCGAGCCTGCAGTGCCGCCGGGGCCCGATCGACCGCGACCGTGCGAGGCGAGGCGAGGTCGACCGCCGTGGCGGAGACCATCAGCGCGTCGTCCGCAACGGATATCGGATGGGATAGTGTCTGGCAGGCAGCACGACCTGCCAGCCCAGGTGGCGCTCGGTGTCGACGAAGAGCGGGGCCCGCAGATTGGCGAAGGCGGCGAGGCCTGCGGGGTCGGGCTCCAGTGTCACCATCAGCAGCATCAGCAGGTCGCCCGGGTCGATACGGAGCTCGCGACAGACCGCATGGCAGTCGGCCGTGGCCAGGAGCTGCAAGTCCGCCGCCACAGGCAGAACGACGAAGCTCAGCATCGGCTGCTCGGTGCTGCGCAGCTGGATGAACGGAGCACCGCTCGCCGCGGGCTGCTCCAGGCGGAAGCTGCGTGCCGAGGCAAATCCCGGCAGGCCCCGCGGCAGGTGGATCGTGCCCGGCTGGCCTTCGATCACGCCTAGAGCAACACCGGCCGGCACATCGAAGCCGGAGGAGATCGAAGGGGCGTGCATGGTCATGCCGGACTCTCCATGGACCGCGGAACCGACCGCGGCACACGGAACAGGCTAGCCCGGCATGGTTAAGATTCGACTAAGACAGCGAGCAGCCACGAAAAATCTTCACCGGAGGAAATCGACCAGCGACAGCTTGGTCAGGCTGCTGACCGTCATGTAGGCCGCTTCCAGGTTGGCCTGTTCCTCGGCGAGCCTCGCCATCGCCGCCGGCAGGTCGGTGCTCTCCAGCCGGTCGATGGTGTCGTCGAGATAGAGTGCGGTGCTGCGATGCGTCTCGGTGATGCTCTCGAGCCGTGTCGCCTTGGCGCCGTTGTCCCCGCGCAGGTCGGCGATGCCGCCGATCGCCGCCGCGAGATCGGTGAGAGCGCTTTCGAGGCCGGTGTTGTCGCCGGCGAGGTGCGCCTCGCGTGCCTGCCCCAGAGCCGAGATCAGCTGCGCGAACGGCCCTTCGGCGGCAGTCAGCGAATGGTCGAGCTCGACATCCGGTCCCACCCGCGAGCGCGTCGGCACCGCGTCGCCCTGGTAGTACAGCGAGCTGTCGGTGCTGGTGATCGGTGGCGACGGCAGGTCGACCGGCGCCGTATCCGTGCGGCTGCCCGCGAAGACATAGCGGCCCTCGATCTGCAGATTGAGTCGGGCCTCGATCTCCTCGAGGGCGGAGTCCACTTCCGTGTCGAGCGGCACCGATGCACCGGTAGCGGCATCCAGCCGATTGACGACGAGCGAGCGCATGCGCTCTGCGATGGCGCCGATGGCGCCGAGCGCGCCATCGACGGCCTGCAGTCGGTCGAGCAGATGCTCGTTCTGGCTGATGAAGGTACCGAGTTGCGTTCGATGGCTCTGCGACCGCAGCAGAACGGCCGTGCTGGACGGCATGTCGGCATAACTGCCGGCGGCCTTGCCTGTGGCGATCGACGTCTGGAGGTCGCGCAGGCGACCCTGGATCTGCAGCAGGGTCGTCCCCGTCCGGTAGCTCTGTGCGGCGTCGCCGACCCGTCCGACCATCGGAAGTCTCCAATCCTCAACGCTTGATCGCCAGCAGCTCGCCGAACAGCTCGTCGGTGATCGAGATGAGGCGGGCCGCCACCGTGTAGGCCTGCTGGTAGGTCACCAGTCTGGCGAGCTCCTCGTCGACATTGACGCCCGATACGGCAGCGCTGCGGTAGGTCAGGTCGTCGACGAGCGCCGCCTGCGCGGTAGCGCGGGTCTCTGCCCGCGCCGCCGTCGCCGCCGCGTTTGCGACCAGATCCGCCGCATAGCCGGCAATGGTCGAGGATCCCGCCGCCAGGCTGCCGCGCGCTATCGTGGCTTGCGGTGTCTCGAGTGCGTCGGCTAGCGCCTGGGCACCCCGCCTGTCGCCGACGCCTCCGAGGGTGGCCGACAGCGGCGGGCCGATCGCCACGTCCAGCTTCGCCGAGGACAGCAGGCTGGTATCGGCGGCAATGTCGCCTCGGATCGCCAGATCGGTGACCGAGGCGCCGTCGGCGACGATCAGGTCGTTCAGGCCGAAATAGTGGCTGAATCCATAGTCGCGCGTTCGCCCGGCCGTGTCGGTCGCGACGATGCTGCTGTCGCCCTCGCTGATCGCGATGCCCTGGCTCGCGTCGGCCAGCACTATCCGCAAGGCGCCGTCACTGCCGATCGACGCGGTACCGAGCGATCCCAAGCCGGCATTGATCTGCGCGACGATGTCGGCCGGTGTAACAGCGGTGACGTCCACGGCGACGACCGCGGCCGTGGAGCCGCCGGATCGATCGACTACCGCCAGATAGGCGGTGCCGGCGTTGGCACTGCCATCGTAGGATGTCAGGTCGGTCCGACTGCCTTGCAGGACGCTTGGCGGCGGATAGGCGGCGGCATCGTTGTGCGCCGCATTGAACGCGTGTTCCACGAGAGAAGCCAGCTCGCCGAGTTGATCGACGATCTCGGGAAGCGCCCGGTCGCGCGCCTCGATCAGCCCCTGCAGGCGGCCGCTCGTCAGCCTCGAGACGATGAGCTGGTCGGCGTCGCTGATGCTGTCGGTACGCAGCTCGGCACTCAGCGAGGCGCGCACGCCGGCACTGACGAGCACGCCGCCGACCTCGCCGGGCAGGGGCTTGCCGGTTGCAGGGTCGATCTGGCTCTGGCGATAGACGGCGATCGAGCCGAAGGTCGTCGCCTCTCCGACCGCCGAGGCCGGCGTGTAGACCACGGCGCGTGGCTCGTCCTCGAGGAGGGCGACCCCACCTGCCGTATAGAGGGATACCGTACCGTCATCCTTCTCGAGGACGGTCAGGTCGATGTTCTCGGCGATGCGTCCGATCAGCGCGTCGCGCTGGTCGAGCAGTTCCGCCGTGGCACCGGCACGGGCGATGTCATCGTTGATGTCGTCGAGGGACCGGAGATCGTCGTTGATTGTCCGGACCGTCCGGCCGATCTCGCTGTCGAGATCGCGCCTGATCGTCTGGATCGCCTCCGCACCGGCATCGATGCGATCCAGCAAATCCTCGGTTGCGGCGACCGCCGACAATCGCGCCGTCGAACTCTCCGAGGAGGCCGCGAAGGCCTCCAGCGCCGTCGAGACGGTCTCTATCGCCGACGCTATGCCGCGATCGGCATCGGCCGCCCCTCCAAATACCGTGTCCTGCACACGCGCCAGGGCATCCGACAGTGCCTGGTCACGGCCAAGCTGACCGGACTGCTGCTTCAGCTCGGCCTCGAGGTACTCGTCCACCACACGACTCACATCGGCGGCCCGCACACCCAGGCCCTGCCCGCCGACGACCACGGTCTCCTGCACGACCTGCTTGCGACTGTAGCCGGTGGTGCCGGCATTGGCGACATTGTTGGCGGTGACCGCAAGGGCGCGCTGGGCGACCTCGAGGCCGCTCAGCGCGTTGGAAAGCGTCGCGGAGAGTGACATCGCGGTCCCTCAGATTCGGCGGTCGAAGGCGACGGCGATGACGCGGCCGGGCCCACCCTCGGCCGCCATCCCCGCCATGCCGGGGTAGCCGGTACGGGAGGGCCTGACGGTGGCCAGGCTCTCGCCGATATGCCGCACGATGCCTTCGACTACCGTCCGCGCCGCCCCCAGGGCCCGGACGTTGGCGCGGACGATTTCCTGGAACGAGCGCGTCGCCTGCTCGAGATTGGCGCGTACGCCGTCGGGGAGACTGGCGACCACCTCCGGAGAGGAGCGCAATGCCCGCAGCTGCACCTCGTACTTCTCGGCGAGCGCCGCCTTCTCCTTCTGGAGATCGGCCACGCGCCCGAGCTTCATGTCGCGGAGAACGCCGTTCTCCAGGCGTATCACCTCTTCCAGCTCACGCATCAGCGTAAGCAGGACGGCCACTCTCTCCAACGGCTCCATCAGCCGACCTCCTGCGCCTTGAGCATCTCGCGGAGCACCGCATCGGCGATACCGATACCGCCGCTCCGGCCGATCAGCTTGGCGTACTCGTCCTGAAGCATGCCGGCGAAGGCGCCGCTCGCCCCGCTCGAGCCCGACCCGACCGTTCCTGCGGTGAAATCGCGAAGAATCTGGGCGAGAAACATCGTCTCGAACTGCTCCGCGGCGCGCCGCAACGCCGGCGACGCCGCGTCGGTCCTCGCGGCGGGCTGCGAAGTCGAGACGATCGGCTCGGCCATCACATCAGCTCGATCTCGGCCTGAAGGGCACCGGCGGCTCGGATGGCCTGGATGATGGCGATCAGATCGCGCGGCCCCACGCCAAGGGCGTTCAACCCTTCGACCAGATCGCTCAGGGTCACACCGGTATCCAGGACCACCATCCGACGCTCGGACTGGTCGTCGACCTCGATCTCCGTTCGCGGCACGACCACCGTCTCGCCCTCGGCCAGGGGATTGGGCTGCGACACCTGTGGCGTTTCCGACACGCGGACGGTGAGGTTGCCCTGGGCCACCGCCACCGTGCTGATCCGCACGTTCTGGCCGACGACGATGATGCCGGTGTCCTCGTCGATCAGGATGCGTGCGGGACTGTCCGGCTCGACCCGCAATTGCTCGATGGCGGTGAGTAGCTCGGCGGCACGGCCGCGATAGGCTTCCGGCAGGGGCAGCACGACCGTGCCGGGGTCGATCGCCGAGGCGGCAGCGCCGCGGACCAGGCCGTTGATGGCACCTGCGATCCGACCCGCCGTCGTGAAATCCGGGTTGCGCAGCGCCAGGCGCAATTCGCGGAGGTCGTTGAGCACGAAATCGACCTCGCGCTCGACGATCCCTCCGCCGGCGATCCTGCCGGAGGTCGGAACGCCGCGCACGACCCGCTCGGCCTCTCCCTCTACCTCGAAGCCGCCGATCGACAACGGGCCCTGGGCCACCGCGTAGGCCTCGCCGTCGGCACCGACGAGCGGTGTGACGAGCAAGGTCCCGCCCATCAGCGACTTCGCGTCGCCCAGGGCACTCGCCGACACGTCGATCCGGCTGCCGCGCCGAGCGAAAGGAGGCAGCGTGGCCGTGACCATCACGGCCGCCACGTTGCGCGTGTTGAGGAGATTGCCCCGGGTGCTCACACCCAGGCGCTCGAGCATCGATTTCAGGCTCTCCTCGGTGAAAGCGGAGTTGCGCAGCGAATCGCCGGTGCCGTTCAGACCGACGACGAGCCCGTAGCCCACGAGCATGTTGTCGCGCACGCTCTCGAAGTCCGCGATGTCCTTGATCCGGGAGGTGGCGGCGATAGCGGGGCAGGACAGCAGGAGCGCGGCCGCCAGCGCCATGACGCCGCCCCATCCCAGCCGAGTGCGCCACTCCATCCGACCGAACATTCCCAGCTTCCCTCTCCACGACCTCGATCGAACCGACGTTTCGGGCCTGACATCGGCGACCCGGACGACGAGCAGGATCGCAGCTTCCCGTTAAGAGGGACTTAACTGTCGAGACCCATGCTCGGGCGGGACATGAGAGGATGCGGGCGGGACGAGGAATGCTGAGCATCATCGGAAGCGGCACCGGCGCGGCCGCGACGCGGGCGGCTCCCGAACCTCGTCCCGGCGACGGTCGTGCGGCGTTCACCAGGCAGCTCCACAGCACCTTGCCGGCACCGCCGCCGAGAATGCCGGCGATGACGAGCCTCACCGCTTCGCCGGCGCTGCTCGTCCTTCAGGAGCTGCGGGCGAACGGAACCGGCCGCCGGCGATCGGTCGCGCGTGGCCAGGCGATTCTCGAAGGGCTCGACGAGCTGGGACTGGCGCTCCTCGAAGACTCCGATCCTGTCGAGATCGCCTCGAGGCTGCGGGCACGGCTCGATGCCGGTCGCGAGCTCTGCGATGACGCGGCGCTCGACGCCATTCTCGATGCCATCGACCTGCGAGCCCATGTCGAGCTCGCCAAGCTGGAATCCCGGACGGTTGGCAACGCCGGCGCCGGGCGATGAGCCCGATTGTCGCCGCGGGTCGGACCGAGGCTCAACCGGGTCCGTCGAGTGCCCGGACCAGGGGTGCCCACTCCGCCCGAGCCGCCGCGATGGCGGATGTCTGGAGATCGAACAGGCCGAGACCCCGGCCCGCCAGTTCCCCGTAGAGGGCGCGGTCCGAGAGGCTGGCAAGGACCGGATGGTCGAGACCGGCCAGGAACTCGGCCAACCGCGCTGCGGCACGGCTGCGTGGCCGGACACGGTTCGCCACGAGGCAGAGCCGGATTCGCTCGCGGCGTATCGGCTTGAGTTCCGCCAAGCGGCGGACCAGTCGTCTCGTGCTCGCCTCGTCGAACGGCGAGGGCAGCACAGGCACGAGCAGGACGTCGGCCTCCTGGAGCAACCCCTCCACGGGGCCGACGCGCATGCCCGCCGGCACGTCGATGACGACACGCTCCATGCCACGTGGCGGGTCTACCCGCTCGCGCCGCCAGTCGAGACCCTCGATCCTCGCCGCACCCGGCGGACGCGCCGCCAACCAGCCCGCCGAGCTCTTCTGACGGTCCATCTCGGCCAGCGCGGTGCGCCGGCCCGACGCCGCGAAGGCCGCGGCGAGATTGGTCGCGATCGTCGACTTGCCGCATCCGCCCTTGCCACTCAGCACGAGGATCGAGCGCATCGGTCGTCAGCTCCCGGCGAGCTGGTCGGGGTCCAGTGCCTCGACGGCTCGCCAGGCCCGCACTGTCTGCTTCTCCATGGTCGCCGCCGACCTCGCGTGCCAGCCGAGCATCACGCCCCCGGCGCGGGCGACGCCGGGCTTCTCCCGGTCCGAGGCGGTATCGACGAGGTCGTCCACCAGCCGCCCTGCGGCCGCGATGTCATTCCTGAGCCCGAGGAGGTCGAGCAATCGGGTGAGTTCCGCGAGCTGCCGGCCGACCTCCGGCCGGTCGAGCGCGTCCGCGAAGAACTCCAGGCAGTAGCGCAGCTTCTTGGCCTGCAGTCGGACCTCGTGCCTCCCCGATGCATCGAGTCGTCGGAAGCCTTTACCCGCCTTGCGCAGCTTCCGGAATCGGCTCCGTGCCGCCCTTGCGGCGAAGATGCGCACCGGTTGGTCACCGCGCCCGCCGACGGCCGGCCCGCGCCAGCCGCGCTTCTCGACCCAGCCAGCGAAGTCCAGGAAGAAGTCGCCGGCGCGCTGCGAAGAGATCGCGACCCGGGCTTCGGCGCGAGCGACGGCCGAACGCTCGGCCGCCGCCGAACGGAAAGCCTCCATCGCCGCATCTGCCACGATGGCGTTGTCGAGGCCGGGCAACAGCTTGCCCGACATCACGTCGAGATCGCGGCTGTTGCCGAGCGCTCCCAGCAACCAGCGGGCCTCATCCTTCCAGCGTGTCCACTGCTCGACCGGCAGGAGCGGTGTGAAGACCGTCAGGGCCGAGCGCAGCCTGCGCAGCGCCACCCGCAGCTGGTGCACGCCCTCGGGATTGCGGCCATCGACGGCGACCTGCTCGTTGGCGAGGGCATGCGCGAGACAGTGCCGGAACACCGCCTGCATCGCTTCCTCGGCTGTTCGCGAGGATTCCAATGGCAGCCGACGCGCCTTGGTGTGCGCGGGCGGGATGCCGGTGAGGAGGCCGTATCCCATTGCGGCCTTGTCGAGCCGCGAGATGCGCAACGGCGCCTCGCCGCGCAATGCCGCCGCCAGCTCCAGCAACGCCTCGGGCGGGCCATCGAGAAGCTCAAGCTCGACCTGCGAGACAGACAGCCGCTGCCTGCCGGCGACGACCTCGCCGCGATCGAGCGCCATTTCGATGCGCGCGTCGCCGAGATCGGTGGCCGGCCAGACGAGACATATGGCTTGCCGGCGCAGCCGTGTCTCGAAGATCGGACCGAGGCTGCCCGCCGGCAGGGCGCCGACCAGCTCCTGCGCACGCCGATCGGCGAAGGCCGAGAGGTCGGGCACGTCGCTCCCGACATCGACCTGCCACTCGCCCCTGCCGGCGATGACGGCGTGACGATCGCCCGCGGTCTTGAGCGTCTGAATCTTCCGACGGCCGACCCTGCGGATGCGCAGCGACAGGCTCCGATCCCGAAAGTCGAGATCCGGCGTGTCGAAGTAGGTGCTGACGAGCCGGCGCGTGGTCCGGCTCTCCGCCTTCGAGAGCAGCCAGGGCAGGCGAGCCAGCGCCTCCAGGGTCTCCGGCGAGGCGGCGAGCTTGAGCTCGACCTCGCGGGTCGGCCGATCGGCGGTCGAGCCGTTCTTGCGCTGGTCACTCATGTCCCGCTGCCACGACCACATTGGGAGACGATGGCGAACGATCCCGGCAAAGGTCAATGCCGGATGCCGGCGCCATGCCGGCTCAGCGGGGTGCCACCGGCGGAGGTGCTGGAGCCCGATCCCCGAGATAGCGTTCCAGATCGGCGGCGCGCTGCTCACTGGCGGAAAGGCGTGCCACGAGCTCGTCGATCCGCGCCCGTGCGGCAGCGAGCTCCACCTGCGGCCCGGCAGCCGAGTCACTGTCCTCGACCACCGTCCATGTCGCAACCGACACGACATGCGGTCCAGGCGACTCGGCAGTCGGCGCCTCGGCCACGCCCTTGGCCAGTGACAAGGGATCCTTCGGTGCCGGTATCTCGGCCAATGCCTGTTCCTTCAGCCTTACTTCGGAACGGGCCGATGCCAGCTCCTGGCGAAGGCCTTCCACCTCGCGGCGCGCGACAGCCAACTCACTGTTGGCAGCCAGCAGTTGCTGAGCCGCCCGATCCGCGGCGGATCGCGCCTCCTCGAAGGCATTCCGGGCCTCGGCGAGGCTAGCGGTCAGCCCTTCGCGCTCGGCTACGGACAACCCCGCATCGCTGGCGGGCCGCCCCTGGGCGAGGGATTGCAGCCGTGCCGTCATGGCCTCGAGCTGCTCACGGCCCGCGCGGTGCGCCTGCGCGGCCTCGTCGCGCTCGACCCTGGTCCGCTCCAGCTGCTGCTCCAGTCCGGCGAGTCTCGCCCGCAATCCGGCCACCTCGGATTCCAGCGCCCTCATGGCCCGGGTCGGGGCGTCGAGGCCGTCGCGCAGGCCCTGCATTGCCGCCTGGTCGGCGAGAACCCCCGCCTGCGCAGCATCGCGGGCTTCGGCCGCCACCGCCTGCGCCGCCGCGAGCTCGCGGCGGGCATCTGCGAGCATCTGGTCTCTGGCAGCCAGGGCCAGCTCCGCCTGCTCCATCCGGCCAGCGAGGCTGTCGTGGCTCGCCTGCAGGGCCTCGGCCGCCGTCCCGGCCTCCGCCGGCTCGGCCTGCAGGGCATCCCGCTCCGTCAGGGCCTTGCGTGTCGCCTCCCTGGCGCTCTCCAGGTCGGATTCGAGCTTGGCCACCGCCCCCATACCCACTACCGGCTGCACGACGGCCTCGCGCCCGGCCGAACGCTCGCCCAGCTCGGCCTTGAGCTGGGAGGTCAGCTGCATCAGTGCATCGATCTGCTCGCGGGCCGCATCTCGCTCGTGCCGCAGCAGCGTCATCTCCAGGTCCGGATCGGCCGCCAGCCTGCCTCGGGGCGAGGCGGTACCCGGCGGCTCAGCGGGCGGACCGTTCGGCTGCTCGGAGGACACCGCCGACGGCTCGACGGCCGCGACCAGCTCGGCGAGCTTCGCCCGAGCCGCGTCACGCTCGCGGAGCGCCTCGTCCAGCGCCTGCCGCAGCTGCCGGCTGTCTGCGACGGGCTGGCCGAGGCCGGTCCAGGTCGCGATGCGCGCCTGGACTTTCGCCGGCAGCATCACCGTCAGCTCCGGCCCCAGCCGCTGCCATGTCCAGAACGAAAGCGCGCCCAGCCCGCCAGCCAGGATCAGGAGGATCACCGCCAGCCAAGCCAAGCGCAGCTGCCTCGCGCGGCTCCAGCTCACATAGCGAACACCATCGCGCCGTCGCTCGTAGACTTGGCGGTCGACGAGCCAGCGATCGTCCGCTCGATGATGGCCGGGCAGGTCACGGCCGGCCATTCTGTTTCCTCCGTCCGCGCAACGTGATCGACGCTGGCGGCTCGACTAGCATCGGGCCTGCGCGAGCCGCAAGTCGCCACTGATGCTAGGCCGTGGCCCCGACCGAGCGCAACGTGGAGGTGTCCGTCGCCGGAAAGCCGAGCTGGCCGCCGACGACGCGCCATGCCGCCGGATCGGCGAACAGCGCATCGAGGAGTCGATGCGTAAGGGCATGGCCGGCACGTCTGCCGGTGTATCGGCCCTGCAGCCTACCGCCGACCAGCAACAGGTCGCCCACCGCGTCGAGGATCTTGTGCCGAACGGGCTCGTCGCGGAAGCGCAGTCCTTCCTGGTTCAGCACGCCGTCGCTGCCGAAGACCACAGCGTTCTTCAGCGAGCCGCCGAGCGCCATGCCACGGGAACGCAGCTCTTCCACGGCATCGGCGAAGCCGAAGGTGCGCGCCGGCGCTATCTCGCTTCGGAAGGTCTCCGGCCGGAAGCGGTGCACGCGCTCCTGCATTCCCACCAGCGGGTTGGTGAACTCGATCCGGCAATCGAGGATCAGTTCCGCCGCGGGCTCCAGCGCGGCCCAGCCGGCATCGCCGCTGACGCTCACCCGCTTGATCACCTCGACCACCGGCCGGTCGGCGTCCTGCTCGACGATGCCGGCGCATTCGATCAGGAACACGAAGGGCTGGGCGCTGCCGTCCATCACCGGGATCTCGGGCCCGCTGACATCGACCAGCGCGTTGTCGATCTCGCAGGCAGCGAACGCGGCCAGGATATGCTCGACCATCGCAACGCGCGGACCGCCGGGCAGGCCCAGGCTCGTGCAGAGCGTGGTGTCGACAACGCAGTCGTGGCGCGCCGGGATCACCGGCGAGCCCGGACGATCGGCACGGCGAAAGCCGATGCCGTGCCCCGCCGCGGCTGGATGAAGGGTCAGCGCCGTGCGGGCGCCGCTGTGCAGGCCGATGCCGACACACCCTATGGCATGCCGCAGCGTCCGCTGCCGACCGGCGTGTTCCGCTGACTGCACTTCACTCATTGGCGCGCTCGACTCCCGATGCGGCGCTGCTGACCGGCGTCCGGAGCCAAGAGAGAAGGCTCCCAACGCATCGTTATCCCGATGCGTTGGGAGCCACCAATCACAAAGAATTGCAGATTGTTACAGTGCCGCGCTCAGGCGCTTCGGCAAGATCATGCATGCTCGTGCTGCTTGCGCAGGAAGGCCGGGATCTCGCCGATCTCGTCCTGCTCGGCCGCGATCGTGGCGCGCTCGCGGACCTCGACGGCATCGATCGGCCTGCCGGGCCGCAGCGGAGCCGTCATCGTGGTGCGCGAGAAGGCCAAGCCCTTGAACTTGTCGAAGAGGTTGCTGCCGCGCGCCGGCTCGGCGGCCCCGGCCGGCTGGCGGCCACCATCGGCGGCAGGCGCCGGCACGAAGCCCTTGGCCGGCGCCTGCTGCTCGGCCATGGCCTCGACCATCGGCCGGGCGGCAGGCTCGGCCAGCGCCCGGCTCGGGCGCGGCGTCACCGGACCGGCCTGGACCGGCGACGGCGACACCATGGCGGGCTTGGCACCCTGCGGCTGGAAGCGGAAGACCGGCAGCGGGCTGGCCGGGGCACGCTCGGCCACGGGCGCGGGCTCGGCGGCCGCAGCGGCGGCCGCGGCGGCGCGCTTGCGGTCGGCCTCGCTGGCGATGCCGGTGGCCACCACCGACACCCGCATCTCGCCCTGCATGGTCTCGTTGAAGGTCGAGCCGAAAATGATGTTGGCGTTGGGGTCGACCTCCTCGCGGATGCGGTTGGCGGCGGCGTCGACCTCGAACAGCGTCATGTCGAGGCCGCCTGTGATGTTGATGAGGACCGCCCGCGCGCCCTTCATCGACACCTCGTCGAGCAGCGGGTTGGAGATGGCGGCCTCGGCCGCCTCCAGCGCCCGGCGGTCGCCCTCGGCCTCGCCCGTGCCCATCATCGCCTTGCCCATCTCGCTCATCACCGTGCGGATATCGGCGAAGTCGAGGTTGATCAGGCCCGGCATGATCATGAGGTCGGTGACGCCGCGCACGCCCATGTGCAGCACCTCGTCGGCCATCCGGAAGGCGTCGGAGAAGGTGGTGCGCTCGTTGGCGAGCCGGAACAGGTTCTGGTTGGGGATGACGATCAGGGTGTCGACGTGCTGCTGCAGCTCCTCGAGCCCGCCTTCGGCGAGCCGCATGCGGTGGGCACCCTCGAAGTGGAAGGGCTTGGTGACCACGCCGACGGTCAGGATGCCCTGCTCGCGCACCGCGCGGGCGATGACGGGTGCGGCACCGGTGCCGGTGCCGCCGCCCATGCCGCCGGTGATGAACACCATGTGGCTGCCGGAGAGCGCATCGAGGATTTCGTCGAGGGCCTCCTCGGCGGCGGCGCGGCCCACCTCGGGGCGGGCGCCAGCACCGAGGCCATGGGTGATGGTGGCGCCGAGCTGGATCTTGCGATCGGTCAGGCAGGCCGACAGCGCCTGGGCGTCGGTGTTGCAGGCGATGAACTCGACCCCCTCGAGATGCGAGGTGATCATGTTGTTGACGGCATTGCCGCCGGCACCGCCGACGCCGACTACGGTGATCTTGGGCTTCAGCTCGTGGGTCGCCGGTAGACTGAGATTGATCGTCATCGTCCTCTATTCCCCTCCTCGACGTTGTGGTCCCGGCTCGTCGTCCGGTAACCGTCGGCGACCGTGGGCAAGACGGCCGCCCTCCTCGATCCGCTAGAAGTTCTGCCGCAGCCAGCGGCCCACGCGGGCCAGCTTCTGCGCCAATGGCGGTGTCGCTCGGGTCTCAGACCAGGCGAGGCCGCCGTCGTCGCCCGCCGCCAACGCCAGCGCCCCTGCGACACTGGCGCAGCACGGACCCAGGTCGGCGCCGATGCCAGTGGCCGGATCCGGCCGGCCGATCCGCGCCGGCAGCCGGAACACCTCCTGTGCCAGCTCCTCGGCACCCTCGATCTCGCTGGCCCCGCCAGTCAGCACGATGTTGCGCGGCGGGCAGGCCTTCAGCAGCTCGGCGGCGTGGGCAAGACGCTCGCGGGCGAGCCCGAAGATCTCCTCGACGCGTGCCCGGGCAATCTGGGTGAGCCTGGTACGCGGCACCTCGCCGGTCGGCAGCTGGCCGTGATCGCCGATCTGCGGAACAGGTATGCGCTGGTTATCGTCGCAGGCGCGCCACAGCACACCGCCATAGAGGCTCTTGATGCGCTCGGCATGGACGCGGCTGGTCGACAGCCCGAAGGCGAGATCGGCTGTGACATGGTCGCCGCCATAGGGAATCTGGTCGACCAGCGCCAGCCGGCCGGCGGCGAAATGGGCGATGCCCGTGGTGCCGCCGCCCATGTCGAGCAGGAGGCAGCCGCGGTCGAGCTCGTCCTCGGTGAGGCAGCCATAGCCCGAGGCATAGCTCGCGACGGCCACGCCCTTCACGTCGAGGTGGCAGCGCGTCAGGGCTGCCAGGGCATCGCGCAAGGTCTGGCCGCGCACCGAGGCGACATGGGCCAGCATCTCTAGCTTCTGGCCGCTCATGCCGCGCGGGTCGCGCAAAGGCCGGCCGCCGTCGATCGTGACCTCAAGCGGCAGGACGTGCACGACGGCCCGCTGCTCGCCATCGACCTCGTCGTGCGCCCGCCGCATCAGCCGACGGAGATCCTCCTCCTCGACCGTCCGGCCGGCGAGGCTGCTGGAGACTCGGACATGCGTCGACCGGGGGGCGCCGCCGCTCAGCGTCACCACGATGTCCCGCAGCGTCTCGCCCGCCTGCTCCTCGGCCTCGTGCAGCACCGCGCGCAGCGAGGCATCGACGGCCTCGGCATCGACGATCTCACCGGCCTTCAGCCCGTCGGAGATCTGGTAGCCCCGGCCCATCAACGCAAAGCCGCGCGAGTGGCGCGGCCGCGTGATGAAGCAGCACACCTTGCTGGTACCGAGATCGAGCACGGCGAGCGGCGCGGCCCTGGCGACCGGTCTCGCCGAGGCGATGTTACGCAAGCCGTTTCCGGCCGCCACTGTGCTCATACGCCTTGTCCCGCCCGCGGTGCGTTCTCGTCCATCAGCCGCAATGCCAGCCAGCTGGGATTGCGCATGTCGATCGTCTCGATCGCGCGGGACAGCAGGGCCTCGTCGCGCTGGCGCTTGGCGAGATAGTGCCAGGCCCGTTCGGCTCCCTGCTCGGGCAACCGGACCTCGACACGATGGTCCAGCCAGATATTCCAGCGGCGCTCGCCGACGAGCGTCGCCTGGGTCAGCCGTCGCGCCAGCGCCGGCTCGGTCCCGAGCAGGCGGAACAGCTCGCGGATCTGCTCCGGCGCGCCGCTGCCGCGCAACACCGGCAGTCCGGTGAAGCCACGTGCATCGGCGAGCGGGATCAGCTCGCCGGCATCGCTGACCAGCCGCCGCCGGCGGTCGTCGATCCAGACTGCGGCCGGCGTATGCTCCTCGATTCGGATCAGCAAGGTGTTGGGGAACTGCCGTGTCACGGTCGCCCGGCGCACCCAAGGCAAGCTTTCGAGCCTGTGCTTAGCACTGGCTGTATCAACCGCAAGTATAAATGCGTTCTGATAGTCTTCTAGAGTTGCGACAAGTTCGCGTTCGGAGGTCCGCACGCGCCCTTCGGCATAGACCCGCTCGACCTTGAGGCCGCTCGCACCCGACCAGGCGAGAAGTCGCGCCTCGACCACGGCCGCGGCATCGGACAAGATCCCCAGGCGATGGAGCGTGTGCGCGCCGAAGCCCAGCACCGCCACCGCCGCCAGCGACGCCATGGTCAGCTGGACCGGGCGCAGCCAGCGCGGCTTCGGCCTGCCCCGCGGCGCCAGTCGCGCCCGATGCGCCAGCCGGCTCACCTGTCGCATGTCGCCTCCGTCACCAGCCAGTCGACGAGGTCACCGAACGAGATGCCGCAATGGGCCGCCTGCTCGGGCACCAGCGACAGCGGCGTCATACCCGGCTGGGTGTTGACCTCGAGGATGTAGAGTCCGTCGTCCTCGCCCTCGTCGGGATTGAACCGGAAATCCGCCCGGCTGACGCCACGGCAGCCGAGCGCCCGGTGGGCGCGGAGCGCCCAGTCCATCACCTTGTCGTAGACCGGCTGCGCGAGCTGCGCCGGCACGTCGTGGACGGCGCAACCGTCGGTGTATTTGGCGCGGTAGTCGTAGAAGCCCTGAACCGGCTTGATCTCGGTGACCGCCAGCGGCCGATCGCCCATGACCGCGCAAGTCAGCTCACGGCCGGGCACGTAGCGCTCGACCAGCACCCTGGCGTCACGGTCGCGGTCGTTGCGCTCGAAGATCGGCCGCGGGTCGTCGTCGAGCAGGATCGTCACGCCGACACTGGAACCCTCGGCCGCGGGCTTCACCACGACCGGAGCTGGCAGCGGCAGGCCGTCGTCGAGGCTTCCCAGCGTCGTCTCGACACCCTCGGCACAACGCAGGCCGATGCTGCGGAAGATCAGCTTGGCCATCGGCTTGTCCATGGCCACCGCCGAGGCCAGGACGCCGGAATGGGTGTAGGGCAGCCCCATCACGTCGAGCAGGCCCTGCACCCGACCGTCCTCGCCCATTCGACCGTGCAGGGCGTTGAACACCCGGTCGGGCCGCAGCTTGGCGAGCTGGCGGGCGAGGTCGGTGGCGGCATCGACCCTGCTGACGCGATAGCCCCTCTCCTCGAGCGCTCGTGCGCAGGCCTCGCCGCTCACCAGCGACACCTCGCGCTCGGCCGAGACACCCCCCATCAGCACCGCGACGTGGGTCATGCCGCGGCCTCCGCGGCACCCTGCCGGCCGATCCGGACGATCTCCCATTCGAGCGTGATCCCGGCGCTCTCGCGCACGCGACGCCTGACGATCTCGCCCAGGCCCTCGACCTCGGCGGCGGTGGCGTTGCCTGTATTGATGAGGAAGTTGCAGTGCTTCTCCGAGACCATGGCGGCACCGTGGCGCAGGCCTCGGCATCCTGCCCGGTCGATGAGCTGCCAGGCGCGCTGACCGGGCGGGTTCTTGAAGGTGCTGCCGCCTGTGGCGACGCGCAACGGCTGCGAGGCCTCCCGCTCCTCCTTGATGGCCTGCATCCGCGCCGCGATCGCCGCGATGTCGCCCGGCTCGCAGGCGAAGGCCGCGCGCACCACGATCCAGTCGGCTGGCAGGTCGCTGTGGCGGTAGGTCATGCCCAGCTCGGCCGGGGTCAGGCGGTGCAGGTTTCCCTGTCGGTCGAGGGCCTCCGCCCAGGCCAGGCGGTCGCGGGTCTCGCCACCGAAGGCGCCGGCATTCATGCGGACGGCCCCGCCGATGGTGCCGGGGATGCCGATCATGAACTCGAGGCCGGAGAGGCCCGCTGTCTGGGCCACCTGCGCCACCCGCTGGTCCAGCGCGCCGGCGCCGGCGATCACCGTCCGGCCATCGGTCTCGACCTTGGCCAACGGCCCGCCGAAGCGGACGACGACGCCGTCGATGCCACCATCCCGCACCAGCAGGTTGGAGGCTACGCCCATCGGCATGATGCGCAGGCCCGGCGCCGCCGCCAGGAACGCCGCGAGGTCCTGGGCATCGGCCGGCTGGAACAGCCACTCAGCGGGACCGCCGATGCGAAACCAGGTGAGCGGTGCCAGGCTCACGCGCTGGCGCATCGCCCCCCGCGTCTGCGGCAGCAGCGCCGTCATGCCGCAGCTCCCTGCGCCAGGGCGGCGAGCTCGCCGGGAAGCGCGTTGGCCCAATAGGTGATGCTGCCGGCGCCGAGGCAGACCACGAGGTCGCCCGGACCGGCGATGCCTCGCACCAGCGCCGCGAGACCGTCCGGCCCGTCGATCGGCCGGGCATCGCGGTGGCCGTGGGCGCGCAGGCCATCGATGAGCGCATCGCGGCTGGCACCCGCGACCGGCGCTTCGCCCGCCGCGTAGACCGGCGCCACCAGCACGGTGTCGGCATCGTGGAAGCAGGTGCAGAACTCGTCGAACAGCGACTTCAGCCGCGAATAGCGGTGCGGCTGGACGATGGCGACGACCCGCCCCTGGGTCGAGGCGCGGGCGGTGCGCAGCACGGTGCGGATCTCGACCGGATGATGACCGTAGTCGTCGATGACCGTGACGCCGTCGACCGTGCCGGTGCGCGTGAAGCGGCGCTTGACGCCTTCGAGACCGCCCAGGGCCTTACGGATCACCGCCTCGTCGAAGTCGAGTTCGCGGGCGATGGCGATGGCGGCGAGCGCGTTCTGGACGTTGTGCCGACCGGGCAGCGCCAGTTGTATCTGCTCCAGCCGCCGTTCGCCCTGGCCGTTCCTGCCCCGCATCACGACATCGAAGCGTTCGCCGCCGGCGACCAGCGTCGGAGCCAGCGCCCGGATGTCGGCCTGCGGGCTGAAGCCGTAGGTCACGACGCGGCGGTCGGTGATCCGGCCATAGAGCGCCTGGATCTCAGGATGATCGATGCAGAGCACCGCGAAGCCATAGAACGGCAGCCGCTCGACGAAGCCGTAATAGCCTTCGCGCACCGCATCGAAGCTGCCCCAGAACTCCATGTGCTCGGGATCGATGTTGGTGACGATGCCGATGGTCGCGGGCAACCTCAGGAAGCTGCCGTCGCTCTCGTCGGATTCGACCACCATCCAGTCACCGCGGCCGAGGCGGGCGTTGGTGCCGTAGGCGTTGATGATGCCACCGTTGATCACCGTCGGATCGAGCCCGGCGGCGTCGAGCAGGGCGGCGCAGATGGCGGTGGTGGTGGTCTTGCCGTGCGTGCCGGCGACGGCGATCGACCGCTTCAGCCGCATCAGCTCGGCCAACATGTCGGCACGGCGCACCACCGGGATCCTTCGGGCGCGGGCGGCGGTCAGCTCCGGATTGTCCGGCTTCACCGCCGAGGAAACCACGACCACCCGTGCCGCCTTCAGGTTGGCGGCCTCGTGGCCGATCATGCAGTGCACACTCAGCGCCCGCAGCCGTTGGACGTTGTAGTTGTCGGCGATGTCGGAGCCCTGGACCGTATAGCCGAGGTTGCGCAGGATCTCGGCGATCCCGCTCATGCCGATGCCGCCGATGCCGATGAAATGGATGGGGCCGACGTCGAGGGTGAGCGCCGTCATGCCAGCGCCTCCCTCGGCACCAGGGCCATCACCGCATCCGCCAGCAGTTGGGCCGCATCGGGGCGGGCCACGGCGCGGGCCCTGGCTGCCATGATCTCAAGCCGCGACGGCTCATCCATCAGCAGCCGTAGGCTCTCGGCCAGGGCGCCGGCGGAGAGCGCCTTCTCCAGCACCATGCCGGCGGCACCGGTGTGCTGCAGCTCGGCAGCGTTGGCCCGCTGGTGATCGTCGGCGGCGTGGGCGTAGGGAACCAGCAGCGACGGCCGGCCGACCGCCAGCAGCTCGGCGACGGTCGAGGCGCCCGAGCGCGTCACCACCAAGTGGGCCTGTTCCATCAATCCGGGTACGTCAGCGAAGAAGGTCTGCAGTTCCGGCTGCATGCCGAGCGCCGCATAGGCGGCGCGGGCGCGGTCGATGTCTTCCGGCCGGCACTGCTGGGTGATGGCGAGACGCCGGCGCAGATCGTCGGACAGCAGCGCCACCCCGCCCGGCACGACGTCGCTCAGCACCCGGGCACCCTGGCTGCCGCCCAGGACCAGCAGGCGGAAGGTCTCGTCGCGGCCCGGCGGCATGTAGCGGCCGGCGGAAGCCGCGAAGCTGGTGCGCACCGGGTTGCCGGTGACCACCTGACGCTCGCGCGGCAGCCTCGCCGTGCGCTCGGTATGCTCGAAGCTCAGCGCCACGCGCGCCGCGAACCGGGCGATCAGCCGGTTGGCCTTGCCCAGCACCGCGTTCTGCTCGTGCAGCATGATCGGCTTGCCGGTGGCGGCGGCGGCCAGCGCCGGCGGCACGCTGGCATAGCCGCCGAAGCAGGCGGCGGCGGCGGGCCGCAGGCGCATGAACAGGCCGAGCGACTGCGCCGTGCCGAGACCGAGCCGGCCGAGGCCGGCCAGCTGCGCCAGGATCGAGCCCGACGGGCTACCAGCCGAGATCAGGTGGCAGGCGACATCGCCGTCGACGTAGCGGGCGCCGCGGGCGTCGGTCACCAGGGCGACGTCCTGGCCGCGCCCGCGCAGCTCGCGCGCCAGCGCCAGGGCCGGGAACATGTGCCCGCCGGTGCCTCCCGCGGCTATGACCACCGGTCCCCCCATCACAGTTCCGGCTCCAACCGGGCGTTGCGCCGGGTCAACGCCAGCAGCATGCCCGCACCGATCGCCAGGGCCAGCATCGAGGAACCGCCGTAGGAAACGAAGGGCAGCGTCATGCCCTTGGTCGGAATGAGGTTGAGGTTCACCGCCATGTTGATCAGCGCCTGGATGCCGATCTGCGCCACGAGGCCGGCGGCGGCCAGCTGGCTGAAGCGGTCGGTGGCCTGGCTGACGCGCGATAGCCCGCGCAGAATGATGAAGCCGAACAGGCCCAGCAGCAGCAGGCAGGCCAGGATGCCGAACTCCTCGGCGGTGGCGGCGAAGATGAAGTCGGCATGGGCGTCGGGCAGGCGGAACTTGGTGACGCCCTCGCCCGGGCCCCGGCCCCAGAGACCGCCGGCATCGACGGCACGCAGCGCCTGCTCGACCTGATAGCCCAGCGAGTGCGGATCAAGGAACGAGTCGATGCGCTGCTGGAAATGCGGCCAGAACAGATAGGCCTGCCAAGCGGCGAAGGCACCCGCCCCCAGCATGCCCAGCACCCACACCCAGCCGATGCCAGCAATGAAGAGCTGCGAGGCGTAGACGAAGCCGATCACCGCAGCCATACCGATGTCGGGCTGCTTGGCCAGGATCATCAGCACGAAGCCGACGAGCAGCGCCGTCTCGGGCAGCGCCGCCAGACCCGGCTTGCGGGCCAGCAGCCAGGCGGTGACCACCGCCAGCGCCGGCTTCACGAACTCGCTGGGCTGCACCACCACGCCCGCGAGCGACAGCCAGCGGCGGGCGCCCTTGACCTCGGTGGCGAAGAACAGGGTGAGGATCAGCAGCACGCCGAAGGCCAGCAGCATCGCCACGGCGAGGCGCCGGACACCCAGCGGCGCCAGCATCGAGACCCCGACGAGCAGGAAGCTCGCCGGCACCAGGAACATGACGTGCTTCTCGACGAAATGCGTGCTGTCGCCGAAGAGCCGCTCGGACACGGCGGGGCTGGCGGCGAAAACCAGGATCACGCCCACGGCCGCCAGCAGGGCGATTCCGGCGAGCAACAGCCGGTCGACGGTCCACCACCAGCCGGCGACGATGGAACGGTCGGTGCGCGGAAAGGCGATCATGCGGCGGCCTCCGCGCGCAGCCGTGCCCGGGCCAGATCCCGGAACACGTCGCCGCGATGCTCGTAACTCTTGAACTGGTCGAAGGAGGCGCAGGCCGGGGCGAGCAGCACCACCGCCGGCTCGCAGCCGCTGGCCAGCGCCGCCTCGCCCGCCTCGGCCATCGCCCGCTCCAGCGTGCCGCTGCGCCGCACCCGGACGAGATCGCCCAGATCCGCCTCGATCTCGTCGGCGGCCTGGCCGATCAGGAACGCCTCGCGGACGTTGCGCATGAACGGGCGCAGGCTGGCGAAGCCGCCCGGCTTGGGCTTGCCGCCGGCGATCCAGAACACCGCGTCGAAGGCATCGAGGCTCTTGGTGGCGGATTCGGGATTGGTGGCCTTGCTGTCGTTGACCCACAACACCGGACCGGTGCGGGCCACCTCCTCCATGCGATGGGCGAGGCCCTGGAAGCTGGCCAGCCCCGCCAGCAGCGTGTCCGCCGCATGGCCGAGCACGCGGCCGACCGCGAAGGCCAGGGCGGCGTTCTGCTGGTTGTGCCGCCCGCGCAGGCCGGCGAAGCCATCGACGCGGCCGACCGCCGTCTGGACGCCGGCCCTCCTCTCGTGAAGGACGCCGTCGACGACCCAGAAGCCCTCGCCTTCGACAGGTTGCCCGATGGCGACGCGCAAGGTCTGCGCCGCCTGCCGGTCGGCCAGGGCGGCGCTCGGCGCGTCGTCGACGCCCAGGATCGCCCAGTCGCCGGCCTGCTGATGGGAGAAGATGCGCCGCTTGGCGGCGATGTAGCCTTCCAGGTCGCCGTGGCGGTCGAGATGGTCCGGCGTCAGGTTGGTCCACACCGCGATGCCGGGATGGAACGACGAGCACAGGTCGAGCTGGTAGGACGAGACTTCCAGCACGTAGCGCTCTGCCCGGCGCAGATCGAAGACCGGCACGCCGATATTGCCGCCGAGCTCGGCATCCTCGCCGGCGCGCAACAGCAGATGGTGGATCAGTGCCGAGGTCGTCGACTTGCCGTTGGTGCCGGTGACGGCGACGATCCGTTCGGGGGCCGAGATCTCGCAGAAAAGGTCGATGTCGCAGGTGATCGGCACGCCCGCCTGCCGGGCCGCCGCGATCACCGGATGCGGTACGGGATGGGTCAGCGGCACGCCGGGGCTCGTGACCAGCGCCGCCAGCTCCTGGATGTCCTCGGGCCGGCCCGGTGCGATGCCGCCCAGGCTCTCGGCACGGTCGTCCCAGCCCAGCACCTCGGCACCGGCGGCGCGCAGCGCCCTGGCGGCGGCGATGCCGCTGCGCGCCATGCCGAGCACGCCGACCTTCCTGCCCCGGAATCGCTGCAGGCCCGTCATCGCAGCTTCAATGTCGACAGGCCGACCAGCGCCAGCACGGAGGCGATGATCCAGAACCGGATGACGATGGTGGGCTCCTTCCAGCCGAGCTTCTCGAAATGATGATGGAGCGGCGCCATGCGGAAGACGCGCTTGCCGGTGAGCTTGAACGACGCGACCTGCACGATCACCGACACCGCTTCCAGCACGAACAGGCCGCCGATGATCGCCAACACCAGCTCGTGTTTGGCGACTACCGCCACCGCCCCCAGGGCACCGCCGGTCGACAGCGAGCCGGTGTCGCCCATGAACACCATGGCCGGCGGGGCATTGAACCACAGGAAGCCCAGGGAAGCGCCGACCAGGGCGCCGCAGAACACCGCAAGCTCGCCCGAGCCCGGCACGTAGGGAATGCCGAGATAACCCGCGAAGATGGCATTGCCGACGAGGTAGGCGATCAGCGCGAAGCAGCCGGCGGCAATCATCACCGGCACGATGGCGAGCCCGTCGAGCCCGTCGGTCAGGTTCACGGCATTCGATGCGCCCACCATCACGAAGGCGGCGAAGATCGGGAATGCGAAGCCCAGCGGGATCAGCACGTCCTTTAGCACCGGGATCGCGAGGGCCGTGGTCAGCGGCGGCTTGGTCAGCGCCATCATCACGAAGGCGGCGGCGAGCGCCACCAGGCACTGCCCGAGCAGCTTGACGCGGCCGGGCAGGCCCTTGCTGTTGCGCTTGGTGAGCTTGAGGAAGTCGTCGCCGAAGCCGATCAGCCCGAAGCCCAGGGTGACGATCAGGATCACCCACACATAGCCGTTGCGCAGGTCCGCCCACAGCAGTGTGGCGATCGACAGCGCCAGCAGGATCAGCACGCCACCCATGGTGGGCGTGCCCTTTTTGGTCAGCAGGTGGCTCTCGGGCCCGTCCTCGCGGATCGGCTGCCCTGCCCCCTGCTTCGACTTCAGCCAGCGGATCACCGACGGCCCCAGCACGAAGCTCAAGAAAAGCGCCGTCATCACGGCACCGCCGGTCCTGAAGGTCAGGTAGCGGAACAGGTTGAAGACGTTGACGTCCTCGGACAGCGGCACGAGCAGAACATAGAGCATGGGCCTATCCCGCCCTCCGCCCGCCACCGGGAGCACCGCGGCGCAGCGCCTCGGCGATGGGGCCCATCCGGCTGCCGAGCGAGCCCTTCACCAGCACCACGTCGTCCTCGCGCAGGCCGGCCAGCACCAGCGGCAGCAGCGCCGCCGAGTCCTCGACATGCGCCGCCCGGACCACCGCCGGCACCGAAGCGTGCAGCCGCTCCATCAGCGGCCCGCAGGTGTAGAGGCGGGCCACGCCGGCCGCCGCCACCGCATCGGCGAGGCCGGCATGCAGGCCCGGACCCTCGGCACCGAGCTCGCGCATGTCGCCCAGGACGGCGACCCGCCGGCCCGGCAGGCGGCCCAGCACGTCGAGGGCGGCCCGCACCGAGGCGGGATTGGCATTGTAGCTCTCGTCCAGCAGCGTGACCTCGCCCTCGCCTACCGGCACGCGGTAGCGCGCGCCCCGGCCGGCCGGCGGCTCGAGATCGCGCAGCGACTCCGCGGCCGCCGTGACGTCGGCCCCCAGGCCAGCGACGGTCGCCAGCACCGCCAAGCTGTTGCACAGCCAATGCCGGCCTGCGATGCCGACGCGGTAGGACAGGCGGCGGCCTGCCAGATCCGCCTCGACCTCGCTGCCGATCCCGTCCAGCCGGGCGTCGATCAGACGGAAGTCGGCTCCGGCATCCAGCCCGAAGGTGAGGATGCGTGCGGCACCACAGTCCCGGGCCTTGGTGAGGAGCCGCTCGAACACGCCGTCGTCGCGGTTCAGCACCGCAACGCCGCCGGGCTCCAAGCCCTCGAAAATCTCGCCCTTGGCATCGGCGATGGCGTCGATCGAGCCGAAGAACTCAAGGTGCGCCGCCGCCACCGTCGTCACGAGCGCAACCTGCGGCCGCACCTGCCGGGTCAGCACCGCCAGCTCGCCCGCATGGTTCATGCCCATCTCGAGGACGGCCCAATCGGTGGCGGGTGGTAGCCTGGCGAGGCTCAGCGGCACGCCCCAGTGATTGTTGTGGCTGGCGGCGCTGGCGAACACCGAGCCCTGCCGCGCCAGCACATGCCTGAGCGCCTCCTTGGTGCCGGTCTTGCCGACGCTGCCAGTAACACCCGCCACCCTGGCCCGCGCCCTGGCACGCCCGGCGATCCCCAGGGCCTCGAGGCCAGCCAGTGTGTCGTCGACCTCCAGCCGCGGCAGCTCGCCGCCGACCGCGCCGTGCCGCACCATGGCAGCGGCGGCCCCGGCCGACATCGCCGCCTCGACGAAGGCGTGGGCATCGTGATTGGGGCCCTGCAGCGCAACGAAAAGGTCGCCCGGCGCCACGGCGCGGCTGTCGATGGCAATGCCGCCCGTGCACCAGTCGCCGACGGCCGTACCGCCAGTGGCGGCTGCCGCCCCTGCCGAGGTCCAGAGCGCGCTCAAGCCGCGATGTCCCGGGCTGCGGCGCGGCAGACGGTGGCGTCGTCGAAGGGATGGGTGACCCCGGCAATGGTCTGGCCGGCCTCGTGCCCCTTGCCGGCCACCAGCAGGACGTCGGCCGGCTCCAGCATGGTGATGCCGGTGGCGATGGCCTGGGCGCGGTCGCCGATCTCCAGGGCCTCCGATCCGGCGCCCTGCATCACCGACGCCCTGATCCAGGCCGGATCCTCGCCGCGTGGATTGTCGTCGGTGACGATCACCCGGTCGGCGCGCTGGCGGGCGATCCGCCCCATCACCGGCCGCTTGCCGGGGTCGCGGTCGCCGCCGCAGCCGAACACCACCACGAGGCGTCCGCCTGCATGGGCACGCAGGGCCACGAGGGCCTTCTCCAGCGCATCGGGGGTGTGGGCGTAGTCGACGAACACCGCGGCACCATTGCGATGGCGCGTCACCAGCTCCATCCGCCCCGGCGCCCCGGTCAGGCTCGCCAGCGACCGGGCGGCGGCCTCGAGATCGCCGCCGGTGCCGAGGACGAGGCCCAGGGCCGCCAGCGCATTCCACGCCTGGAAGTCGCCGACCAGCGCCAAGCTCACCCGCATCGACCGGCCGTCGAGCTCAAGGTCGAGATCCTGCCCGGCCTCGTGCAGCTCCTGGCCCGCCAGCCGGAGCCTGCTCGCGGTGCGGCCATAATCGATGATCTCGAGGTCGCGGGCCCTGGCATCGGCCGCCAGAGCCGGAAACTCGGGCACGTCGGCATTCAGCACGGCCACGCCGCCCCGGGGCAGCAGCTCGGTGAACAGGCGGCGCTTGGCGGCGAGATAGCCGGCCTCGCCGCCATGGTAGTCGAAATGGTCGCGGGTCAGGTTGGTGAAGGCGCCGGCGGCGACAAGCAGGCCGTCGAGGCGTCGCTGGTCGAGGCCGTGGCTCGAAGCCTCGATCGCCAGGTGCTGCACGCCCTCGCCAGCCAGCTCCGCCGCGAGCCGGTGCAGGGTGATGGGATCGGGCGTGGTCAGCGAGCCCACGACATGGCGGCCCGGAGCGTCGAGGCCCAGCGTGCCCAGGCTGGCGGCGGGATGACCCAATGACTGCCAAAGCTGGCGGGTGAACACCGCCGTCGACGTCTTGCCGTTGGTGCCGGTGACCGCGACCACGCAGCGCGGCTGGGCACCCGCCAGCCTGGCGGCCATGCGGGCCAGGGCATGGCGCGGATCCCCGGCCTCGACGACCGGCACCGTCAATCCGGCCTCTCCGATCCCCTCGGGTCCCAATACGGCGACGGCGCCGCGAGCCAGCGCGTCGGCCAGATAGCGCCGACCGTCGTCGCGGCTGCCGCCGATGGCGGCGAACAGCTCGCCCGGCCGGACCTGACGCGAGTCGGCGCACAGGCCAGCGATCTCGACCCCGCCGTCGCCCATCAGCCGCATGCCGTCACCGGCCAGCTGCGATAAACGCAATCCGCTCCTCCTTGCGCTGCGTCTTGGCGACGACCGACTTCGACACCCCCAGCCGGTCCACGAACCGCTCCTCCGCCGCCGCATCGTAGCGGGACACGCCCAGGACCGGGCCGATGCGGCTGACGATGTCACGCACCACCGGTGCCGCGGTCCAGCCGCCGTAGCGCAGCCCGTAGGTCGTGCCGTCGCCGCGCGGATCGTCGAGCATGACCATGACCACGTAGCGCGGCGCCTCGATCGGGAAGACGCCCACGAATGATGCGATCACCGAGCCCCGCAGGTAGCCGCCCCGCACCGGGTCGACCTTGTCGGCGGTGCCGGTCTTCCCGCCTATCAGATAGGCCGGGTCCTTGGCACGCGTACCGGTGCCCTTTGCGACGGTCAGCCACATCAGCCAGCGAACATCCTCGGCGGTACGGGCCGACACCAGGCGGCGGCGCTCGGGCTGCTCGCCGGGCTGCCGCCTCAGCAGCGTGGGCGGCACGCGCGTGCCGTCGCCGGCGACCGCCGCCACCGCGTCGACGAACTGCAGCGGCGTCACCGCGATGCTGTGGCCGAAGGCGGCGGTGGCGGTGGTGCTGTCGGCCCAGCGCTTCGGCAGTTGCGGCCGCGCCAGCTCGGGGATCTCGAGCGAGGGCTTGCTCATCAGGCCCACCCGGTCGAAGAAGCCCTTGAGCGGGTCGGCGCCGCCGGCGGCGAACACCATCTTGGCCGTGCCGATGTTCGACGAATACATGAAGACTTCGGGAACGCTGAGCCAGCGCCGCTTGGCGTGGTCGTCGCGGATGGTGTGGCGGCCGATGCGCAGCGGCACGGTGGCGTCGAACGAGTCGGCCATGCTCACCTTGCCGGTGTCCAGGGCCATGGCGACGCTCAGGATCTTGAACAGCGAGCCCAGCTCGTAGGTGTTGCCGGTCGCCCTGTTCTTGCGGCCCTCGACCGTGGCGCGGTCGACCCTGTTCGGGTCGAAGTCCGGCAGGCTCACCAGCGAGAGCAGCTCGCCGGTCACCCGGTCCAGCACGATTCCGACTGCACCTTGCGCCCGGAAGCGCGTGAAGGCGGATGCCACCTCGTCGTGGACGATCTGCTGGATCCTGAGATCCAGGCTCAGCGCCACCGGCTCCTTGCCGGCGGCGGCCCCACCCACCAGCCGGTCCTGCATCGCGTACTCGATGCCGGCCAGCCCCTGGTTGTCGAGGTCGGTGAACCCGACGACATGGCTGGTCAGCCGCTCGCGCGGATAGACCCGCTTCTCGGTGTTGCGGAAGCCGACGCCCGGGATACCGAGGCCCAGCACCGCCGCCTGCTCGAGCGGCGTCACCTCGTGCTTTACCCAGGCGAACCGCTTGGCAGCGCGCAGCCGCCGCTTCAGGTCGCCGGCATCGATCCCGACCAGCGCCGAGGCCAGCCGGTCGGCGGCGCGGTCGATGTCGGGGATCAGCGAGGGGTCGGCGAACACCGAGGGCACGCGCAGGTTGGTGGCCAGCAGCTCGCCGTTGCGGTCGACGATGTCGGCGCGGCGCGGGTCGGGCCCCGCCTCCCCGGCGATGCGCGGCGACGCCTCGGCCGGGTCCTTGCCGACAACCATGTCGACCAGCCTGAGCCCGACGCTGGCGAAGGCCATGGCGAAGCACAAGGCGACGACCCGCAGCCGCTTGCGGCCGGCCTGGACGACCGGATCGGCCGGGCGGGTCGTGGGCACGAGGAACCGCATCAGCGCTGCCCCTTCGCGTCGATCAGACCGAAGCCCGGCATCGGGCGGACCATCAGGACCGCCTCGCCGCCCGAGGGCAGGGTCAGCGCCAGCGGGTTGCGGGCGAGCTCCACATGCATGCGGTTGCCGATCGCCGATGCGTCGACGATCCGCTGGCCGTTGGCGGGCTTGAGGCCGAGCTGCTCGGCCTGCCGAGCCAAACGGCTCGGCCGGGTGAGATAGGCGAGATCCGCCCTGCTGGTCCGCAGGCGCCAGCCCTCGTCCTCGATCTCCCGCTGCAGGCCCGCCAGCTGCCGCTCGAGATCGACGACGAGATAGCTCAGGTGAAAGACCGCCGCCGCGGCCAGCAGGATCAGGGTCATCGCAACCGCGATGTGACGCGGCGTCATGCGGCCAGCCTCCAGTCAGCCATGGCCGGATCATCGGCATCGTCGGCGTCGCGCAGCCGCACCGCCGCGCGCAGGCGGGCCGAGCGGGCGCGGGGGTTGGCCGCTATCTCGGCCTCGCCCGGTCGGACCATCTTGCGGCCCGCCCATGCCCAGCGGATGTCCGGGGCATCTGCCGGCGGCAGGTGGCGCGAGCCGCCGGTGGGCCGGCCACCACGATCGTCGACGAACCGCTTGACCAGCTCGTCCTCGCCGGAATGGAACGACACCACCGCGAGGCGTCCCTGGTGGCGCAGCGTCAGCTCGGCCGCCTCCAGGGCGCGTCCGAGCTCGCCGAGCTCGTCGTTCACCCACATCCGGATGGCCTGGAAGGCCCTGGTCGCCGGATCGGTGCGGCCGCGCCTGCCGCCCTTGACCCTGGCAATCAGCGATGCGAGCTGGTCGGTGCGCGTCAAGGGGCTGTACTGCCGTTCGCGCACGATCGCCGCGGCGATCCGGCGGGCATCGGGCTCGTCACCGAGGTCGCGCAGCAGCCGCGCCAGCTCGGCCTCGCCCACGGCCGCCAGCATCTCGGCCGCGGTGGGGCCGTCGCGGCCCATGCGCATATCGAGCGGGCCGGCCTTCTGGAACGAGAAGCCGCGGTCGGCCTGGTCGAGCTGGAACGACGAGACGCCGACATCCATCACGATGCCGTCGACGCGGCGGCATCCGACACCGAACAACAGTGCCTCGAGATCGCCGAAACGGCCTTCGATCATGGTGAAGCGCGGCTCGGTGGCAGCGAGCGCGCGGCCGCGATCGACCGCCTGCGGGTCGCGGTCGATACCGATCGCGCGACCTGCTCCGGCGCGCAGAATGGCCCGGCTGTAGCCGCCGCCGCCGAAGGTGGCGTCGACGTAGACCCCTTCGCCGCCGATCGCGAGCGCCGCCACGGCCTCGTCCATCAGGACGGGAAGGTGGCCGGTCTCAGCTTTCCACATTGCGGCTTATCCACAACGCACATGTAACTATTGGTTGAGAGCACTGCGGGGCAAGGGGGGCGAGCGCCACGAGGGCGCCGAACGCCTCGGCGTCCTTCCTGCCGAACTCGGACTCGTCGTTCAAGAGAAAATAACGGTTGGGCAGTATTTCTTGTGGGTAACGCATGACCGCCCTGCGAACCTTCCCCGCCTCTCTCGTGAAATCGATCGGGCGGTGATCGTCAGCCGACAAGGCAGCGGTCTTCGGAACGACGGAAGTCGAGCTACGACGCGAATCGTGAGAATGATGACGCATTTACTTGGCAGGTCCTTGCATTACTTGCCAAGCTTGGGTAGGGTGGCGATAGCTCGATTTCCCTTCAGGTTATCGTTGACGCCCGTCGAGGTCAAGCGGTAATTTTCGAGCTGATTTACGCAACTAGTTGAAATGGAATGATTTTCTCGAATGGGCATAAAATTGTGGATAACCCTGGGAGAGGCCAGCCTGTAGCGTCGAGCGTGCGTTCCGGCCCAGGCCGACCATGTTCTATTTTTGTTCCATTTCCCGCAAGCGGTGCAGGCGGCTTGTAAGCCGGGTTCTGTACGCGAGGCTTCCCTCGCGTGACGGCCATTCCTCTGGGACGGCTGTTGCCAGCCGTCTCGCGCGACCTACCCGGACGACCGGCCCGGAAATGCCTGCGCCCTGGGGCGCCGTCGTCCCTACGCGGTCTTGCTCCCGGTGGGGTTTGCCGTGCCGTCCCGCGTTGCCGCGGCCGCGGTGCGCTCTTGCCGCACCCTTTCACCCTTGCCCGCAGACGGCGCGAGCCGTCCAGGCGGGCGGTATGCTCTCTGTGGCACTTTCCCTGGGGTCGCCCCCGCCGGGCGTTACCCGGCACCGTGCTTCCGTGGAGCCCGGACTTTCCTCTCGCACATCGCTGCGCGAGCGGCCGTCCCGCCGCCTGCACCAAGCCGCTACGTAGGCGACCCGTGTCCTTCCAGCAAGGCCGCCCAGCAAGGCCGCCCAGCAAGGCCGCGACGTCGGCGATCAGGCCATGATCTCGTGATCGAGCGCACCATCGCTCCGCGCCGGCCGGTAGCGCCGCTGGAAGACGATGACGGCCTGGATGAAGGTGCCCCCCGTCGAGCGCACAGCCTATCCGGGCCAACCCCTTCCGTGCCGCCAGCGGATCGACGGCCCGCGGCCCCGACCTCTCCCTGTCGGGCCAGAGGCCGATGCCGGCGCGAGCCAGCCTCGCCCAGTCGAACAGCTCGCCCGGGTCCTCCTTGCGGTTGGGCGCTATGTCGGCATGGGCCACGATGTTGCGGCGGCGCTGCGGCCGGCATGCCAAGTCCTGGGCATCGCACAAGCGCGCCTGCGCCAGCTCACCCGACGCCATGCCGATGTGATGGAGCACCAGCATGTCGGCCGCCTGGCCGGACGGCCGCTCGTACCAGTTGAGCGAGCGCGGGTCGGCGGCCGGCGAGCCGGTCAGAACCGGTCGAGCAGCCGGTTGTAGTAGTCGAGCTCGAGCTGCGGCCTGGCGCGCTCGCCGGATCGCCGGTAGAGTTCCTCGAGCACGCCGCGGGCACGCCCCAGCTCGCTCTCCTCCGGCACGAGCTCGCCATTGGTGTCCCAGCCGCCCTCGTTGCGCACCGATCGGCCGAGCGGGTCGCGGCCGGTACGCTGCTGGCCCTGCGGCATCTGGCCGGGGCCGGGCTGCTGGCCCGGCTGGTTCGCCATCTGCTGCTGCAGCTGCTCCATCAGCGCCTGCCCGGCCTGCTGCATCTGGTCCAGCGCCTGACCCTGGTCCTCGGCGGCCTGGCCCGGCTGCTCGCCCTGCAGGGCATCGCGGGCACCGCGCATCTCCAGCTCGGCCTGGCCGAGCGAGCGCGGGATCTCCATCCCCTGCTCGCCCAGGCGCCGCATCAGCTCGCCCAGCGCCCGGCGCAGCGCCTCCTGCTCGCCGGCCGCCTGGCCCATACCGTCCTGCGGCTGCCCCTCGCCCTGCTGCCCCTCGCCCTGCTGGCCCTGCTGCTGCTCCTGGCCCTGCTGCTGGCGGCCCTGCTGCCCTTGCTGCTGGCGCTGCATGCGGAAGCTGCGCTCGAGCAGGTCTCGCTGCAGCTGGATCATCTTCTGCAGGTCGCTCAGCGCCCGCTGCTGCGGTGAGGCCTGCTGCTGGCCGGCCATCGCCTGCAGGTTCTCCAGCATCTCGCGCAGCTGCGACAGCATCTGCTGAGCGGCGTCGCGCGCGCCGCTGCGCATCATCTCGCGTGCCCGGTCGAGCATCCGCTGCAGGTCCTGCCGCGTCACCATCCGGCCGTCGTCGAGCGGCATCTGCTGCTGGTCGCCGCGCTGGGCGTTCTCCATGGCCTGGCGCGTCAGCTCGTCGAGGAAGCGCTGCATCGCCTGCTCGAGCTCGGCCATCAGCTGCTCAAGCTCGGCATCGTCCGCCCCCTCGGTCAGGGCCTTCTCCAGCTGCTCCTGCAGTGAGCGCAGGTCGCGCTCGGCCACCGACAGGGCACCGTCCTCGATGTAGAGCGCCAGGTCCCAGAGCAGCTGGGCGACCGATCGCCGGCCTTCGGCGCCCTCCGGCCCCGGCTCGACATGGTCCAGCCGGGCCGATCCGCTGCGCAGGCCGAGCTCGACCGGAGCACCCAGCCGCTGCGCCAGCTCGGTCTCGGCGAGCAGCCCCAGCCGCACCGATACCTCGCGCTGGCGCTGTGGCGAGGACATCAGCGTCTTGCGCTGCTCGATCACCGCCCTGGCCAGCGGGTGCTTGAACGCCCGCTCGGGCAGGATGAGCTCGAGCGGATCGCTGCGGCCGACCTGGCCCACCGAATCGATCGCCTCGAGCCGCATCGTCACCGGCAGCCCCGCCAGCGGATGCGCCGTCAGATCGAGATAGCTGCCGCTGGCGAGGCGAGGCTGCTGGCCGGTCGGCTTGGCCAGGGCCAGGCGCTCGGTCTCGTCGTCGCGGCCGCTCGGGGCCAGCAGGACGCCGAGATCGACGACGCCGTAATCGTCCTCCGCCAGATAGTTGAAGCGCAGGACGCCGCGCAGCGTCGGCTTGGGCGGATCGACGAAGCTGACGGTCGGCGGCTGATCCGGCACGGCATCGACGATCCAGTGCGCCATCTCCGTGCCGTCGGCGAGGCGTATGGCGAGCGAGCCGTCCTTGTCGAGCGATAGCCTGGCCTCGGCGCTGCCGCCGCCCAGCCATTCGAAGGCCGTCTCGGCATCGTCGAGTGCCAGTTGCGGCACCTCGGCCTGCGCCTGCGCCGGCAGATGGTGCAGCTGGGCCAGGGCCACGCTGCCCGCCGGCACCACCAGGGGCTGGCGTGGCGGCGCGTCGGCCTCGTCGGCGGCGGACCGCGGCGGCGGCGCCTCCACCCCCTTCGGCGGCCGGCCGGTATAGGCCGGCGGCGTGATCCACAGGCTGACCGAGAGCGGTGTGACGGCGGCGGCGGCGCTGCGCCCCAGGCGGAAGGCGTCGGCGAGCCGCTTGCCGGCGAGGCCGCCGGCATCGACCAGCGAGACGGCCACCAGCAGCAGCAGGGCCGCGCGCAGCGCCCAGGGATCGCGCCGCGGCAGGTCGGAGCGCGGTGCCGCGAGCTTGAGCCGGTCGAGACCTCCCAGCAGGCGCCGACGATGGGCTTCCCAGAGCCGGCGGGTGCGGGGATCGGCGAGCTCGCTCGGCAGCGCGTCCTCGAGAGCGCGCAGCGGCTGGTGCCGCACGCCGCTGTCGCGCTCGATGCGGGCCAGCGCCTCGTCGCGCGACGGCCAGCGCAATGCCGGCAGCAGCCGCGCCGACGTGAACATCGCCGCCAGCGCGAAGCCGACGAGGCCGGCACCGTGCAGCCACAGCGGCAGGCGCTGCCAGATGCCCAGCCACGACACCGCCAGGAACAGCCCCGCCACGGCCAGCAGCGGCCATGCCGCCGGCCAGATGCGCTCGAAGGCCACCGCCCAGCGGGCGCCGAAGACACGGGCGCGAAACGCCTTCGTCCGTCGCGGGTCCGTCGGCGTCGCCCTCATCGGCCTACCTCTCCGTCAGCTTGCCGGTACCGGCTCCAGCCACTCCGGCACCACCTCGTCGGCGAACTGCTGCTCGGGCTCGCGGCGCGGCTTGACCACCGCCCACCGCTTCCCCTCGACCAGGACCTCGGCTGCACTGGGAAAAGAATTGTAGTTCGATCCCATCACCGCGCCATAGGCCCCGGCCGTCGCGAAGGCGACGAGATCGCCCGATCCCAGCTCCGGCAGCGACCGGCCTCTCGCCAGCACATCCGAACTCTCGCAGATCGGCCCGACGATATCCACCGTCCGGGATACCCCGCCGTCCTCGGCCCTGCTCACCGGGATCACGGTATGGTGAGCGCCGTACATCGCCGGTCGCAGCAGCGTGTGCATGCCGGCATCGACGATCAGGAAGCGCCGGTCGTCGGTATCCTTGACGTAGACCACCGACGCCACCAGCAGCCCGGATTCCGCCACCAGGAAACGGCCGGGTTCCAGCCAGATCTCGGCGTCCAGCCCCTCGGTCACGCGCCTGACCAGCCGCGCCAGCTCGTCCGGCGGCAGCCGCTCCTCGTCGCTGTACCGCACGCCGAACCCGCCGCCGAGGTCGAGGCGGCGCAGCGGCACGCCGGCGGCGCGCTGGCCCCGGAACAGCTCGACGCCGCGCAGATAGGCCGCCTCGAACGACGAGACGTCGGTGATCTGCGAGCCGATATGCATGTGCAGGCCCACCGGCTCGACGCCGGGCAGCCGCCGGGCCAGGGCATAGACCTCCGGCGCCGCTGTATAGGCGATGCCGAACTTGTCCGACTTGCGGCCGGTGGCGATCTTGTCGTGGGTCGCCGCCGCCACGTCGGGGTTGATGCGGAGCGCTATCGGCGCCACCCGGCCTACCTCGACCGCGAGGGCGGAGATCCGCTCCAGCTCGGGCACGGATTCGACGTTGAGCTGCGCCAGGCCGATCTCGAGCGCCAGCCTGATCTCGTCGTCCTGCTTGGCGACGCCGGCGAACACGATCGAGGGGCCCGGCACGCCAGCGGCCAGCGCCCGCCTGATCTCGCCGCCCGACACCACCTCGATGCCCGCGCCCGCGGCATGCAGGGTGCGCAGAACCGCGAGGTTGCTGTTGGCCTTGGCGGCGAAGAACACCCGCAGGGGCAGACCGGCGAAGGCGTCGAAAAGGCTGCGCAGCCGGTCGCGCATGCCGTTGGCGCCGTAGACGTAGAACGGCGTGCCGACGCGCGCAGCGAGGTCCGCTACGTCCACGCCCTCGACCGTCAGCCGCCCATCCCGGTAGCCGATCACGCTCAATCGTCCTCCTCGACGTCCGGCAGCGTTTCCGTCTCCGTCGGCGCCTGGCCGCTGCCGGGCGGCGTGCGCGGCAGCCGCCGCGCGTCCTCCTCCTCGCCCGGCATGTAGAGGGCGCCCTTCCGTCCGCAGCCGGCCAGTGCGGCCGCCAGCAACAGCGTCGCCAGGGTCCTGCGGCCGGGCGCGGACACGCGATCGGCTTCGCTGTCGTGGGGGCGTGTCATGCGCGCATCCTAGCGGGCGGCTTCGGCGGATCCAGGGCCGAGGAAGCGCGCCCGGGCCGCCTCGATCGCCTCCCTCACCCTCGCCGGGGACGTGCCGCCGAAGCTCGTCCTGCTGGCGACCGAGCGATCCACGCCCATCACCTCCAGCACACCGGCATCGAGTCGCGGGTCGACTGCCGCGAGATCCGCGGCCGTCAGCTCCTCCAGCGAGCAGCCACGCGCCTCCGCCAGCTTGACGACGCGCCCGGCCACGGCATGGGCGTCGCGGAAGGCGCAGCCCTTGCTGCGCACCAACCAGTCGGCGACGTCGGTGGCGGTCGCATGGCCGGCGCCGGCGGCGGCGCGCATCCGGCCGGTGTCGACGCGGATCGAGCCCAGCATCGCGGTCATGGCCTCGACGCACAGCTCCAGCGTGTCGACCGCGTCGAACACGCCCTCCTTGTCCTCCTGCATGTCCTTGGAATAGGCCAGCGGCAGGCCCTTCATCGTCACCAGCAGCGCCTGCAGGTGCCCGAGCACCCGCCCCGACTTGCCGCGCACCAGCTCGGCGGCGTCGGGATTGCGCTTCTGCGGCATGATCGAGCTGCCGGAAGTGAAGTCCTCGCTCATCCGCACGAAGCCGAACTGCGGCGTCGACCACAGCACCAGCTCCTCGGCCAGCCGCGACAGGTGGACGGCGCACACCGCCGCCGAGGCCAGGTAGTCGAGCGCGAAGTCGCGGTCGGACACGGCATCGATCGAGTTGGCCATCGGCCGGTCGAACTCCAGCTCCGACGCCGTCGCCTGCCTGTCGATCGGGAAGCTCGTGCCGGCGAGCGCCGCGGCGCCCAGCGGGGATTCGTTGGCGCGCCGCCGCGCATCGGCGAACCGCGAGCGGTCGCGGCCGAGCATCTCGACATAGGCCATCAGGTGATGGCCGAAGGTCACCGGCTGGGCGGCCTGGAGATGGGTGAATCCTGGCATCACCGCGGCGGCGTGGCGTTCCGCCAGATCGACGATCACCGCCTGCAGCTCGCGCAGCCTGGCGTCGGCGCGGTCCATGGCGTCGCGGACCCACAGCCGGAAGTCGGTGGCGACCTGGTCGTTGCGCGACCGGCCGGTGTGCAGGCGCCGCCCCGGCTCGCCGACGGCCTCGGTCAGCCGGACCTCGATGTTGAAGTGGATGTCCTCCAGCTCGGTCGAGAAGGCGAAACTGCCGCCCTCGATCTCGGCGCGGATCGCCTCCAGCCCGCGCAGGATGGCGTCGCGGTCGGCCGTGCCGATCACGCCCGCGTCGGCCAGCATGCGCGCGTGGGCGATGGAGCCCTGGATGTCCTGGCGGTAGAGTCGCTTGTCGAACGGGATGGAGGCGTTGATACGCTCCATGAGCGGGGCCGGCCCGGAGTCGAAATGCCCGCCGCCCCACAGCTCCCGGGCCGCCGATGCCGGCCGGCTCACGACCACACCCCTGCCGCCGCGGAGACCGCCATGCGAAGACTCCTCGCCCTGTTCCTGCTGCTGGCCTCCACACCGGCGCGCGCCATCGAGCTGGCGCCACCGTCCGGCGAGGCGCTGCCGGCTCTACGCTTTATCGACATGCAGGGCAACGAGGCGGCGCTCGGCACCTTCAAGGGCAAGGTCGTGGTGTTGAATCTCTGGGCCACCTGGTGCGCGCCCTGCCGCGAGGAGATGCCTTCGCTGCGCAAGCTCGCCGCCGAGCTCGATCCCCGGCAGGCGGTGGTGTTGGCGCTGTCCGTCGACCGCGCCGCACCGGAGCGCGTGCAGAAGTTCATCGACGAGATCGGCGGTGCCGGCGACATGCTGGTCTACCGGGATCCCAAGGCCGCCGCGGCGCGCGCGCTGAAGGTGCCCGGCCTGCCGGCCACCATCCTGGTCGACCGCAACGGCGACGAGGCCGGCCGGCTGCTGGGCATCGCTGCCTGGGACTCTCCGGAAGCGATTGAGATCGTACGTAAAATAACTGAAATAGCAATGAAATGACCATACTTTCTAATTGTTTACCAACTTCAATATAGACTGCTTGAAAAACGCCGGTGTTGAGGTCGGTTGTTCGGGCCTGTAGATCTCCCGTGCAGTCGCGTGCGGACACGCGACACCAACGACATGGCGATGCGACGGCTGCCCGGGATGCGACGGTGCCTCTCGAGGGCGAGCCGTGCCGCCGACATGGGAAAGCCCTCGAGCCATGAGCGCACGAATCTCGTTCCTCTACGGCGATTTCACCCACGAGGCGGTCTACCTCGCCGTCGATCGCAACGGCGACGGCGACATCGCCGACAGCGGTGAGATCTCGGTCTTCTTCGACGACGGCAACGCCTCGAGCCTCGCGGCGCCGGCCGGCAGCGTGCTCGATATCGTCCAGGGGCCCAAGGGCGTCGTGTTCTACGGCGACAATCCGACCGACAGCGTCTACCGCCTGGTCGACAGGAACGACGACGGCGACGCCCAGGACAAGGGAGAGGCCAAGGTCTGGTTCTCGGCCGCCGGCAATGCCGCGGGCTTCGTGATGCCGACGCCGAACGGCGTCAGCGTCGGGCCGGACGGGGCGGTCTACATCGTCAATGCCGGCGTCGTCTCCAGCCCCGACGACGTCGTCTATCGGACGATCGACCGCAACGGCGACGGCGACGCCCAGGACAAGGGAGAGGCCAGCGTATGGCTCGACCTGCAGACCCTCAATCCGACCTCGTCGGCCTTCGAGATCTCGTTCACCGGCGAGATCGCCTACATCACCGATACCAATGGCAGCGCGCCCGACACCATCTACCGGGCCGTCGACGCCAACGGCAACGGCACGATCGATTCCGGCGAGGCCACCGTCTTCCTCGCCGACAACAGCCCGTTGGGTGTCAATGTCGACTACCCCCACGATAGCCTGGGCGAGACCGTCTACGCCTTCGAGTTCACCAGGCGCGGTGCCTACCACACACTCTACGCCCTGAACGATCGCGACGGCAGTGGCCAGATCGATTCGCCGGACGAGGCCCACGTGGTCTGGGACGCGAGCCACCTGCCCAGCAGCTATGTCATCTCGACGGGCTCCGGCATGGACGCCGTGGCCGACGGCAGCATCCTGCTCGCCGCCAACGGCGGCCAGCCCAACCAGGACCATCTGGTGCGGCTGGTCGACACCAATGGTGACGGCGACTTCCTCGACAGCGGCGAGACCACCGTCATCGCCGCCAAGGTCGACGGCAATCTCGAGGTCGAGCGTGTCCGGCCCGTCGAAACCTATCTGCCCAAGGGCGACGAGTCGCTGCCGGAGCTCGTCTACGGCACCGGCCGCAACGAGACACTGCATGCCAGCGGCCATGCCGGCCGCATCTTCGGCTTCGACGGCAAGGACCGACTGAACGGCAGCAGGCACGACGACGAGCTGGTCGGTGGCGCCGGCAACGACACGCTCCGAGGCGACGGCGGCAAGGACCGGCTCGACGGCGGCAGGGACAGCGATCTCGTCTATGGCGGCAAGGGAGCCGACTTGTTCGTCGTCAGCCACGACGATGCCGTCGACACGTTCAAGGACTTCGCTTTCGGCCAGGGCGACCGCATCCGCATCGAGCTGCCGGACGCGATCGCCGGAACTGACGGCGAGGTGGACGGCAGCCTGCTTCGCCTCTCCACCAACGGCGGAAGCGCGATCCTCGAGGTCGACGGCGACTATGACGCGAGCAACGACTTCCAGGCCAAGGCCGTGGCCCTGATCCTCGGCGGCCAGGGCCTCGACCTCGCCTCGATCATCGACAACGATATCGTCTGACCGTCGGGCCGCGCGGCGGCGTCCGACGGGATCGCCGCCGCGCCCTACTCCTGGAACGCCTCCTCGCGCTTCGCTCGTATGGCCGGCAGCAGCACCAGCGTCAGCACCGCCACCGCCACGATCAGCAGCGCCAGGCTCAGCGGGCGGGTGACGAACACCGTCGGGTCGCCGCGCGACAGGACCATGGCGCGGCGCAGATACTCCTCGAGCATCGGTCCGAGCACGAATCCCAAGAGCAGCGGCGCCGGCTCGCATTCGAGCTTGACGAGCAGGTAGCCGACGAACCCGAACACCGCCATGGCGTAGACGTCGAAGGCGTTCGAGTTGACGCTGTACACGCCGATGCAGCAGAAGGCGAGGATCGCCGGGAACAGCATGTGGTAGGGCACGGTCAGCAGCCGCACCCAGATGCCGATCAACGGCAGGTTCAGCACCACCAGCATGAAGTTGCCGACCCACATCGACACAATCATGCCCCAGAACAGCGCCGGCTCGTCGGTGACGACATTGGGCCCGGGCGTGATGCCCTGGATGATCAGGGCGCCGATCATCAGCGCCATCACCGGGTTGGACGGAATGCCCAGCGTCAGCATCGGGATGAACGAGGTCTGGGCACCGGCGTTGTTGGCGGATTCCGGAGCGGCCACACCTTCGATGGCACCCTTGCCGAAACGATGCGGGGTGCGCGAGACCTTCTTCTCCAGGGTGTAGGCGGCGAATGAGGCCAGCATCGCACCGCCGCCCGGCAGGATCCCCAGGACCGAGCCGAGGCCGGTGCCACGCAGGATCGGCCCGATGATGCGCCGGAGGTCCTCGCGGCTGGGCATCAGGCCCGCGACCTTGCGCACCATGACCGAGCGGATCGACTCGTTCTCGAGGTTGCGGATGATCTCGCCCAGGCCGAACACCCCCATGGCCACGGCGACGAAGTTGAGGCCGTCGGCGAGCTCGGGCTTGTCGAAGGTGAAGCGCTGGGCGCCGGTCTCGACGTCGCTGCCGACGAGGCCCAGCAGGAGGCCCAGCACGATCATCGCGATCGCCTTGATCAGCGAGCCGTGCGCCAGCGCCACCGAGGCCACGAGGCCTAGCACCATCAGCGAGAAATACTCGGCCGGCCCGAAGCTGAGCGCCACGTCGGCCAGGGGCGGCGCGAACAGCGCCAGCAGCACCGTGGCGACGGTGCCGGCGAAAAACGAGCCTATGGCGGCCGTGGCGAGCGCCGTGCCCGCCCGCCCCTGCCTCGCCATCTGGTAGCCGTCGATCGCCGTCACGACGGAGGACGATTCGCCGGGCAGGTTGATCAGGATGGCGGTGGTGGAACCGCCGTACTGCGCGCCGTAGTATATCCCCGACAGCATGATCAGCGCCGAGACCGGCGGCAGCGAGAAGGTCAGCGGCAGCAGCATCGCGATCGTGGCGACCGGCCCCAGGCCCGGCAGCACGCCGATCAGCGTGCCGAGCAGCACGCCGATGAAGCAGTAGAGCAGGTTGACCGGGCTCAGCGCCGTGGCGAAGCCGAGCGCCAGATTGTCCATCAGTTCCATGGCCGCCTCCCGATCAACCGCCGCTGCCCGCGGGAGCCGTCTCCGCGGGGGCGGGCTGGACGGCGGCGGGCGGCGTGTGCGCGAACGTCACCCAGGGTCCGAACAGGACGATCGGGAGCCCCAGCCCCTTGATGAAGACGAGCGCGCAGAAGACCGTGAGCCCGACCGCCAGGGCCACGGTCGGCAGCAGCCGCGACATGGTGCTGGCCGCGGCGCTGATCAGCACGACGCCGAGGATCGCGGGAACCAAACCGATGCCGCGCAGGGTCAATCCGAACAGGATCGGTGTGGCCACGATCAGGAGCAGGCCGCGCCAGGGCATCCGGCCGATGGCCTCGGCCGGCCGGCGGGCGCCCTGCCACACGATGACGGCGCCGAGGACCACCATGATCGCCGCGAGCACCAGCGGGAAATAGCCGGGGCCCATCCGCCGGGCGGTGCCCAGATCCAGGCCGAGCGCCATCGAGCCGAAGGCCAGCCCGACGGCGACGAAGATCAGGCCGGCCGCCACGTCCTTGGCGTTGCCGCTCGACATGCGATGCCTCCCCTAGAGACGTGGTCCAGCCGGCCCTCGCGTCGGCGCCGGTCAGTCGGCGTAGACGCCAGCCGCCTTGATGACCGGCGACCACTTGGCGACCTCGGCTTCGAGATGGGCCTGCAGTGCCGCCGGCGTGGCGCGCTCCTGCGACACCGGCTCGGTGCCCAGGTCGGCGAAGCGCTCGATCACCTTCGGATCCTTCAGGGCCGTCTGCAGCGCCGCCGCCAGCTTGTCGACCACCTCCTTGGGCGTCCCGGCCGGCGCGTACAGGCCGTGCCAGACCGCCACCTCGAAGCCCGGCAGGCCGGCCTCGTCGAGCGTGGGCAGGTCGGGCAACGCCGGCACCCGCGTCTTGGTGGTGACGCCGTAGGCCTTGATCTTGCCGCCCTTGATCTGGCTCGTGGTGTTGGTGGTCTGGTCGCACATCAGGTCGACCTGCCCGCCCAGAAGATCGGTCATCGCCGGGCCGGTGCCCTTGTAGGCCACCGTCGTCATCTGCACGTCGAGGGCGCTCATCAGCATCATGCCGCACAGGTGCGAGGCCGAGCCGATGCCGGCATTGGCGTAGCTCGCGTCCTCCTTCTTCTCCTTCGCCCACGCCATCAGTGCGCCGAAGTCCTTCGGCTCCAGGTCGTGGCGTGCCACGATGGTCATCGGCACGTCGGTGATGAGGCCGACGGCGGCGAAGGCCTCGACCGGGTCGTAGGACAGCTTGCGATAGAGGGAGACGCTCGTCGCCTGGCCGATATGATGCAGGAGCAGCGAGTAGCCGTCCGCATCCGCCTTGGCCACCCGTGCCGCTCCCAGCGTGCCGCCGGCGCCGCCAACGTTCTCGACGATCACCTGCTGGCCGAGCTCGCGGGTCATCGGCTCGGCGACCAGGCGTGCAACGGTGTCGGTTGGCCCGCCGGCGGCGAACGGCACCACCATGGTGATGGGACGGTCCGGCCAAGCGTGTGCCGCGGAAGCTCCGAGGACGATCGCAAAGGTGCTGGCGAGGGCGAGGTTTACACGGCGCATGAAACAACCCCCTGAATCGTTAGGCATCATGTGACTGGCCTGATTTAGGCGTGGAAATGCTGGCGGCACAAGGCAAGAGAGCCGGCTTCGGCGTCGCCCGCGCGCTCGTGGGTGCCCTGGCCATGCTCGCCCTGCTCGCAGGCTGCACCCGGTACGAGCCGCGGACGCGCGGACCGTCCACGACGGTCTGGCCGACCGGCGGCAGCTGCCTGGTGGCGCTGGCGGATCAGGGAATTGCGGTGAGGCCGTGGCCGGCGCCCATCTCCGGCGGCTGTGCGGTGGACACCCCGGTCGTTCCGGCCGGCGATCGGCCGCTGCTGTCGCCGCCGCCGCGCACCAGCTGCGCCATGCTCTATGCATGGTCGACCTTCGAGCCGACGGTCGATCAGCTGGCGCGCCGGCATCTCGGCAGCGGCCTGCGCTCGGTGCAGAACTACGGCAGCCACGCCTGCAGAGCCATGACGGGCAACCGCTCGCGGCTGAGCCTGCATGCCAGCGCCCGGGCGCTCGACATCGCGGCCTTCGAGCTGGCCAACGGCGATCGGATCGTCGTGCAGACGGCCTGGAAGGGTCGCGGTCCCGAGGCCGCCTTCCTGCGCGCCGTGGCGCGTGCGGCATGCGAGAGGTTCAGCGTCGTGCTCACACCCGAGACCGACGCCGCCCACCAGGACCACATTCACGTGGACATCGGCCCCTGGAAGGTCTGCGACGCCTGACGCGCAGACCGGCCTTGCCCTGCCGAGGCTTGCCTAGGGCCGTGCGCCATGCTGATAACGCCGCCGACGCGAACGGGAGGCGGATCAGGTCATGAAGCTGCTACGCTATGGGCCGAAGGGTCAGGAGAAGCCGGGTCTGTTGGATGCGCAGGGCCGCATCCGCGACCTGTCGGGCGTCGTCGCCGACATCGACGGCAGCACCATCGGTGCCGACGGCCTCGCCAAGCTGGCGGCCCTCGACACCGGCAAGCTGCCGCTGGTCGAGGGCAGCCCTCGTCTCGGCCCCTGCGTCGGCAAGGTCGGCAAGTTCATCTGCATCGGCCTCAACTATTCCGACCACGCCGCCGAGAGCGGCCTCGCCGTGCCGCCCGAGCCCGTCATCTTCATGAAGGTGACCAGCGCCATCTGCGGACCCAACGACGACGTCGAGATCCCGCGGACCTCCGAGAAGACCGACTGGGAGGTCGAGCTCGGCGTGATCATCGGCAAGCAGACCAAGTACATCACCGAGGCCCAGGCCTGGGACCACATCGCCGGCTACTGCGTCGTCAACGACGTCTCCGAGCGGGCCTTCCAGGCCGAGCGGTCCGGCCAGTGGACCAAGGGCAAGAGCCACGACACCTTCGGGCCGATGGGCCCCTGGCTCGTCACCAAGGACGAGTGCCCGAACCCGAACAACCTCGGCATGTGGCTCGAGGTCGACGGCCACCGCTACCAGAACGGCTCGACGGCGACGATGGTGTACCAGGTGCCGTTCCTGGTCAGCTACCTGTCGCAGTTCATGAGCCTGCAGCCGGGCGACATCATCTCGACAGGCACGCCGCCCGGCGTCGGCCTCGGCCAGAAGCCGCACCCGATCTACCTCAAGCCCGGCCAGACCATACGCCTGGGCATCGACGGCCTGGGCGAGCAGACCCAGAGGACCGTCCAGGCCTGATCACCATCGCCCCCGCGGCCACCCGGCCGCGGGGAGCCCGATCCCTGTTGCGGTGCGGCATGCCGCCGGCCTATGGCTCAACCGCGCGTTAACCATTGGCCACTAGGATTCGCCCCGGCCCCTTCGAGGTCGCCCGGCGTCCCGGCATGCCCAGCGGAGCAGATCCCCATCCATGGAGACAGGCCCCAGCCTCGTCGACGCCATCATCCTCGGCATCGTCGAAGGCCTGACCGAGTTCCTGCCGGTCTCCTCGACCGGCCACCTGATCATCGCCGGCTGGTTTCTGGGCTTCGAGGGCCCGAAGGCCGAGGTGTTCCACGTCGCGATCCAGGTCGGCGCCATCCTGGCGGTCTGCGGCCTCTACTTCGCCCGGCTGTGGCCCGCCGTCATCGGCCTCGCCCACGACCCGGCTGCCCGCCGCTTCGCGCTCTCGGTGATCCTGGCCTTCCTGCCGGCCGCCGCTCTGGGCGTCCTGCTGCATCCCGTCATCAAGATGCTGTTCTCGCCGATGGCGGTGGCGATCAGCCTGATCGTCGGCGGCATCGCCATCCTCGCCATCGAGCGCAGCGAGCCGCGGGTGCGTCACCCCGAGGCCCAGGCCCTGCCGCCCGCCACCTCGCTGGGCATCGGGCTGTTCCAGTGCCTGTCGCTGGTGCCTGGCGTCTCGCGCGCCGGTGCCACCATCATGGGTGCCGTGCTGCTGGGCGTCGACCGGCGGGCGGCCGCCGAGTTCTCGTTCTTCCTGGCCATCCCCACCATCATCGGCGCTGCCGTCTTCGAGCTGTGGCAGAGCCGGGACATCCTGGAGGCCGACGACCTCGGCATGATGCTGGTGGGCGGCTTCGTCTCGCTGCTGGCGGCGGTGGTCTGCGTCAAGGCCTTCATCGCCTTCCTGCAGCGCCACGACTTCACGCTGTTCGGCTGGTACCGGATCGTGGCCGGTATCGTTATGCTGGCGATCCTCTGGACGACAGGCACCTGACCTGCCCGTCCGGCACCGAGAGGAGGGCCGGATGACCGAGACCGAGATGCGCGCCGTCGTGGAGGCGACCTATGCCCGCTGGAACAGTGCCTTCAACCGCGGTGACGCCGCCGGCATAGCGGCGCTCTACGCCCCGCATGCCTGCTTCCTGCCGGCGACCCACGACGTCCATGTCGGCCCCGACGAGATCCGCCGGTTCTTCGCCGGCGTGCTGGCCGGCGGGCTGACCGGCCATGCCAACGAGATCCTGGCGGTCGGCGGCGACGGGCGGCTGATCCATTCGGCGGCGCGCTGGACGGTGCGCGCCAGAGCCGCGGACAGCGGCGAGAGCGTGTCCTCGGGCTGCGCGCTGCATGTGCTGGAGAGGCTGGACGACGGCTCGGTGCGAATTGTCGCGCACAGCTTCAACTGAGCACACCTTCCTCGGACCCGCACGACCGGGCTAGACCATCGGTGGGGCTCGGGAGGCTGAGGACGGCTGACATGGCGGCGGCGAGCGAAACGTTCGACTATGTCATCGTCGGCGGCGGCACGGCCGGCTGCGTGCTGGCCAACCGGCTGTCGGCCGACCCTGCCATGCGCATCTGCCTCCTGGAAGCCGGCGGCACCGACGACTGGATCTGGTTCCACATCCCGGTCGGCTACCTCTATACCCAGAACGACCCGCGGGCAGACTGGTGCTTCAGGACCGAGGCCGAGCCCGGCCTCAACGGCCGCGCCCTGAACTATCCACGCGGCAAGGTGCTGGGCGGCTGCTCGGCCATCAACGGCATGATCTACATGCGCGGCCAGGCCGCCGACTACGATCACTGGCGCCAGCTCGGCAACCCCGGCTGGGCCTGGGACGACGTCCTGCCCTACTTCAGGCGCTCCGAGGACCACTGGCAGGGTGCGAGCGAGTTCCACGGTGCCGGCGGCGAATGGCGCGTCGAGCCGCCGCGCGTGGCCTGGCCGATCCTCGACACCTTCCGCGAGGCGGCAGCGCAGGCCGGGATCCCCGAGACCGACGACTTCAACCGCGGCGACAACGAGGGTTGCGGCTACTTCCAGGTCAACCAGCGCCGCGGCATCCGCTGGCACGCCGCCAAGGCCTTCCTGAAGCCGGTGCGGTCCCGCCCCAATCTCTCGGTGCGGACCGGGGCGATGGTGACCGGCCTCGTCGTCGAGGACGGCCGCTGCAGCGGCGTCGCCTACCACCAGGGTGGCGAGGACCGCTTGGCCGCCGCCGGGGGCGAGGTGGTGATGGCGGCCGGCGCCATCGGCACGCCCGTGCTGCTGCAGCTGTCGGGCATCGGCCCGGCAGGGGTGCTGGCGGAGCACGGCATCGCCCCGCTGCACGATGTGCCCGGCATCGGCGCCAACCTGCAGGATCACCTCCAGATCCGGCTGGTCTACAAGGTCCGCAACGCGCTGACGATGAACACGCGCGCCGCCTCGCTGTGGGGCAGGGCCGCCATGGGCGTGCAGTACGCCATCAGCCGCAGAGGACCGCTGACCATGGCGCCGTCGCAACTCGGCGCCTTCGCGCGCAGCGATCCGAGCGTCGCCACAGCCAATCTCGAATACCATGTGCAGCCGCTGAGCCTCGACAAGTTCGGCGAGCCGCTGCACCCCTTCCCCGCGATCACCGCCTCGGTCTGCAACCTGCGCCCGACCAGCCGGGGCACGGTGACGCCGCGCAGCCGCGATCCGATGGACAAGCCGGTCATCAGGCCCAACTACCTGTCGACCGACGAGGACAGGCGCGTCGCCGCCGACGCCATCCGCCTGACGCGCCGGATCATGGCGACCCCCGCCATGGCGCCTCATGCGCCGGAGGAGCTGCGCCCAGGCCCCGAGACGCAGGCCGAGGAGGAGCTGGTGCGGGCCGCCGGCGATCTCGGCACCACCATCTTCCATCCGGTCGGCACCTGCCGCATGGGCCCCGACGGCGATGTCGGGGCCGTGGTCGACCCGCGGCTGCGGCTCAGGGGTGTCCGTGGCCTGCGCATCGCCGATGCCTCGGTGATGCCGTCGATCACCTCGGGCAACACCAACGCGCCGGTGATCATGATCGCCGAGAAGGCGGCGGAGATGATCGCCCGGGATCGGCGCACCGGTTGAGCTTCGGGCGCTCAGGTTGCCAACGCTGCCCGGCATGCCCATGATCTTGTGTGAACGAAGCGCTCGGACCGCGGGGAGGAGCCATGTGGTGGCTGCTGTGGCTGTTGATCGGAATCGCCATCGGCGCCGCCATCGTCTGGGCGATGATCAAGCGCCGGGTCGAGGAGGAGATCGCCGCCACCGGCGCGAGCTACGAGAGCCGGCTGGCGCATCTGCAGGGCGAGGTCGGCCGCGCCGACCAGGCGCATGAGGAGACCAAGGGCACGCTGCACGAGCTCCTGGCTGACCGCAACGCCGCCAAGGAACGTGCCCAGCGCCTGGAGGAGGAGGCTGCCACGGCCCGCCGGCTGGCCGCCGGTGCCCAGGCCCAGGAAGCCAAGGTGTCGGCCGAGCTGGGCGAGGTGCGCGGCGAGATCGAGCGCCTGAAGGCTGAGCTGGACGGCTGCCGGCGACGTGGCGGGGAGCTGGAGACGCGCGCCGCCAGTGCCCAGGCCCTGGCGGCCGAGCTGGAGGCTCGCATCCGTGACATGCAGGCCGTCGCACCGGCGCAGGCCGGGCACGCCCCCCCTGCCCCATCGCCTGCTGCCGGCGACGGGGAGGAGGCGGCAGCGCGCCTGAAGGCCATCGAGACCAAGCTGGCGGAGCTGCCGGTGGGCGTGACCGCCCACACCGCGCTGAAGCAGGAGCGCGACGAGCTGCTACGCCTGACCGGGGGCGACCTTCCACTGCCGGGCATGCCGCCCGAGACCTCCGAGCCCGTTCCCGCGGCCACCGCCATGCCGCGGCCGCCGGTCGACGGCCGGGCGCAGCGGCTCCGGGCGATCGAGGCCAAGCTGAAGATGTTGCCGGCCGGATCGAGCGCGCGTGCGACGCTGCTGGCCGAAAAGGCCCGGCTGGTCGAGACCGGCGACGCCGCGCCGTCGCTGCCCACGGCTCCCGTCGGGGTGAGCCATGACGACCTCGAGATCATCAAGGGCATCGGCCCGGTCATCAACCGCGAGCTGATCGCGATGGGCATCGTCACCTTCGCCCAGCTGGTGGCGCTGACCCCAGCACAGATCGACTACATCGAGGACAAGATCGGCTTCCCCGGCCGCGTCGCCCGCGAGCACTGGATCGAGCAGGCCCGCGAGCTGATGGCGGGCGGCACGTCCGGCTGAGGCTATTCCGAGCTGGCGAGCGGCCGGGCCAGCAGCGATTCCACGGCCGCCGCGATCGTCGCGCGGCCCGCCAGGACGTCGGCGACCGCGACGGAGATCGGCAGCTCGACGCCGTGGCGCCGGCCCAGTGCGACAGCGGATTCCGCTGTCCAGGCTCCTTCGCTCAACGCGTGCCCTGCCCCCATGAGTTCGGCCACGGCCCCGCCCTGCGCCAGCTCGTGGCCGAACCGGGTGTTGCGCGAGGTCAGGCTGGTGGCGGTGAGCACGAGGTCGCCCAGGCCCGAGAGCCCCATCAGGGTCTCCCGCCGCGCCCCCAGCGCTGTGCCCAGCCGCGCCAGCTCGGCGAGGCCGCGCGTCACCACCGCCGCCCGGGCGTTCTCGCCCAGTCCGCTGCCCATGACGGCGCCCGCGGCGATGGCGATGACGTTCTTGAGCGCACCGCCGATCTCCACCCCGGCCACGTCGTCGGTCGGGTAGAGCCGGAATGCCGGGGCGGCCAGCATGGCCGACAGCTCCTGGGCGGCGTCGAGCGAAGGTGCCGCCAGCGTCACCGCGGTCGGCAGCCCGCGCGCCAGCTCGCCGGCATAAGACGGGCCGGAGAGCACGGCGACCCGGGGACCCCGCCTAGCTTCGACCACGACATCACTGAGCCTGAGCCCGCTGGCACGTTCCAGCCCCTTGGCACAGATCACAAGCCACGGGGCATCGGGTATCTGCGCCACGACCTGCCGCAGCGTCTGAGCGGGTGTCGACAGCAGCAGCAGGTCGCAGCCGACGAGATTGGTGATGTCGCCGGTGGGCTCGATCGCTCCGTCCAGCACGACGCCCGGCAGGCGGCCGGCGTTCACCCGCGACCGCCGCATCTCCACCATCGCGGCTTGGTCCCTGCCCCAGAGCGGGACCGAATGGCCGGCACGGCCGGCCGCGATTGCCAGGGCCGTCCCCCAGGCCCCGGCGCCGACGACCCCGATCCTGGCCATGCGTCAGCTGCGCCGCGCCAATGCCAGTCCGACGCCGGTGCCGATCAGGAAGCAGCCGGTTAGCCGCTTGCGCCAGCGCACGCCGCGCGGCCCCCGCAGTCGGTGGGCCAGCCGGTCGGCGAGCAGCGCATAGGCGGTGTCGCAGACGACCTGGATCGCCACGAAGCTGATGCACAGCAGCAGCAGCTGCGTCCAGGGTGCCGCCTCCAGCCTTACGAACTGCGGGAAGAAGGCGGCATAGAACAGCAGGAGCTTCGGGTTGGTGGTGGCCACCATGAAGCCCTGCCAGAAGCCACGCCGCGCGTCGGCGGCCGTGGGTGCCGCCGCTTCGTCGGCGTCGTCCGATGTCCATGCCCGCCAGCCCAGCCAGAGCAGGTAGGCGACGCCAGCCCAGCGGATCCACTCCATCCAATGGCCGAGCGTGGCCATCAGCGAGACCAAGCCGACGCAGACCAGCAGCATGTGCAGCGAGATCGCGGCGCTGCCGCCCAGCACCGTGAACAGGCCGACCCGCGCGCCCCGGGCGATGCTGTTCGACATGATCAGCGTCGCGTTCGGCCCCGGCATCAACATCAGCACGGTGGTCGCCAGCGCGAAGGCTATGAACGTCTCGACCGGCATGGCCCCTCACACGCCCAGGTGACGCTCGACGAGCCCGGGTGCCGCCCGCAGCTCAGCGCCCGTTCCTCGCCAGACGCAGCGGCCCTTCTCGACGATGACGTGCCGGTCGGCAAGCTCCAGCAGCCGTCGCACGTTCTTGTCGATCAGCAGGATCGCCTGGCCATCGGCCCGCAGGGCTGCGAGGCAGCGCCAGATCTCCTCGCGCACCAGCGGCGCCAAGCCCTCGGTGGCCTCGTCGAGGATCAGCAGGCGCGGATTGGTCATGAGCGCCCGCCCGATCGCCAGCATCTGCTGCTCGCCGCCGGAGAGCTGCCGGCCCATGTGGTTCCGCCGCTCGGCCAGCCGCGGAAACAGTCCGAGCACGCGCTGCAGGCTCCAGGGTCCGGGCCGGGCCGTGGCACGGAGATTCTCCTCGACGCTGAGGGTGGCGAAGATCTGCCTGCCCTCCGGCACCAGCCCGATGCCACGTCTGGCGCGCAGATGCGCCGCCTCCGCCGCGATCTCGGCGCCGCCGAAGCGCACCGATCCCTCGAAAGGCGGCGTCAGCCCGACGATGGCGCGCACGGTCGTGGTCTTGCCCATGCCGTTGCGGCCCATGAGGGTCACCAGCTCGCCCTCGCCCACATCGAGGTCGATGCCGAACAGCACCTGGCTGCTGCCGTAGCGCGCCGCCAGCCCGCGCACCTGCAGCATCAGCCGTCCTCGCCGAGATAGGCCTGCCGCACCTCGGGGTTCTCGCGGATCGCGCGGCCGGTGCCGGTGGCGATGATGCGACCGTAGACCAGCACGCTGATGCGGTCCGCGAGGCGGAAAACCGCGTCCATGTCGTGCTCGACCAGGAGCACGGCATATCGGCCCTTGAGCCGCTCCAGCAGCTCGACCATGCGCCGGCTCTCCTCGGCCGACATCCCGGCCATCGGCTCGTCGAGCAGCAGCGCATGCGGCCGGCCGACCAGCGCCATCGCCATCTCAAGCTGCCGCCGCTCGCCATGCGCCAGCTCGCCCGCCGGTGTCGCCGCCGCATCGGCCAGCCCGACTTCGGCCAGCGCCTCGCGTGCCGGACCGTTCAGCCGGCTGTCGGCGCCCGCCGCGGCGAGGAAGCGGAAGCTGTGGCCGTCCAGCGCCTGGACCGCCATCGCGACATTGTCCAGTGCCGTGAAGCTCGCGAAGACGCTAGTGATCTGGAAGCTGCGGGCGAGGCCGAGATGGCGTCTGCGCTCGATCGCGAGGCGGGTGACGTCCTGCCCGCCCAGGACGACCTGCCCGCGATCCGGCCGCAGCTCGCCTGTGATCAGGTTGACAAGCGTGGTCTTGCCGGCACCGTTGGGTCCGATCAGCGCATGGATCTCGCCGGCCCGCAGGTCGAGGTCGACCCCGTCGGCGGCGACGATGCCACCGAAGCGCCTGGCGAGGCCCAGGACGCGCAGGACGGGCTCAGCCACGGTGCGTCAGCGAGCCCAACAGGCCGCGATGGGCGTAGATCGCCACCGCCACCAGGATCGGACCGAGCAGCAGCTTCCAGTGCTGGCCGAAGCCCGGTGCGAGGAGGTCCATGACTGGCGGGGTCAGGTCCTCAAGCAGCAGGAAGGCCGCCGCCCCCAGCACAGGCCCGGTCAGCGTGCCGAGCCCGCCCAGCACGACCATGACGATCAGATGCCCGGAAGTCTGCCAGCTCATCAGGGCCGGGCTCACGAAATAGGTCTGGTTGGCCAGCAGCAGGCCGGCCAACCCGGTAGCCGCGCCGGACATCGCATAGGCCAGCAGGCGATGGCGCTGCACCGCGAAGCCCAGCGCATGCATGCGCCGCTCGTTCTCCTTGGCAGCCCGCAGCACGCGGCCGAAGCGCGAGTCCAGCATCCGCCTGCCGAGGAGCAGGAAGAGGAAGAGGCAGGCGAGGCAGAGATAGTAGAACGACGCGTCGTCGGAGGGATCGATCGGCCCTGGCAGGGTGTTGCGGTTCCACAAGGCGATACCGTCGTCGCCGTTGTAGCGCTCGAGCGAGGTGAACAGGAAGAACAGCATCTGGGCGAAGGCCAGCGTGATCATGATGAAGGCGACCCCGCGCGTGCGCAGGCAGACCATGCCGGTGAGCACCGCGAACAGCGCCGACACCGCCATGGCGATCGGCGCCAGCACCAGCAGGTTCTGCGACGGCTCCAGGCCCAGGAACGTGCTGCCCTCGAAGCCGTGCTGAAAGGTGACGCCCGCCACATAGGCGCCGAGACCCAGGAAGGCGCCGTGGCCGAAGCTGACCAAGCCCGCCACGCCCAGCACGAGGTCCAGAGCCGCCGCGGCCAGCCCGTAGATGACGATCCGGGTCGCCAGCTTGACGAGGTAGGGATCGCCCGCCAGCGAGGCCAGCGCCGGCACCAGCAGCGCGAACGTCAGGAGCAGCGCCACCACGACCGTCCTGCGGCCGCGGCCGTCAGGAGCTGCGCTCGTCGGCATCCGCTTAGGCACGCCAAGCTAGGAGCACCGCACCTGCGCCGATCAGTCCGACGCCGAGCCAGCCAGTCGGTGGCAGCCTCTCTCCGAGGAGCAAGACGCCAAAGATCGCCACCAGCACGACGCTGAGCTTGTCGACAGGCGCTACCCGCGAGGCATCCCCCAGCTTGAGGGCGCGGAAATAGCAGAGCCACGAGGCTCCGGTGGCGAGGCCGGAGAGCCCCAGGAATATCCAGGTGCGCATCGGAACCGAGGCCGGCGGCTGCCACTGGCCGGTCGCCAGCAGGATTGCGCTCACCATCGCCAGGATGACCAGCGTACGGATGAAGGTGGCGAAATCCGATCCCACACCGGCAATGCCGATCTTGGCCAGGATGGCGGTCAGTGCTGCGAACACCGCCGACAGCACCGCCCAGAATTGCCAGGATGCCAGCATATCGCGGAGCATGCCCATTCCGATGATGGTCGCCCGCTGGCGGGCCGACCGCACCGTCTGTTACCCTTGTCGGCACGTCAACCAGAGAAGACGAGATGGAGGTATCCGCGGGCACGCCCGACTTCTATGCCGGGCTGGCGATCGTCAGCGGCTTCGGCCGGATCACGGACTCGAGCGTCTATTGCCCCGTTCCCGACGGCTGGCTGATCGCCCTGACCGACATCGTCGACTCGACGCAGGCGATCGGCGCCGGCCGCTACAAGGTCGTCAACACGGCCGGTGCGGCGATGATCGCCGCCATCGCCAACGCTCTTCCGGGTCGCGACTTCCCATCGGTCTTCGGCGGCGATGGAGCCGTGGCCGTCGTCCCCCCCGACGCGGAGGCGGTCGTCCGCACGGCGCTCGCCGACACCGCCGCCTGGGTTCGGGACGATCTCGCCTTGACCCTGCGCGCGGCGATGATTCCCGTCGCGGCCGTGCGGCGAGCCGGCCGAGATCTGCGCGTGGCCCGCTTCGCTGCATCACCCGACGTCAGCTATGCGATGTTCTCCGGCGGCGGCCTCGCCTGGGCCGACGTCCAGCTCAGGCGCGGCGCCTTCGCCGTCGAGCCCAGCCCCCCCGGCGCGCGGCCGGACCTCACCGGCCTGTCCTGCCGCTGGGAAGAGATCCCGGCCAAGCGTGGCATGCTGTTGTCGCTGATCGTCACCCCAACCGTCGGTGAGACGGAGGCATTCAGGAGCCTGATCGCCGAGATCCTGGCGCTGGGCAGCAGCGCCGATGCCGGACGTCCGGAACCCCAGGTCGCGCGCAACATGCGCTGGCCTCCGAGCGGGCTCGACCTGGAAGCGCGCGCCACCGGCAGCCACGGATTGCCGCTCTGGCTGCGGCGCCTTCGCGTCGCTGCTTGGGCATTGTTCGGCTACCTGATCATCAGGTTGGGCCTGCGGCTGGGCTCGTTCGATACGGCGAGCTATTTGCGCCAGCTCGTCGAGAACACCGATTTTCGCAAGTATGACGACGGCCTGCGCATGACCCTCGACTGTACGCCCCGGCTGGCCGACCGCATCGAGGCAGTGCTCAGCGATGCCACTGCCCGCGGTATCGCCCGCTACGGGCTGCACCGGCAGGGCTCGGCGCTGATGACCTGCATCGTGCCGTCGCCGACCCGCGCCGACCACATCCACTTCGTCGACGGTGCGGCCGGCGGCTACGCCGCCGCGGCAATGGGCTTGAAGGCTGCCGCCGGATAGTCGGTCACGCCGCCGCCGGGAACAGTCCCCGTGGGCGGAAGGCCAGCACCAGCGCCATCACGATGTAGATCGCCATCGAGGCCAGCGAGGCGCCGGCGGCCCCCATCACCGCCGGCAGAAAGGCCCGGCCGAAGGTGTCGATCATGCCGACCAGCAGCGCCCCGGCGAGGGCGCCGCGTATCGAGCCGATGCCGCCGATGACAATGACGACGAAGGTGAGGATCAGGATGTCCTCGCCCATGCCGATGCGCACCGCCAGCACCGGCCCAGCCATGGCACCGGCCAGCGCCGCCAGCGCCGCGCCCAGCGCGAACACCGCGGTGTAGAGCCGAGCCACGTCGACCCCCAGCGCCGCCGCCATCTCGCGGTTGACGGCGCTGGCACGGATCAGCATGCCGAGCCGCGTCCGGCCGATGAGCCACCACAGGCCGAGCGCGGTCGCGGCGCCCACGAGGATGATGGCGAGCCTGAACGCCGGGTAAGGTGCCCCGAACAGCTCCACCTGTCCGGCCAGCGCCGGCGGCGGGCTGGCGAAGATCGGCTGGGCCCCGAATAGGACCGCCACCAGCTCGTTGAGGAGCAGGATCAGGCCGAACGTCGCCAGCACCTGGTAGAGATGGTCGCGCGCGTAGAGCCGCCGCAGCGCCGTGCGCTCGACGACGACGCCGATCGCCGCCGTCGCCAGCATCGCCAGGGCCAGCGCCGGCAGGAACGCCCCGATGGCGCCGGTCGCCCAGGCGGCGATGTAGGCGCCCAGCATGTAGAACGAGCCGTGCGCCAAGTTGATCAGATCCATGATGCCGAAGACAAGGGTCAGCCCCGCCGCCATCAGGAACAGCATCATGCCGAGCTGCAGCCCGTTCAGGCCCTGCTGCAGGAAGAGGAGCGCGTCCAAGGACCGGACCGCAGCCTCACTTCATGCCGCACTCGCCGACATAGGCGTCGACGTGCTGCTCGAAGATCTTCTCAACCGTGCGATTGGTGATGACGCCGTCGGGGTTCTTGTAGACCTCGCGGACATAATAGTCCTGGATCGGGAAGTGATTGGTGTTGAAGCGGAACTGGCCGCGGACCGCGTCGATCCTCACCGCCGCCAGCGCCTTGCGGAAGGTGTCCTTGTCGGCCCAGCCGACACCTGCCGACGTCACGGCGGCATCGAGGATCAAGGCGGCGTCGTAGGCCTGCGAGGCGTAGATCGAGGGAAGCCGATTGTAGGCGGCCTTGAAGTCGGCGACGAACGCCTTGTTGGCCTCGTTGTCGAGGTCGGGGCTCCACTGGCTGCCGTTGAAGGCGCCCAGCGCTGCGTCGCCGACCGCCGGCAGGATGTCCTGGCTGAACGAGAACGCCGGCCCGAACAGCGGGATGCTGCCCTTCAGCCCCGCCTGGTCGTACTGCTTGATGAAGTTGATGCCCTGGCCGCCGGGGAAGAAGGCGTAGACCGCATCCGGTGCCGCGGCGCGCAGGTTGGCCAGCTCGGCGGCGAAATCGAGCTGCTCCAGCGAGGTGTAGACCTCGCCCGCGACCTCGCCCTCGTAGAACCGCTTGAAGCCGGCCAGCGCGTCCTTGCCCGCGGGATAGTTCGGCGCCAGCAGGTAGAGCTTCTTGAAGCCCTTCTTCTGGACGTAGGCGCCGGTGGCCTCGTGGTTGTTGTCGTTCTGGTACGACGCCGAGAAGAACCAGGGATTGCACTGCTTGCCGGCGAGCTGCGACGGGCCGGCGTTCGGGCTGACGAAGAACACGCCCGAGCGCGCCAGCGTCGGCATCATCGCCAGCGCCAGGTTCGACCAGACCTGGCCGGTCATCAGGTGGATCTTGTCGCGGCTCACCATCTCGTCCGTCGCCTTCACGGCAACGTCGGGATTGCGCTGGTCATCGGCCTCGAACAGCTGGACCGTCACGCCGCCGAGCTTGCCGCCCTTCGAGGCGAGGCCGAGCTTGAAGCCGTCGCGCACGTCGATCCCGAGCCCCGAGCCGGGGCCGGACAGGGTGGTGAGCAGGCCGATGCGCAAATCCTCGGCACCCGCGCCGGTGGCCGTCGCCAGCAGCACGGCTACGGCCGTCATCAGGGTCTTGCGCATTTCTTGGGCCTCTCCGTTCGCATCCGAGCGTCGTCGGCACTATTTCGTCACGGCGCCACTCTGTCCACAGCCACCTGGGCCCGGTCGGCGAGCCAGGTCCGCGCTCGCCGCAGGCGTGACCAGCGCCGCCGGGGCTGCACGGCCGGCCCGGTTGCCAGCTATAGCTGCGTCATCGCCCGGAGGGACCGTTCTTGACCAGTGCGCTTTTCTCGCCGTTCGCCTCGCGCGGGCTCGAGCTGCCGAACCGCATCGTCGTGTCGCCGATGTGCCAGTACGCGGCACAGGACGGCTCGGCGACAGACTGGCACCTGATGCATCTGGGCCAGTTCGCCATGGGTGCGGCGGGACTGATCATCGCCGAGGCCACGCATGTGGCGCGCAACGCCCGGATCACCCACAGCTGCCTCGGCCTCTATTCGGACGAGAACGAGATCCAGCTGCAGCGGGTCGTCGAGTTCTGCCGCCGCTACGGTGTCGCCAAGCTCGGCGTCCAGCTGGCACATGCCGGCCGGAAGGCGTCGACGCGGGTACCCCTGGCCGGTGGCGGACCACTGCACGCCGACGAGGATCCCTGGCAGACCGTGGGGCCGTCGGCCCTCGCCTACGCCCCCGGCTGGCACACGCCGCAGGCGCTCGACCTCGACGGCATCGCCCGGGTGAAGCGGCAGTTCGTCTCGGCCGCCGAGCGCGCCCGGCGGATCGGGTTCGACATGATCGAGCTGCACATGGCCCACGGCTATCTCGGCCACGAGTTCTTGTCGCCGCTGAGCAACACTCGCGACGACGCGTATGGCGGCAGCCGCGACAACCGCATGCGCTTCACGCTCGAGACCTTCGCCGCCGTGCGCGAGGTCTGGCCCGCCGACAAGCCGATCTGGGTGCGCGTCTCGGCTACCGACTGGATGGCGGACGGCTGGGATGTCGACGACACGATAGCGCTGGCCAGTGAGCTGAAGGCCCTGGGCTGTGATGCGCTCGACGTCTCCTCCGGCGGCAACCATCCGCGGCAGCGGATCGTCATGGGTCCGGGCTACCAGGTGGGCTTCGCCGAGAAGGTGCGCCGCGAGGCGGGCATCCCGACCATGGCGGTCGGGATGATCACCGGCGCCCACCAGGCCGAGGCGATCGTGGCTGGCGGCAGGGCTGATCTCGTGGCCCTGGCGCGCGGCGTGATGGACGATCCGCGCTGGGCATGGCATGCGGCTCGCGAGCTCGGCGCCGAGACCGCCTATTCGCCGATGTATGCCCGCTGCGAGCCGGGTGTCTGGCGCCCGGCGCACGAGGATCGACCGAGCCGCTGACCGGAGGCCGAGAATGCGCCGTGCCGTCCTGATGGGAAGCCTGCCCTGCCGCTACGGACCCCACATCCGCGAGGCGCTGGCGAGCAAGTGGGAAATCCTCGATGCGCCAGACGAGACGGCGACGTTCGAGCTGGCCGCGATGCTGGCGGAGGCCGAGGCCGTGATCGCCACGAAGTTCACGGCGAGCCTGCCAGCGGCCCCGCTGCTGCGCCTGCTGCAGGTGGCCGCCGCCGGCTACGACGGCATCGACTTCGATGCTGTGCCGGCGCGCGTGCCGATCTGCAACGCCTACGGCCACGAGGACGCGATCGGTGAGTATGCCGTGGCCTCCATGACGGTCTGGCGGCACGGCCTGTTCGCGATGCAGCAGGCATTCCGCGCCGGCAGCTGGGCCGCCAGCTCGTTCTGCGGCGGCGCTCCGCATCGCGAGCTCGGCGGGAGCACGGTGCTGATCGTCGGCACCGGCCGGATCGGCCGGGCGATCGGACGGCGCGCCAGGGCCTGGGGCTGCCGGGTCGTCGGCTGCAACCGCACGCCGCGTGATCCGGGACCGGAGCTGGACGCCATCCACGGGCTGGAACGGCTCGACGCGCTCTTGCCGGAAGCCGACTTCGTCGTGCTGGCCTGCGGTCTCGACGATTCGACACGCGGCCTCGTCGGGGCGTCGCGCCTGGCGCGGATGCGCGGCGACGCCGTCCTGGTCAACGTCGCGCGTGGGCCGGTCGTGGACGAGCAGGCGCTGTTCGATGCGCTGGCCAGCGGCCGGATCGGCGGGGCGATCCTCGACGTCTGGTGGCGCTATCCGAGCGACGACGATCCCGCGCCGCGGCCGTCGCGCCTGCCGTTCCACGAGCTCAGCAACGTCATGATGACGCCGCACGTCTCGGGCTGGACCGATGGGCTGTTCCGGCGGCGCAGCGGCCAGATGGCCGAGAACCTCGACCATCTGGCGCGCGGCGAGCCGTTGAGCAACGTCGTCCGGGCCGGATCCTAGGCACGCGCCGCCGACGGCTTCGTCGAGCCGTCGGCGGTGCCCCGGAGCGCTCGCCCCGTACCGCCGAACAGGCGGGCGATTCCGCGCCCGGCCGCCCGGAACAGCGAGGCGATCGCCTCCGATCGCAGGCGTTGTGCACGGGCGACGATGCGGCGGCACTCCTCCGGGCCGAGCGGCTGGCGGCCGGCCATCACGCCGCCTCCGCGCTGTGCTTCGAGCTGGCGCTGGCAGCGAGATGTCCCTCGACGACCGCGTCGCGGGTGGTGCTCGCCGCACCGGCCAGCCGACCGAGGAACCCGCTCGCGGTGCCGGCCCCGCCGGTATCGCGCACCAGGCTGGCCAGCTCCTCGATGGTCCGGCCAGCCGACGAAGGCTCGGCGGCGAGCCTGGCGAGACGGGAAAGGTCGGTCTCCTCGAGACCGAGATCCGCCAGCTGGCGTGGGCTCAGGGCTTCCAGCGCGTCGCGGGTGGCGTGCTCGCGGAGCTTGAACAGGACGAAGTCGTGGATGCGATTCAGGATGCTCATGGCCGATCTCTCCGCAACGATCGGCGCGGGGCTTTCGCGGGCGCCGATCTGGTGAAACCGAACCCCCCTATGTCCCGGGCCTTCAGCGAGCCCGGCGGGTCACAATTGGCGATGCCGGGCAAGCCTCGCTACCGGTCATGCTGCATCGCAGCAATGCAAATTCAGAGTCGGCGGATCAATTCAGTTTTTCAATATCTTGACCTGTATCAACCTTGTATTGCGCTGCGGCATTCCTGCAACGGCTCTCGCGATAGTTGACAACCGATGCGCGCGATCACCCCGGGCGCTTCTGCACGACGATCACGAAAACCCCCTCGTCCTGCCGGCTTTCCAGCAGCACATGGCCCGTCGCCTCGGAGAAATCCTCGAAGTCGCGGGGTGCCGCCGGATCGGTGGCGAGGACGCAGACGACCGCGCCACCCTCCAGCACCATCAGCGCTTGGCGGGTCTTGACCAGCGGAAGCGGGCACGAAAGCCCGCGTGCGTCCACGAGGGCATCGAATCGGCGATCGTCCAAGCTCCTGCTCCAGCGGGGCACCGGCCGGATGCAGGCTGCATGGCACAGGCGCAGCGGGCAAGCCCGGTCGCCGCGAGCATGGAGCAGCAGGGCCCCAGCCGTCAGCCGGCCCGGCGAGCGTTGTAGGGCGAGGTCACCCTCGATGAGGGCCGCGGATGACGCGCGCGGCTGTCAGGCGACGCCGATGAGCTCCTGGCGCACCAGCATCGGCTGGAGGCGCGGGCGGAAGGGCACGACATTGGCGGCCGCCGGCTCGCTGCGCGGCCGCTTCGGCCATGCCGCCGGCTCGTCGCTCTCGGCCGCGGCCACGATCTCGCGCACGCTCCGGTCGAGGGCCGCCAAGGTCTCGTCGATCCGGCGCAGCTCGGCCTCGACCTGCCGCAGCTCGGGCGAGTCGACACGCGCCTCGGCGGCGACCGCCATCGCCACTACCTCGGCATGGGAGAGCCCCGAGAGCCGCATGAAGGCGGCACCGCCCTCGGGCATGTCGCCGCGCAGCTCCCAGCAGCGTCGCTCGAGCCGCGACCGGTCGGCGCGCAGCTCGACCATGGTCGCCGTGAGCGCGCGAACCTGACGTACCCAAGTTTTCATCGGTGCCTTCCTCGATCCGAGGCCGTCCCGGCCCAGCGCCCTTGCGTGCTGCCGCCCGGCGACCCTGCTCGTCCCGGAAGCCTATTGGCCAGAAGGCCCGCCTTATCGTCAAGCGACTGAAATATCGAATAATTTCGTCGTACACGCGTCAATATTGGCGCGAATTTTAGCCAAATCCGCCAACCCGAGATCCAGAGTGGAAAGTTCTCGTTCCCCGCGCACTCCCTCGGCATGCCGTGCCCTTGCCTGTGACATTCTGGCGCACCTCGACTCGCGCCGACCCTGCAGCCGCCGTCAGAGATTGCGCATGCCGTACTGGATGAGCAGCGGCAGGAGCGAATTGCGGGCGCCCACACGATGGGCCCGCGCCGCCGCCTCCGCACCTGGTGCATCGCCGGCGCGGATGGCATCGGTGATCCGGCGGTGCTCGCCGGCCGACGGCGTCGGCAGCGGCCTGAGGTGCAGCGTGAACAGCCGCGCCCGGTGGGCCTGATCGCGCACGGTTGCCGCGACACGAGCGAGGCGGCGGTTGCCGCAACGCTCAGTCAGCAGCTCATGGAACCGCTCGTCAGCACGCGCCCAGTCCAGCAGATTGCCGCTTTGCAGCGCCTGCGACATCGCCGCTGTCTGATCGTCCAGCTCACCGGCCGCCGCGGCGGCCCCGCTGGCCGGCAGGCCGGCGATCAGGGCCGCCGCCATGCCCTCGATCGCGATCAACAGATCGTAGATTTCGCGAAAGTCGTCGGCCGAGACGGGGCAGATCAGCACGCCGCGGCGCGGCAGCACCTGGACCAGCCCCTCCTCCTGCAGGCGGATGATCGCCTCGTGGACCGGCGTGCGGCTCATGCCGAGCTGGCGGGCGATCTCCGGTTCGGCGGCCTGGTGGCCGGGCGGAAAGACATTGTCGCGGATCGCCGTCTTCAGCGCGCGATAGGCCTCGTCGACCAGCGAGGTCGCCTCGGTCGGATCCGTCGCCTGCGTCCGCAGCGCCAACACCTTGGCCATCGCTATTCCTTCCAGATCCCCGGCCCAGCATCCTACATGCTGGCATTCCGACTGGCATGCAAGGTCACATTTTGTCGTTGACACGATCGGCGGCCGAGTCCATAAGAACGCCATCTTGCATGCCAGTAAGAATGTAACTCGGCACGCAAATATGTTGGACATCAAAGGGAAGGATCCTCGGATGCGGACCCACAAGATCGCGGCGATACCGGGCGATGGCATCGGACCGGAGGTGATCTCCGCCGGCCTGGAGGTGCTGGAAGCCTGCGCCGCGCGCGACGGCGGCTTCGCGCTCGACGTCCGGCATTTCGACTGGGGCTCCGACTACTACAAGCGCCACGGCGTGATGATGCCGCCGGGTGGCCACGACCAGCTGCGCGCGTTCGACGCGATCTATTTCGGTGCCGTGGGCGCCCCCGACGTGCCGGACCACATCACCTTATGGGGCCTGCGTCTCGCCATCTGCCAGCCGCTCGACCAGTACGCCAACGTCCGGCCGACCCGCATCCTGCCGGGCATCACCAGCCCCTTGCGCAAGGTCGCCGACAAGGAGCTCGACTGGGTCATCGTCCGGGAGAATTCCGAGGGCGAGTATGCCGGCCAGGGCGGCCGCTCGCATCGCGGCCTGCCGCACGAGGTCGCCACCGAGGTGACGATCTTCACCCGCGCCGGCGTCACGCGGATCATGCGCTATGCCTTCGAGCTGGCCAGGTCGCGGCCGCGCAGGCTGCTGACGGTGGTGACCAAGTCCAACGCCCAGCGCCACGGCATGGTGATGTGGGACGAGATCGCGGCCGAGGTGGCCAGAGACTTCCCCGACGTTACCTGGGACAAGATGCTGGTGGATGCCATGACCATGCGCATGGTGCTGAAACCCGAGACGCTCGACACCATCGTCGCCACCAACCTGCACGCCGACATCCTGTCCGACCTCGCGGCGGCGCTTGCCGGCTCGCTCGGCATCGCCCCCACCGCCAACGTCAATCCCGAGCGCACCACGCCGTCGATGTTCGAGCCGATCCACGGCTCGGCCTTCGACATCACCGGCAAGGGCATCGCCAACCCGGTCGCCACCTTCTGGACCGGTGCGATGATGCTGGAGCACCTGGGCGAGCCTCGGGCGGCCGCCCGCCTGATGCGCGCCGTCGAGCGCGTCACCGCCGACCCGTCGCTGCACACCCCGGACCTCGGCGGCCGCGCCACCACCCGGCAGGTCACCGACGCCATCCTCGAGGCGCTGCGCGCCGACAATCTCTAGCACCCGCCGCCGGGTCATCCGGCGGCGCTCGTCCTTAGATACCCCCGCACGGGCCCCGTCGGGCCCGATCGCCCAAGCTGGATACAGGGAGCACGACGCCATGCAACGCATCACCACCGCGCTCGCGGTGCTTCTGGTCGCGGGCGGGGTGGCCGATGCCGCCACCGACTACCCCACCCGTCCGACCACCGTGCTGGTGCCGCACGCCGCCGGTGGGCCCACCGACACGGTGGCGCGGCTGGTCGCGGAATCGATGACCCACACGCTCGGCCAGCAACTCGTGGTCGAGAACGCCGGCGGCGCCGGCAGCACCGTCGGCACCGCCCGCGCCGCCCGGGCCGAGCCGGACGGCTACACGCTCCTGCTCAACCACGTCGCCCAGGCTTCCAGCGCCACACTCTATCGCAAGCTTTCTTACGACCCCGACGGCAGCTTCGACGGCATCGGCCGGATCACCGACGTGCCAATGACGATCGTGGCGCGCGGCGACTTCGAGCCGACCTCCATCACCGAGCTGATCGCCTACATCCGCGCCAACACGGAGGATGTCACCTACGCCCATGCCGGCATCGGCTCGGCCTCGCACCTGTGCGGCATGCTGTTCATGGACGCCCTGGACACCCCGATGACCACGGTGGCCTACAAGGGCACGGGCCCGGCGATGACCGATCTGCTGGGCGGCCAGGTCGACGTGATGTGCGACCAGACCACCAACACCGTGAACCAGATCAAGACCGGCAAGATCAAAGGCTATGCGGTGACCACGAAGGAGCGGCTGGCGGTCCTGCCCGACCTGCCGACCCTCGATGAATCCGGGCTCGCCGGCTTCGAGATGACGGTCTGGCACGGCCTGTTCGCGCCCGCCGGCACACCTGGGGAGATCATCGACAGGCTGTCGCAGGCGCTGCAGGCGGCGGTCCAGGATCCCAAGGTCACCGCCCGCTTCGCCGATCTCGGCACCGTGCCGGTGCCACCCGACCAGGCGACCCCCGCCGCCATGGACCGGCATCTCGCCGCCGAGATCGTCAAATGGAAGCCGATCATCCAGGAAGCCGGCGTCTACGCCGACTGAGCCCCGGACGGGCGACCGCGCTCATGGAAGCATCGAGCACGGAGCCCGATCCGCCTCTCTCCCCGGGTCCAACCTCCCGAAATCGTGGTGCCCGCTGCCGGACTCGAACCGGCACGGCCTCGCGGCCTCGGGATTTTAAGTCCCGTGCGTCTACCTGTTCCGCCAAGCGGGCGACC
>DAOLFG010000101.1:0-15278 GCA_035326425.1 Geminicoccus sp. | reverse complement strand
CGGTCCGACCGAAAATGCTCTGATTCCGATTTGCCTATCGGCCTCTTGGCCTACTCGAGGCCGGAGCGATTTCACGTATCGTGAAATCGCTCTAGCCGGCGGCCAGCAGCGCCATCGCCGTCTCGCGCTCGAACAGGCCGAGCAGCAGGCGCAGCGCCCGGCCGCGTTCGCCCTCCAGCGCCGGATCGCGGCCGAGCGCCAGCCGGGCGTCGTCCTGTGCCATCGCCAGCAGGTCGCGGTGCTCGGCGAGGTCGGCGAAGCGGAACGCCGGCAGGCCGCTCTGCCGCACGCCCAGCACCTCGCCCGGGCCGCGCAGCCGCAGATCCTCCTCGGCGATGCGGAAGCCGTCGTCGGTGTCGCGCAGCACCGCCAGCCGCGCCCGCGCCGATCCGGTCAGCGGCGGAGTGTAGACCAGCAGGCAGTGCGACGGCCGGGCACCCCTGCCGACGCGGCCGCGCAGCTGGTGGAGCTGCGCCAGCCCGAAGCGCTCGGCCGCCTCGATCACGATCACCGTCGCCTCCGGCACGTCGACGCCGACCTCGACCACGGTCGTCGCCACCAGGATGCCGGTGCGCCCCTCGGTGAAGGCCGCCATCGTCGCCGCCTTCTCACCCGTCGACATCCGCCCGTGCACGAGGCCCACCCGCTCGCCGAACCTGGCGCGCAGCGCCGCGGCGCGCGATTCCGCCGCCGCCGCACCCGTGGCCTCGGACTCCTCGATCGAGGGGCAGATCCAGAACGCCCGCTCCCCAGCCGCCAGCGCCCGCTCCAGCGCCTCCACCACCTCGGCCACGCGCGTCGCCGGCAGTGCCGCCGTGCCGACCGGCTGCCGGCCCGGCGGCTTCTCGGTGATCCGCGACGTCGCGACGTCGCCGTAGGCGCTGAGCAGCAGGGTGCGCGGGATCGGCGTGGCGCTGAGCAGCAGCATGTCGACGGCACGGCCCTTGGCGCGCAGCCCCAGCCGCTGGTGGACGCCGAAGCGGTGCTGCTCGTCCACCACCGCCAGCGCCAGGTCGGGAAGGTCGACGCCGTCCTGGAACAGCGCATGCGTGCCGACGACGATCCGCAAGCCGCCCTCGGCCAGCCGCCGCCGCGTCGCCGCTTGGCCGGCCTCGCGGCCCGCCAGCACCCCGGCCTCGAGCCCCAGCGGCGCCAGCAGCCGGCCGAGCGTCGCCGCATGCTGGCGCGCCAGCACCTCGGTCGGCACCATCAGCACCGCCTGGCCGCCGGCCTCGACCGCCTCCAGCATCGCCAGCAGCGCCACCAGCGTCTTGCCACTGCCGACGTCGCCCATCAGCAGCCGCAGCATCGGCGATGGGCTCGCCATGTCGGCCAGCACCTCGCGCAGCGCCTGGGCCTGTCCGGCGGTGGGTGCGAAGGGCAGGGTGGCGAGCAGCCTCGCCCGCAAGTCTCCCGCCGCACCGATGCTCCGCCCGCCCTGCCGCTCGCGCGACTGCCTGAGCAGCTGCAGGCCGAGCTGCGTCGCCAGCAGCTCGTCATAGGCCAACCGCTGCCGCGCCGCCGGGTCGGCCGCCGCATCCTCGCCGGGCCGGTGCAGCGCCAGCAGCGCCTGGCACCAGCTCGGCCAGCCCTGCCGCCGGCGCAGCGGCTCGTCCAGCCACTCGGGCAGCTCCGGCAGCCGCTCCAGCGCCGCCGCCGTCACCTGCCGCAGCCGCCCCTGCGTCAGCCCCTCGGTCAGCGGGTAGAGCGCCACCCCGCCGTCCTGCTCGGGCAGCGGCTCGGGATGCGCCATCTGCCAGCGGCCGTCGTAGCGGGTGAGCCGCCCGTGCAGCCGCATCGCCAGTCCCGGCGGATAGCGCCGCGCCAGCCAGTCGCCGCGGGCATTGAAGAACACGAGATCCAGCGGCGTCCCGCCGACCATGCCGGCGATGCGGTAGGGCAGGCCGCGCCGGCGGGCGGCGCGATGCTCGCCGATCAGGCAGGCGAGCGTCGCCTGGCTGCCCTCCAGCTCCGGGACGAGCTCGACCAGCGGCGGCCCGCGCAGCGCACCGCTCGGCAGCAGCGACACGAGATCCAGCACGCTCGGCCGCTCGCTGCCCAGCAGCCGGCGCAGCAACCGCCACAGGCCCGGCCCCACGCCCGGCAGCTCGCTGGCCGGCGCCAGCAGCGGCGCCAGCAGCGGATCCGGCGGCGGCTTGGCCGCGGCGGCACTTTCCGCTAGATCCACGCCGTTCTCCCGCCAAGCCCATCCGCCATGCCAGCCGAGGTGGTCTCGTCATGGAATCGACGGCCGTTCGCCGCAAGCGGCTGGCCCATCGCGGCCGCTACCGTGGCTTCCTCGAGAGCGACCTGATCTTCGCCCGCTTCATCGAGCGCCACCTGGAAAGCCTCGACGACGCCCAGCTCGACCGCTTCGAGGCCCTGGTCGACGAGCCCGACGAGGACGTCTGGGCCTGGGTCGTCGGCCGCCGGCCGGTGCCGGCGCGGCACGACAACGACGTCATGGCGATGATGCGCCAGGTTGACCGGCCCGCGTGAGCCTTTCCCGACCATGACCGCCGATCTCGCCCCGCCACCGGCCCGAGCACCGGTGCGCTCGGGCGTCACCCTCCTCGCCAACGCCCTCGACGGGCTGGAGGCGCGCCACCTCGCCGACCGGCTGGGCCGCAGGCAGGCGCCCGCTATCCTGCACGTCGCCCGCGACGCACCGCGCATCGCCTTCATCGAGCAGGTGGTGCGCTTCTTCGCACCCCGGGTCGAGATCGTGAAGCTGCCGGCCTGGGACTGCCTGCCCTACGACCGCATCTCGCCCAATCCCGAGCTGATGGCGCAGCGCCTGGAGGCCCTGGCGATCCTCGCCGGTCCGCCAGCGAAGCGCCCGCGGCTGATCCTGACCAGCGCCAACGCCCTGGTGCAGCGCGTGCCGCCGCCCGAGGTCGTGGCCGCCGGCAGCTTCTCGGTCAGGCGCGGCGGCAAGGTCAGCCGCGACGCCCTGATCGCCTGGCTGGAGCGCAACGGCTACCGCCGCAGCGGCACCGTCGTCGAGCAGGGCGAGTACGCCGTGCGCGGCGGCCTGCTCGACCTGTTCCCGACCGGTGCGGCCACGCCCTCGCGCCTCGACCTGTTCGGCGACGTCGTCGACAGCATCCGCGCCTTCGACCCGCTCTCGCAGCGCTCGCTCGACCGCGTCGACGGCCTGACGCTCCGGCCGATGAGCGAGGTGCTGTTCGACGCCGAGGCCATCGAGCGCTTCAAGGTCGGCTACCTGCAGCATTTCGGTGCCGTCACCGGCGATCCGCTCCTCGAGGCGATAAGCTCCGGCCGCGCCTTCCCGGGCATGGAGCACTGGCTGCCGCTGTTCCACGAGCGCCTGGTCACCGTCTTCGACTATCTGCCGGCAGAGGCCGAGCTGAGCCTCGACCATCTGGCCCAGGACGCCGTCCAGGCCCGCCTCGCGCTGATCGGCGAACACTACAAGGCCCGGCGCGAGCCGGCGATGGCCGGCACCAGCTTCGGCTCGGCACCCTACCGCGCCCTGCCGCCCGAGCTGCTCTATCTCGACGAGCACAGCCTCGGGCAGGCGATGGCGGTCTGGCCGACCCGCCAGTTCTCGATCTTCGCCCCGCCGCCCTCGCTGCCTTCGGGCATCGCCCGCGTCGAGGATCTCGGCGGCAGGCCGGCGCGCAACTTCGCCCGCGAGCGCGCCGACCGCAGCGTCAACCTGTTCGACGCCATCGTCGCCCACCTGCGCGAGCTGACCTCGGCCGGCCACCGGCCGCTGCTCGCCACCTACAGCGCCGGCTCGGCCGAGCGCCTGCGCCAGATCCTCGACGACCACGGCCTGGAAGGCCTCGCCATCGCCGAGGGCTGGGCCACCGCCCGCGAGGCCGCGGGCCCCGTCATCGTTGTGCTGCCGCTGCCGCACGGCTTCACCGCCCCGGACCTGTGCATCCTGGGCGAGCAGGATCTGTTGGGCGACCGGCTGCAGCGCGGCGCGAGACGCACCAAGCGCGCCGACAAGTTCATCGCCGAGGTGGCGGCGCTGGGCGAGGGCGACCTCGTCGTCCATGCCGAGCACGGCATCGGCCGCTTCGAGGGCCTGGAGACGCTGCAGGTCGGCGGCGCGCCGCACGACTGCCTGAAGATCCTCTACCACGGCAACGACAAGCTGTTCGTGCCGGTCGAGAACATCGAGCTGCTGTCGCGTTACGGCCATGCCGACCAGGAGGTCCAGCTCGACCGGCTGGGCGGCGTCGGCTGGCAGTCGCGCAAGGCCAGGATCAAGGAGCGCATCCGCGAGCTGGCGGGCGAGCTGATCAAGGTCGCGGCCGAGCGGGCGACACGCGAGGCCCAGCCGATCCGGCTGCCCGACGGCATCTACGACGAGTTCGCCGCCCGCTTCCCGCACGAGGAGACCGAGGACCAGCTCACCGCCATCGAGGCGGTGCTGGAGGACATGGCCTCGGGCCACCCGATGGACCGGCTGGTCTGCGGCGATGTCGGCTTCGGCAAGACCGAGGTGGCGCTGCGCGCCGCCTTCGCCTGCGCCATCACCGGCAAGCAGGTGGCGGTGCTGGCGCCCACGACGCTGCTCGCCCGCCAGCATTTCCAGGTTTTCAGCGAGCGCTTCCAGGGCCTGCCGATCCGCGTCGCCCAGCTCTCGCGCTTCGTCTCCAACAAGGAGGCGAACGATACGAAGAAGGCCCTGGCCGCCGGCGAGGTCGACGTCGTCGTCAGCACCCATGCCGTGCTCGGCAAGACGGTGTCGTTCAAGGATCTCGGCCTCGTCGTCATCGACGAGGAGCAGCATTTCGGCGTCGCCCACAAGGAGCGGCTGAAGCAGCTGCGCGCCGAGGTCCACGTCCTCACCATGACCGCGACGCCGATCCCGCGCACGCTGCACATGGCGCTGGGCGGCATGAAGGATCTGTCGATCATCGCCACCCCGCCGGTCGACCGGCTGGCGGTGCGCACCTTCGTGATGCCGAGCGATCCCGTGGTCATCCGAGAGGCGCTGCTGCGCGAGCACTATCGCGGTGGCCAGAGCTTCTATGTCTGCCCGCGCATCTCCGACCAGCCCAAGCTCCTGGACGACCTGCAGAAGCTGGTGCCCGAGGTGACGATCGGCGTCGCCAACGGCCAGATGCCGGCCTCCGACCTCGAGGAGGTCATGGGCAAGTTCTACGACCGCAAGCTCGACCTGCTGATAGCCACCAACATCATCGAGAGCGGCCTCGACATCCCGACCGCCAACACCCTGATCGTCCACAAGGCCCACCTGTTCGGCCTGTCGCAGCTCTACCAGCTCAGGGGCCGGGTCGGCCGCTCGAAGGTGCGCGGCTACGCCTACTTCACCGTTCCCGCCAACCAGACCCTGCAGGACACCGCCGAGAAGCGGCTGCACGTCATCCAGTCACTGGAGGGCCTGGGTGCCGGCTTCCAGCTCGCCAGCCACGACCTCGACATCCGCGGCGCCGGCAACCTCCTGGGCCAGGAGCAGTCGGGTCAGATCAAGGAGGTCGGCTTCGAGCTCTACAACCAGATGCTCGACGAGGCGGTGGCCGAGCTGAAGCGGACGAAGGCCGAGGAGCAGAAGGCCTCGACCGAATGGGTGCCGCAGATCACGGTCGATGCCGCAGCCCTTATGCCCGAGAGCTATATCGGCGACCTCGACCTGCGCCTGAGCCTCTACCGCCGCCTCGCCGGCCTCGACGATCCGGCCGACATCGAGAGCTTCGCCGCCGAGCTGATCGACCGCTTCGGGCCCATGCCGGCCGAGACCGAGAGCCTGCTCCAGCTCGTGGCGGTCAAGCAGCTCTGCAAGCGCGCCAACGTCCAGAAGCTCGACATCGGCCCCAAGGGCGTGGTGCTCACCTTCCGGGAGAACAAGTTCGCCCGCCCCGAGCGCCTGGTCGGCTGGATCGCCGAGAGCCGCGGCACGATGCGTGTGCGGCCGGACCACAAGCTGGTGCTGATGAAGGAGACCAGATCACCGAACGAGCGCCTGCGCGCCGCCCGGCAGGTGGTGAGCGAGCTGGCGCGGCTGGCGGCGTGAGATCGTCGGGGCCGTGAAACCGGCACGCACCTGGCAGGCGATCCTTGGTGGCAACCGCAACATCCGCTTCGATGACGCGGTGAGGCTCGCCGAAGCCTTCGGGTTCTCGACACGGAGAATCCGTGGTAGTCATCACATCATGCTGCATTCCGACCTGCCGGCGGCGCTCAACCTTCAGCCCGACCGGAATGGGAACGCCAAGCCCTATCAACTTCGACAGTTGGTTGATCTCGTCGAGATTCATGGCCTGAAATTGGAGGAGCCATGATAGGTCATCACTATCACATCAATCTGTTCTGGTCCGCCGAGGACCAGTGCTGGATTGCCGATGTGCCCGATCTCCAGCACTGCTCCGCTCACGGCGACACGCCCGGCGAAGCTTTGGACGAGGTCGAGACGGCGATCGAGGCGTGGCTCGAAGCCCAGGCCGAGGCAGGGCGGCCCATACCGGAACCTCGCTACCGTCCGGCGATCTACGCCGCGCGGTCCGCCGCTTGACCTCGCCCCGCCCACTCTGGCGCGTCGCCTTCGACGCCCCCGAGGCCGTCGTCGACGACCTCGTCGAACGGCTGGACGAGCTGGCGCTCAGCGTCTCGGCCTTCGAGGCCGATGGCGACGGTACGGACCGGGCACCGACCTGGCGCATCGAGCTGCTGCTCGATGCCGAGCCGGACACCGGCCAGATCGCCCGGACGGTGGCCGAGGCCGGGCTGGCGGGGGCCGATCTCACCGTCGACGCCGTGCCGGAGACCGACTGGCTCACCGCCACCGCCCGCCAGTTTCCGCCGGTGCGCGCCGGCCGCTTCGTCGTCCACGGCAGCCACGCCCGCGACCAGCTCCCCGGCGACGCCATCCCGGTCGAGATCGACGCCGGCCTGGCCTTCGGCTCGGGCGAGCACGCCACGACCCAGGGCTGCCTGATGGCGATGAGCCGCATCGTCCGCCGTCGGCACCGCATCCTCGACCTCGGCTGCGGCTCGGCCGTGCTCGCCATCGCCGCCGCCAGGCTCTGGCCCACCGCCCGCGTCCTGGCCGCCGACAACGACTCGGTGGCCGTCCGCGTCGCCGCCGCCAACGTGCGGATCAACGACGTCGCCTCGCACGTGCGCACGCTCGTCAGCGAGGGCTATGCCGCCAGCGCCATTCGCCACGCGGCACCCTTCGACCTGATCCTAGCCAACATCCTGGCCGACCCGCTGATCGAGCTGGCGCCGGCCCTGGCCCGGCATCTGGCGCCGGGCGGCCACGCCGTGCTCTCGGGCCTTCTGGACCGCCAGGCCGAGGCGGTGGCGGTGGCCCACACGCGCCGCGGGCTGCGCCTCGTCCACCGCCGCGACATCGGCCCGTGGACGACGCTGCTGCTGCGTGGCAGGCTGTAGTCCGATGATGCCCGGAGCCTGACCCGATGTCCGCCGCCCGTGCGCTGCCCGATCTGACCCGCGCCGAGGACTATCTCGCATGGGTGTGGACGCAGCCCTACAAGTTCGAGACGATTCTCGGCCGAATCGTGATGATGGCCGGTGGCAAGCGCAACCACGCCATCATTTCCTTGAACGCGTCGGCAGGCCTTCTGTCCCGTCTCGCCGGAACGGGCTGCCGCGCATTCGGTAGCGACTTCCTCGTCCAGATCGACGTCAACAATCGCTACTTCCCGGACGCCAGCGTCGCATGTGGCGAGATGAGGGATTTCACCGATCGGCCCGTCATGGTCGTGGAGGTGCTTTCGCCTTCGACGATGCGGGAGGATCTCGGTCCCAAGCTCTCCAACTATCTGCGAATTCCGGGGCTGCGCTACGTGCTCTGCCTCTGGCAGGACGAGCCGCTGGCGCGGTTGTGGGAGCCGGGGGCCGAGCCGCGCGACATCGTCGGACTGGACGGGATCGTCGAGCTGCCGGCGCTCGGCATCGACCTGCCGATGGCCGAGCTCTACCGCGACGTCACGTTCGACTCCTGACCCGCCCGCCCCCTTGCGGGGTGTGCTCGCCTTGGCTATAAGCCGCCGGCTTTCGACGCGCAGCGGCGCGGTCGAGCTGTTTGTCGTCGGAGTTTCCCTTTCATGCCGAAGCAGAAGACCAAGCGCGCCGCGGCGAAGCGCTTCACGTTCACGGGCACCGGCAAGGTGAAGTTCGCCTCGGCCTACCACCGCCACAACATGACCAGCAAGGCCAAGTCGGTGAAGGTGCAGAACCGCAAGGGCGGGATTCTGAAGGCCGGCGACGCCAAGCTCGTCCGCATGATGCTGCCGCACGGCTGAGCCCGTGAGCGCGAACAGAGGATCGTAACATGGCTCGTGTGAAGCGCGGTATGACGTCCCATGCCCGGCACAAGAAGGTGCTGGAGCTGACCAAGGGGCATCGCGGCCGGCGCAGCAGCTGCATCAAGACCGCCCGGCAGTCGATGGAGAAGGCGCTCCAGTACGCCTACCGCGACCGCCGTGTCCGCAAGCGCGAGTTCCGCGCCCTGTGGATCCAGCGCATCAATGCCGCCTGCCGCGAGGGCGGGCTGACCTACGGCCGATTTATCCAGGGCCTGAAGCTCGCGGGCATCGAGCTGGACCGCAAGGTCCTGGCCGATATCGCCGTCCACGATGCGACGGCGTTCGCGGGCTTCGTCAAGCGCGCCGAGGCCGCCCTCCCGGCCTGAAGCCGGGGCCTGCAGATCGAGGCCACCTCCAGGTGGCCGCTGGAATGCGAAAGGGGCCGCCATCGGCCCCTTTTTGCTGTCCGAACCCTGGGACGAGGCGATGAGCGCCGATACCGCTACCCTCCGCGACGAGATCCTGGCCCAGCTCGCCACTGCCGCCGACCTCAAGGCCCTGGACGAGGTCCGCGTCGCGGCACTCGGCAAGAACGGCCGCGTCACCGCGCTGACCAAGACGCTGGGCACGCTGCCGCCCGAGCAGCGACGCGAGGCCGGCCAGGCCTTCAATGCCGTCAAGCGCGAGGTCGAGGCCGCCGTCGAGGCGCGTGCGTCCGAGCTGGAGGTCAAGGCGCTCGACGCCCGGCTCGCCGCCGAGCGCATCGACGTCAGCCTGCCGGCGCGCGACCGCCCGGACGGCCGCATCCACCCGGTGAGCCAGGTCGCCGACGAGATCACCGCCATCTTCGCCGACATGGGCTTCGCCGTCGCCGAGGGCCCGGACGTCGAGGACGACTTCCACAACTTCACAGCACTCAACTTCCCGCCCGAGCACCCCGCCCGGCTGATGCACGACACCTTCTTCCTGGACGCCCGGAAGGATGGCGAGCCGCTGCTGCTGCGCACCCACACCAGCCCGGTGCAGATCCGCGCCATGCAAGCGGGCAAGCCGCCGTTCCGGCTGATCTGCCACGGCCGGACCTATCGCTGCGACAGCGACATGACCCACACGCCGATGTTCCATCAGGTCGAGGGCCTGATGATCGACCGCACGACGCACATGGGCCACCTCAAGGGCTGCCTGCGCGACTTCGTGCGGGCCTATTTCGAGCGCGACGACCTGCGCGTGCGCTTCCGGCCGTCCTTCTTCCCGTTCACCGAGCCGTCGGCCGAGATGGACATCGGCTGCCGCCGCACACGCGACGAGCTGGTGGTGGGCGAGGGCGACGACTGGCTCGAGATCCTCGGCTGCGGCATGGTCCACCCCAACGTCGTCAGGGCCGTCGGCCTCGATCCCGAGGAGTGGCAGGGCTTCGCCTTCGGCATGGGGATCGACCGGGTGGCGATGCTGAAATACGGCATCCCGGATCTGCGCACCTTCTTCGACGCCGACCTGCGCTGGCTGCGCCACTACGGCTTCCTGCCGTTGGACGTGCCCACCACCTATGCGGGGCTGTCCCGATGAAGCTCACCCTGCCCTGGCTGAAGGACCATCTCGACACCGACGCCTCGGCCGAGCGCATCGGCGAGGCGCTGACCGCCCTCGGCCTCGAGGTCGAGAGCATCGACGATCGCGCAGCCCCCCTGGAGGGCTTCGTCGTCGGCTGGGTCTCGGCCGCCCGGCCGCACCCGCAGGCCGACAAGCTGCGCCTGTGCACCGTCGAGACCGGCACCGGAACCCTGGAGGTCGTCTGCGGCGCCCCCAACGCTCGCGCCGGCATGAAGGGGGTGTTCGCCCGCGAGGGTCTCGTCATCCCCGAGAGCGGCGAGGTGCTGAAGCGCGCCTCGATCCGCGGCGTCGTCAGCCAGGGCATGCTGTGCTCGGCACGCGAGCTGAAGCTCGGCACCGAGCACGACGGCATCATCGAGCTGCCGGAAGACGCCGAGGTCGGCTCGCCCGCCGCCGCGGCGCTGGGCATCGAGGGCCCGGTGATCGACGTCGCCGTCACCCCCGACCGCGCCGACTGCCTGTCCGTCCGCGGCATCGCCCGCGACCTCGCCGCCGCCGGCATCGGTCGGCTGAAGCCGCTCGTCGCCGAGCCGGTGCCCGCGGCCGGTGCTGCAGGCCCCGCCATCCGCCTCGACTTCACGGCCGAGACCGCCTCGGCCTGCCCGCTGTTCGTCGGCCGGCTGATCCGCGGCGTGACGAACGGTCCCAGCCCCGCCTGGATGCAGGAGCGGCTGAAGGCCATCGGCCTGCGTCCCATCTCGGCCCTGGTCGACATCACCAACTACGTCACCTTCGACCTCGGCCGGCCGCTGCACGTCTTCGACGCCGACAGGCTCGACGGCGACATCGTGCTGCGCCTGGCCCGCCCCGGCGAGACCCTGCTCGCCCTCGACGGCAAGACCTACGAGCTCTCGCCCTCGATGACCGTCATCGCCGACGCCGGCGGCCCTGTCAGCCTCGGCGGCATCATGGGCGGCGAGAAGACCGGCGTGTCGGAAGCCACCACCGACGTGCTGCTGGAGGCGGCGCTGTTCGATCCCGTCCGCACCGGCACGACCGGCCGGGCGCTGGGCATCGACAGCGACGCCCGCACGCGCTTCGAGCGCGGCGTCGACACCGGCTTCGTCCTCGCCGGCACCGAGATCGCCACCCGGCTGATCCTCGACCTGTGCGGCGGCGAGGCCGCGCCGGCCGTGATCGCCGGCAAGGTGCCGCCGGAGCCGCAGCCGATCCGCTTCCGCAAGGCCCGGCTGCCGAGGCTCGCCGGCGTCGACCTCGACGTGCCGGTGATCGAGCGCATCCTGCGCGACCTCGGCTTCGCGCTCGAAGGCGGCCCGGAGGTCTGGACCGTCACGCCGCCCACCTGGCGCCAAGACGTCGGCACCGAGGCCTGCATCGTCGAGGAGCTGGCGCGCGTCCACGGCTACGACAACATCGAGCCGGTGGCCGTCATCCGCGGCGGTGCCGTCGGCTCGGGCGTCCTGACACCCGATCAGCGCCGCCGGTCGCACATCCGCCGGGCACTGGCGGGGCAGGGGCTGGCCGAAGCCGTCACCTGGTCGTTCATGCCGCGCGGCCATGCCGGCCATTTCGGCGCCCCCGAGCCGGTCCTGCTGGCCAACCCGATCAGCGCCGAGCTGGACGCGCTGCGGCCGTCGATCCTGCCCAACCTGATCCAGGCCGCCGGCCGCAACGCCGCCCGTGGGCTGGCCGATGGCGGGCTGTTCGAGATCGGCCCGCGCTTCACCGGATCGCAGCCCGGCGAGCAGGCGGTCTCGGCCGCCGGCATCCGCTTCGGCAATGCCGTCGGCCGCGGCTGGGCCGGGCGGCAGCGCCCCGTCGACGCCTGGGACGCCAAGGCCGACGCCATGGCGGCCCTGGTCGCCGCCGGCCTGCGCGCCGACCAGCTGCAGGTCTCGACCGACGCCCCGGCCTGGTTCCACCCCGGCCGCTCCGGCCGCCTCGGCCTCGGGCCCATGAAGCTCGCCAGCTTCGGCGAGCTGCATCCCGGCGTGCTGAAGGCGCTCGACATCGACATGCCGGTGGTCGGCTTCGAGCTCGACCTCGACGCCCTGCCGAAGCCCAAGGCCAGGGCCGGCCGCACCCGCCCGGCGCTGGAGTCCTGGCCCTATCCACCGGTCGACCGCGACTTCGCCTTCATCGTCGACGAGGCCGTGACCGCCGACGCCCTGCTCAAGGCCGTCCGCCAGGCCGAGAAGAAGCTGATCCGCGATCTCGGCGTCTTCGACGTCTATCGCGGCCAGGGCGTGGAGCCGGGCAGGAAGTCGTTGGCCGTCGCCGTCCGCTTCCAGTCGCGCGAGCGCACCCTGACCGAGGCCGAGGTCGAGCCGATCGCCCGGCGGATCGTCGAGGCCGCCACCAGGAGCGTCGGCGCTGTGCTTCGTGGCTAGACCGGCGGTTGCACACGGGCACGGTGCCGGCCTAGATTCGTACGCGCCGGACCCATTGCCGGCCTCAGGGATGAAACGCTCAGGAGACGCACGATGCTGAGGAGAGCCTTCCTCTCGACGTCCGCCGTCGCCGCCACCGGTCTGGCGCTGTCGCGCCGGGCCCGGGCGCAGGACGCCTATCCCAGCAAGCCGGTCACGATCATCGTGCCGTTCGCCGCCGGCGGCAACACCGACGCGTTCGCCCGCATCGTCGGCCAGGAGCTGGACAAGGCCTTCGACCAGCGTTTCGTGGTCGACAACAAGGCCGGCGCCGGCGGCAATCTCGGCGTCGGCCAGCTCGCGCGCTCGGAGCCCGACGGCTACACGCTCGGCATGGGCACGGTCAGCACCCATGCCATCAACCCGACGCTCTACAAGAACCTGCCCTACGATCCCGACACCGCCTTCGCGCCGATCTCGCTGTTCGTGACCCTGCCCAACGTGCTGGCGGTCAACCCCGAGATCCCTGCCGAGACCGTGCCGGAGCTGATCGAGCTCCTGAAGGCCGAGCCCGACACCTACACCTTCGCCTCGTCGGGCGTCGGCACCTCGACCCACCTGGCGGGCGAGCTGTTCATGGCCAAGACCGGCACGCGCATCAACCACGTGCCCTACAAGAGCAGCGGCCAGGTCATCCTCGACGTCATCGCCGGCCATGTCGACATGGCCTTCGACAACATCCCGCTGGTGGCGCAGCAGGCTTCCGCCGGCAAGCTGCGGCCGCTCGCCGTCACAAGCCTCGACCGCGCCGCGCTGCTGCCCGACGTCCCGCCGATGGCCGATTTCGTGCCCGGCTTCGAGGCGACCTCCTGGCACGGCCTGTTCGCCCCGGCCGGCACGCCGCAGGCGATCGTCGACCGGCTGAGCGCCGAGGTGCGGCGCATCCTGCATTCGGAGGCGATCGGCCAGCAGCTCGTGGGCATGGGTGCCAAGCCGATCGGCAACGAGCCCAACGAGTTCGTCCAGTTCATCGCCGCGGAGCGGCAGAAGTGGGCCGAGGTCATCGAGTCGGCCAACATCTCGATCGACTCCTAGCTCGCCCTTCGTTGCGGGCCGCCGCCACGCGGCGGCTGCGCACGCCCACCGCATCGACGCATCGGGAGACGAGGCCGCCATGGACATGCCGCTCAACAGCTTCAAGCGCGCCATCAAGAGCGGCAGGCTGCAGGTCGGCCTGTGGAGCAGCCTGTCGAGCCATGTCTCGGTCGAGATCATCGCCGGCTCCGGCTTCGACTGGCTGCTGCTCGACACCGAGCACTCGCCCAACGAGCTGCCGATGGTGCACGGCCAGCTCCAGGCGATGGTCGGCGGCACCGCCCATCCGGTGGTGCGGCCGCCTTGGAACGACGCGGTCGTGCTGAAGCGCTACCTCGACATGGGCGTGCAGAGCTTCCTGATCCCGTTCGTCGAGACGCCCGAGGAGGCGCGCGCCGCAGTCGCCGCCACCCGCTACCCGCCCGAAGGCATCCGCGGCGTGGCGATGACCTCGCGCGCCACCCGCTTCGGCCGGGTGAAGGACTACTTCGCCAAGGCCGCCGACGAGATCTGCGTCATCGTCCAGATCGAATCCCAAAAGGGCCTCGACAACATCGAGGCCATCGCCGCGGTCGAGGGCGTCGACGCGCTCTTCCTCGGCCCGTCCGACCTGTCGGCGGCCGTCGGCCATCTCGGCAACGCTGCCCATCCGGTGGTCCAGTCGACGATCGAGGACGCCATCCGCCGCATCCGCGCCGCCGGCAACATCGCCGGCTTCCTGATGCCCGACGAGAAATTCGCCCGGCGCTACATCGAGCTGGGCTGCCTGGTCGCCGCCGTCGGCTCCGATCTCGGCATCCTGGCGCGACAGTCGGAGCAGATTGCAGCCCGCTTCAAGGGTTGACGGGGATCGCGCACGCGCTGCGGGTCGGAGGTTGCAAAGTCGAATGAACTAGGCTAATAGTCCTAGTCATGCGTCCACTCATCCGTACCCGCCGTCTCCTGATCGCCCGCCGCCTGGGTGCCGGCATGCCCGCCTGGGCGGTGGCGCGGGCCTGCGACATGGAGCCGGCGCAGGTCGAAGGGCTGATGGTCGAGCGCGGCTTCCCGGAGCTGGTCGACAGCCTCGCCGCCCTGATGGCGATGGACGAGCAGGCGAGGCTCGCCAAGCTCTACCGCATCGCCCAGGAGATCATCGCGGATGCCATCCTGCACCGCGACTTCCACGCCGCGCTGTTCCTCGAGCACCAGGCCCACTTCGAGCGCAACCCGCACCGGACGCTGCAGCGGGGCCTGAACCGCACGCTGAAGGTCGAGGCCGGGAAGGCCGAGAAGCTGCGTGCCGAGATCGACGCCGGCAGGCTCACGCCCGACAGCCCGCCGCCCGAGCCTCCGCCGCCACCGGAGCCGCCTCCCGCGCCCAGGACGCTGGCCGAGGCGGTGGCGGCCTGCGAGGCCGCGGCGCTCTTGCCGCCCGACCGCCACATCCACCCGGCCGACGCCCGCATCTGGCGCAAGGCCGGCAGCCTGCGGCAGGCGATGGTCGAGGAGGCGGTGCTGCACCACCTCGTCGACGAGCAGGCCGAGGCCGAGCGCCGGAAAGTCCCGATGGAGCTGGACGAGGTCGAGGCCATCGAGGCCGCCCAGGTGGCCGCGCACGGCCGGCGGCTGGCCAGGGCGGCACCGCCGGGGCCGAAGCCGGCCGGAGGCCACGGCCTCTCGGCCGGTGACCTGCAGGCGCTGCGCGAGATCCGGGCGATGTATCAGCGCCTGCCGCCCGAGCGGCTGGTGGCGATCTGCCAGAGGCCGCCGCGTGGCATGGAGAAGCTGTTCGCCATCCTCGGCGAGGAGATCGGCCTGCCGGCGAAGCCGCAGGGGCCGTAGTCCTTCATCCTCCCCGATGCCGAGCCCCTGCCGGGCGAGTCGCAGGCGAGGAGGGCAAGGCGCCCGGAGCGCAGCGGGCTGAATGCCCGTGAGCACCGAACGACGCCGCCCGACGAAGCATGCGGCCGGCCGGCGAGGGCGCAGC
>DAOLFG010000100.1:0-15293 GCA_035326425.1 Geminicoccus sp. | reverse complement strand
CCAAGCTCCCGCGATCATCAATGTGATCGTAAGAACTTCGCGATCAGGACACTAGAGCGGCTTCACGTATCGTGAAGCCGCTCTAGCCTCAAGTAGGCCAAGAGGCCGATAGGCAAATCGGAATCAGAGCATTTTCGGTCGGACCGAAATTGCTCTGGGACCGCTCCGACCGCTTCAAAATGTCCGCCCCGTGTTGTCCGGACAGGACGGCGCTTCTATGCCGGCGCGATGCAAGAGCCGATCCTGTTCGCATTGACCGTGCTGGCCATCCTCGCCACGCCCGGTCCCACCAACACGCTGCTCGCCACCTCGGGCGCCGCCGTGGGCTTGCAGCGATCGCTGCGGCTGCTGCCGGCCGAGGCAACGGGCTATCTGATCTCGATCCTGGCGCTGGCGCTGCTGCTCGGCCCCTTCGTGGCGGCGACCCCTGCCGTTGCCACCGGCCTGCGCTGCATCGTCGGCGGCTACCTGCTCTACCTCGCCTGGCGACTGTGGCGCATCGGCGGCGCCGCCATGGTCGAGGACCGGCGGGTCGTCACGCCGGCCCAGGTCTTCGTCACCACGTTGCTCAACCCCAAGACCATCGTCTTTGCCCTGGGCGTGATCCCGTTCGATGCCCCCCGCCCCTGGCTCTACCTCGCCGCTTTCCTGGCGCTGACCGCAGCCGTCGGCTCGACATGGATCCTCGCCGGCTCCACCATCGGCGGCGCTGCCCGCGTCGCGCACCGCCAGACGCTGGTGCCACGGGCAGGAGCTACCGTCCTGGGCGCGCTCGGCATCTTCCTGATCGCCTCGCCGCTGTTGCGCTGGCTGGCACCCTAGCGGGAGAAGACGTCGGGCGAGGGCGCTGCCAGAAGGCCAGCAGCCCCCTCGCTGCGATAGCGTGCCAGCCTCGGCCCGAGCTTCAGCAGCCGGTCGACGACGAACACCGCGGCAGCCAGCAGCGACGCCGCGAACAACGCCCGCGTCACGCCGGCGAGGAAGGCGGCATCGAGCGACGGCAACGGAAACTGCGAGAGGTCGTCCCAGCGCTCCATCATCCAGTGCCAGGCGGTGTGGGTCACCAGCGCCGAGACGATGACGATGCCCAGCCGCTCGCCGGTGACGTGGCGGAACAGCAGGCCGAGCGCCGGCACCAGCACGATGAGCACCGCCACTTGGCCGATCTCGACGCCCAGGTTGAACGCGACCAGCGACACCAGCAGGTGATCGCCGGCGAACTGGAAGGATTCGCGCAGCAGGAACGAGAAGCCGAAGCCGTGCACGATGCCGAAGGCGAAGGCGATCATCCAGCGCCGGTGCACATTGCTGCCGACGATGTTCTCGAGCGCCATGTAGACGATGGTGGCGGCGATCAGCGTCTCGATCAGCGGCGTGAACCACAAGGCCTCGGGAGCGAAGCCGAAGGCCGCCGCGGTGAGCGAGATCGAGTGCGCCACCGTGAAGGCAGTCACCAGCACGATCAGCGGCTTCAGCCGCCGGAACGGCACCACGAGGCAGAGCAGGAACAACAGGTGGTCGGTACCCTCGAGGATGTGCCAGAAGCCGAGCGCCAGGAAGCTCGCCGCCGCCTGTCCCGGCCCCGGATCGAGAAGGATCAGGCCCGGCTCCGGACCGAGCTCGAAGGCGCGCACCGCCCCGCCCGGCGGCAGGAAGCGCCAGACCGAGGACAAGTTGGTGGCGAAGGCCTCGAGGCGGGGCCGGATCGCGAAGTCCGAGCGGTCGGACCGGATCGGATAGACCAGCAGCACGTCGAGCAGCTGCTGCGCCCAGTAGAGATCCAGGTCGTCGGCGAGCCTCGGGCCGTTCACATGTGCGCGAGCGGCCTCGAACGTTTCGAAGGATTTGTCGGACGGGAGTGTCACCCGCGCGGCGGCGATCTCCGGCGCGGGTAGCCGCATACCGTTCTCGTAGACGTCGATGAGGTCGATCAGCCAGACTTTTGCTGCGCCGCGCAACGCCTCGTCGGCGCGGGAGACTTCGAGATAGCCGGGCCCGCGGGTGGGAAACTCGATCTCCTGCATCGCCTGCATCGGCGCCCGTATCAAGAGCTCCAGCGTGTTGTTCTCGGGCTTGACGAAGGCGTGGATGCGAGCCTGCGCCGGGATGTCGTGCGCATGTGCAACAATCGTCATGCTGCACCACAACAATGCGGCGATGGTAAAACAACGCCTGGCGATGGTCACGACACAGTCGATGGCCACGGCGCAACCCTCCCCCGCAAGCATTCGGCCGATTCGACTACGCCGCGGATGAATCACTGACAAGTCACAACCGGAAGGTTAATATCCGCGGTCAGGCAGATGGCGGCCAGGTCGGCCGATGCGCCGGCCTGCGCCAGTGCGGGGAGGAGCAGCAATGAAGTTCGGCCCGGTCCGCAATCGACTTCGCTATGGCGCCGCGATCGCCGTGATCGCCGGCCTGGGCGTGGCCCAGGCGGTACTGCACGATCGCGCCTCGGCGCAGGACAACATGGTGGATGCACCGAAGTTCGAGGTCGATCCGCTGTGGCCGAAGCCGTTGCCGAACGGCTGGCTGCTGGGTGCCTCGATCGGCGTCTGGGTCGACGATCAGGACCAGATCTGGATGATCCACCGCAGCTCGGACACGCTGCACAACAACGAGAAGAGTGCCGAGACCAGCCCGCCCATCGCCGAATGCTGCGAGGGTGCGCCGCCCATCCTGGTGTTCAACCAGGCGGGCGATCTCGTGAAGTCCTGGGGCGGCCCCGGGGAAGGCTACGAATGGCCGCAGTCCAATCACGGTATCCACGTCGACTATAAGGGCAATGTCTGGATCGGCGGCAACGGCGAGAAGGACGCGCACCTGCTGAAGTTCACCAACGACGGCAAGTTCCTGCTGCAGGTCGGCGGGATCGGCAAGAACGCCGGCAGCAACGATCTCGAGAACTTCGGCCGGGTCGCCGAGCTGTGGGTCGATCCGGAGACCAACGAGACCTATGTCGCCGACGGCTATCTGAACAAGCGCGTCGCGGTTCTCGACGCCGACACCGGCAAGATGAAGCGGTTCTGGGGTGCCTACGGCAACAAACCGGACGACACCAATCTCGGCCCCTACGACCCGAAGGCGCCGCCCGCCCAGCAGTTCCGCAACCCCGTCCACTGCGTCCAGCGCACCGTCGACGGTCTGGTCTACGTCTGCGACCGCGCCAACGACCGCGTCCAGGTCTTCAACCCGGACGGCACCTTCGTGAAGGAGGCGTTCTTCGGCAAGGAGACGCTGGGCTCCGGCTCGACCTGGGAGATCGCGTTCTCGGCCGACGACCAGCAGCGCTTCATGTACATCATAGACGGCATGAACAAGAAGGTCCGGATCATCGAGCGCGCGACGCTCGAGGAGATCGGCAGCTTCGGCTCCGGTGGCCGCCAGCCCGGCCAATTCTACGGCCCGCACAGCATCGCCACCGACTCCAACGGCAACATCTACACGACCGAGACCTGGGAGGGTAAGCGGATCCAGAAGTTCGTCTTCAAGGGCGTCGAGAAGATGCCGCGCGGCGACCGCGGCGTGGTCTGGCCGCAGACCTGAGGATGTCGGGCCACCGTCCGCGCCACACTTCCACGGCAACGACACCATCCACGGCTGGGGCGGCGACGATCACGACGTGATCACCGATTCGAATCCGGCCGCGACCACCTCGAAATCTCCGGCACCGGAGCGGGAGACATCACCCAGGTCGTCATCACATCAGGCATCTATGGGCGGGGACTTCTGATCGTGACGGCCGGCGACAACGGCCTGTTCCTCCAGGGTGTCAGGGAGCCCCTGGAGGCCGGCAGCGACATCGTGTTCGTCTAGCGCGACACGCCGGGCGGAGCAGAACGCCCGGCCCGTCCCGCCGGTCGATGTCGCCGAACGTGGCCGACAGCTGGCCTCGGCCTTCCCCGAAGCCGATCTCGTCGAGCTCATCAGCGGAGCGCCCATGTCGACGGCATCCTCGAAATGCCGTTTACGCTCGATGGGCCGGCTGACGATCCCGGATCTCCCCGGCCTATGTCAGGCTCGAGTGTGACCAGCCAGCCCCTGGACGCCGCACCTGTTGCCGTAGTCGTTGCCGATTCGGCAACGCGCATCGCGAAAATCGGTTCTTCCTTCGCTCGCAAAGCCGGCGCATCGTTCCGGTCCAGCAGAAGTATCCGGGCCAAAAAAGCAGACGCGGCGACGACGCCGCGGATCCCCCAACACACGGCCGCGATGCGGCCCATAACGACGGGAGTGGACCGTATGCGAATCCCAGCCGCCGGCTCCTGGCAGCGTCGCGACCTGCTGCGCACGGGCGCAGCGCTCGGCACGATGGGTGCCATGTCCAGCCTGATCAGCGTCACGGCGCGCGCCGCCGATCTGGTCAAGGTCGACATGCAGCTCGGCTGGCTGGTGTCGAACGGCCTGCTCGGCGAGATCGTGGCGCAGAACAAGGGCTTCTTCACCGAGGAAGGCGTGGAGTTCTCGATCACGCCCGGCGGCCCCAACGTCGACGGCGTCGCCTCCGTGGCTGCCGGCCGCTCGCAGGTCGGCCAGCTCTCCTCCAGCCCGTCGCTGATGCTGGCCCGCTCCGCCGGCATCCCGGTCAAGGCCTTCGCCGCCGGCTACCATACCCATCCCTTCACCTATTTCTCCCTGTCCTCGGCGGCGATCCGCGAGCCCAAGGACATGATCGGCAAGACGATCGCGACCCAGCCGACCGCCTTCATCCTGGCCAGGGCACTGCTGGCCAAGAACGGCATCGCCGAGGACCAGGTGACGCTGGTCAACATGGGTGCCGACATGGGCCAGCTCGTCAACGGACAGGTCCAGGCGGTCACCGGCTGGCTGACCAACACCAACGCGCTCAAGGTACTCGGCCCCGACCGCGTCGACATGCGCCTGTGGGACACCGGCATCCAGCTCTACGCCAACGTCTACTACGCCACCGACGAGCAGCTGGGCGAGCACGAGGACGCGCTGGCGCGCTTCCTGCGCGCCGCGGCACGGGGCTGGGAGTTCGCCAGGCACAACCAGGAGGAGGCGGTCGACATCCTGGTCGCCGCCTATCCGAACCTCGACCGCGCCAGCGAGCTCGAGGCCGTGGGCCCGGTGATCGACTACAGCTTCGGCGAGGCCACCAAGGCGCGTGGCTGGGGCCAGATGACGCGCGAGAACTGGCAGGCTCAGATCGACATCTACAACCAGCTCGGCCAGTTCAAGGGGACCACGCCGACCGTCGACGACGTGATGACCTTGGCGGTGCTCGACGCCACCAAGGACCTGCGGATGCAGATCGGCTGATGGCCGCAGCCGCCCTTCGCCTGGAGGAGGCCTCGCCCGTCGCGGTCTCCGTCCAGGGCCTCACCGTTCGCTTCGAGAGCGACGCGGGCACCGTCACCGCCCTGGAGAAGGTCTCGGTCGACCTGCCGGCCGGCGGCCTCGTCACCATGCTGGGGCCGTCCGGCTGCGGCAAGTCCACGTTGCTGCGGGCCATCGCCGACCTCGTTCCGGCGAGCGAAGGCCGGCTCAGCGTCCTGGGCAAGACGCCCGAGCAGGCGCGCCGCGACCGTGACTTCGCCTTCGTCTTCCAGGACGCCACGCTGCTGCCCTGGCGCACCGCCATCGACAATGTCCGCCTGCCGCTCGAGGTCGGCGGCAAGGCACGGACGCACAACTACGCCAAGCCCGAGGACCTGCTGGCGCTGGTCGGCCTGTCCGGCCGCGAGAACGCCCTGCCACACGAGCTGTCGGGCGGCATGCGCCAGCGCGTCGCCATCGCCCGCGCCCTGGTCTGCCGGCCGCGTGTCCTGCTGATGGACGAGCCGTTCGGGGCGCTCGACGAGATCACCCGCGACAAGCTCAACGAGGAGCTGCTGCGGATCTGGCAGGAGACGGGGACGACCATCGTCTTCGTCACCCACTCGATCCCGGAGGCCGCGTTCCTCGGCCAGCAGGTGCTGGTGCTGGCCTCACATCCGGGCCGGGTGCGCGAGCTGGTGACGGTCGACCTGCCGTTCCCCCGCAAGCTCGCCATGCGCGACACCATCGAGTTCGTGCGCATCACCGCCCATCTCCGCCAGCTGCTGGAGACCTGCTGATGGCGACGAGCCTCTCCAAGGCCGCGGCATTGCCGGCGAAGAGCCGGCAGGCCAGCGCCGATCGCTGGCGCGAGCGGATGCCGGCCATTCTCGCCGCTGTCGGTGCGGTGGTGTTCTGGCAGCTGATCATCACCGTCTTCCAGGTGCCGCAGTTCATCGCACCCAGCCCGCTCGACGTGGTGATGGTGTTCGCCAATGACGGCATGCTGCTGCTGCGCAACTTCTGGCCGACGCTGTTCGAGGCCCTGCTCGGCTTCTTCTTCGGCAACCTGACGGCGATCCTGCTCGCCATCTGGTTCGTTCACAACAGCACCGCCGAGCGCGCCTTCTATCCACTGGCGGTGTTCTTCCACACCATCCCGATCATCGCCATCGCCCCGATCCTCGTGCTGATCTTCGGCAACGGCTACGCGCCGAAGATCATGATCGCGGCGCTGATCTGCTTTTTCCCGATGCTCGTGAACATGGTGCGCGGCCTGAAGGCGGTGAGCCCGCAGATGCTCGAGCTGATGCGCGTGCTCTCGGCCAGCAAGTCGGAAATCTTCTGGAAGCTGCGCATCCAGAGCTCGCTGCCCTTCCTGTTCGCGGCCCTCAAGATCGCCTCGACCACCTGCGTGATCGGTGCGCTCGTCGGCGAGTGGATCGGCTCGAACTTCGGCCTCGGCGCTCTCATCATCGAGGCGACCTACAATTTCCGCTCGCCGCTGCTCTACGCCACCGTGCTGGTGGGCGCCCTGCTGGCGGTGACACTCTTCGCCATCACCTCGTGGGTCGAGCACCGCGTCATCCGCTGGAAATCGCCGGCCGTCCACTGAGCCGGCAGCAACCCTTCGCCTGGGAGGCCTGACATGGCCACGTTCAACGAGCCCGCTCGCGAGGCCCCGGTCGTCGACGAGAGCGACGTGCTGGTCGTCGGCGGCGGCCCCGCCGGCCTCAGCGCCGCCGTCGCCGCCGCCCGCAACGGTGCCACCGTCACCCTGGTCGAGCGCTACCCCTATCTCGGTGGCCTCGCCTCCGGCGGCATGGTGCTCGTGCTCGACGACATGCACAACGGTACCGAGATCACCGTGCAGGGCATCGGGATGGAGATCATCCACCGCATGGCCAAGTGGGGTCTCGCGGTGTTCCCGCCGGATGCCGACCGCGATCCGGCGGTGCGCGGCACCGAGCCCATGTGGCGCAAATGGGCCCGCTGGGGCACCTTCGACTTCCACACCCACACCAAGCCGCACCCGATCTGTTTCGCCGCCGCCTTCGACCCGGACGGCTTCAAGCGCGCGGCCTACGACATGGTGGGTGAGGCCGGCGTCCAGCTGCGGCTGCACAGCTGGTTCTCCTCGACCATCGTCGAGGACGGCAAGGCGCGCGGCATCGTCGTCGAGACCAAGGAGGGCCGCCAGGCGCTGCTGGCGAAAGTGGTGATCGACACCACAGGCGACCTCGACGTCGCCGCCTCGGCTGGGGCGAAATTCGCCGGCGGCTCGTTCATCCTCACCACCGTGTCGCGCCTGGGCGGCGTCGACGTAGAGGCGGCCGAACGGTTCCAGTTCGAGGAGCCGGAGCGCTTCGACGTGGTCGACCGCGAGGCCAAGCGGATCATCGGCGGCTCCTGGGACTTCTGGTGGCTGCGCACGCCACTGCCCGGAATCGTCTGGTGCAACTGCCCGCACATGGCCGGGCTCGACGGCATCAAGGTCGCCGACCTCACCAGGGCCGAGCTCGAAGGCCGCGCCCGCATGCACCGCCTGCTCGACTATGCTCGCGAGAGCATGCCGGGCTTCGAGAAGGCCTACGTCGTCGACTTCGCGCCGCAGACCGGCGTGCGCCAGACCCGCATGCTGGAGGGTGCCTACGTCGTCACCAAGGAGGACGTGGTCAAGCGCCGCCACTTCTGGGACAGCGTGGCCCGCGGCCGCGACTACTACACCCCCTACCGCGCTCTGCTGCCGCAGGACGTCGACCAGCTGCTGGTCGCCGGCCGGCATTATTCGGTGACGCCGGCCGCACAGAAGATCAGCCGCGAGATCCCGCCCTGCATGGCGATGGGCGAGGCCGCCGGCACCGCCGCGGCCCTGGCGCTGTCGGCCGGTGTGACCGTCCGCAACGTCGACGTGGCGAAGCTGCAGAAGACCCTTCGCGCGCAAGGTGCGGATCCGGGCGACAGGCCGTCGGCCAACGCCCTGGTCCTCGACGCCGCCGCCTGAGCTTTCGGAGAGAACAGATGAGCCCGCTTCCGCTCGACGGCGTGCGCGTCGTCGACTTCACCCAGGTGATGCTCGGCCCCTGCTGCACGCAGATGCTGGCCGACTACGGCGCCGACGTCATCAAGGTCGAGCGCGCCAAGGCCGGCGATCTGTCGCGCTGGTCGGTCGGCGAGGACCCGGACGGCCTCAACAATCCGGTATTCTCGTCCCTCAACCGCAACAAGCGTAGCCTCGCCCTCGACCTGCGCCAGGAGGACCAGAAGGCGGTGGTCCGCCGGCTGATCGAACGCGCCGACGTGGTGGTCAACAATTTCCGCCCGGGTGTCATGGACCGCATGGGCTTCGGCTGGGAGGACTGCCGCAAGCTCAACCCGCGCATCATCTTCGCCGTCGGCACCGGCTACGGCCTCGAAGGGCCATACAAGCAGAAGGGCGGCCAGGACGTGATGGCCCAGGCCATGACCGGCGTGATGCGCCGCAAGGCCGACCCCGACCATCCGCTGGCGACCTATCCGACCGCTCTCGCCGACTACTCGGCCGGCATGCACCTGGTCCAGGGCATCCTGCTGGCGCTCATGCAGCGCGAGAAGACCGGCCACGGCCAGCTCGTGTCCGTGTCGCTCTACAGCTCCATGCTGGCGATGCAGATGCAGGAGGCCGCGATGTGGATGATGCGCGGCCGCGACCTGAACTGGGCGGTCATGCCGCTGTCCGGCTGCTTCGAGACCGAGGACGGTGCCGTGGCCATGGTCGGTGCCTTCAAGGAGAACCCCTTGCGCGACATCTGCGAGGCCCTGGGCTTCGAGGATCTGTCCAAGGAGGAGCGCTTCTCGACACTCGAGCGCCAGAAGGAGCATCGTCCCGAGCTGCAGGCCCTGTTCCGCGCCCGCTTCGCCCAAGGCACCACCAAGCACTGGGTCGAGCGCCTCGAGGCCGTCGACATCCTCTGCGCTCCCGTCCGCACGCTCGCCGAGGCACTGGAGGACCCGCAGACCATCATCAACAAGATGATCGTCGAGCTGGCGCCCTCGAAGGGCGGCCCGGTCAAGCTGATGGGCACCCCCATCGACATGTCGGACGCCGCCCTGGAAGTCCGCCACGCCCCGCCCAAGCTCGGCGAGCACAACGCCGAAATCCTGCGCGAGCTCGGCCTGTCGCTGGATGCCGCGGCGTGATGCTCTCGTCAGGCAGCCTGCGCCGCCGCCAGCCGCGCCTGCGTGAACGCATCGTTCAGGCTGGCGTCGACCTCGGCGGCGCCCGACTTCCGGTCGACTCGGACCAGAAACGGGAAGCTGCCGGCATTCTCTGGATCGGCCATGACCCCGGCCAGCGGAGTCGCGGCTGGCAGCCGCCGCCCATCCTCGGCAAGCCCCTCGATGTGGAAGGACAATGCTTCCTGGACCATTGCCCTCACCTCGTCGAGGTTGGAGCCCGCCGTGACGCAGCCGGGAAAGTCGGGGAAGTGGACGCCATAGTCGCTGTCGGCGTCCTTCGAGAGCAGAGCGACATAGGTGGCCATAGGAATCCCCTACAGAAGCTTGACGCCGCTTTGGCGCTCGATCGCCCGAATGGTGCCAATGGGCAGCTCCTTCTTCGGATGCGGCACCGTCGTGCTACCGGGCCGCGTCGGATGCCGGAACTGCTTGTGCGAGCCTTTTTGAGCGACCTCGACCCAGCCGTCGGCGACGAGCTTGCGGATGATCTCCCGGCTGCTGAGCGGCATCGATCAACACTACAGCACATGGACACGGCTGCGCCCAGCGCAAGCTGTGTAGTGGTAGCAGCATGACCGTACATCTCGACATCAAGGACTACGTCGCCCGCGTCACCATCGATCGGCCGGAACGCCTCAATGCGGTCGACTCCGCGACCGAGAAGCGGCTGATCGAAATCTGGGAGGAGCTGGAACGTAGCAGTGACGTGAGGTGCATCGTTCTCACCGGTACCGGCGAGCGCGCCTTCTGCGCCGGTGCCGACATGAAGGACGAAAGCAGCAAGAACGGCCTCGAATACTGGGCCGCACCGCGGCCCGGCGGCTTCGGCGGCATAGCACTGCGCACGACGCTCGACATCCCGGTGATCGCCCGCGTCAACGGCTTCGCGTTGGGCGGCGGCTTTGAGATGGTGCTGGGTGCCGACATCGTCGTCGCCGCCGAGGAGGCCGAGCTGACCCTGCCCGAGCCTCGCGTCGGTCGGCTGCCGCTGGATGGCGGCATGGTGCTGCTGCCGCGGCTGATCCCGCGCAACCTCGCCATGGGCATGATGCTGACGGCCAAGCGGATGAAGGCGGCCGAGCTGGCGCGCTGGGGTCTCATCAACGAGGTGGTGCCGCGCGCCGAGCTTGACGCCGCCGTCGACCGCTGGGTCGCCGACGTGCTGGCCTGCGCGCCCCTGTCGATCCGTGCCATCAAGCACACCGTCCGCCGCACCGCCCAGCTGAGTGCTGTCGAAGCGCAGGCGCACCGCAGCGAGCCGCTGATCCGTGCCCTGCAGAGCGAGGACGGTCTGGAAGGCGTCCGCGCCTTCGTCGAGAAGCGCAAGCCGGTCTGGCAGGGCCGCTGATGCCCTATGTGATCGCCGAGCCCTGCGTCGACGTGAAGGACGGCGCCTGCGCCCGGGTCTGCCCGGTCGACTGCATCTACGAGGGTGGCCGGATGTTCTACATCCACCCCGAGGAATGCATCAATTGCGGGCTCTGCCTGTCGGTCTGCCCGGTCGAGGCGATCTACGAGGAGGACCACGTGCCGGCGCGCTGGGCCGCCTATGCCGAGGCCAACCGCGAGTTCTTCGGCGAGGCCGTCACCGGCTGGGGCTCACCCGGCGGCCTCGCCGACACCTATCGCAGCGACAAGGATCATCCGCTAATAGCCTCCCACGCCGCCAACTGAGGGGGATCCGTGGGCCACGAGCTTCAGGGGGTTGGGAGCGTGCCGCCGCTCCTGCGCAACAGCCTCCTCGACGAGGATGCGGTCGCCCAGGCCCGCATCGATCTCGCCGCCGCCCTGCGCATGGCCGCCCGCCTCGGCCTACACGAGGGTATCTGCAACCACTTCTCAGCCATGGTGCCCGGCCGCGACGACCTTTTCCTCGTCAACCCCTACGGCCTCGCCTTTGCCGAGGTGACGGCCTCCAGCCTGCTGATCTGCGATTTCCACGGCAACGTGGTCGAAGGCGACGGCAAGCCCGAAGCGACCGCGTTCTACATCCACGCCCGCCTGCACATGCACAATCCGCGCGCCCGGGCCGCCTTCCACACCCACATGCCGAACGCCACGGCGCTCACCATGATCGAGGGCGAGCCGTTGGCCTGGGCCGTGCAGTCCTCGCTCAAGTTCTATGGCCGTACGATCGTCGACGAGAGCTACAACGGCCTGGCGCTCGACGAGAGCGAAGGCGACCGCATCGCCGCCGCCATGGGCGACGCCGACATCCTGTTCATGCGCAACCACGGCGTCATGGTGGTGGGCCCGACCATCGCCGAGGCCTGGGACGATCTCTACTACCTGGAGCGCGCCGCCGAGGCGCAGGTCAAGGCGATGAGCACCGGCCGCAAGCTGGTCCCGGTGCCCGAGGCGATCGCCCGCAAATGTGCCGCACAGATGCGCGAGGGCGACCCGGAGAGCGCCCGGATGCATCTGGAGAGCGTCAAGCGCATCCTGGCGCGCGACGGCGCCGACTTCGCCAGCTGAGCCCGATCGGCAAGGATCCGCGCACCGCCCGCCTACGCCGCCTGCGTCACGCGCTGCGGCGAGCCCTCGTACCGCGCCTGGCCTCCGGCATCGACAGCCGGAGCGCTCGCGCTAGGCTGTTCGGGCCATGCACGCCGCCGTCCTGCGCTATCTCGAGGAGGTCGCCCGCGCCGGCTCGATCCGGCAGGCGTCCGAGCGGCTCAACGTCGCCGCCTCGGCGGTCAACCGGCAGATCCTGAAGATCGAGGCCGAGCTGGGCGTGCAGCTGTTCGAGCGGCTGCCCAAGGGCCTTCGCCTCACGCCCGCCGGCGAGTTGGTGATCCGCCACGCCCGCGGCACGCTGCACGAGTTCGACCGCATCAAAGGCGAGCTGGCCGGCCTGCGCGGCGTCAAGAGCGGCATCGTCCGCATAGCCAGCCTCGACAGCCTGTTCGTCCAGGCCCTGCCCCGTGCCATCGAGAGCTTCCACCGTCGCCATCCGGCGGTGCGCTTCGTTGTCGAAGCCTGCGATCCCAACCAGATCGCCGTGCGCGTCGCCGAGGGCGAGGCCGACATCGGCATCAGCTTCGATCTCGAGAGCCATGCCGACGTGCATTTCGCCTTCGACGTGCCGTCACCGATCTGCGCCATGGTAGCGGCGAGCCATCCGCTCGCCGACCGGGAAACCACCAGCTTCGTCGAGTGCGCCCGCTATCCCCTGCTCTTCCAGCCCGACACGCGGCCGACCCGCTCGGCGATGGATGCGGAGCTGGCGGCGGCCAAGACCTCCAGCCGGGCGCTGCTGGTCGCCAACAATCTCGGCATGCTCAAGCACATGGTCCGCGCCGGGCTCGGCGTCGCCTTCTACTCGCGCATCGGCTTCGTCGAGGAGATCGCCAGAGGCGAGGTGGTCGCGGTCCCGCTGACCGAGAGGCGCATATCGGCTCTACGCGTCGGCCTGATCCTCCCCCGACGCCGCCGGCCCAGCCCGGCCGTAGCCGCTATGACCGAGCATCTGGCACAAATGCTGGCCGCGCTCGAGGCCGGGCGCGGGCGGATGCCGTGACGGGATTCAGCGGGTTCCAGTACCGAAGAACCGCGACAGCTCACCTCCGACTGCTCAGGTCGAGGTCCGAGCTGCCAGTCCGCTTCGCAAGCGCAGTTCCGGGGAGTGGAAGGCGGCCCCGAGACGGCATGCTCCGGCCCGCTCGCCCCTCGATCCGGCAGGATTCAGGGCCGGCCAACGCCGCATGCTACCGAAAAATTACCGAAGCCTCGTCTCGACCGGAGGCAATCGACCAATTTGTCCGAGAATTTCCTGGCGTGCCTCGACGGAGAGGCTTCGAACGCGCTATTCGATATTCTGCATGACTGGAACATCCATCTGAAGAGCTTGGAGCGAGGCCCGCAAGGGCCGGCTCCGTGACGGGCGGCAGGGATTTTTCATATCCTTCCCTGCGGGAAGCCTTTGCCGAAGCGGCCCGGCCTCCGCGTCCTGAGCGTGGCCGCGGCCGATCCTCACCGCGGATCACGCTGCGGCTGACCGCTGCCGAGGCCGAGCAGCTGGCCCGGCTGAGTGCCGGGATGTCGGTCAGCGCCTTCGTGCGCCAGCGGGTCTTCGCCAAAGGTGGCGAAAAGCCCAGGCCCGGCCGGCATGACTACCGGCCGGTGGCCGACCAGCAGGCGATGGCCCAGGCCCTGGCGCTGCTCGGCCAGTGGCACATCGCCAACAACCTCAACCAGCTGGCCCACCACGCCCATCTCGGCACGCTGCCGGTCGATGGCGACACCACGGCCCGGATCGACGAGGCCTATGCCTTTGTCGTCGAGCTGCGCCAGGCGCTGCTGGCGGCGCTGGGGCGGGATGTCCCGTGATCCTCAAGGCCAGCCAGCGTGGCGGCGGCATGGCCCTGGCCCGCCATCTGCTCAATGACATCGACAACGACCATGTCGAGGTGCACGAGCTGCGCGGCTTCGTCGCCCGTGATCTGCCGGGTGCATTGAAGGAAGCCCACGCCATCAGCCTCGGCACCAAGTGCCGACAGTTCCTGTTCTCGCTGAGCCTGAACCCGCCGCCGAAGGCCAACGTGTCGGTCAAGGCCTTCGAGGCGGCGATCACCGACATCGAGAAGCGGCTGGGCCTGAAGGGCCAGCCGCGGGCCATCGTCTTCCACGAGAAGGAAGGCAGAAGGCACGCCCACTGCGTCTGGTCGCGCATCGACGCGACGCGGATGCGGGCGATCAACCTGTCGCATTTCGAGCTGAAGCTCATGGACAAGGCGCGCGAGCTCCTTCGCGAGCATGGCTGGAAGATGCCCGCCGGCTTCGAGAAGAAGGCCGGGCGCGATCCGCTGAGCTACGGCCGGGCCGAGGGCCAGCAGGCCAAGCTCGCCAAGGCCGGCCCGAAGGCGTTGAAGGCCCTGTTCCTGCGCTGCTGGCAGCGGTCGGATTCCAGGGCGGCATTGGCGGTAACCCTGAAAGCCTCCAACTACCTCGGCAACCAGGACCAGGTCGTGACCTGGGAGCTGGGCATCAGGCACGGCGGCGTCGACACGATCGTTGCGCGCGACTGCCGCCAGATCCTGTTCATCAACCACAACACGAATTGGGCAGACGGCACCTGCGAGGACTGCTTCGCCGACAACGTCTGGTTTCAGGGCAGAACCGACACCTCGCCGATCCGCTTCGGCTGCTCGAACGGCACCGGCTATGCCGTCAAGCGGTTCCGTGCATGGGCCAGCCGCTCCGGGGTGGCGAAGATCACGACAGGACCGGCACCGCCTCGCTGTCGTCGAGCCGCAGCTTCATCGTGGCCTTGCGCGGGTAGATCTCCATCGCCTCGGAGATGAGGCGGGAGAGCGCGGCTGCCCGATCGACCTTCGATGGCATGTCATCGAGGTAGAGCCCGATCTGGTTGGCGATGGACGATCCCGCCAGCGGCTCATAGCCGTGGCCGAGCGTGAGCAGCGCCAGGACGGCGGCTCGAGCGCGCGCGGCCGTGCCGCTGTCGCGCATGCCGAGGCCCATGATGATCTGTTGGGCGTTTTGGCTCAGCGCCGACGCCAGGGCGATCAGATGCTCGGACGTGAATCCCACCCGTCGAACAGCAGGGCATGGATGCGGGCGTACTCGGCCGCCGCGCGTTGCACGTCCAGGGGGACGAAGTCGGCCATGAAGGGTTCCTTGGGGACGCGTCGGGGACGCGGAATTGCATCTCGGTGCGTTCCGCTGCGCTCGTGTGCAGCGACTCCGCTCGAAGATGCCAAGAAGCCCTTGGGGAAACTGGCGCGCCCGGAAGGAGTCGAACCCTCAACCTTCTGATCCGTAGTCAGATGCTC
>DAOLFG010000099.1:0-15469 GCA_035326425.1 Geminicoccus sp. | reverse complement strand
TGGCGTTCATGTTCGACTGGGTGCCGGAGCCGGTCTGCCAGACCACCAGCGGGAAGTGGTCGGTCAGCTTGCCGTCGACGACCTCCTGGGCGGCGCTGGCCACGGCCTGGCCCAGCCTGCCGTCGAGCTGGGCCATGCGGACATTGACCCGTGCGGCCGCCAGCTTGACGATCCCGAGCGCACGCACCAGCGGCGCCGGCATGCGCTCGCCGCCGATCTTGAAGTTCTGCAGCGAGCGCTGCGTCTGCGCACCCCAATAGCGGTCGGCCGGCACCTCGATCGGCCCGAAGGTATCGCTCTCGACGCGGACGTTCGCCATTGCCCCACTCCCCTGCTCGTGCGCGGCAAGTAGGAAGCTGGCGACGGCGCCGTCAACCGTGCGGGTGTCGCATGGGCTCGGCCCCACCGTGCGGGTGCCACCCCGCACGGGCTCAACCATTGTAGATCTCGGCCAGGCGATGGCTGAGCTCGCCGAAGCGGAACAGCGTCGAGGTGGCGACCACCTGCATGCTCTTGGCGATGTCGCTGCCGGCGAAGCCCGGCGTCGCCGTGGCGGCGTCGTTGACGCAGACACGCAGCATGACGTCGAGGCCCGGCCCGCCGTGGGCGACCAGGTGCTGCAACGCATCCTTCTTCGCCGCCTTGTCGTCGGGGTCGTCGGCCAGCCGCTGCTCGATCGCCGCCTTCTCGGGGCTGGGCGGTGTAAGACGGAACGCCGCCAGCAGATGCTCGACCAGCTTGTCGCGATAGGCGACGGCGGTGGCGTAGGAGGCGCTGGCTCCCAGGAAGGCCGACTTGACCTGTGCGGTCTTCTGGGCCGCCAGCGGGTCGGCATCGAGGCGCTGGCGGTCGCGCGCCTCCAGGGTCTGGAACGCTTGGTCGGCGTCCAGCAACTCCTGGTTGACCGGCATGTCGACCAGGCGCGCCATGAAGGCGGTGCGGATGCCGCGCTGGACCTCGGCGCTGGCGGCGTGCTCGTAGATGCCGCCGATGTCGTCGAACGCCAGCCGCCGGTCGTTCCACGGCAGCACGTCCGAATGCGGCTTGTCGATCACGCCCAGCAGGTCGATGGCGATCTGCGCCTGGTTGTAGTAGCCGCCGAGCTGGCCGAGGCGCTCGTCGACCGGCTTGAACCGATCTCCCGGATGGTGCAGCGCCGAGCCCAGCCAGTCGACCACCTCGTGCTTGTAGTTGGCGAACTGGCCCTCCTCGCTCGGCAGCGGCAGGTCGAGGCAGGAGCCGGGATGCATCAGGGCACCCGCCATCTGGTGCTCCACGGCCTTGCTCGGATCGCCTTCCCATTGCGTCGCCCGCATCGCCCCGGTCACGGAGTCGTTGATCTGGTCGAGGCCGGTGATCATCGCGTCCTCGTCGAAGGCGATGGCCTTCAGGGCGGACGGATGGAGCACCGGCGGGATCTTGGTGGTGGCGCGGCCGAGCGTCAGCGTGGTGATCTTGGCGTAGTCGTCCTCGTAGCGGGCAGCGAGCTGCATCTTGGCGTCCATGAAGCCCGGCCGGACGGTGGTGTCGTCGTCGCCCATCAGCACCATCTCGTGGCCGGTGCCGCTCAGCACGTCGCGCATCAGCCCTTCGAGATAGGCCCTGGGCTTGGCGGCGAGCTCGGTCATGTTGTGGACGCCGGCCTCGGGATCGCGCATCGCCTTGTGCAGCATCGGCGCCAGCAGGAAGCTCATGTTGCGGGCCCCGCCGAAGCCGGCGCGGCCGTCCTGGCTGGTGGCGAACAGCTCGCGCAGGCCGAGCTTGTCGCTCAGCGCGTTGACCTCGGCCATCGACACCTGGACGATGTTGGCGCCGGTGCGGGCGTTCAGCCCGGCGATGTAGTCGCGGTTGGCGGCGAGCTTGGCCGGGCCGGACTGGTCGAACACCAGGATCGGATGGTCGCGCAGGCTGTGCTCCTCGCCGTCGCGGGCACCCAGCCGCTGCAGCGTGCCGGAGAGATCCTCGACCAGGCTGGGCAGATAGGACATCGAGTCGAGCGATTTCTCGGCGGTCGGCAGGGCGATGACCATCCGCCCCAGCGCCGCAGTCTCGGCGCGGGTGTCGGGATTGCCGGAGGCGCGCAGCTGGGCACCCACCTGGGCGAACGCCTCGCCGAGCCGGCGCAGGCCGATGTCGGGGTCGTCGTGATGGGCGGTGAGATCGGAGAAGGCCGGGGTGTCCTCGAAGCGGAAGCCGAACACCTGGTTGAACCGGGCGAAGGCCTCCCCGTCGGGCATCGCCGCCTGCAGGCCCGCCAGCTCGCCGCGCAGCGCCAGCAGCTCGCGCGCCAGCGGCTCGTCCTGCCGCCCCGCCACGCCCAGCTCGGCCAGCCTGGCGTCGAGCTTGCCCACGACCTGGGCCGTCCTAGCCGCGAACTCCCCGGCGAAGCGGGCGCTGTGCTCCTCGGCGTCCGCCCGCAGGCCGAACAGCACGCCGCTGAGATCGGCCTCGCTGGCGCGCAGCTCGCGCAGCAGGCCCGGGTCGAACCGCCCGCTCTCCAGCCCCTGGATCAGGCTGCGCAGCACGGCCTTGTCGGCGACGGCCAGACGGTCGAACGCCGGCGCCCCCAGGCCATGCGCCGATATCATCTGCTTGAGCGCCGTCGTCATGGCCCAGCCGCCCTCGCGGTACTGGCCATAGGGCGACTTGTCGGAGAAGGCGTGATCGAGCAGGGCCAGCAGATCCCGCTCGCTCATGCCCCTGAGCTTCGCCGTCACCTGCGCCGGGCTCATGGCCTCGAAGGCGATGAGGTCGAGGGTGTGGCGGAACTCGGCCGGATCGGCGAGGCGCAGGGCCATGCCTGTCTCGACGTCCTTGTAGGCCATCTTGTCGGCGATCTTGGTCATGATCGCGTCGCGGGTGTCGTGCGGCAGGGCCTTGAAGGCCGGGCTGTCGACGTAGTCGTCGAAGGCGCGCTGCAGCGGCACCGGGTCGGAGCCCGGAACGAACTGGCTGGCCGAGGTCAGCGCGTGCGAGACCTCACTGGCGGCACGGAAGCGCGGCGTGTTCTGGATCGCCATCCGCGCCTCGGCCTTGACCTCCGCCCATGACAGCCGCTGCCCCGGCGTCGCCTTGGCGGCGATGCGCGCCGAGACGGCCTCGGCCAGCCGGGTCCGCTCGCCCTGGTCGAGACGGCCGGCGTCGATGCCGAGGTCGGCCATGATGCCGGTGAAGCTGGCGCCGAGCGGTGCGCCCCTGTGGATGCCGTTGAGGCAGACGAGGAAATGGTCGACGGCCAGTATCTCGGCACGGGCGCGCGCCGCCTGGATCTGCGTGCCGCGCAGCGAATGCGAGGAGATTCCGCCGACGCCGTGCCTGAAGGCGAGATCGGCGACGCCCACGCCGTATTCCTTGCGCATGGCGCCGAGGAAGGCGCCCATCACCTCGCGCTTCTCGGCCAGGTGCGCGCTGCTCTGGTTGCGGAACCAGCCGACCACCCTGCCGAAGAAGCCCTTCTCGGCCGGCCGCGTCGCCAGATCCGTCTTGTCCGGGCCGCTGAAGCCGACCTTCTCGTTGAGGCCGACCTGGGTGAAGCGCGGCAGAGCTATCTCGGTCATGGATGGACCTCGGGAGAATCAGGCGCGGAGGAAATGCGACAGCCGGTCGCCGGCGCCGCCCTGCTGGGGTGCCGCCTCGTCGCGGTCCAGCCGCCGGCGCCAGTGCTCGGCCATGACGAGGTAGGCTTCGAGCCGCTCCTGGAAGCGCGCGACATCGAGCCCGTTCAGCGGCAGCCGGTCGATGATGACGATGCCGTCGCCCGAGCGCTCGTAGCCGAGCGTGGCGTCGCCGGTGGCGTGGGCGCGCAGGTTGGCCTCGAGCAGCTCGCCGAACAGCTCGGCGCGGTCCCCCCTGATGCCGCCCAGCCAGGAGAACAGCGCCAGCGCATCGCGCATCGGCTCGTACTCGACGTTCACCGTCAGGTCGTCGAACGTCAGGCAGGCATAGCCCTGCTCGTCGAGACCGAGCCCCGCCAGCCCGATGACGTCACCGAAGCCGCCCATGAGAAGATTGGCTTGCTCGACGCTCATCCCGCACTCTCCATCCACAGCGCGGCAGAGTGCTTGAACGGTCATGCATCGTCAAGAGCGCGTCAGCCGACCTCGGAAAGGACGAAGTCGACGTCGCGGTAGAGCTCGGCGAACGGCAGCGACAGGTCGAGCGCCGGCAGCTCCAGCACGGTGTCGAGGCCGAAATGGTTGCTGGGCGCGGCACCGCCGTCCTCGGACGGGCGCCACAGCCGGGCGCGCGGCTGATCCTGCCAGAGATAGAGCACGTAGAGCATCGAGGGCGTGCGCAGATAGTTCGAGAGCTTCTCGCCCATGTCCTCGCGATAGGTTCCCGGCGACAGCACCTCGACCACCATCACCGGCTGGTCGGTGAAATCCCGCCGCTCGTTGCAGGCGACGCTGACGTCCGGGAAGTAACGGTTCTGGTCGGCGACGACGACGAGGAAGTCGCCAGTGTACTCCCGGCACGGCCGACCCTCGAGGCGGTTGCCCACGGCCCTGATGGTATTGGCGGCGATGGCCGAGTGGTTGCGCGAGCCACCCGCCATCATGACGAGGCGGCCATTGATCTGCTCGAACTTGCGCTCCTGCGCCCACACCCAGGCGAGGAAATCCTCGGTGCGGCTCAGATCGGGCAGGGAACGGACGGCCGTCATGCGCGAGGCTCCACAATCGATGCGAGGTTAGCGCAAAGGGCCGACCGCGTCACTTGGTCAGGATCAGCTTGTCCTGGCGGGTGAGGCGGAGGCGGTAGATCGAGCCCTGGTGATGGATGCGCAGCTCCTCCGCGCCGCACAGCAGCTCGCGGCTGGTGACGTCGCGTGCCGGTGCGCGCACCAGGCGGTCGCCGACGGCGGGCTCCCTGCGTGGAGGATCGGGGTGGACGGGATCGCGCATCACATCTCCGCCCAGCGGCGCAGCAGGTTGTGATAGCTGCTGGTCAGCGCCACCACGCCGTGATGGGTGTCCGGCAGCGCCTGGCGGATCTCGCGGATGGCGATGTCCAGGTCGTAGAGATGGGTGCGCTTGCCGTCGTCCTTGACCATCGACTGGGTCCAGAAGAACGACGACCAGCGGCTGCCGCGCGTCACCGGCGTCACGCTGTGCAGGCTGGTCGCCGGATAGAGCACCATGTGCCCCGCCGGCAGCTTGACCTCGTGCGTGCCGTAGGTGTCCTCGACGATCAGCTCGCCGCCGTCGTAGTCCTCGGGATCGGTCAGGAACAGCGTGGTCGAGACGTCGGTGCGGATCCGCATGCCGGTGCCCGGCATGGCGCGGATGGCGCCGTCGACATGGGCGTCGAACTTCATGCCCGGGTCGTAGCGGTTGAACAACGGCTGCAGCACGCGCAGCGGCAGTGCCGCCGAGTTGAAGATCGGGTTGCGGCCGAGTGCCCTGAGGATGATGTCGCCCAGCTCGCGCGCCGTCGGCGAATCCTCGGGGATCTGGAGGTTGTGCTTGACCTTGGCGGACTGCTCGCCGGCGGTGACCCGGCCGTCGACCCAGCTCCCCTCCTCCAGCCTCTCGCGGCAATAGGCGACCTCGGCCGCGGTGAGCACGTCGGGTATCTGCACGAGCATGGCGATGGCTAGCTCCGAAAAGGCCGCCGCCGGCACCGCGATGCCGGCGGCGGGGCCTGGAGGTCAGAAGGTGGCGCCGAGGCTCAGCAGCACCGTGCGGCCGGCGGCCGGGACGATGCGGCCGCCCTGCGTGCCGGCGTAGTTGAGGCGATCGGCGAGGTTGTAGCCGTTCAGCGCCAGCCGCCAGTTGTCGTACTCGTAGGAGACGAGGCCGTCGAAGGAGAGGCTGCTGGGCACGCGCTGACTGTTGGCGTCGTTGGTGTAGAGCGGATCCTGGTAGGTGGCGCCGCCGCCGATCAGCAGCCGACCCGGGCCGGTCGGCATCACCGTCGAGAGATCGTAGGTGGTCCACAAGGCGAACGAGTTCTCCGGCGCGTTGGGCACCTCGTTGCCGATGTTCGCCTCGTCGTTCGCGTCACGGATGTCGGTGTCGAGATAGGTGTAGGCGAAGTTCACCACCCAGCCGTCGACGATGACGCCGGTCACCCCCAGCTCGCCGCCTCGCGCGCGCTGGCGCGAGGCGCTGGACGCGATGATCGTGCCGTCCGGCTCCTCCTCGGTGACCCGGTCCTTGTAGATCAGGAACAGCGAGCCGGTGAGGCCGAGGCGGCCGCCGAAGGCGCTGTACTTGGCGCCGACCTCGAAGATGTCGTTGGTCTCGGGGTCGAGATCGGACGTGTTCTCGGCCAGCGGATTCGGCGAGTTGGTGATGAACTGGCCGGGCGGCGAGCTCGAGCGGGCATAGGACGCGTAGTAGGTCTGGTCGCGGGTCGGCTCGTAGATGACGCTGGCGCGCGGATTGATCTGCAGCGACTTGGAATCGATCTTGTCGGACGAGGCCACCTCGTACTCGCTGTTGTAGTAGTCGAAGCGCACGCCGCCCAGCACCGACCACTGCTCGGTCAGCCAGAAGCGGTTGCTGGCGAAGAACGCGATGTTGTGGGCGTCGGCTTCCTTGTCGCCGTTCGGGTTCCGGACGATGTCGTAGCCGAGGTCGGAGTTGTTCGGATCGAAGATGTTGCCGCCGGTCTTGCCGGGATCATACGAATAGGCGTCGCGCTCGTCGTGCTGGTAGAAGACGTCGAAGCCGGCGACGGCCTGGTTGCGGCGCTCGCCGATCCTGAAGTCGGCGACCGCGGTGGTGATGTTCTGGGCACCCCAGGAATCCTGCTTGTAGGTCGGGCCGCCGCCGCCGCCGAAGGTGTATTGCGGAGCGTCCGCACCGGCGAAGAAGTCCTCGGCGCAGGTTCCGCCGCAATTGACCGGGCTCGGGCTGAAATCGCGCTTGGCGAAGCCGAACCGCGTGTCGTTGTAGAGCGTCACATACTCGTTCAACTCGTGATCGAGCCGACCGGTGATCATGTGGACCTGGCTCTTGTCCTCGTCCGAGAACTTGCCGTACCAGTTGCTCTGGTCGACCCCATACTCGGTGATCGGCTTGCCGACCGACTTGCCGGGCCGGGTGACCACCGGCACACCGTAGTCGGGAATGCGGTCGGTGTTCTGGTAGAAGTAGACGAGCGAGAAGTTGGTGGCGTCGCCGAGCTTCAGGCCCACGGAGGGTGCTATGCCCCAGCGGTCGTTCTGGATGCCGTCGCGGTCCTCGACGTGCGACTGGTGGAACATGCCGTTCAGGCGCACCGCCACCTTGTCGTTGATCGCCTGGTTGACGTCGACGGTGGCGCGGCGCGTGTCGGCGTTGCCGACCGATGCGGTGCCCGAATAGAAGTCGTTCTCGAACCGCGGCGTCTTCGACACGGTGTTGATCGCGGCACCGGTGGTGCCCATGCCGAAGCTCTGCGACGACGGCCCCTTCAGGACCTCGATGGTCTCCATGTTGAAGCTGTCACGGACGTAGACGCCGAAGTCACGAAGGCCGTCGATGTAGATGTCGCCCTTGGCGTCGAAGCCGCGGATGCGGAACATGTCGCCGTTCATGCCGCCGTTGCCTTCGCCGACCTGCACGGTGACGCTGGGAATGTTGCTGCGCAGGGCCTGCTCCAGCGTCGTGGCGTTCTGCTGGACGAGGACTTCCTGCGGGATGACCTGGATGGTTTGCGGCATCTCCTGGACGGTGCCGGGCAGCCGACCCAGCCCCAGGCCACGGCGCAGCGTGTTGGCCGGCGCTGCGCTGTCCTCGACGGTGATGGGGTCCATGGTGGTGGGGGCCGCCTCCTGGGCGACGGCACCTCCCGTCACCAGGGTGGCGATGCCGGCGGCCAGGCAGCTGGCGGGCTGGCGAGCCTTGGAGCGGATGCCGCCGGAGCGGCGGCTCGCCAGAAGACGGTCGGATGCAGGGGGCGGGACGGCGGACTCGAGCATTCGGCAGGTTTCCCGGTTCTCATTTTGGGGTCGCCTGGCTGGCTGGCCACGTCCGCGGCTGGCTGGCTGGACAAGGCACGGCCGGGAAGGGCCGGCCGTGCGAAATTCATCGAAAGTCAGGATTCCGTATCGTCGCCAGCGGCTCGCGAGCCGACGACGACCCGCTCGTTCTCGGGATGTAACCGCCATGTGTCAATATTCCGCGGAGCAATGCTCGAATGAATCCGATTGTTACGGAATCATTTCTGCCTCAAATACGTATATACTCATATCGTTGAGATGTAAGTATATAGCTCGAGTAATCTCGAATCAATCCAATTTCATTTCGAAAGTAGGGTCGGCAATGCATGAATTGCCGCTCCGCCTGTGACATCGGCGAGCGGGATCACGACCCGGCCCGCGGCGAACGAGGTGGAGGAGCCGCGTCGGCCGGCGGCTACGGCCCCCGCAGGGCGAACTGCACCGGCACGACCAGCTCGAGCTTGGCCTGCAACATCTCGGGGGGCATGGCCGGCAGCGGCTGGGCGCGCGCCAGCATTTCCTCGACGGCCCGGTCGAGCGCCGGATGACCGGAGCTCCGCTCGATGCGGTGCGACACCACGCGGCCGGAACGCTCCATGACGAAGCGCAGCAGCACCGTGCCCTCCTCGCGCCGGTTGCGCGACGGCCTCGGATACTCCTTGTGCTTCTCGAGCCAGGCCCGCAGCAGGCCCAGATAGTCGGGCGTCGGGCCGGGCATGCCGCCGCCGCCGGCGTCGCTGTCGACGTCGGCCCCTTGCGCCGCGCCGGGCGTGCCGCGCGTCGGCGCTGGCGGGCCGGGGTCGGCGGCGGGTGCGGCGGCGGCCGGTGCCGGCGGGGCCGGCGCCGCTTCGGCCACGGCCTGCGGCGCCGGCGGCGTCGGCGCTCGTGCCGGCGTGGGCCGTGGCGGCGGGTCGCGCCGCGGCTTGGGCGGCGGCGGCGGCTTGACGGCCGGCTCGCGCGCCTCGACGGTCTCGACTTCCACCGGCCTCGCCGCGGCCACCGGCTCGGAACGGACCTCCTGCGGCAGCGCGGCCACGGTCTCGACCGGGTCGACCGCCGACGAGGCGATCAGCGGCGGCGTGTCGGGCTCGACCGGCGGTGGCGGCTCGGCGACGGCCGGCTGCGGGGCCTCGGCGGTCTCGACCTCGACCGGCAGGTCCTCGGGCGGCTCCGGCGGCGTCGGCTCGGGCGGAACGGGCTCGGTGGGCGGCTCGGGCGGAACCTCCTCGGCGACCTCGACGGCTTCGGCCGGCGGTGGCGGCTGCACCTGCTCGACCGGCGGCGCATCCGGTGTCACCGGGCTGGTGGTGGCGCCGCCCGCCGGGCCCAGGGCGACCTCCATGCCGCCCAGCCCGACGGCGGCGGCACCCGGATCCTCCGTCCAGTCCAGCACCAGCAGCAGCAGGGCCAGATGAGCCGCCGCCGAGACCAGCAGCGTCCAGAGCCGGATCCCGCCCACGGCTCAGGGAGCCGCCGCCGTCTGCGCCTCGGCGATCAGCGACACCTTGTCGAAGCCGGCCTGTCCGACCTGGCCCAGCACCTGCATGACCTTGCCGTATTCGATGCCGCGGTCGCCACGCACATAGACCACCGATTCGCCCTCGGTCCCGGCCTTGAGCCGGCTCAGATGGGCGACGATCTGGTCGGCCGGCACGACCTCCTCGCGGACATAGATCTCGCCGGTTCTGGCGACGCTGACGATCACGGGCGTCTTGGGCTGGCTGACCTTGGGGGCGCTGGTCTTCGGCAGGTCGATCGGCACGCCCACCATCATCAGGGGTGCCGCCACCATGAAGATGATCAGCAGCACCAGCATCACGTCGACCAGCGGCGTGACGTTGATCTCGGCCATCGGCCGGTAGCCGCCGTCCTCGCCGGTCAGGTCGCCGCCAGGACCGCCGGCGCTCATCGCCATGCGACAGCCTCCTCCGCCAGGGCGGGCTCGCGCGCCAGCCGGCTGCCGATCAGGCCGATCGAGGCGTGCATGCGCTGGGCCGCCCGGCCGAGCGCCGTCGTCAGCTTGTTGTAGGCGATCACCGCCGGGATGGCGGCGGCGAGGCCGATGGCGGTGGCGAACAGCGCCTCGGCGATGCCGGGCGCCACCACCGCGAGGCTGGTGTCGTTGGAGGCCGCGATGGCGGTGAAGCTGTTCATGATGCCCCACACCGTGCCGAACAGCCCGATGAAGGGTCCCGCCGAGCCGACGGTGGCGAGGAAGGGCAGGCCCGGCTCGACGCGGCGCAGCTCGTCGGCGAGCGCGTGCCGCATCGCCCGCTCCAGCCGGTCGCGGTAGGCGGCGCGGGTCTCGCCGGGCTCGGAGCGGTCCTGCCGCTCGCGCACCGCGGCGCCGATGACGGCGCCGACGACGCCCTGATGCCAGGTCTCGGAGGCGAGGCCCTGCGAGCGGGCGAGGTTCTCGAGCCGTCGCGCCTCGCGGCGGAGCTGGACGACGCGGATCACCTTGTCGAGGATGATCGCCCAGCAGATCACCGAGGCCAGCCCCAGCAGCAGCATCACGCCCTTCACGATCGGGTCGGCCTGCAGGAACAGCGCCATCATCGACAGATCGTGCGCCTGGGCGGCCAGCGCGTCGGCGGCCGTGGCCAGGCCGGGATCGGTGGCCATCGTCGCCGCGTCCGCCGCTGTCGCGTCCGCCGCTGTGCCCGGGTCGATCGGGGACGTCGTCGGATCCACGGCTATTTCACCAGCTGGGCCGAGGCGCGCGAGGCGGTCTCGACCCGCGTGACGCAGTCCCCGATGGGGCCGGCGGCCGTGCTGCAGGCCAGCACGTCGTTGACCAGGACGGTCCCGACCCGGTCACAGGCCAGGTCGTCGAGGTCGAAGAGCTTGACCGAGGTCTTCTCGGGGCGCAGCGGCGCCGTCTCGACGGCGAGCCGGCGGGCGATCACGCCGTCGGTGTCGAACAGCACGAGATCGAGCTTGAAGCTCTCGAAGCTCTCGGCGGTGCCGTTGGCCAGCACCAGGTAGACGCGGCACGCCTTGTCGAGCGGCTCCAGCCGGTTCAGCTCGATCCGCAGCGCCGGGCCTTCGGCGGCCGCCGAAGCCGCATTGGCCACCAGCAGCAGCGCCAACGCCCCTGCCGCGCGCCTCGCCGGGCGCATCTGCATGTCTCATTTCCTCCCGAGGGGGGGACGCGCCGCACCCGCGGAAGACGCTGGGGCCGACGCTCGGCCCGCCTATAGACGCTGCCCAAAGTCAGGGGCAAGCACATCCAGCTAGTTTCGCCTCATTCTATTTCAAAGCCATTGGTCGTTCATCGAGTAGACGGAAGCCTGGAGGTAGCGGCGGAGGCTCGGGCCGCGACATGGCGCGTCGGCACGGGCGCGAGTCCGGGATCATCGCAGGAACGGCGACGGCTCGTTCACGATCCTCCAGAGCGCGTTGACGCCGGGATTGAACCAGTTGCGCACATCGTGCTCGATCAGGCGGTCGTCGCCGACATGCTCGACCTCGACCGAATTCACCGACAGCGTGAGCAGGAGCGCGCCGACCCGCAGCTTGCCCTTGCGCTTCTCGATGCGGGGATGGCTGGCGAAGAAGGCGGTGGAAGGCGCCCATATGCAGTCGACGCCGGCATGCGTGTAGCGCTTCTCGCGATGCAGGTGGCCCGATATCAGGACCTTGGTCCGAAAACGGCTCAGCAGGCCTTCGAGCCACCGGCTCTCGGGCGCGGGAATCGCCCAGCCCGGCTCGTCGGCCCCGCCTTCGGTCGAATAGAGGGTCTTGTGGCTGGCGATGAGCACAGTCTCGCCGGTATGGGCGGCGAGGCTGTCCTCGATCCAGCGCCGATGCTCGGCCTCATCGGGTAGGCCGCTGCCCAGCAGCTGGGCATTGAGGCCGAGGAGGAGCCAGTCGCCGAGCGTACGGGTCCAGCCGTCCTCGCCGAAGTGGCGGACGAACCGCATCCGCCTGTCGGTCGTGACGATCGGATGCTTGCTCTCGTGGCCGTGGCGGAGCGTCTCGCCGATGTCGTGATTGCCGGGAATGGCGATCCAGGGCAGCCCGAGCGCATCCAGCCGCTCGCGGGCGAAGACGAGATCCCGCTCGCGGTCCGGATCGCTCAGGCCCAGGTCGCCGGTCACCAGCACGAGTTCCGGGGCCAGCTCGCGCAGCCGCTCGGCCAGGATCTCCCAGTTCAGCAGAAAGAGCGGAAATTCGCGGCTGAGGTGCAGATCGGTCACCTGCGCGATCCGTGGGGAACGCGCCGACCCGCTCTTCGGTATCGATTCCATGAGCATTCCGCCTCCCTGGAGCTCCCGGCGGCATCCGGCGCCAGCGCTCGCTTTGTATGAACATCAAAAAAAAAATCTGTCAAATGTTCACATCCAGGTGACAAGATGCTAGGGGTCCTGCCAGCCCGACGCTGTCGGCGCCAACGACAAGGCCGAGGAGGCGGAACATGCAGATGCCGCGGACGACGAGACGGCAGGTCGCGGGGATGCTCGCCGGGCTGGCTGCGGGGCTGTCGGTCATCCGACCCGCGGCCGCCGAGACGATCGAGCTCCGGCTGCTCCACTACATGGACGAAACCGGCAACCGTGCCGTGCTGCGCGAGATCCTCGATCGCTTCGAGCAGGCGAATCCCGGGATCAAGGTGCAGGACTTCGCGACTCCCACCGAGCATGTGGTGCCGGATGCCCAGGCGGCGGTCGCGGCCCGCCGGCCCTATGACGTGGCCCAGGTGCTGACGCGCCTCGCCATCGGCGCGCGCGCCGTCACCAATGCCAGGCCGTTCTCCGAGGCGCCGGACGGCGCCAAGTTCATGGAGCAGTTCACGCCGAACCTGCGCGACATCGGGCAGTTCGAGGGCGAATACTTCCTGTCCCCGCACGCGCTGGGCACGCCCCTGCTCTACCACAACAAGGACATCATGAAGCAGGCCGGGCTCGACCCGGAGAAGCCGCCGCGCACCGTTCAGGAAATGCAGGAGATGGCCCGGCAGGTGAGGCAGCGCACCGACGCCTTTGGCGCCTACATCCTGACGGGCGGGCTGGACCTCGGGCCGCAGACCTTGATGCGGCTCGCGGGCTCGAAATACCTCGAGGGCAACCGTGCCGTCTTCGATTCGCCGGAAGGCATCGCGGCGATGCAGTTCTGGCAGGACCTGGCGAAGGAGGATCTGCTGCCGAAGGTCAGCGACCGCGACGCCGCCAACATCTTCGGTGCCGGCAAGCTCGCCTTCTATCTGTCGACCAGCGCCCGCCTCGCCGGCATCATCCGGGGAGCCGAAGGCAAGTTCGATCTCGGCGTGGCCGAGGTGCCGGCCTGGGAGGGCGTGCCCGTCCAGGTTCCCAACAGCGGTTCCGGCATGATGGTGACGGCGCAGCAGCCCGAGCGCATCGCTGCCGCGTTCAAGCTGGTCGCCTTCCTGGCGCAACCGGAGATCACCAACTACTGGTCGCGGGCGACCGGCTACATGCCGGTCGCGAACGATCCCCTGGCCGACCCCGAGACCAAGGCCTTCATCGCCGACAATCCTTCCTATGGCGTGCTCGTCGCGCAGATGCGCAACACAGTCGCCACGGCATTGTGGCCCGGCGATCGGGTCGTGGAGGGGCAGACCGTCGTCGCCAATCTGGTGACGGATCTCTGGGAGGGGAAGGGAACGGCCGCAGAGCTGGTGCCGCAGGCAGCGGCCGAGGTGACCCGCATCCTCGAGGAAAGCACCTCGAACTGAGCCTGCGAAGCGAAGGCGGCCGCGCCGTCGTCGCCTTCGAATCTCCCGAGGGACTTCCAGCGATGCGCAGCTTGGCCGCGACTGTACCGGCAGCACCCGTCGCCGCACGCGAGCGGCGACGGGTGCTGCGCCTGTCCACGCCCTATCTCTACCTGATCCCGGTCGTGGCGCTGCTGGTCGTCTTTACTTATTGGCCGTTGATCTACACGGCCTATCTGAGCTTCGTGCGCTGGAATTTCGTGGCCGACACCAAGCCCTTCGTCGGCCTCGCCAACTATGCGAGCCTCATGCGCAGCACGCAGTTCCAGGCGGCGGCCGAGAACACCGTCGTCTACGTGCTGGCCTCGATACCACTGAAGGTCCTGCTGCCGTTGCCGGTGGCCTTCTTCATCTGGTGCATGGCCGGCCGCGTCGGCACGATCTACAAGACGGTCGTCTTCATCCCGACGCTGCTGTCGTTCGTGGTGGTGGCGATCGCCTGGTCGTGGATCCTCAATCCCTACATCGGCACCGCCAAGGAGGTGCTGGTCCGGCTCACCGGCCTGTCGATGCCGCCGCTGCTGCAGAGCTCGTCCAGCGCCATCTGGGTCATCATCGGCATGTCGTCATGGAAGGTCATGGGCTTCCATGTCCTGCTCTATCTGGCCGGCCTCGTCGGCATCGACCGGCAATACATCGAATCGATGCGGCTGGACGGCGCCAGCGACTGGCAGATCTTCCGGCATCTCGTCTGGCCGCTGCTGACACCCACGACGTTCTTCGTGCTGATCATTACCGTGATCTTCTCGCTGCACCAGGTCTTCACGCCGATAGATCTGCTGACCGAGGGAGGCCCCTCCAACTCGACGACCAATCTGTTCTATGTCGTCTACCAGTTCGCCTTCCGGACCTTCAATGTCGGGCTGGGCTCGGCCGGCACGGTCGTCCTCTTCCTGCTGCTCGTGGCGCTGACCCTGATCAAGGCCAAGCTCCTCGAGCGCTACGTGCACTATCGCTGAAGGCGGGACCGGATCATGCAGCTTTCCCGCTCCTGGGCATTCTTCGGCCACTTCCTCTGCGTGACGCTGTGCCTCGGCGTCCTGCTGCCGATGCTCATGGTCGTCGGCACGTCGCTCAAGCCGCCAGGAGAGGTCTATTCGGCCAATCCGTTCCCGCTCGACCCAACGCTCCAGAACTATGTCGAGGTGCTGGGCGGCAGCGAGTATCTGCGCTTCTTCGCCAACAGCGTCGTCAACGCGGTGGCTCGTGTCGGCGGGCAGCTCGTCATCTGCCTGCTCGCCGCCTACGCGTTCGCCAGGTTCGAGTTCTTCGGGCGCGAGCCGCTCTTCTACCTCGTGCTGGGCGCGATGATGATCCCGCCGCAGCTCACCATGATCCCGAACTACATGCTGATGGCGAATCTCGACTGGTTCGACACTTTCGCCGGCCTGATCGTCCCCAATCTCGCCGCGCCGCTGGGCGTGTTCCTGCTGCGCCAGCACATGCTGGCCTTCCCGCGCGAGCTGCTGGATGCGGCCGAGATCGATGGTGCCGGCCAATGGGGCGCGCTGTGGCGGATCGTGGTGCCCAACCTCCGGCCGGCGCTGGCGGCGCTCGCCATCATTCTCTCGATCGAGTGCTGGAACGAGTATTTCTGGCCGCTGCTGGTGACCGAGACCTCGGCCACCCAGACCATCCAGATCGGGCTGCGCCGCTTCCTGCAGGAAGAGATGGGCGACCGCTTCGGGCCGCTGATGGCGGCGGTGACGCTGTCCAGCCTGCCGGCGCTGATCGTCTTCATGCTCTTCCAGCGTCACGTGCTGACGAGCTTCCTCTCTTCCGGGCTCAAGGGCTGACCGGCC
>DAOLFG010000098.1:0-15510 GCA_035326425.1 Geminicoccus sp. | reverse complement strand
GATCGATACCGCAGAGCAACAGGTACACCAAATGCTTGCCAAGCGATCTTCAAAAGCAACTGTCAAAGAACAATTTACGCAATAAAAAGACGTCAACGATGCTGCAGCACTGCAAGCGCTGTCTGGCTGTGACGGCGCGCAACAAGGCTACCTGCTCACCATCCGGCGCGACGCACTGGAAGGAACGGTCCTCGACGCCCTGCGACACCGGCTGATGGACTCGGATCTCTATGCCGTCTTCGTTGCGGAATTCACCGCTGAGCACAACCGGCTGCAGGCCGCCGCCCAGGACGGGTTCGCGGCCAAGCGCAGCGAACTGGCACAGGTCCGCCGGCGCATCGAGGGATGATCCGCGCCATTGAGGATGGGCTCTACCAGCCGGCGATAAAGGCGAGGATGCAGGAGCTGGAGCAGCGCCGGCAGACGCTCGAAGCCGAGCTCGCGGCATCATCCCAACCGGAGCCGCGGCTACACCCCGACCTCGCCGAGGTCTATCGGCGCAAGGTGGAGGTGCTGAACGAGGCGCTGTTGGCGAGCAACGGCGAGGAGGTCCATGAGACGATCCGCGCCCTGATCGAGGCGATCGTGCTGGTGCCGGCAGGCGGCAAGCTGGGGATCGAGGTTCGTGGCGACTTGGCCGGCATTCTGGCTCTGGGGGGCCAGAGCAAGTCGCGCGTGGATGCTGGAATGCTTGTACAAATGAAGCTGGTTGCAGGGGCACGCAACTACCGAGTGTTGCCGGCTCTGGTGGCCGCAGTCTGATCGCTGCGGAAACGCACCGTGCGGCGCGGTGCTGCCCAGGGCGGAGCCCTGCGACCGTCCTGGCATGGGAGGCTTGCGACCGGCGGCGGGTCAGTGCTGCGGCGGCAGCCCGGCATCGGCGGCTCCGTCCCGCAGCAGACGCACGCTCGTCCTGAGAAGGCTCGGAGCGGCCGCGCTGGGGCCGACGAAAATCTCGAAGATGCCCGCCTCCAGGCGGACGGAAAGGTCGGGGCCGAGGAACTCCAGATCGGCCCGCGACAGCTCGAAGCGCACCATGCCGCGCCCACCGGGGGCGAGGGCGATCCTGGCCATCCCCCTCAGCTCGAGCACCGGCCGGGCGACGCTCGCCACCGGATCGCGGATGAACAGGAACAGCGTCTCCTCGCCGACGACGCCGCCCTCGTTCGCCACCTCGATCTCGACCGTGACCGTGTCGCCCGGTCGGAACTCCGCGGGATGTGCGCGCAGCTCGCGATGGGCGAAGCGCGTGTAGGACAGGCCGTGACCGAACGCGAACAGCGGGTCGACCGGCAGGTCGATGTATCTGGCGCTGTAGTGCTCGGTCGGGCTGGCTGGCCGCCCGCTCGGCCGCCGGGCGTAGAAGATCGGAATCTGGCCGACCTCGAGCGGCCAGGATACCGGCAGCCGTGCGGTCGGGTTGTAGTCGCCGCGGAGCACGTCGCCGACCGCATGACCGGCCTCGCTGCCGAGGAACCAAGTGGCGAGCACCGCGTCGGCCCGCTCGAGCAGCCGAGGCACCATGAGCGGGCGGCCGCTGGACAGGGTGACGACCACCGGCTTGCCGAGGTCGAGCACCGCGTCTGCGAGCTCGGCCTGCCGACCCGGCAGGTCGGGTCGGGCACGGCTCGCGGCCTCCCCGCTCATCGCACGCGCTTCGCCGAGGCAGAGCACGACGGCATCGGCGGTCCGCGCCAGATCGAGCGCCGCCGCGATGCCACTCCTGTCGTCGCCGTCGATCCCGACGCCCGGGGCGTGTGCGACCTCGCGCTCCGGGAAGGCCGCGCGAAGGCCGGCGAGAATGGTCACCGTCTCCTCCGGCCGGCCGTCGGCCGCCCACGGCCCGAGCATGTCGGCTGGCGCGTCGGCGAGCGGCCCGATCACCGCGATGGACCCGCCGTGTCGCGGCAATGGCAGGACCTGGCGTCGGTTGGTGAGCAGCACGATGGAACGCCGCGCCGCCTCGCGGGCGAGAGCGCGATGGGCAGCGACACGCTCCGCGCCGAGCCCGCGACCGCGCCGGTAGGGGTCGTCGAAAAGTCCCAGCGCTGCCTTCAGCGTGAGAATCCGCCGGACCGCCGCATCGACCTCGTCCAGCGTCGCCAAGCCGCGCTCGAGCGCACCGCGCAGGCCGCTGGCATAGGCGTTGCCCATCAGATCGATGTCGACGCCGGCGCGGAGCGCCAGTGCTGCCGCCTCCTCCAGATCCGTCGCCACGCCCTGCGCCACGAGCTCGGCGATGGCCGCATAGTCGCTGACGTTGACGCCGCCGAAGCCCCAGCGTCCGCGCACGAGGTCGTGCAGCAGGAGCCGATCCGCGGTCATCGGAACGCCGGCCAGATTGTGGAAGGCCGGCATGATCGCGGCGGCGCCGGCCGCGACCGCCTCGGCGAACGGCGGCAGGTAGATCTCGTGGAGCGAGCGCTCGGAAACGTCGACGGGCGCATATTCGCGGCCGGCCGTGACCGCGCCGTAGGCGGCGAGGTGCTTGGCGGTCGCCGCCAAGGCGTCGTCGGCAGCGAGGCCCTCCCCCTGCAGGCCGCGTACCTTGGCGTGGGCATAGCGCATCGCGACCCAGGGATCCTCGCCCGGGCTCTCGACGATCCGGCCCCAACGCGGATCGCGCGCCACGTCGAGCATGGGTGCGAAGCTCACGGCGATGCCGTCGGCAGCCGCCTCGACCGCGGCGGCGCGCGCCGTTTGTTCCCACAAGGCGGAGTCGAACGCGCCCGCCTCGGCGAGCGGCACAGGGAATATGGTGCGGTGGCCATGGACGACGTCCATGGTGAAGAGCAGCGGAATGCCGAGGCGGGTCTCCTCGACCGCTATCCGTTGCAGGGCCCGCGTCTGTTCCGGCCCCCACAGATTGACGATGGCACCGGCCGCGCTGGAGCGGACGGCCTGCAGATGGTCGATCGTTCCGCCTGGACCGGTGACCATCCCTCCCGCCGAGACCAGGGTCATCTGGCCGATCTTCTCGTCGAGGGTCATGGCGGCCACGAGCGCCTCGATCCGTGCACGCGGATCGGGATCCGGCATGTCGGGGATGCTCCGGCCTGTGAGCCTCGCGGCCGCCGAGAGCGCGGTCTCGAGCAGTGCGCGCCGATCGATCATCGCTCGAAGGATAGCCCACGCACATGCTTGCCGTCGACGCCGGCGCCACGGCGCCGCTATCTAGGCGCGGGAGGCGAGCATCGGCCGGCCAGCTCACGCCGAGCAGGCGGCGCCGTTGCCGTGGCCGCCCCTCCGGTACTGGTGCCGGCGCCCGAGGAATCAGCGGATGGCCACGACGAACGAGACAGTGCGAGCGACGGCCAGGCCCGCCGTCTCTGCGGCAGACGGCGTCATCCACCAGCTCGCAATCCTGATCCGCGCCGCCCGCACCTCCCGATACCGACGCCAGCTCCGCTGGCTGGCCGTCGGCATCATCTCGGTCATTTGCGCCAATGCCGCGGCGCAGATCCTGCTCGTTCGCTGGCAGGGCGCCTTCTACGACGCGATCAGCCAGAAGCAGCTCCGGGAGTTCGGCATCCAGCTCCTGGTCTTCCTGGCCATCGCCGGCGCGCTGCTGGCACTCGTGGTGGCGCAGACCTGGCTGCAGGAGATGTCCAAGGTCCGGCTGCGCGAATGGCTGACCAACGATCTGCTCGACCAGTGGCTGGTGCCGAAGCGGGCCTATCTCCTCGGCTTCGCCGGCCAGATCGGCGTCAATCCCGACCAGCGCATCCATCAGGACACGCAACGCCTCACCGAGCTCACGACGATCCTGGCCGTCGGCCTGCTGCAAGCGTCGCTGTTGCTGATCAGCTTCGTCGGCGTGCTCTGGCTGCTCTCGGCGCAGGTGGTGTTCGAGGTCGGAGACAGCAGCTTCACGATCCCCGGCTACATGGTCTGGTGTGCGCTGGCCTACTCGCTCTGCGGCTCGCTGCTGGCATGGCGGATCGGCCGACCGCTCATCCCCCTCAATGCCGAGCGCTATGCCCGCGAGGCCGAGCTGCGCTTCGCGCTGGTCACCGCCAACGAGCACGCCGACGGCATTGCGCTCCACGGCGGCGAGGCCGATGAGCGCCGCACCCTCGGCGGGCCGCTCGAACGCGTCATCACGCTCATGGCCAATCTCGCCCGCGGTCTGGCGCGCCTCACCTGGGTGACGTCGGGATATGGCTGGCTCGCCATGGTGGTGCCGATCGTCGTGGCTGCACCCGGCTATTTCGGCGGCGACCTGTCGTTCGGCAGCCTGATGATGGTGGTGGGTGCGTTCAACCAGGTGCAGCAGTCGCTGCGCTGGTTCGTCGACAATCTGGCCCAGATCGCCGACTGGCGTGCCACGCTCCTGCGCGTCGTGGCCTTCCGCACCGCCTTGCCGACGGTCGAGGCGATCGGGGCGGACGCCGGTCGGATCGAGATCATCGAATCGACCTCCGACAGGCTGGTGGTCGAGAACCTCGAGATCGCCCTGCCCAACGAGTGCGCGACGCTCGATCGGCCCAGGCTCGAGGTGAAGCCCGGCGAGCGCGTCCAGATCCTCGGCAATGCCGGCTCGGGCAAGAGCACGATGTTCCGCATGCTCGCGGGAATGTGGCCCTGGGGTGCCGGAACGATCGAGCTGCCGCCACGGTCGGCCATGGCGTTCCTGCCGCAACGGCCCTACCTGCCCTACGGCACGCTGCGCGCCGCGGTCAGCTACCCGGCTCCACCGGACCGATTCGAGAAGAAGGCCATCGCCTCGATCCTGGAGCGGGTGGAGCTGGGGAACCTGGTGCCCCTCCTCGACCAGGTGGACCGCTGGAGCCGGCAGTTGCCGCTGGACGAGCAGCAGCGGCTGGCCTTCGTTCGCCTCCTGCTGCATGCGCCGAGCTGGGTGGTGCTCGACGACGCGATCAGCGCGCTCGGCGAGTCGCATCGTCGCCTGGTGCTGTCCCTGGCGCACGAGGAATTGCACGGAGTGACGCTGATCAGGCTCGGCCGTGACCCTGTCCTGGACGGCTTCTGGGACCGGACGCTGCACATCATCGCCCATCCGGACGGGCGATGCCTCAACCTGGAACCGTCGCAGCGTCACAACCAGCCTGACGCTTCGGCCGAGGCAACCGCGGGCAATGGCTGAGCGTGCGCAGCAGCCAAGAACAAGACCAGCCAGGGGAAGCTGAATGCGTGCCGATACCAAGCCGGGCAAGTCGAAACGGGGCCCTGCCGGCCGCAAGCCTGCCAAGCGCCGCTCGCGCCGCCTGCCCACCGGGCCACTCGGGGATACGTCAGTAGAGATCCGCGAGCGGCAGATCCTGATCGACGGCAGGCCGGAGCTGATCTTCAGCGCCGAGATCCACTACTTCCGCCTGCAGCGATCGGATTGGACGCACCGTCTCGGACTGGTCCGCGAGGCCGGTTGCAACGCGGTTGCGTCCTATATTCCTTGGCTCTGCCACGAGACGGAACGCGGCTGCGTCGATCTCACGGGATCCACCCGGCCAGAACTCGACCTCGCCGGCTTCATCGACTTGTGTGGCGAGATGGGCCTGATGTTTCTCGCCCGTCCCGGGCCGTTCGTCATGGCCGAGCTGAAGAACGAAGGGCTGCCGTACTGGCTGCTGGAGGCCCACCCCGAGATAGGACCGATCACCTGGAGCGGCGCGCCCGGGGCGCACTACACCGTCGACTATCTGGCACCGGCGTTCCTCGCCGAGGTGCGTCGCTGGTATAGCGAAGTGGCAACCGTCCTGGCTCCACGGACGCGGCCACGGGGCGGCAACGTCATTGGCCTGCAATTGGACAACGAGATCGGGATGCTGTCGTGGGTGAACAACTCGCCCGAGCTCGGCGACCGCTCGCTCGCCGAGCTCGTGACCTGGCTGCGCGAGACCTACGAGCCCGAGGAATTGTCCCGGCGCTATCCCATCGATCTCGCCGATCCGGTCGAAGCCTATGCCGAAATACGGTCGCCCCGCGCGGAACTCGCATTGTCGCTCAACCAGGACCTCGGCCGGTTCATGCGGCGACGGCTTGCTCTCTATGTCGCGACACTGCGGAGATTCGCCGAGGACTTCGGCGTGCGCGACATCCCGTTCATCGTCAACCTGCACGGTTGCGGCGGCGGGCGCGGATTGACGCTGCCGATCGGCATCAGCCAGCTCTACGAATCCTATGCCGGATTGCCGGGCTATCTCTCCGGCTCGGATCTCTATCTGAATAATCTGACGATGGACAACTTTCAGGACCTGTACATCGTCAACGCTCTGATGGAGGCCATGCACGATAGCGACCAGCCGATCACCTCGATGGAGTTCCAATGCGGCGACGGCAATTACGGGCAGACGTTCGGTAACAGAATAGATCCTTCGTCCGTAGACTTCGCATTGCGGATCTGCCTCGCACAAGGTGCACGCTGGATCAATTACTATACCTTCAGCGGAGGACACAACTACCGGCTCGACCCGGCGCCGGACGACGGCAACGGACGGATAGCGCACACCGGCGAGCGGCATGGCTTCGCCGCGCCGATCAGCCCCGAGGGAACGCTGAACTACACCTATCCGAGACTGGCATCGGTCACGCTCGCCATGCGCGCCGTAGGTCACAAGCTGGCGTCGATGCGCGAGGAACGCGATCGGATCGCCCTGGGATTCATCCCCGATTACTACATGACGGAGTATCATCCTCCCAACGATGTCGCCGTCCTCGGCGTCGTCGCCGACCTGGAAGCGAACCGGGGTCGCGGGGCCTGGGAACTGATGTGCCGCGCGATGCTTCTCGCCGGCTACAGGTTCGGCGCGCTCGACATCCAGAATCGACCGCTGTCCGTTGGCGATACGCCCAACTTGGTGCTGGGCAGCGCACGTTACATGGCGGCGGCGATCCAGGAGAAGCTCTGTTCCTGGTTGCGCACAGGCGGTCGCCTCCTCCTCTATGGCGACCTTCCCCGCTTCGACATGGAAGGCCGCCCATGCACCTTGCTGGCCGATGCCATCGGCGTTCGCTCGGCCGGGTCGATCCGCACGAGCAGCGAGTATTTCCTCTCGGTGGCCGCTGCGTCCTGGGCACGTCCGCGCCCCGAGGTGCGGGTGGACTACGCGCACCTGTTCGAAGGTGCCGCCGTGGAGCCGATCTTCACGGTCGCCGATACCGGCGCCATGTGCGGGTTCGAGGCGCGTGTCCGCGCCGGCCGGGCCATCGTCGTCGCGACCTCCTACATCTGCGACATCGAGCTCTACCGCACGGCGCTGGAGCGCATCGGAGCCGTCGCCGGTCTGCGGCACGACTGTCGCGATCACGGCATCTTCATGACGTCCGCGGTCAACCCCGCCGCGGAACGCTTCGTCCATGTCATGAACCTCGACGGGTTCGACAAGGAGTTCCGGATTTTCCTCGACGGCAGGCCGTTGTTCGACGATCGGCCTCTGCGGCTGTCGTCCCGGAGCGCGTTGATGCTGCCCGTTGGCGTCAGGCTCGGCCCCGCCGAGATCACCCGATCGACGGCGGAGATCCGCGGGATCGGCGCGAATCACATCGAATTCCGTCTGACGCAGCCCCGTGACCACATCCTGCTCGCGACCGACCGCAAGCTGCTCCCCGGAGCCGACTACCAAGTGGAAGCCTGCGGCGACGGCATGCGTGTGACGTCGTTGAAGGATGCCCGCACGGACGATCGTCTCGTCCTGCAGTTCGCCTGATGGAAGGCTATGGCCGTCTCGCCGCCACGCGGCGGCGACGGCTGCTTGGCTTGCCGGCGAGATCCCATCGTACCTGCCGGCCCTCGATGGTCATCTCGACGCTGATCGGGCCGAGCGACGATGGAAGAACCGGCTCGACGATGCGCTCGCCGAAGCGCCGCCGGATGCCGAAGGCATGGGAAAGCAGCAGGTTGATGCAGAGGCCCGGCCCGCTCGAATAGATGCGCCAGCCGCCGTCCACCGCGATCGAGCCCGCCTTGACGCGCGGCCATTCGGCCTGGGCCAGATACCGATCGCGGAAGGCGGCGTCGCTGCTGCTGAAATAGGCGTTGCGTTGCCGAGGCGAGGCATGGACGAGCCGATCGGTGACGGCAATCGGGCTCGCCACCTGCAACGCTTCCCAAAGCGCATCCGCCTCACCCAGCGCCGCCATGGCCTCGCCGTAGCGCAGGTGGGCATGCACATACATCGCGCCGATCTCACGGCCGAAGAACGCCGCCGATTCGGCGCGGCGGAACACCCGCTCCGGGCCGCCGCGATAGGTTACCGGGCGGTCCGTCAGCCGCGCGCCGTCGGGGAACAACAGATGCTCGCGGATGAGGCCGAGATGGTGCCGCGCCTGCTCGTCGGTGAACAACCCGGCTATGATGCTGCGCGTCATCGGCAGCAGCGAATAGTGGAGCCCGGTGCGCCGATCGCTCGGGTGCAGCAGCAGCTCGGGCTCGTCCTGCCCCGGCGCGAAGACGGCATAGCCGGCGACGGTGCCGCCGCGCACCAGATATCGGTTGAAGTCCGCACGCATTGCCTGCGCGAGCGTCGTCAGGTCCGCTGCCTGCTTCTTGCGACCGACCCGCTGCAGGATCTCGGCATAGCGGCCGATCTGCTGGAACAGCAGCGCCACCGTCCAGCTGCTGACCATCCAGTCCCGCAGCTTCGGATCGGCCGGTTGCAGCGAATCGTTCCAGTCGCCCTCGCCGTAACGGATCAGATGGGTACCCGGAATGAACTGCGCCCGCACGGTCGCCAGCAGCTTGTCGGCATGTGCGAACAGCGTGTCCTTGTGCGCTGTCGGCTTGAAGTCGTCCCGTCGCCACGCGACCGCCTCGCCGAGGAAGGCAAGGTCATCCGTGGCTTCGACATAGTCGCACAGCGCCTTGAGCGGCCAGACGATGACGTCGCCGTGGCTGTGCCGATCGCGGATCTCGGGATAGGGATCGAGCATGAACCACTGCGGCCAGTCGCCCCGCTGCTCATGCTGCTGGGCGAAGACGATGCGCAGGATCTCCTTCACCGGCGCGTCGTGCTCGAGCGCCAGCATCAGCTCGACCGGGCCCTGGCAGACGTCGCGCGTGCCCCAGGCCGCACCGCTGTACTGCTCGAGGCCGTGTGCCACCGTGAGGTGCACGATCGCGTTGTGCGCGAGCCAGGGGAACAGCGTGTCGAGGGCCGCGACCCCGCGCCCCTTGCCGCGGATACGCAGGCCGCGGGTCACCTGTTCCCAGTACCACGCCGCCGACGCCAGCATCGCCGCGTCGTCCACGCCCCGGCTGTACCTGCCTGCCAGCTCCTCGGCCACCGCCGGATCGGTGAGCGAGCCCACGGCCGCAAAGGACAACTCGTTCGTCGCTCGCGTCCGCATCGCCACGTAGGAGCCGCCGCGAGATCTGCCGTCGGCATACAGCAGCTCGTCGCCGCCTACCGCCTCGAACTCGTCCGGCATGCCGGCCACGATGAGAGTGATCGCCTTCGGATAGGTCCGGCCCCACAGCGACTTCGGATCGGGACGGCAGGTGATACGCTTCGCCGCCCGGTCGATCTCGATCAGGCCGGTATCGTCCAGCTCGCGCTCTCCGAGGACGAGTTGCCCGAAGACCAGGAACCGGCAGGGCTCGCCTTCGACCGCGATCCGCCATTGCACCGCCGCCGCGTCGCCTGCAGCCATCGCCCGCACGGTCACGGTGCGGCGGGCCAGGCGATAGACCCAGCGGCAGTCACCGAGCCCGATCTCGAACGCCGACGGCACCCCGAGCAGCCGCCAGCCGCCGCCGTCGTCGACCAGGATCCGCAGCCCGCTCGAACGGATGATGTTGTAGGGGTCGCGGGAAACCGACAGCAGCTTGTGGAAGGTGGTGTTGCCGATCGTCAGCTGGGCGGCGAACACGCCATGCATCCAGCAGGTCGTCGACAGACAGGCCTCGTCCTGGAGCATGCCGTCGCCGCTGCGCAGCACCGTGCCGTGGCGGCGTGCTCCGACCATCAGTTCCTTGGCGCGCAGCACCACGTGGCGGTTGTGCGGGCCGTCAGCCGAGAAGAACGAGACCAGCTTTCGGTCGACTCGCTCCTCGTGTGAGCGTTCGGGGTAGGTGCGCGCGATGGCAGCACGCGCCAAGGGGCGTGCGACAATGACGGGTGCGTCCTGCAGCAGGCTGCGTTCCGGTGCAGCCAGCGCCACCTCGGTCTCCCCGAATTCGCTCGAAGCCCTCTGCAGGCTATCGATCCGTGCGAGATCGGCTTCGCTCGTCGCATCGGGGTGATGTGGCTCGTACAGCCCGAAGAACGTCAACGCCGCCTGCCCGCCCGGCTGCAGGGTCGAGGGCGCGGACTGGATCATTTGGCAAGCGACCTCGTGCTGGAGGCGTTCGCTCGGCAGGTCGAGCTGCGGATCGATCCGTCCGCAGTCGCGATACAGCGGCCCGAAAAGCTGCATGGCATCGGTGGCAAAGGCCGTTGCCCCCTCCAGGCAGCCGTGCGCAACCCAGGGATGCATGCCGCCCTGAGCGAGGTTCTGGCGGCTCATCACGACAGGCCCGCACTCGGGATGTTGCGCGATATGATGATCGACATACTGCGAGGCATAGGCCTCGTTGTTCATCAGGAAGCTACGAGCGCCCAGACCAATATCCTGCACCAGCAGCCCGTCGCACGACAGAGTGTCTGCGGAAATGTTCTCGACATGCATCCGCCACAGCCAGAACGGCTGCAGCGGATGCAGCCAGAGCGATACACGATGTTTGAGGCGATCACTCGCACCTTGCCAAATGACGCGATCGCCAGCGACACCGACCCGGACCCTCGCCCCCGGGCCGACCGCCTCGACGGCCTCCGCTTCCGGCGCACGGACGCGGAGATACAGGCGGCCGATGCCGCCGTCCAATGACGACCCCTGTACCAGATTGATCTGCGTCTGGCCGCGCTTGTGCCGGTGCTCGAGGGCGAACACGCAACCGTTCGGCAGGATGGCGAACGACAGGCCGGATGAACTCGTGATGTGACGCAGCCCGAGTCCGCGCTTGCCAGGAGACTTGGACATGCGGACGGCGGTGGTCGTCATCCGTGTTCTCCCATCCCGGCCAACGGCACCGAGGTGCGGCAGAAGTGCGGGCAGCGTCCCGCCGTCGGTTTCCGTGACCCTATGCGAAATATCCTGCTGTTCCAATCACGACCCGTGTCGATGCGCGGCCTACACCCCCCACAATGCCACCACCCCCTGCACCACCAGAATCTTCAGAATCGTCATCCCCGGAAAGATGATCGCATAACCGATGTCCGGCTTGTCCGTCGCCGTCGTCCGTCCCGCATAGGCGAGGATCGCCGGGTTGCCGGTGGCACCGGCCGTGATGCCCAGGAGCTCGTCGAAGGGAATACGCAGGATCAGGTGGCCTATGGCCAGCACCGTCAGCACCACCGCCAGCAGGATGGCCGCACCCAGGAGCAGCAGGGTGAGCCCGGTCTGCTGGACGGTGCTGACGAAGCCCGGACCCGAGGTGAGGCCGACCTGGGCCAGGAAGATGGTAAGGCCGAAATTGCGCAAGGTCAGGTTGGCCGACAGCGGCATGGTCCAGACCAGGCTGCCGGTGCGGCCCAGCCGGCCCAGGATCAGCGCCACCACCAGCGGACCGCCGGCAAGGCCCAGGCTCAGCGTGCCGAGGCCGGGGACGGGTATGGGGACGAGCCCCAGCGCCACGCCCAGCACCATCCCGATGCCGATCGAGACATAGCTCAGCTCGGTGGTGCCCTTCATCGAGCCGCCGAAGAAGCGGCGCAGCGCCGGAAAATGGCGGCGGTGTGCCAGCACGCCGACGCGGTCGCCCTGCTCGAGCACGAGGTCGGGGCGCGGCAGCAGCTCGACGTCGCCGCGGCGGACATCGCTGACGAAGGCATCGACGCCCTCGGGCATCCGCAGCTCGCCCAGCTTCTTGCCGCATACGCCGTGGTGCGAGACGAAGATGCGCACATGGTCGAGATCGCTGCGGTCGGCGACGATCCGTCCGGTGACGGCGCTGCCGAGAAGCTCGACGGCCTTGGCCAGCGCCGCCTCGCTGTCGCTGCCGAGCAGCGCCACGCTGCCCTCGCCCAGGACGAGATCGGGCGAGGGGTGGAGGTTGTGGTGCGCCTGACGGATCACCCAGAACACCGTGCCCTCGGGCAGCATCGCCGCCGCCTCGGAGACACGTCGGCCGACCACGGTGGGATTGGTGATCGCCACCTCGCGGAACATCAGACCGACGCTGGCGGGCGCCGGAATCGCCGGGCGGAAAAAGGCATTCCAGAAATACATGCACAGGATCGGGCCGACGACGCCGAAGGGGTAGGCCACGCCGTAGCCGATCGCCGGGTCGAGGTTGCCCACGGCCTGCAGGCCGGCCTGCAAGGCCGCGGTGCTGGTCATCGCACCGGCGAACAGGCCGATGGCATAGGCGAGCGGTACGCCCAGCTCGATGACCAGTGCGGTGACCAGCACGCCGGCGGCCAAGCCCACCACAGCCGGGATGTTGGCGCGCAGGCCGGAGGCGCTGGTGAGCCCGGCGAAGAACTGCCGGCCGTACTGCACGCCGATGCCGTAGAGGAACATGACGAGGCCGAGCGAGCCGACGATGGCGGGGGGTGCTGCCTTGGGGGCCATGGCGCCGATGGCGAGCCCGACGAACAGCACCGCCCCCACGCCCAGCGAGAAGCCGCGCAGCGAGACCTCGCCGATAGCGTAGCCGAGGCCGATGACGAGGAAGAGCGTCAGCAGGGGCTGCTGCTCGAGCAGCCCCATGAGCGCCGTCACGGCTTGGCGCTCGGCGGCAGCTCGACGATGTTGGCGAGCCTCTCCCCGCGTTCGAACGCCGTGATGTTGCCGAGCGTGGTGTCGGCGATGTTGCCCAGCGCCTCGCGGGTGAAGAAGGCCTGGTGCCCGGTGACCAGCACGTTGGGGAAGGTGAGCAGGCGCTGGAAGACATCGTCCTGGATGATCTCCGACGACAGGTCCTCGAAGAACAGGTCGGCCTCCTGCTCGTAGACGTCGATGGCGAGATAGCCGATCTGCCCGCTCTTCAGGCCGTCGATCACGGCGATGGCGTCGATCAGCCCGCCGCGGCTGGTGTTGACCAGCATGAAGCCGCGCCTGGCCCGGGCGATACTGTCGGCGTTGACGATGTGGCGGGTCTGCGGCGTCAGGGGGCAATGCAGGGTGATGATGTCCGAACGCTCGGCAATCGTCCGCGGATCGACGTAGGCGACGCCGATCTCGACCAGCGCCGGGTCGGAATGGACGTCGTAGGCCAGCACCTCGCAGCCGAAGCCCAGCCGCAGCGTGCGCGCCACCAGCCCGCCGATCTTGCCGGTGCCGATCACGCCGACCGTCTTGCCGAAGAGATCGAAGCCCAGCAGGCCGTCGAGCGCGAAGTTGTTCTCGCGCACCCGGTTGTAGGCGCGGTGGATCTGGCGGTTGAGCGTCAGGATCAGGCCGACCGTGAACTCCGAGACGGCGTGCGGCGAGTAGGCCGGCACGCGGACGACGGCGATGCCTAGTCGCTTGGCGGCAGCGAGGTCGACATTGTTGAACCCGGCGCAGCGCAGCGCCACGAGGCGCGTTCCACCCGTGGCCAGCACGTCGAGCACGGCTGCGTCCACGACATCGTTGACGAAGACGCAGACCGCCGGGAAGCCTTCCGACAGCAGGGCGGTTTCGGGGCTCAGGCGGGTCTCGACGAAGACCAGCTCGTGTCCGTGGTCCGCATTGGCCGATTCCAGCGAGCGGCGGTCGTAGGGCTTCGTGCTGAACACGGCGACACGCATGCCTGCCTCCCATCTTCCCGATCTGTTGCTGCGGGCTGTACCGTGGCGGCGCGTACGAATTCCATTGGAAGGAACGAGAGAGAACCTCGCATTGGCAGGCGAGCTAGCGGCGGCCGCCCCCCAGGCTGCGTCCGCCGAGGCCGCCGCCATAGCCGCCTCGGCCGAACGAGCCGCCGCCAGCGCCCATGCCGCTTCGGTCGAGGCCGGAGCCGGAGTACGGCGATCGTCCCGTCTGGACCGGCGCCACCGTTCCGTACCGCCCCGAACGGAGCCGGCTCTCCATGGTCGACAGCGCCTCTTGCCGCTGACCAGCGTCGAGATCGCGCCACGCCTCTTGCATGCGGGCACGCTGGCTGTCGCTGATGCTTTCCCACCGGTCGCGAATCTCCTGCTTCTCCTCGGGCGACAGCTCGTCCCATTTCTGCTTCAGGGCCTTCTTCTGCTCGTCGCTCAACCCGGCCAGGAAATCCTCGTCGTCCTCGTCGTAGTAGATCCAGTCGTCGGCGATGAATGAGCTGTCCCAGCTCGCGCCGCCGTAGCCGGGGTCGTAGGCCGAATCCACTACGCAACCGGCCAGCGGCACGACGAGCATGGTCACAGTCAGCCAGTGTCTCTGCGGCATGGGTTCTGCCTCGGTGGCTCACACCTTCAGCACGACGCGCCCGTCGATCTTGTTGTCGCGCATCCGGGCGAAGATACCGTTGATGTTGTCCAGCGGCTCGACCGAATAGTGAACCTTCACCTTTCCATCGCCGGCGAACTGCAGGCACTCGGCCAGATCTATGCGCGTGCCGACGATCGAGCCGCGGATGGTCTTGCGCGTCAGCACGGTGTCGAAGATGTCCAGCTCGAACGAGCCGGGCGGCAGGCCGACCAGCGACATCGTCCCGCGCTTGCCGAGCATGCCGAGAGCCTGGGCGAAGGCCTTGCGCGACACCGCCGTGACCAGGACACCCTCGGCACCGCCGCAGAGCGCTTTGACCTCCTTCACCGGGTCCGTCGCCATGGCGTTGATCGCGGCATCCGCACCCATCTCGCGCGCCAGCGCCAGCTTCTCGTCGGCGATGTCGACGGCGATGACCTTGCGCCCCATGGCCTTGGCGTACTGTACGGCGATGTGGCCGAGGCCGCCGATGCCGGAGACCACCACCGTGTCGCCGGGCTTGGTGTCCGTCTCCTTCAGGCCCTTGTAGACCGTGACGCCTGCACAGAGGATGGGTGCGGCCGTCTCGAAGCCGAGGCCGTCCGGCAGGTGGCCGACATAATTCGGGTCGGCCAGCACGTACTGCGCGAAGCCGCCGTTCACCGAGTAGCCGGTGTTCTGCTGGCCGTCGCACAAGGTCTCCCAGCCCGACAGGCAATATTTGCAGTGGCCGCAGGCGGTGTGCAGCCAGGGCACGCCGACGCGGTCGCCCTCCTTGACCGCCGTGACGCCCGCACCCACCGCGGCGACGTGACCGACCCCCTCGTGCCCCGGGATGAAAGGCGGGCTGGGCTTGACCGGCCAGTCGCCGTCGGCCGCATGCAGGTCGGTGTGGCAGACGCCCGACGCCTCGATCTTCACCAGGATGCGACCCGGCGCGACCTCCGGGACCGGCACGTCCTCGATCGACAGCGGCTCGCCGAACGCATGGACCACCGCCGCCTTCATCGTCTTCGCCATGACCTGCCTTCGCCTCACCGTTGTCTCGCGGCCGCTGCGCTCGCCTACGTGCCGAGCCGCCGGCTGCCGCCCACACTCCTGCCGACGACCTCCCTGGTGATTGTCAGGATATCATGG
>DAOLFG010000022.1:31892-65133 GCA_035326425.1 Geminicoccus sp. | reverse complement strand
GGCCGGTCGTAGCGGTAGGTGGTCTTGTGGTTGAGCGCCACGTGCATGACCATGGTGCGTTCGATCCTCCGCTGCTGCGGCTCCGGTTTGTGCAGATGCGCGCCGGCAAGGCAATCGGTATGTGAGACGCCGACAGCCCGGCACGGGCTGGCGCTGCCACTGGCCACTTGCAAGCCGCGCGCCATTGGCAAGGGCTCCGGAGAAGCTGCACCCGTCGGCTCCTGGTATGCCGGATCGCGTTGTTGGTAGCCAAGTGAGCGCAACCCTAAACCACGGTACAGTTGATAGCAGAGACGATACTTATCTGATTTGAAAGTACGCCTTTTTGATTAATAACTGCAATTGTAGATCCCGTCGTCCGGAACATGGAACCTACTTGTCAAAGCCTTCTGCCTCCGTCATAGCTATGGGAGGGCCATCGTATTCTTGAAATAGAGGGAATAATATGGTGGATTTTCCCGGTACAAGCGGCAACGACACTCTCGTGGGAGCGGTCACGGACGATCGCCTTTTCGGTGAGGCCGGCAATGACACGCTGGATGGGGGAGCGGGGAACGACAGGCTCTATGGCGGTCAGGGCAACGACCGATTTCTGTTCACCGGCGGTCAGGGCAACGACATTGTCGAGGTCGATGAAGGAGGTACAGACGACCGAGTATTACTCGGTCCAGGTATCACTCCAGACGAAGTCCGATTCGTTCGTGGTGCGACCATCTCCACCCAGAACGATCTCTTCGTCGTGCTGGATGACGGCACCGGCAGCGAATTGCAGCTTCGAGACCATTTCAGGAATGCGGCGCCGTCGATCGAAAGCCTGCAGTTCGCCGATGGGACGACTGTCGGCCTAGCCGGCGGCCTGACGTTCACGGGCGGCGTCACGAACGATCGGCTGTCGGGATCGGACTTCGACGATACACTCGATGGCGGTGCCGGCAACGATACGCTGGATGGCGGCCAGGGCAACGACCGCTACCTGTTCGTCGGCGGCCAAGGCAACGACACGATCGTGGTCGATGATGGCGGTGCCGATGACCGCGTGGTGTTGGGCGCTGGTATCAATCAGAATCAGGTCCGCTTCTTCCGCGGCACCACCCTTTCGACGCGGGACGACCTTTTCGTCCTGGTCGATGACGGTACTGGGAACCGTTTGCAGATCCTCGATCACTTCAAAGGTGTGGCACCGTCGATCGAATCGCTGCAGCTCGCCAACGGCAGGCTTCAGACGCTGGCCGGTGGCCTCACGTTCCGAGGCGATGCGTTCGACAACGAGTTGCGCGGAACCGTTTTCGACGACACGCTGGAAGGGGCCGGTGGCAATGACGAGCTGGTCGGTGGGCAAGGTAATGACACATATCAATTTGTCGGCCGAGCCTTCGGCCACGACACCATCGGCGAAGATTCGGGAGGATTGAAGGACGTAGCATCTTTCTCGCACCTGAATCTATCGACCGCCTACCTCGCCCGCATCGATGACAGCCTGGTGGTCTCGGACAAGCTGGGACGGGTGAGCGCCGAGATCCAAGGCCAGTACGATGCCGACGGCCTGTCGGTGGAGAAGCTCCAGCTCGGCCGCCTCGTCACGCTCGATCTCGCCCGGGGTCAAACTTTCCGCGGCAGCGCCGGCGCCGACGACATGGAGGGAACCCGCTTCGCCGACACCATCATCGGCAATGCTGGCCGGGACGAGCTGGATGGCGGGGCGGGGATCGACAGCTATGTCTTCGGACCCCGCTGGGGCCAGGACACCGTCAGCGACATCGGCAAGTCGTTCATCCTGTTCGAGGGGCTGACGAAGAGCCAACTCACCTTCGAGAGGAACGGCAGCGACCTGATCATCACCCGCAACGGGTCGACCGACAGCCTCGTGCTGGAGGACTACCACCCGGCGAGGCACATCATCAGATATGTCGAGGCCGGGTTCTCCAAGACGATCTTCGGCTCGGGTGGCGGTGATGTCCTGTGGGACGGCGGGGGACTGGACGTCTTCCAGGGCGCCGGTGGCCGCGACCAGTTCCTGTTTCGCGCTGCGAGCGACTCGCCGGTGGCGAAGCCGGATACCATCCTCGACTTCGCCGGCGACCTGATCAATCTCGCGAGCTTCGACATCGACAAGACCACCGCCGGCGTCCAGCATTTCGACTTCATCGGCGGCAGGGCCTTCTCGGGTACCGCGGGCGAGCTGCGCTTTCGCGGCGGCCGGCTCGAGGGCGACGTCGACGGCGATGGCGACGCCGATCTGGCGGTGATCCTGATGAACCGGGGAAGCCTCGTGACGACGTTGGACGCCGCCAGCCTGATCCTGGAGTGAGCAGGTCGAGGTGCCGACCCGCACCGTCATCCCTCCGGCCGATGGTGCGGGCTTCGATCAAACCGCACCCTGACCCCACATCGATGCGTGACGTCGCGGCCGCGGCATGGCACATGCATGGGTGCGCAAGCGAGGCAACAGGGGGGTGCGCCATGCAGCCCGATGTGATGCGCCAGCTCATCGACGCCGCCAGCGAGGTGATCATCAGCCACGCCGAGCAGCTGACGGCGCTCGACCGGGCCATCGGCGACGGCGATCACGGCGCCAACATGGCGCGTGGCTTCAAGGAGATCGCTGCCCAAAAGGACGCCATCGGTGCCTTGCCGCTGGGCCAGGCGCTGCAGAAGGCCGGCATGACGCTGGTGCTGAAGGTCGGCGGCGCCTCCGGACCGCTCTACGGCTCGCTGCTGATGGACATGGGCAAGGCGGTGGCGGCCGAGGAGCTGTCGCTGGCCGATGCCGCCGACATGCTGGACGCCGGCATCGCCGCCGTGAAGCGGCGCGGCAAGGCCGAGACCGGCGAGAAGACCATGCTGGACGTGCTCTGCCCGGTGGCGGAGACGCTGCGCCGCGCCAGCCTCGACGGCGATGTCGAGACGGTGGGCACCCGCATGGTGTCGGCGGCGGCGCACGGGCTGCACCGCACCAGCTACATGAAGGCCACCAAGGGCCGGGCGTCGTTCCTGGGCGAGCGCAGCATCGGTCATCTCGACCCCGGCGCCTGCTCCAGCGCCCTTCTGGTGGGGGCGGTGGTCAGCGTGCTGGAGGCCCAGGGGCAACCCTCCTAGGGATCGCCGCCCGGGCCGGTGGGAGCCGGAGAGGCCGGCCGGAACAGTGCGACGTCGCCGTCCCGGCCGCGCAGGCCGTGCGACGCGAGCGGAATCCAGCCGGCGGGATCGGCATCGGCGGCGCGCAGGACGTCGGCGGTGACGATCAGCTCGCAGCCGATGTCGCGGGTGAGGCGCTCGCAGCGCTGGGCGACGTTGACGGTGTCGCCGAGCGTGGCGAACTCGAGCCGGCCGGCATCGCCGACGGCGCCGGCGAACACCAGGCCGTAGTGGATGCCGATGCCGACGGTCAGCCGGGGCTCGCCGCGGGCGGCGCGCTCCTCGTTCCAGGCGGCGAGGCGGCGGCTCATCGCGGCCGCGGCGTCGAGCGCCTGGCGGGCGGCGCGCGGATGCGGCTCGGGGACGCCGAACACTGCCATCACGGCATCGCCGATGAACTTGTCGACGATACCGCCGGCTCCCTCGACCGCCCGGCGCTGCCGGCCGCGCAGCTCGGTGAGCAGCCGGCCCACCGCATCGGGCGGCATGCGCTCGGTCAGGGTGGTGAAGCCGACGAGGTCGGCGAACATGACGGCCGCGGCCTGGCTGCGGCCGCGCGACAGCGCCTCGATGCCGTCGCGCGCCACGAGGTCGGCCACCGGCTGCGGCAGGTAGCGGGAGAGGTTGGTGGCGCGCTCGCCGATCCGCACCGCCTCGATCAGCAGCCGGCGCCCCCGCATCACCACGTAGGCCAGGACGAGGCCGCTCGTCACCAGCATGACGACCCGCATGGCGTTGGCGGCCGGGCTGAAGATCGGCGGGCCGCCCCGGGCGGCGTCAGCCGGCCAGAGCGCGAAGGCGATGCCGATGGCGCCGATGCCCAGCGTCAGCAGGGCCACGCTCCAGGGGTTGAAGCGCAGGGCGGCGAAGGACAGCAGCGGCACCGACAGCAGGAAGGTCGGCGTGGCGCCCAGCATCGAGGGTGGCAGGTCCAGGAAGCGGATCGTGCCGAAGCTGGCCAGCGTGACGACGGCGAAATCCGACAGCACGAAGAACGTGCCGCTGCGCCATCCGCCAGGCCGGTGCGCCGCGATCCACCAGGACAGGGCGGCGATGGCGATGTTGAGCAGCAGCCCGAGATGGACGAGCGCGACGAAGGTGCGCGGCAGCTCCGGCGGGTGATACAGCACGAAGACGGCGAGCATCACCAGCGCCACGGCGCTGCGGGCGACGGCCGCCAGCCGTACCGCCTGCCGCTCGGCCGCCGTGACCAGCGCCTCGGCGTCGGGCGACAGCGGCGGGCGGGCGTGCATCTAACCGGCGGCTGCCGGCGAGCACCTGTCGGCGGCGCGCCAGACCTGCCGGCCCGACGCCTTGATGGCCTCGTGGTTCTCGAAGATCCACCACATCGCGTCGACCACCTCGCTGCGCAGCGGCGTGGTGGCGTCGCCGAACATCAGCCGGTCGATGTCGAGCGCCAGGGCCTGGCGGCCGAGCGCCACCCGCGTCGCGTCGTCGTCGATGACGCGCAGGGCGGCGGCGACATAGGCATCCTCGTCCCTGGCGATCAGCCATTCCGGCATGCCCAGCCGGCGCAGCAGCATGGCGTCGGTGCGGCCGTGCGGCTCGGGGCATTCCATGGCCACCACGGCCAGGCCCTGCCGCAACGAATCGATGACGCTGTGCAGGCCGCCGAACGGATAGGGACTGAGGTTGACGTCGCAGGCCGAGAGCAGCTCGAGGTAGCGCCGGTAGGCCAGGATCGGATGGACGCTGATGCCGGGCAGGGTCCTGGCCAGCACCGAGCGGGCGCCGACCAGCTCGACGCCGCCGACGTTGGGGAAGCAGTGGAACTCCATCGGCCTGCCGGCGGCGGCGCGGATGCGGGCCAGGAGGGCCATGAAGCGCGGGTTCAGCTTGAGCAGGTTGCTGGGCAGCGCCACGCGCAGCGGCCTCGCATGCTCGCGGATCGCCGGCGGCCGGGGCTCGTAGTACGGCGAGCGCTCGAAAACCAGGCTGTCGTCCGGCAGCAGCACCAACGTCTCGGAGAACAGCGCCGGATCGGAGCAGTAGCCGTCCTCGGTCAGATAGTAGTCGACCGTCGGAAACCAGGTGGAGGCCGAATGGCCGAGCGCCGTGACCTGGATCGGCGCCAGACGCAGGCTGGCGAGCGCCACGCCCCAGTGACGCATGCCGACGCTGGGCCAGAAGACGATGTCGGGCTCGGCCGACTTGATCAGCTCGGCACCGCGCGCGATGTGGCTGCCGCCGGCCTCGCGTCCGAAGCTCCGCACCTCGTCGTAGAGCAGCCGGACATGGTCGTCGACCTCGCGGGCATCGGTGACCAGCACCAGCCGGAACCGCTGGCGCAGCTGGCGCAGGTACTGGCCGAAATAGCGGTACTGCACGTGGTTGGCGTGCATGATCTCGGCCGCCACCACCATGGTCGGCCGCTCGGGGCGGCGGCGCGGGGAGGGCAGCACGACATCGCCGGCACCCAGCCGCAGGGCGACGTCGCGCGTCACCGGATGGAGCACACCCTTGATGTGGTGCTTGGCCGGATGCGACGCATAGGAGCAGAGCATCCAGGCATTGCCCAGCAGCACCAGGTGGTCGGCGGTGGCGGGCAGCCGCGCCGGCCGCAGGCGGTCGGCCATCGCCAGCAGCGCGTCCCGGCGCTCCTGCCCGAGCAGGGTGGCGATCGGCTTCACCGCCAGCAGCTTCAGATAGCTGAGCAGAGCGATGTCGGGCGGCGCCGCCAGGGCCTCGGCGAGATCGAGCTCGACCTGGGAATCGAGCCCGAACAGCTGGAAGTAGCGGAAATAGCCGTCGAGCTCGGTGGCCGTCGACCTCACCGGATCGGTGCGCGGCGGCGGCCCCAGGAGCCGCAGCGCATGCTCGGCGCCGCCGAAGCCGCTGCTGCCCAGCGCGTTCTGCAGCGCCGTGAAGTAGACCGCCAGCCTCGCATAGTCCTCGGGCGCCAGCCGTGTCGCCGGCGCCAGCAGGATGGCGACGACGGCGGCGGCGAGGCGCGTGCAGACCTGCGGGGTCGTCTCGACGGCCGTGGTGGCGACGCCGCGGTCCTCGGCGAGGTTGCCGGTGGCCAGCGCCGCCAGCGCCTGCCGCATGACCTGGACGGCGTTCGCGGGGCGTTGGAAGGCGGCGCGCTCGAGGCTGACCAGATCGCTCATCGTCTCACCAGGCCCTGATCCCGGGGGACGCTAGCGGGCGGGATCCAGCAGCGTCAACGCGGCCTCGCATCAGCCTGTCGATGGCGAGGCAAGCGGGGCGGCGGCGCAACGTGCGTAGCGTGAAAGTCGGCGCTTGCGCGTCGCCCTTGTGTTGATTATTGATATTGATAACCAACGGGAGGCAAGCGGTGCGTGCCCGCGACGCGGCCTACGCCAAGCTGAAGCGGCGGATCGTGCTCAATGAGCTGAAGCCCGGCGACGCGCTCACCGAGCTCGGGCTGGCCCAGGTGCTCGGCTGCAGCCAGGGCACGGTGCGCGAGGCGCTGTTTCGGCTGCAGGAGGACGGGCTGGTGCTGCGCGCCGGCCATCGCGGCACGACAGTGACGTCGCTCGATCCCGAGCAGGCCGACGAGATCCTGGCGCTGCGGCGGCGGCTGGAGACGCGCGGCGCCCTGCGGGCGGTCAAGGCGGTGACAGCCGAGGCGCTGGCAAGGTTGCGCCAGCTCCAGGAGCAGATGGACGCCGCGGCGCGGGCGGGCGACGAGTACGGCCTGATCCTGCTCGACACCGAGTTCCATGCCGCCATCTTCCGGCTTTCGGGGCTGGGGGCGCTCGAGCAGATCCTGGTGCGCTGCATCCTGCACTCGCATCGCCAGAAGCTCTGGGAGCCGCGGCATCGCCGGCCGCTGGGCCAGACGGCGGCGCGTCACCGCGTGCTGCTGGAGAGGCTGGAGGCGAGGGACGGCGAGGGGCTGGCGGCAGCCCTCGCCCATCACATCGACACCATCGTCGAGGTCGGCGCCGAGCGGGCGGCGTCGTGAGGTTTCGAGGACCCCAGGGGAGGCAGAGAACGATGCGACGCAGAGAGTTCCTGGCCACCGCCGGCACGACGGCGCTGGCGGCGACCACCGTAGGCCGGGCGCGCGCCCAGGAGTCGACGGTGCGCTGGTGGTACCATTTCGACAATCCGCAGAACACGCCGGACGCGCTGATCGCCAAGTTCGAGAAGGAGAATCCGGGCATCAAGGTGACCGCCGAGGCGATCCCGTGGGGCGGCGGCAACGACTACCAGAACCGGCTGTTCGCGGCGCTCGTCGCCAACAACGCCCCTGACTGCGCGATGGTCCGGCTGTCCTGGGCGGCACGCTTCCACCAGATGAAGGCGCTCGAGCCTCTCGACGTGCTGATCGACGGCTGGGACGCCAAGTCGGACATCTCCGACGACATCTGGAAGATCAACCTGGGTGCGGACGGCAGGCGCTACTACCTGCCGCTGCAGTACGTGGTGATCTACCTCTACTACCGAGCGGACCTGCTGCAGCAGGCCGGGCTCGACCCGCCCAGGACCTTCGAGGAGTTCCGCAACGCCGCCATCAAGCTCACCGCCGGCGATGTCGCCGGCTATGGCATGCGTGGCGGCGCCGGCGGCTTCGACCACTGGGGGCCGTTCGTGCTCGGTGGCGGCGCCAGCTTCGAGAAGGGCGGCATGGTGACGCCGCAGGCGATCGCCGCCAACGCCTGGTACGTCGACCTGCTGCGCAAGGACAAGGTGGTGCCGGCCTCGGCACCCACCGACAGCTTCCGGCAGATCGTCGATGCCTTCAAGGCCGGGCGGACGGCCATGACCATCCACCATGTCGGCTCGTCGAAGGAGATCACCGAGGCGCTGGGCGACAAGGTCTCGGCGGTGCCGGTACCGCGCTCGCCCAGCGGGTCGGGCTGGACCTATTTCGGCGACGAATCCAACGCGATCTTCGCCTCCAGCCGCAGCAAGGAGGCGGCGTTCCGCTGGATCGCCTTCCTGTCGACCGACGAGAACAATGCCGAGCTGAACAAGCTGACCGGGCAATTGCCGATCTCGACCAAGGCGCGCGCCGCCTGGACCGGCCATCCGCAGCGCTTCGTGCAGGCCAGCTCGGACTCGCTGCCGATCGCGCAGTCGCTGCCCAACCATCCGAAGACGCCGGACTTCATCGCCCGGGTCTGGCCGACCAACATGCAGCGTGCGCTGCTGGGCGAGATCACGCCCGAGGAGATGATGAAGAACATCGAGCAGCACTTCCACGGCTGAGCGGCGGCGCGGCGGGGATTGCTCGCATGAATCGCCGCGCCGGCCTCGTGCCGTTCGCCTTCCTGCTGCCGGCGATCGCGGTCACGGCCGCGATCGTCCTCTACCCCGTCGTCCAGACGATCTGGCTGAGCCTGCACAGCTATGTGATCTACGATCCCGAGGCCACCGAGTTCGTCGGCCTCGCCAATTTCCGCACCGTGCTGGGCGACGAGGTGTTCTGGATCTCGCTGCGCCACTCGGTGGTGTGGATCGTCGGGGTCGTGGCGCTGCAGTTCCTGCTCGGCCTTGTCACCGCGCTGCTGCTCAACGAGAGCTTCTGGTGGCGTGGCCTGGCGCGGGCGCTGGTGGTGGTTCCCTGGGCGCTGCCCAGCGTCATCATCGGCCTGATGTGGACCTGGATGTACGACTTCAATGTCGGCGTCATCAACGACCTGCTGCTGCGCACCGGCATCATCGCCGAGCCGGTGGCCTGGCTGGCGCGGCCGGACACCGCACTCGCCGCCATCATGGCGGCGCTGGTCTGGCAGGGCTTCCCGTTCTTCGCCGTCACCTTGCTGGCTGGGCTGCAGACCGTGCCGGCCGAGCTCTACGAGGCGGCGGAGATCGATGGCGCCGGGCGCTGGCGGCGCTTCGTCAGCATCACCCTGCCGTCGATCGCCGACGTCATCGCCACCGCCCTGCTGCTGCGCACCATCTGGGTGGCGAACTCGCTCGACGTCATCCTGGTGATGACCGGCGGCGGCCCCGGCTATGCCACCCACACCCTGCCGCTCTATGCCTTCCAGCGCGCCTACAGCGGCATGGAGTTCAGCTACGGCGCCGCCCTGGCGCTCATGCTGACGCTGATGCTGCTGGCGGTGGTCTGGCTCTACGTCCGCCGCGCCTCGCGGGATCTCGATCGATGAGGCAGATGTCGCGGACCGCCCGCATCCTGCAGATCGAGCTGCCGGTGCTGGCGATCCTGGCGTTCGCGCTGCTGCCGTTCGCCTGGATGATCCTGACCTCGATCAAGCCGACGCCGGAGCTGGCCGAGTGGCCGATCGGCTACCTGCCGCGCGAGGCGACGCTCGACCACTACCGCCAGCTGCTCCAGCGGACGAACTTTTCGGGCAACCTGCTGGACAGCCTGATCGTCGCGACGGGCGCTGCCCTGCTCGGTCTCGCCGTGTCGATTCCAGCGGCCTACGCGTTCTCGCGGTTTCGCTTCCGCGGCCGGCGGGCGCTGATGACGGGGTTCCTCACCGTCAACATGTTCCCGATCGTGCTGCTGATCATCCCGCTGTTCCTGGTGATGCGGGGCTTGGGCCTGCTCGACACCTATCTCGGCGTCGTCCTGGGTCACTCGACCTTCGCCATCCCGTTCGCGATCTGGATGCTGACCAGCTACTTCTCGACCGTGCCGGTCGAGCTCGACGAGGCCGCCACCATCGACGGTGCCACGCGGCTGGAAGCCATCCGCCACGTCATCCTGCCGCTGGTGATGCCGGGCGTGGTGACGGCCGGCATCTACATCTTCATCACCTCGTGGAACGAATATCTCTTCGCGCTGATGCTGTCGGGCCAGAACGTCCGCACCGTGACGGTGGCGCTGCAGCTGTTCATCGGCGAGTTCACCATCCAATGGGGCCTGCTCACCGCCGGCGGCACGCTGATCGCGATTCCGGTCACCGTGCTCTTTCTCCTCGTCCAGCGCCGGCTGGTGGGCGGCCTCACCGCAGGGGCCGTGAAGTCATGACCAACCCGATCGGGGTCATCTCGATGTTCTACGCCCGGCCGTTCACGGCCGAGCATTTCTCCGCCTTCGCCCGCATTAAGCGCGCCGGTGCCGACTGCATCGAGATGCTGGTGCCGGAGGAAGGTGAGCTGGACCTCGCCGAGACACGCGCCGCCATCGCCGGTGCCGGGCTGTCGGTGGTGCTGGCGGCGCGGGTCAACCCGAGCCGCGACCTCGCCAGCGCCGATCCGGCGGCGCACGCAGCGGGCGTGGCCTATCTGGAAGCCTGTGTGCGGACAGCCACGGCGCTGGGGTCGACCATGGTCGGCGGACCGCTCTACGGGGCGCCCATGGTGTTCGCCGGCCGGGCGCCGACGCCCTGCCCGTCCGACGAGCGGCGTCGGAAGATCGACGCCGTGGCGGCAGGGCTGGCGAGGGCGGGGAAGGTGGCAGCGGAAGCGGGCGTGCGTCTCGCCGTCGAGCCTCTGAACCGCTTCGAGACCGACATCGCCAACACCGCCCGCCATGCCTGCCAGCTCTGCGAGCGCGCCGGCTCGCCGGCCGTGGGCGTGATGCTCGACACCTTCCACATGAACATGGAGGAGAGTGACCTCGCCCGCGCCATCCGTCAGACCGGCGACCGGCTGTTCCACTTCCAGGCCAACGAGAACCATCGTGGCTTCGTCGGCTCCGGCCATATCGACTGGCCGCCGATCGCCCGGGCGCTGGTCGATGTCGGCTATCGGGGACCGATCGTGCTCGAGCCGTTCCGCCGCGACGACGAGGATGCCGGGGTGACGCTGGCGCAGTGGCGGGCGCCGCAGCGCGACGAGGACGCCGAGCTGGCGGCGTCAGTCGACTATCTGAAGGCGGCCATGGCCTTCGCACGGAGGGCCGCATGAGCACGGTCCGCATCGGCTGGATCGGCTGCGGGCTGCACGCCAACGAGATGCTGCTGCCGCAACTCGTCCGGCATGACGTTCGCCTCGTCGCCTTGTGCGACACCGACGCCGACCGGCTCGGCCGCACCGCCGCTCGCTACGGAATAGCGGAGACGACGCGCGACTGGCGCGAGGTGCTGGGCCGGGGGGATCTGGACGCGGTAGGCATCGCCGCCGGGCCGGCCGCCCACTACGAGATCGGCTTGGCGGCGCTCGAGCGCGGCCTGCCGGTGTTCATGGAGAAGCCGCCCGCCGCCACCGCCGCCGAGGCGCAGCGGCTGGCCGACGTCTCGGCCAGGGCGGGCAAGCCGGCCGTCCTCGGCTTCATGAAGCGCTACTCCACGGCCAACCGCATCGCCGCCAATGTGATCCTCAGTCCGGAGTTCACACGGCCGGTGAGCTTTCTTGGCCAATATATGACCGCACCTACCTATTTCGCCAAGGATCCCGACTACACGGGCTTCTACCTGCACCACTGCGTGCACTATCTCGACCTCGTGCCCTGGCTGATGGGGCCGGTGGCGGCGCTGTCGACGCGGCGGCACGAGCTGGCGCCCGGCAAGCTGCTGCTGCACGTCGACTTCCGCTTCGAGTCCGGCGGCATCGGCACGCTGGTGATGGGCACGAATCAATCGCGCGGCACGCCGATGGAGTGGTGGCAGGTCATGGCCGACCATCGCCGCGTCGAGGTCAGGAATGTCCACGAGGTGCGCTACTACCGGGCACCGCCGTTCAAGGTCGACAGGGCCGAGGCGACGCTGGCCGAGGCCGAGGACACGCTGGTCTGGGAGCCCAACCTGACGGTGGCGGCCAACGAGGACCACAAGGGCTACCACGCGCTACTGGGCGATTTCCTCGCGCTGGTGAGGGGCGAGCCCGCGACGCCGCCGCTGGCGGCGGACGGTGCGCGGGCGATGGCGCTGCTGGAACGGATGATCGGCCGCTGACTCAGTGCAGGAACTCGGGTGAGATCAGGCTCGGCAGGAACAGCACGAGGCCGGGCCACAGGATCACCAGCAGCAGCACACCCATCATCGGCAGCAGCATGATGAAGGTGTCCTTCAGCGCCTCGCGCATGCGGATGCCGGCGACGTGGCAGGCGATCATCAGGCAGAGCCCGTAGGGCGGCGTCACCAGGCCGAAGGCCAGCGAGACGATGCCGATCATCGCGAAATGGATCGGGTCCATGCCCACCGACTGAGCCAGCGGCTGCAGGATGGTGCCGACGATGATGATGGCCGGGATGGCGTCGAGGAAGCAGCCGACGACCAGGAAGACGAAGGCGATGAACATGCCGGCGCCGATCGGTCCCATGCCCCAGTCGAGCACGTGCGACAGCAGCGCCTTGGGGATCTGGTAATAGGCCAATACCCAGCCGAAGGCGCTGGCGGTGCCGACGCAGAACAGCGTCACGGCGGCCAGCCGGCCGGTGTCGAGCAGGGCGGTGCGCAGGCCCGAGAGATCCATCTCGCGATAGACCAGCAGCGACAGCACGCCGGCATAGAGCACGGCGATGCAGGCCGATTCCGTGGCGGTGAACCAGCCGAAGATCTTGCCGCCGATGATGATCACCGGGGTGATCAGGGCCGGAATCGAGACGATGAAGCTGACCAGGATCTCCTTCAGCGTCGAGGGCTCGTAGGTCTTGTAGTTGCGCAGCTTGGCGTAGACGTGGACGGTGGCCATCTGCACGACGCCGATCAGCAGGCCCGGTATCACCCCGGCGAGGAACAGACCGCCGATGGACACGGAAAGCACGCCGCCCCAGACGATCATCAGGATCGAGGGCGGGATGATCACGGCCAGCACCGCCGAGACGGCGGTGATCGCCACCGAGAAGCTGTCGTCGTAGCCCTCCTTGCGCTGGGCATCGATGAAGATCTTCGACTGGCTGGCGGCGTCGGCGGTCGACGAGCCGGAGATGCCGGCGAAGAAGATCGACAGCACGACGTTGATCTGGGCGAGGCTACCCGGCATCTGGCCGACGATCGCCCGCGACAGCCTGACCAGCCTGTCGGTGATGCCGCCGACATTCATCAGGTTGGCGGTGAGCAGGAAGAACGGCACCGCCAGCAGGATGAACGAGTTGTAGGCGTTGAAGGTCTCCTGGACCAGGTTGACCGGCCACAGCCGCGGCTCGATCAGCATGATCGGCAGGGTGGCGAGGCCGAGGGCCATCGCGATCGGCACGCGCAGGACCATGAGCGAGAAGAAGACGCCGAACAGGATCAGCGACGCCTCGCCGGGCGACAGAACCGAGCCAGCCATGGAAACTCAGGCCTCCCGGCCGGTCAGCAGGCGGATGTTGTCGAGCATGCGCTCGCCCAGGAAGATCACCCAGGTGATGCCGGCCACCGGCCAGGCGATGTGGATCATCCACAAGGGCAGCTCGGCCAGCTCGGAGATGCGGTTGAAGGCGAAGCGGGTGAACTCCCAGCCCCACCAGACGAAGACCAGCGCGAAGATCAGGCAGAAGAAGCCGACGGCCAGCTCGACCTTGGCATTGGCGCGCGGACCCAGCCGCGGCCAGACGTCGACGACGAAGTGGCTGCCCTCGCGGATGCCGAGCATGGCGCCCAGCATCACCATCCAGACCAGGAGGAAGCGGGCCATCTCCTCAGTCCAGATGTAGCTGGGGATCAAGGAGGTGTAGCGCGAGAAGATCTGCAGCGTCACCGGCACCACCAGGGCCGCCACGCTGATGATCAGCAGCCAGGACAACAGCTCGCTGTACCAATGGGTCAGCGTGCGGAACCAGCCTCGCGGTCGGCTCGGGGGCATGGGCTATTCCGGACAGATGGATGGCGGCCGGAAGAGCTCCGGCCGCCCGTGAGCGTCAAAGAGCGTCGATCTGGGCGAGAATCTTGTCGGCGCCGATCTCGACCGCGTATTCCCGCATGACCGGCTCGACCAGCTTCTTCATCTCGTCGCGGCCACTGAAGGCGATGCGCTTCAGCCGTCCCGCCTTCTCCAGCGCCTCCAGCTTCTCGGCATCCTGCGAGGATTCGACCTGCCGGCCATAGGCGCCGGCCTCGGCGCCGGCCTTGATGATGGCGGCCTGCAGGTCGGGCTCGAGCTGGTCGAAGGTCTTCTTGGAGAAGCAGATCGGCCGAATGGTGATGGCATGCTGCGTCATCGAGAGGTTGGGCGCCACCTCGTAGAACTTCATCTGCTCGACGCCCGCGGCCTCGTTCTCGCCGGCCGAGATCACGCCGTTCTGGATGGCGTTGTAGACCTCGTTGTAGGCGATGACCGTCGGCGACATGCCGACCGCCGCGAAGGTCTTGCTCCAGATGGGCGCACCCTGCACGCGGACCTTCAGGCCCTTGAGGCCAGCGAGGTCGCCGATCGGCTTGTCGACGAAGATGTTGCGGGTACCGCCGCCGGCATAGCCGATCAGCATGACGTCGGCCTTCTGGGCGATCTCGTCGGCGATCGGCTTCAGCGTGTCGCTGTCCAGCACCTTGTTCCAATGGTCGAGGTCACGGAACAGGAACGGCGCGTCGATGAAGGGTGCGGCCTTCGAGAAGGTCGACATATGCGCCGGCGAGACGATGCCGTAGTCGACGGCGCGGCCCTGCGACATGTACTCGAAATACTGCTTCTCGAGGCCGAGCTCGCTGTTCTTGTGCAGCACGAACTCGATCGGCTTGCCGTAGTACTGCTTGACCAGTTCCTCGAACTTGACCAGCGCCTTGGTGAAGGCGTGGTCGTCGTTGAACTGGACGGCACCGTTGAGCGAGACGGTCTGGGCGCGCGCCGTGCCGCCGAGCGCGAGTGCTGCGGAGCCCGCCACCGCGCCGAAGAAGGTGCGACGGAGCATGGATAGCCTCCTCTGTTCTTGTTCCCGTTCCTGCACTTCCTTTGCATGTGCGGAACCGGCTGTCATCCCTTGATCGGGGCTGCTAGCGTCCGCGGCGCAAAGGGAGGCGCACGATGACCGAACCGGCCGGCAACGGCCTCGCGGAATGGCGTGGCCGCAAGGCCCGCTTCAGCAAGACCGTGAGCGAGAGCGATATCTACCTGTTCGCCGGCATCAGCGGCGACTTCGCCCGCGTGCACATCGACGAGGCGTGGTGCAGCCAGCAGCCGTTCAAGCGCCGCGTCGCCCACGGCGTGCTGCTGATGAGCTTCATGTCGACCTGCTCGACCCTGGTCACGGAAGGCTATTCGGGCCCGCTGCTGTCGCTCGGCTACGACCGCGTGCGCTTCACCAGGCCCGTCCATATCGGCGACACGGTGACTTGCACCTACGAGATCGTCGGGGTCGACGAGACGAAGCGGCGGACCGAGGGCCGCATCGAGATGACCAACCAGCACGGTGAAACCGTGGCGGTGGCGACCCACATATTGAAGATCCTTTGACGGCGCTCCCTTGACCTTGCGGGAGCGGCGCACCAAACAAAGGCCGGCCGCCTCCGGCAGGCGGTCATGTCCACAGTCTCGGAGTGCGAATGGCCAAGGAAGATCTGATCGAGTTCGGCGGCAACGTGACCGAGGTCCTGCCGAACGCCATGTTTCGCGTGAAGCTCGACAACGACCACGAGATTCTTGCGCACACCTCCGGTCGCATGCGCAAGAACCGTATCCGCGTGCTCGTCGGCGACAAGGTCACCGTCGAGATGACGCCCTACGATCTGGCCCGCGGTCGCATCACCTACCGCTTCAAGTGAGCGGCAGGACGGGTCCAGGCGGATCCGCCACGCTGCTCTTGGCCTCATCATCGCCGCGCCGCCTCGATCTCCTGCGGCAGGCGCACATCGAGCCGGGGCGCATCATGGCGCCCGATATCGACGAGACACCCTTGCCGCGCGAGCTGCCGCGCGTGCATGCGCTACGTATCGCCGAGGCGAAGGCGCGCGCCGTCGCGGCGCTGACCGAGGGCGCTTTCGTGCTGGCCGCCGATACGGTGGTGGGCTGCGGGCGGCGCATCCTGCCCAAGGCGGAGACGCGCGAGCAGGCGGTCCGCTGCCTGGATCTGCTGTCCGGCCGCCGCCACCGGGTATACAGCGGCGTCTGCGTCGTGGCGCCCGGCGGGCGCAGCGCCTCGCGCGTGGTGACGACGATGGTGCGCTTCAAGCGCCTGTCGGCCGAGGAGGCCGAGGGCTATCTCGACAGCGGCGAATGGCGCGGCAAGGCCGGCGGCTATGCCATCCAGGGCATGGCCGGCGCCCTGATCCCGGCGATCAACGGCTCCTATTCCAACGTCGTGGGCCTGCCGCTGACCGAGACACTGGCGCTGCTGACCGGGCTGGGCTGGCGGCGATGAGCCGGATGCTGGTGATCGAATCGACGGGCTTCGGCCTGCGCGGCGCCGTGCTCGACGGCGACCGGCTGATCGAGCTGCTGGACGTCGACAGCCATGGCGATGCGGTCACCGACACGCTGTTCGCCGGCCGGGTAGAGAAGGTCGACAGGCCGCTGGCGGCGGCGTTCGTCGAGATCGGTGCGACGGAGCGCGCCTTCCTCGCCGCCAAGGACGCCAGGGCGGTGGCGGGCGTCGAGGAGCGCCTGCCGGTCGACCGGCTGCTGCACGAGGGCCAGAAGCTGGTCGTGCAGGGCGTGCGCGAGCCGGTCGAGGGCAAGGGCTCGCGCGTCACCAGCGACATCAAGCTGTTCGGCTTCGGCCTGATCCTGCGACCGATGGGCCGGGGCGTCGAGGTGCCTGCACGGCTGCCGGAGCGGCAGCGCGAGGCGCTGGCGCGGCGCGGCCAGGCGCTGTTCGGCGAGGCCGGCGTCACCCTGCGCCGGGCGGCGGCAGCTCTCGACGACGAGGCCCTGCGGCGCGAGCACGTCGCCTTGAGCCAGCGCTGGGCGCAGGTCGAGCGCGAGGCCGGCGGCACGCGGCGGCCCGGCCGGCTCACCGCCGACGAGCCGCCGTTGGAGCGGCTGCTGCGGCGCGCCGTCGAGATGTCGCCGGAGCGGATCCTCGTCGCCGACCGGACGCTGGCGCTGGCGGCCGAGCGGCTGGTCGCGGAGCGGCTGGCCGGCGCCGACGTGACGGTGGAGCGGCTGGCGGGGCAGGGGACGGCGTTCGAGCAGACCGCAGTCGCGGCCGAGCTCGATCTGGCGCTCGGCCGCGACGTGCCGCTGGCGGGCGGCGGCAGGCTGCGGATCGAGGAGACCGCCGCCTGCGTCGCCATCGATGTCGATGGCGGCAACCGCGCCGCGCTCGACGCCGACCTCGCCGCAGCCGCAGAGGTCGCCCGCCAAGTGCGGCTGCGCAATCTCGGCGGAACCATCGTCGTCGACTTCATCGACCTGCCGACGCGGCCGCAGCGTCAGCGGCTGGAGGAGGCGCTGAAGAGGGCCTTCCGCGACGATCCGCAGGCGGTCCAGCTCTATCCGATGTCGCCCTTGGGGCTCGTCCAGCTGAGCCGGCCCCGCCGCGGCCGGACGCTGGCGGCGCTGATGGCGCGCCCGTGTGCCGCTTGCCTCGGCAGCGGCCGCCAGCCCTCGCTGCGGGCGGTGGCCGAGCAGATTCTCGCCCGCATGCGCCAGGGCTCGCCCGTGTCCCGGCTGGCCGTCGCCCCGGACGTGGCGCGCTACCTCGGGACCGAGGCGGCCTCGGCATGGGCGGGCCTGGGGCCGGTGCCCGCCGTCGAGGTGGACGGCTCGCTGCCGGCCGGCTCTTGGGACGCCCGATGAGCGAGCAGCCGAAGCCGCTGCCGCGCTGTCCGATGTGCGGCAAGCCGCGAGACCCGCGCTTCCGGCCGTTCTGCTCGCGGCTCTGCCGCGACCGCGACCTGGTGAACTGGCTGGACGGCCGCTACGCCGTGCCGGCGGCCGAGGTCGACGACGACGGCTCGGAAGGCGATCCGAACGAGCGCACCTAGTTGGCGGTCAGCGAATTGGCGATCGCCTCGAAATGGCGCTGGCGGCGCTCGTTCATCGAGCGGGCGCTGACCGCCCAGCGCTCGTTGCCGATGCTCACCAGCTTCAGGTCGAGCAAGAGGCCGAGCGAGCCGACGCCGAACCGGCAGCCCATCGAGCGGGCGGTGGCGGTGGCGGCCGGTGCTGTGCAGACCTGCAGCGCCGCCCGGCCGACGCTCTCCAGGGCTTGGCGGACGCTCTCGGCCAGCAGCATGGCGGTGGCACCGCCCCAGGGCGCATCGGGATCGTCGGCGAAGCGCTCGATGCTGTCGGCCAGCCCGCCGGTATCGATCACCACCTGCTGGCGCAGCCATTCGTCCGGATCGGCCCAGGCCAGCGGGTCGTCCTTCTGCTCGAGCTGCCGCACCGTCATGCGGCTCAGCGCCGCGAAGCCGCCGGCGGCGGGCTCGACCGCCACGCCCAGCGGATCGCCGGCGATCGGGGCGCAGGCGAGGCCGAGCTCGGCCGGTATGGTCAGGCGCGGGCACAGGTCGGCGGCGGTGGCCGGAGCGGCGACCGCCACCAGGAGGAGGGCTGCGGTCAGGCCGCGGCGGCGGAGCGCTTTTCCGACCAAAGCACGCTCGTGACACTGACCAGCCGCTGCAGCCGGCGGGCGATGCGCTCGGCGGTGTCGAGGTCGAGGCCGCTCATCTGCACGTCGACCACCAGCTCGTCCTGGGCGCGGCCGGCGAGCTGGCTGTAGCAGTGGTCGGGAACGTTGCCATAGAGCGAGAACACGTCGAGCACCCGTGGCAGCGACGACGGCAGGGCCTCGGCCTGGACCGAGAAGCAGAAGGTGTGGCTCACCGGAATATTCCTTGCGCGAAGACGAACGAACGAGCGAAGGCCCGACCTCAACGAGAGGCCGGGTGGCTAATTCGAATCGTGTTCGACAAGGACGCGTACATGGGCCGAAGGTGGCCCATGCCGGCCCCGCGGTCAAGTCTCCGGCACGGCGTCGCCCAAGAGCTGGCGCAGATATTGCCGGCCGGCCTGCGACACCCGGTAGCGGCCGCGTTGCACGGCGAAGACCCGCTTGGCGGTGAGGGACTGCCGAACGCATTGCGACGGGTTGCCGAGCTTGACGCCCTGCTCGACCAGTCGGCGGTTGGCGTCGGCGGTGGCGAAGGCGTCGTCGACGCTCTGGCGCTGTACCCAGAAGCCGGCGGCCAGCATGCGGTCGACCTCGGTGGCGGAGCCGGGCAGCCGCTGGACGAACTCGCCGAAGCTGCCGAGCGCCGGGCCGGCGGGTCCGGGCGAGGCGGCGGGCTCGTCCGGCTGCGGCTCGACACCGCCATCCATCTGCAGCACCGCCTCCAGGCGCTCGACCAGCTCGCGCACGAAGCTCTCGCTGCCCTCGACCTCGAAGGCGCGCTGGCCGAGGTCGAGCCGGACGCGGGCTTGCGGCTCCAAGCTGGCCTCCTGTCTTCGGTTCGGGATCAATCGCAATCAGTCGGGAATCAGCAGGGCTCATTGTCCCCAGGATGTCAATCCCGGCGCAGCTTCTCGAGCGCCCGGCGGATCGGTGGGGGGATCGGCACCGGCCGCTGGCTGGCGCGGTCGACGAAGACGTGGACGAAATGGCCGTCGGCGCAGGCGCTGTCCTCATCGTTGCCGAAGATGCCGATCTCGTAGCGGACGCTGGAATTGCCCAGCCGGCCGATGCGCAGGCCGGCATGGACGGTGTCGGGAAAGGCCAGCGAGCGATGGAAGCGGCAGCCGGTCTCGACCGCCATCCCGACCACCTCGGCCCTCCACGGATCGAGTCCGCCCTCGCGCATCAGGAAATGCGCGATGACGGTGTCGAAATAGCTGTAGTAGACCACGTTGTTGACGTGGCCGTAGATGTCGTTGTCCATCCAGCGCGTGCCGATCTCGCTGAAGAAGCGATAGTCGGCACGCCGCGACGGCGCCTGGCGCTCGCTGTTCATCGCGTGGGAAAGCGTCGTTCGACCAGGGTCGCCAGCGCCCTCAGCGCCGTGGCCTCGCCGCCGCGCGGCCGGCCGGGACGGGCCTCGTCGTTCAGGGCATAGATGTCGAGATGTGCCCAGGATCTCGTCTCGGTGACGAAGTCCGCGAGGAACAGGGCGGCGGTGATCGAGCCGGCGAAGGGCTTGCTGCCGGCATTGTTGATGTCGGCGATCGGGCTGTCGATCAGCCTGCGGTAGGGGGCATGGAGCGGAAGGCGCCAGACCGGGTCGTCGAGCTCGACCGACAGGGCCGCCAGATCCTCCGCCAGCCGGTCGTCGGGGGTGAAGAGGCCGGGGATCTCGGTGCCCAGCGCCACGCGCGCGGCGCCGGTCAGGGTGGCGGCGTCCAGCAGCAGCGCCGGCCGCTCGGTATCGGCATCGGCCAGGGCGTCGGCCAGCACGAGGCGGCCCTCGGCATCGGTGTTGCCGATCTCGACCGTAAGCCCCTTGCGCGAGCGCAGGATGTCGCCGGGCCGGAACGAGCTGCCGCCGACGGCGTTCTCGACCGCCGGGATCAGCAGGCGGAGCCGCACGTCCAGGCCGCTCGCCATGACGAAGCGGGACAGCGCCAGCATCAGGGCGGCACCGCCCATGTCCTTCTTCATCGGCAGCATGCCGGCGGAAGGCTTGATGTCGAGGCCGCCGGTGTCGAAGCACACGCCCTTGCCGACCAGCGTCAGCCGGGGTGACGCCGGATCGCCCCAGGTCAGCTCGATCAGCCGCGGCGCCCGCGGGCTGGCCTGGCCCACCGCATGGATCATCGGATAGCCGGACTCGAGCTCGTCGCCGATGACGATGCGGAAGCCGGCGTCGAACTCGCCGGCCACCGCCTCGACGGCGGCCGCCAGCTCGGCCGGGCCCAGATCGTTGGCAGGCGTATTGACGAGGTCGCGGGCGAGATAGAACGAGCGGGCCAGCGCCTCGGCGCGGGCCGCGGCCGGCGTCTCGGGCAGCGCCAGCACAGGGCGGGGTCGGTCGCTCCTGCGATAGCGCTCGAACCGGTAGGCGGCGAGCGCCCAGCCCAGCGCCAGCTCGCCGGCGTCGCCGCCGTCCAGCGCCCAGGTGCCATCGGGCAGGGCGGCGTGGAGCACCGCGCCGTCCCAGGGGCGGGCGGGCTCGCTGGTGACCAGCACGGCCTCGATGCCGGCATCCTCGGCGGGCAGCAGCACGGCACTGCCGGCCTTGCCCTGGAAGCCGGAGGCCGCGAGCCAGTCGCGCCGGCGGTCGGACTGGCCGGCGAGCCAGGCGGCCCAGCCGCCAGGGGCGACGACATGGGCCTTCCGGTCGGCGGCCCGGACCGGAGAGAAGCAGGTCAGCTCGGTCAAGATTTCGGACTCCCCGAAAGCTCAGGCGATGCGGGCCAGCGCCCGGGCGGTACGCTCGCGCACGCCCTCGGCCTCGGCCAGACGCTCGCGCAGCTCGGCAACGACCTCGGCAGGCGCGCGCTCGACGAAGGCCGGGCTGTCCAGCTTCTGGCGCATCCTGGCGATCTCGCCGTCCTGGCGGCCGAGATCCTTGTCGAGCCGGGCCTGCTCGCGGGCGATGTCGATGACGTCGCCGACCGGCATGGCGAACGTCGCCTCGTCGACCACAACCTGCAGCGAGGCGCGCGGCAGGCTGTCGGTCGGCGAGACGCGGCCGAGCCGCACCAGCCGGCGGATCGCCTCTTCGTGGCGGGCGAGGCGCCCGGCAGTGAGGTCCGAGGCACCCTGGACCAGCAGATCGAGCTGGGCCGAGGGCGGCACGTTCAGCTCGGCGCGGGCAGTGCGGATCGAGCCGATCAGCCGCGTCAGCCAGTCGAGGTCGCCGGAGGCCCGCCCGTCGATCTCGATGCCGTCGAGGCGCGGCCAGCTGCCGCCGATCAGCATGCCGCCCGGGGCGCCGAACAGCCGCTGCCAGAGCTCCTCGGTGACGAAGGGCGCCAGCGGGTGCAGCAGGTGCAGCGTGCGTGCCAGCACCCAGGCGCCGGCAGCGCGAGTCTCGGCCTTGTCGGCAGCATCCTCCCCCTGCAGCAGCGGCTTGGCCAGCTCGACCCACCAGTCGCAGAAGGTGTCGCGCACGAAGTGGTAGAGGCCGAGGGCCGCGTCGTTGAAGCGGTAGGCCTCGATGGCGGCGGTAGCGGCGGCGGCGGCCCCGGCGGTCTCGCCGACGATCCAGCGGTTGACCGGCAGCCGGCAGGCCGAGGGCTCGAAGGCGGCATCGAGCCGCGCCTCGTTCATCTCGAGGAAGCGAGCGGCGTTCCACAGCTTGGTGACGAAGTTGCGGTAGCCCTCGACGCGGGCCGGGCCGAACTTGATGTCGCGGCCCTGGGCGGTGCTGGCGAGCAGCGCCAGCCGCAGGGCGTCGGCGCCGTACTCGTCGGCCAGCTGCAGCGGGTCGATGACGTTGCCCTTGGTCTTCGACATCTTCTGGCCGGTCTCGTCGCGCACGAGGCCGTGGATGACGACGTCGCGGAACGGCACCTCGCCCATGAAGTGCAGCCCCATCATCATCATCCGGGCGACCCAGAAGAAGATGATGTCGAAGCCGGTGACCAGCACGTCGCCGGGGTAGAAGCGCTTCAGCTCCGGCGTTTCCGCCGGCCAGCCCAGCGTCGAGAACGGCCAGAGCGCCGAGGAGAACCAGGTGTCGAGCACGTCCTCGTCGCGGCGCAGCCCGACCTCGCGGCCATAATGGGCGTGGGCCTCGGCCGCGGCCTCCTCGGCGCTCTCGGCCACGAACACCCTGTCGTCCGGCCCGTACCAGGCGGGAATCTGATGGCCCCACCAGAGCTGGCGCGAGATGCACCACGGCTCGATGTTGCGCATCCAGGCGAAATAGGTGTTGGCCCACTGCTCCGGCACGAAGCGCGTCCGGCCGCTCTCCACGGCCGCGATCGCCGGCCCGGCGAGCGTCTTGGCGTCGCAGTACCACTGCTCGGTCAGCCGCGGCTCGAGCGGCACGCCGGAACGGTCGCCGTGCGGCACGGCATGGCGGTGGCGCTCGATCTTCTCGACCAGCCCCATCGCCTCGAGGTCGGCGACGATGCGCCTGCGGGCGGCAAAGCGGTCGAGGCCACGATAAGCCTCGGGTACCTCGCCCGCCACAACACCCTGGGCATCGAGCACGGAAATCGGCTCGAGTCCGTGGCGGCGGCCGACCTCGAAGTCGTTGAAGTCGTGCGCCGGCGTGATCTTGACAGCACCGGTACCCTTCTCGGGGTCGGAATGGCTATCCGCGACGATCGGCAGCCGCCTGCCGACCAGCGGCAGCACGGCGAAGCGGCCGACCAGGTCGCGATAGCGGTCGTCGTCGGGATGGACGGCGATGCCGGTGTCGCCGAGCATGGTCTCGGGTCGCGTCGTGGCGACGGTGATGGAGCGGCCGTCCTCGCCCTCGATCGGATAGCGGATGTGCCAGAGATGGCCGTCGACCTCGGCCTGCACCACCTCGAGGTCCGAGATCGCCGTCTGCAGCTTCGGATCCCAGTTGACCAGCCGCTTGTCCTTGTAGATCAGGCCCTGGCGGTAGAGGGAGACGAAGACTCGCAGCACCGCCGCCGACAGGCCGGCATCCATGGTGAAGCGCTCGCGCGACCAGTCCGGCGACTGGCCGAGCCGGCGCATCTGGCGGACGATCGTGCCGCCCGACTGCTCCTTCCAGGCCCAGACCCGCTCGACGAAGGCCTCTCGGCCCATCTCGCGGCGGCCGATATTGCCGCCGTCCTTCGCCAGCTCGCGCTCGACCACCATCTGGGTGGCGATGCCGGCATGGTCGGTGCCCGGCTGCCACAAGGTGGCGTAGCCGCGCATGCGGTGGAAGCGGATCAGCACGTCCTGCAGCGTGTGGTCCAGCGCGTGGCCCATGTGCAGGCTGCCGGTGACGTTGGGCGGGGGCAGGGTGATGCAGTAGGGCGGCAGGCCCGGATCGGCCGCCGGGCCGAAACGGCCGGACCGCTCCCAGGCGGCATAGATGCGCGCCTCGACCTCGCGCGGCTCGTAGGTCTTGCCCAGCATCGCGAATCCCGGCCAACCGTTGAAAGACGATGGCCGCTAGATAGGGGAAGGGCCGGACCCGGACAAGCAGGCGGCCGCTCGGCCTAGCGCCGCAGGTGCCGCCAGCGGGCGATGGTGTCCTGCAGCATCTCGGGACCGGACTCCTCGTCGGCCCAGGCGCGGCTGAAGGTGGGGGTCTGGCTGGCCGGCTGGTGACGCGGGACGAGAGCGTCGAAATGGATCTGCATCGGCACCGATACGCCCTCGCCGATCACCACCGCCTCGCCGGTCCCCAGCGCCGGCAGCGAGCGGATCAGCCATTCCGAGCCGTCGGGCAGGACGTTGCGCACGAAGTTCTGGTCGCGCTCGTTGCTCATCCTCAACGCGATGATGGTGCCGCACTGCGAGAGCGAGGTCGGCGACAGCTCGGCCGGACGCTGGCTGACGAGACAGAGCGACACGCCGTACTTGCGACCCTCCTTGGCGATGCGGCCGATGGCGCGCCGGCTGGGCTCGAAGGCGGGTGCTCCCTCCGACGGGATGTAGCGGTGCGCCTCCTCGCACACCACCAGCACCGGCGTCATCGAACTCCGGTCCGACCACAGGCCGAACTCGAAGGCCAGGCGGCAGAGCAGCGACACCACGACGTCGACGACCTCGGAGGGGATGGCCGAGATGTCGATCAGCGTCACCGGCTTGCCGGCCACCGGAATGCGGAAGATCCGGCCCAGCACGGCGGCCATGCTGTCGCGGACGTGCAGCGCCTGGAAGATGAAGCCGTAGCGCGGATCGGCGCGCACGCCGCGCAGCCGCGCCAGCAGATGTCGATAGGGGGCCGCACCCTCGGGCTTGTCGAGGGCGCCCATCGCCTCCTCGATCAGCCGCTCGAGGTCGGAGAGCCGGTAGGGGATGGGTGTGTCGACGGTGATGTGGCTGCCGGCCGCGGGGCCGGCCCAGGCCAGTCGGGCGCGGTAGATCGCCTCCTTGAGGATGGCGCCCTCGGCATAGCCGCGCTCGTCGCGGGCCGGTGCCAGGATCGCCGCGATCTCGTCGTAGGTCATCAGCCAGTAGGGCAGGTCCAGCGTCGACGGATCGAGGCGCTGCGCCAGCTCGCCGAAGGCAGGGCCGTACTCGTCGTGCGGGTCGATCATCAGGACATGGGCGCAAGGGTGCGCCTCGATGATCGCGCGCAGGATGACGGTGACGGCGCAGGACTTGCCCGAGCCGGTGCTGCCCAGGATGGCGAAATGCTTGCCGAGCAGCCCATCGACCAGCGCATAGGCCGGGATGGTGAAATCGTGGCGCAAGGTGCCGATCCGGACGTTGGCGAGCTTGGGCTGGGCATAGACGAGGCGGATCTCGTCGGCCGTGGCGCGGTGGATCAGGGCATCGAGGCCCGGATAGACTGTGACGCCACGTCGGAACGCCAGGCCATCGTCGGCGGCGTTCCGGGTGGCTTCGCCCAGCAGGTGGACCTCGATCAACGGCTTGTCGTCGATCCGCCGGCCCTTGCGCAGGCTGTGCACCACGCCGAAGACCCGCCGGTCGCCGGCCTCGATCCCGACCAGGTCCCCGATCATCACGGGCGTGGCGCCGGTGAAGGCGCGATCGAGCAGGTGGCCGAGGACGAGAGCGCCCTGGATGGACAGGACGCTCCCGAGCAGGCGGCTGTGCTGGCTGCTGTCTTCGGGATGCATGGGCGGCAGGTCTCCGCAGCTCGCTGTCCGGCCGCGGAGACCCTAGCCCACGGGATCCTTATAAAGGATGAATCCCCGGCGGCGGGCCGGGGAGGGCCGTCACATCAGCTCGGCGCGGCGCGCCAGCTTCTTGACCTCCTGCTCGACCACCCGCTCGACGACGCCGGCGAGGTTCTGGTCGAGCCACTCCTTGAGCATCGGCCGCAGCAGGTCGACCATGAGGTCGTCGATGGTCCGGTTGGTGGCGGCCGTGGCCGGGCGCTCGTCGGCGGCGACCGCCCGCGTCAGCTTCGAGAAGGCGTTGGTGCTGGCGCTGGCGGCACCTGCGGACACCAGGGAATCGTCCTTGCTGGCTGCCACGATCGGGTTCTCCTTGATCGGCTCGTTGGGGATGGCCGGCGCCGGCTGACCGACAGCCGCTTCCGGCCGGGTGACGAGCGGAGCCGCCGGGGCGGTCTCGCCCTCGTCGACATCCGTAAGCTCGAGGACATCGTCGTCGTCCGCGGCCGCAGCCGAGGCGGACGGACCGCTGGAGCGGTCCTTCTCCTCGTCGGCGATGATCCGACGGATGGAAGAGAGGATCTCCTCCATGGAAGGCTCCTGCGCGTCCTTGCTCTGGCTCATTCCGGCGATCCCGACATTGTGGCCCCAGCGCAAGCGCAGGGCCGCACTATGCAACCTGCGATTGTCACTGCGACCGATCCTCGCCCAGCCCGTACCACTTGTCACGGACTTCGCGGTAGTGGCCCTCGGGGTCATAGGGCTCGACCTCGAGCCCGAGGGAAGCGACGCCGAGCTCGCCCCGCGCCGCCAGCATGCGGTAGCCGGCGAGGAAGGCCTCGCGCCGGGCCCGGGTGAGCTCGACCTCGGCGGCGAACAGCTCCTGCTCGGCATCCAGCACGTCCAGCACGGTGCGGGCGCCCACGAGCGCCTCCTGGCGCACGCCGTCCAGGGCGGCGGTGGCGCTGTCGACCTGGCTTTCGAGGGAGCGGATGCGCGCCTCGACGGTCCGCAGCGCGACATCCGCCGCGATCAAATCCTCCTCGGCCAGGCGGTGGGCCTGGTCGAGCGCGTAGCGGCGCTCGGTCACCGTCTGGCGGGCCTGGCGGATGCGGGCGTACTCGCCGCCGCCCTGGTAGAGCGGGATCGACAGGGTGGCGCCGACCGTGAAGCCGCGCTGATAGTCGATGAGGGTACTGGGCTCGCGCTCGTAGCCGGCCTGGCCATCGAGCGACAGCTTCGGCTTGGTCTGTGCCACTGCCACGTCGACCTGATCGCGCGCGCTTTCCAGGGCGTGGCGTGCCGCCATCACCGCCGGCGTGGCCTCCGCCAGCGCCGGGGCCTCGGCTATTGCGAAAGGCTTGCCGGGGGCCGTGTCGGGAGCCGTCAGCTCGTCGGGATCGCTGCCGACGATACGCCTGTAGCGTGCCACCGACATCGCGAGCTCGCCCTCGGCGCGGACGCGGTCGGCTGTGCCGCGCGCCAGCCGGGTCTGCGCCTGGGCGACATCGGTCCTGGTGAGCTCGCCGAAGCGGTAGCGGTCGCTGGTGCCCGTCAGTTGCTCGGCCAGGCGCCGCTCGTTGCGCTGGGCGAGCTCGAGGACGGCGCGGTCGCGGGTGACGGCGGTGAAGGCGTCGACGGCCTCGACCAGCACCTCCTGCTCGGCGGCGGAGAGCCTGGCACGCTCGGCCAGCACCTCGTTCTCGGCGCGGGAGGTCTCGGCCGTGGTGGCGCCGCCGCTGTAGACCGGCTGCACGAGGCTCACCACCTGCCGCAGCGTGCCCAGGGTCTGCTCGCCATCGTCGGTCGAGGTCTGGGCGAAGGCGGCACCACTGGTGGCGGAGAGCCTGGGCCGCCAGCCGCCGAGCGCCTGGGGCACGCCCTCGTCGACGGCGCGCAGCCGGGCGCGGGCGCCGGCGAGGCGGGGACTCTCCAGATAGACACGGACCAGGATCTCGTCGAGCGTCGATGCGCGCAACGATCCGCTCAGGACGACGAGGGCGGGGCCGACCAGCAGGGCCATGGGCAGCAGGCGCATGCGCCCCTGTAGCGCATCCTCGCCTATTGCGCTATATTATGTTCGTCCAATCGCGCAAAAGTAGCATGACGCCAGGAGTGTCGCCGCCTCAGAAGCTGAAGGCGGGCTCCGGGCGCAGGCCGGCGAGCGGCGGCACGCTGGCATCGACGGGAGTAGTGTTGCCGACGACGTCGCCCAGCTTGCGGTAGAGCGTTACCTTGCCGACGCGGCCGTGGTTGACCACGGCGACCAGCCGGCCGCCCTCGCCCAGCTGGTCGATCAGGTGGTCCGGCACGCGCTCCACCGAGCCCGCCAGCAGCACGACGTCGAACGGCGCCTGGGCGGCGAGGCCGGCATGGGGATCGCCGGTCTGCAGCACCACATTGTCGCAGCCCAATCCCGCCAGCAGCTCCTCGACGGCGCGCGCCTGCGGCGCGTCGGGCACCAGCAGGAACAGCGTCGCCACCATCCGCGAGAGCACGGCGGCGCAGTAGCCGGTGTCGCAGCCGATCACGAGCGCCACGTCGCCAGGTCGGGGGTCCGCCGCCTGCGCCAGCTTGGCCAGCGCCAGCGGCTCGATCAGGTGCCGTCCACCGCCCAGGTCGATGTCGTCGTCGCCATAGGCGGCACCCTCGAGCTGCGCCGGGCAGAACGCCTCGCGCGGGATCTCGCCCATGGCCGCCAGCAGGCGCGGATTGTCGATACGGCTGGGGCGGAGCTGGTTCTCGACCATGTTGGCACGGGCTCGGGCGTAGTCGGTCATGGCGCGCGCTCGGGTCGTGGTGATCATCGCTGCGGCGCTTATATCGTCGCGGCGCGCGCCCGGCAACGCGACCCCAGGGCCGCCGTTGACCGGGGCACGCCCGCCAACTATGCAGTGCGCGCCTCCGCGAGAGGCGTTCGTCGGCCCGGTGGCAGAGTGGCCATGCAGGGGACTGCAAATCCCCGTACGTCGGTTCGATTCCGGCCCGGGCCTCCATCTCGCGACGAGCGCCGTGTCGGGCGCAGCTTTGCGCAGGTCAGTGTCGCCGCTGCCGCCCTTGATCCTCCCGCGCCCGCGCCCTACGGTCCGCGCGAAGCGCGAGGGAGGCCAAAGTGTCCGCTAACGTCAGGAAAAAGCCCGAGGAGCTGCGCAGCCACCGCTGGCTGGGCGTGCAGGACCTGCGGGCGTTCGGCCATCGCTCGCGCATGAAGCAGATGGGCTTCGATCCCGAGGACTACCAGGGCAAGCCGGTCATCGGCATCATCAACACCTGGTCCGGCCTGCAGCAGTGCCACACCCACTTCAAGGACCGCGTCGAGGACGTGATGCGCGGCGTGTGGCAGGCCGGCGGCTTCCCGGTCGAGCTGCCGGCGATGTCGCTGTCCGAGCAATACGTCAAGCCGACGACGATGCTCTACCGCAACTTCCTCGCCATGGAGACCGAGGAGCTGCTGCGCGGCCACCCGATCGACGGCTGCGTGCTGATGGGCGGCTGCGACAAGACCACGCCGGCGCTGATCATGGGCGCCATCTCGATGAACATCCCGGCGATCTTCGTGCCGGCGGGGCCGATGCTGCGCGGCAACTGGCACGGTAAAATTCTGGGCTCGGGCTCGGACATCTGGAAGTACTGGGCCGAGCTCAAGGCCGGCAACATCACCGAGGAGGCCTGGGGCGACATGGAGGGCGGCATCGCCCGCTCGGCCGGCACCTGCATGACTATGGGCACGGCCTCCACCATGACCGGCATCGCCGAGACGCTCGGCTTCAGCCTGCCGGGTGCGATGTCGATCCCGGCCACCGATGCCGGCCACCCGCGGATGTGCGCCGCCGCCGGCCGGCGGGCGGTCGAGATGGTGTGGGAGGACCTGAAGCCCACCGATTTCCTCACCGCGGCCTCGTTCGACAACGCCATCCGCGCCCACATGGCGATGGGCGGCTCGACCAACGCCATGATCCATGTCGTCGCCATGGCGCGCCGCGCCGGCATCCCGGTGACGCTCGACCGCTTCGACGAGATCGCGCGGCAGGTGCCGGTGATCGGCAACGTCCGGCCGTCGGGCAAGTACCTGATGGAGGACTTCTTCTACGCCGGCGGCATGAAGGCGCTGCTGCACCAGCTCTCCGCCGTGCTCGACCTCGACTGCATGACGGTCAACGGCAGGACGCTGGGCGAGAACATCGCCGATGCCGAGATCTACATCCCCGACGTCATCCACAGCATGGACGACCCGGTGTCGAAGGAGGCCTGCGCCATCCTCTACGGCAACCTGGCCCCGAACGGCGCGGTCATCAAGCCGTCGGCTGCCGATCCGCGGCTGCTCAAGCACACCGGGCCGGCGCTGGCCTTCGAGGACTACAACCACATGTCGTCGCTGATCGACCGCGACGATCTCGACGTCACGCCCGACCATGTGCTGGTGCTGAAGAACAGCGGCCCGATCGGCGGTCCCGGCATGCCCGAGTGGGGCATGCTGCCGGTGCCGACCAAGCTGCTGAAGCAGGGCGTGCGCGACATGATGCGGGTGTCGGACGCGCGGATGAGCGGCACCTCCTACGGTGCTTGCGTGCTGCACGTCTCGCCGGAATCGGCGCTGGGCGGGCCCTTGGCGTTCGTCGAGACCGGCGATCTCATCGAGGTCGACGTCGAGGCCCGCAGGCTGCAGCTGCATGTCCCGGACGAGGAACTGGCGCGGCGCAGGGCGGCATGGAAGCCCAAGCCGCCACCCAGCCGCGGCTACGGCCGGATGTTCGCCGCCCACATCAGCCAGGCGCACGAGGGCTGCGACTTCGACTTCCTGCTCGGCACCGAGCCGCTGCCGGAGCCGGAAATCCACTAGCAATGTCTGTAATTATGGGCTTGCCGATTTAGCGATGCGGGAGTAGGAATTCCGCCTTGCCGCGCAGGGTGTGGCGAAGGCGGCCATGCGATGGCCCGGGAGGCAACGAAATGGCGACCTGGATCCCCGATCCTTCGTTCTACCCTTCGCCGCGGCTGGCGATGACGGCGCCGCCCGAGAGGCTGGCCTATGTCGCGGCCTTCGATCCCGAGCGCAAGCGGCCGGACGCCATCGCCGTGGTCGATGTCGATCCGGCCTCGGGCAGCTACGGAAGCATCGTCGGGCAGACGGCGATGCCCCATGTCGGCGACGAGCTGCATCATTTCGGCTGGAATGCCTGCAGCTCCTGCCTGTGCCCGAACGCGCCGCACCCGCATGTCGAGCGACGCTATCTCGTGGTGCCGGGGCTGCGCTCGTCGCGCATCCATATCCTGGACACCAAGCCCGATCCGCGGAACCCGAAGATCGTCAAGATCATCGAGGCCGAGGAACTGGCGCGCCGCGCCGGCTATTCGCGGCCACATACCATCCATTGCGGTCCGGGCGGCATCTATGTGGCGGCTCTCGGCAGTGGCGAGGGCAAGGGGCCGGGCGGCGTGTTCCTCATGGATCACGAGAGCTTCGAGGTGCTGGGCCGCTGGGAGGTGGATCGCGGGCCGCAGCATTTCGCCTACGACATGTGGTGGCACCTCGGCTACGACACGCTGGTCACCAGCGAATGGGGCACGCCCGACATGTTCGAGGACGGGCTGATCCCCGAGCTGATCCTCGGCGCCAAGTACGGTCGGCGGCTGCATTTCTGGGATCTCAACAAGCGCCGGCACGTGCAGGAGATCGACTTCGGCGACAAATATCAGCTCGTCTTCGAGCTGCGGCCGGCGCACGACCCGACCAAGGCCCATGGCTTCGTCAACTGCGTGCTGTCGCTCGAGGACCTGTCGTCCTCGATCTGGACCTGGTACCGCGACGGCGACAAGTGGGCGGTGAAGAAGATCATCACCATCCCCGCCGAACCGGCGGACCCGGATCTGCTGCCGCCGGTGCTGAAGGGCTTCAAGGCGGTGCCGCCGCTGGTGACCGACATCGACCTGTCGATCGACGACCGCTTCCTCTACGTCTCCTGCTGGGGAACCGGCGATCTGCAGCAATACGACGTCTCGGATCCGATGAACCCGAAGCTTACCGGCAAGGTCCGCATCGGCGGCATCGTCTCGCGCGCCGGGCACCCGAAAAGCCCAGGGCCGCTCAACGGCGGGCCGCAGATGGTCGAGGTCAGCCGCGACGGGCGGCGGGTCTACTTCACCAACTCGCTCTACGGCGCGGTCGATCCGCAGTTCTATCCCGACGGCATCGACGGCTGGATGGTGAAGCTGGACGTCGAGCCCGAGGGCGGCATCGCCTTCGACGAGCGCTTCTTCGTCGACTGGCCGAAGGGGCACCGGCCGCACCAGGTCCGCCTCGAAGGCGGCGACTGCTCGTCGGACTCCTACTGCTATCCGTGAGCGCCGGATCCTGGCTGGTCCTGGCTGGGCTGGGCGCCTTCCACGGGCTCAATCCGGCGATGGGCTGGCTGTTCGCGGTGGCGTTGGGCCTGCACCGCCATGACCGAGCGATCGTGCTGTGGTCGACGCTACCGATAGCGCTCGGGCATGCCCTTTCGATCGCCGCGGTCCTGGCCGTGGCCGCAGCACTGGGCCTGGTGATCGACGGCTGGTGGCTGCGCCGCATCGCCGGGGCTGTCCTGCTAGGCTGGGCGCTGTTGCACTGGCTCTACGGCGGCCGGCATCGAGTGCGCGTGGGCATGCAGGTCGGCATGGCCGGGCTGGCGCTGTGGTCGTTTCTCATGGCTACCGCCCATGGCGCGGGCCTGATGCTCCTGCCGGTGATGCTGTCAAACGGTGGCACGGGCGGACATGCGCATCATGCGGCCCCGGCGCTCACTTGGGGACCGTCCCTGGCGGCACTGGTCGTCCACAGTGGTGCCATGCTGGCGACGATGCTGATGGTGGCCCTCCTGGTCTACGACTGGCTCGGCGTTGCCGTGCTGCGCCACGGATGGATCAACCTCGACCTGCTGTGGACGTTGGCGCTGGTGGCGACAGGGCTGGCATTGCTGCTGATCGTGTGATCAAGTGACCTGAGTGTGCCGTTGATACAGCCCCTTGCATCCGAACACTGGCCCGCCGCAATGCGCTGTCTGTCCCTTTGATAATAACTTAGAACTCCACTCGTTCAGATCATCTCACTTAACGTTATTGATAGCTAAGCCAAGTTAAGTTGTATGAACAAGTTGCACCCGGCAGCCAGTATGGCACCTCCATCACCAGATTATGCTGTCCGACCGATCGTCTCGATAGGGGTCTCTCGGGCCGCAGGCTCGTGCTGGGGATGCTCTCGATTGAACTCGAAGCGACGCCCCATTTCCTCGATAGTCCGTCTTTCCTGTAATTCCTTGCGTTCGGACTCGAGTCGATTCTCCCGGGCGTTTTTTTCTACTATGTCCTCGCGACGGCTGCGATCGCGATTCTCTCGCGCTTTGTCTAGTTCCTGATCTCTCCGAGCCTCATCTCTAGCTTGACGGACTTCGCGTTCTGCTGCTCCGCGGTGCAGGGCATCCCATTGGGCCTTGTGGCTTCGCTCCACGATAACATCCAGACGCGCATTAACTCGGTCTTGCCAGTATTTCGAGTGCTCGGATGGCGGTACAAGCTTCTCTTTTACCATTTCCTTGATCTCGTCGAGGATAAGACCTCCTACTATATCGCCGACGAGTCCGGAGGTGAGTCCGACCTTATCCATATGGACGATCTGCGGCCTCTTGGCGAGAGCATTCCAGTCCATCCAGTCCAGCCCGCTCGCGAGCGGCTGCGCCTCACTCGCCAAGGCCATGCCTTC
>DAOLFG010000022.1:0-31792 GCA_035326425.1 Geminicoccus sp. | reverse complement strand
GCTGGCTTCTCCGGGCTGCGTTCCAGTCCAGCCCGCTCGCGAGCGGCTGCGCCTCGTAGACGGATGTCACAAGAGCTATAATCGCCGTCCCGGTCGCCATCGCCATCTGCTTTGAACTGCGCATGCGAATAGACCTCCCAGCAAAGCGAGGCTCTGCATCTCAGACGCCTTGCCTCGAAGACACGTTTGGGTCGGGACAGCTACTTTCAAGTTGACGGGGCACCCACGATCCGCCGAGCGTTGCAGCCTTGCCGCAAGGGGTCGGTGAGCGAGAAGATTGGAAGGTGAGACAGATCTGGCGAACGCAACCAGGGCGTTCACGACAAAACCTGCGCATGCGAGGTTCCAGCGGAGCAGGCGCTGGCGCCCACCAATTTGCACCGGTAGGTTATCGATGACGCCACGAATCCCGACCAGCTCGGGCTATCGACTTAATCGAACAGTCCAGCTTGCGTCCGCATAGCTTGCCGCCAGCCGATCCGCCGCTATGGTCCGGCACGGCCGCGTCCGAGGGGGAGTGAGGCGATGCTGCACAAGAACCTGATCGGCGGCGAGTGGCTCGAGGGCAGCTCGTCGACCCGGAACATCAACCCGTCGAACACCGACGACGTGATCGGCGAGTACACCTATGCCGACGCGGCGCAGACGAAGCAGGCGATCGCCGCGGCAAAGGCGGCGTCGGCGAGCTGGCGGCTGAGCAACCCGCAGGCGCGGGCCGATGCGCTCGACAAGATCGGCAACGAGATCCTGGCCCGCCGGGAGGAGCTGGGACGGCTGCTGTCGCGCGAGGAGGGCAAGACGCTGCCCGAAGGCATCGGCGAGGCGGCGCGCGCCGGCTACATCTTCAAGTTCTTCGCCGGCGAGGCACTGCGGCAGACCGGCGAGCTGGTGGATTCGGTGCGGCCCGGCATCACGGTCGAGATGACCCGCGAGCCGCTGGGTGTCGTCGGCCTGATCACGCCCTGGAACTTCCCCATCGCCATCCCGGCCTGGAAGATCGCGCCGGCGCTGGCCTACGGCAATTGCGTGGTCATCAAGCCGGCCGACCTCGTGCCCGGCTGCGCCTGGGCGCTGGCCGACATCATCAGCCGCTCCGGCCTGCCTGCCGGCGTGTTCAACCTCGTGATGGGTCGCGGCTCGGTGGTGGGCGACGCCATCGTCAACTCGCCGGACATCGCCGCCATCAGCTTCACCGGCTCGGTCGACACCGGCAAGAAGATCGCCGCCACCTGCGCCGGGCGCATGGCGAAGTTCCAGCTCGAGATGGGCGGCAAGAACCCGCTCGTCGTGCTGGACGACGCCGATCTCAAGACGGCGGTGAACTGTGCGGTGCAGAGCGGCTTCTACTCGACCGGCCAGCGCTGCACCGCCTCGTCGCGGGTGATCGCGACGGCCGGCATCCACGACAGGCTGGTCGAGGCGATGGCCGAGGCCACCAAGGCGCTGGTGGTCGACGATGCCCTGAAGGACGGCACGCAGATCGGGCCGGTGGTCGACCAGAAGCAGCTCGAGCAGGATCTCTACTATGTCGACGTGGCGCACAAGGAGGGGGGAAAGCTGGTCTGCGGCGGCCAGCGGCTGAACCGCCAGACGCAGGGCTTCTACCTGCAGCCGGCGCTGTTCAGCGAGACCACCAACGACATGCGCATCAACCGCGAGGAGGTCTTCGGCCCGGTGGTCTCCGTGATCCGGGCCAAGGGCTACGAGGACGCGCTGGCGATCGCCAACGACACGCCGTTCGGCCTCTCCAGCGGCATCTGCACGACCTCGCTGAAGCATTCCAGCCACTTCAAGCGCAACAGCCAGGCCGGGATGGTGATGGTCAACCTGCCGACCGCCGGCGTCGACTATCACGTGCCGTTCGGCGGCCGGAAGGGCTCGAGCTACGGCTCGCGCGAGCAGGGGCGCTATGCGGCGGAGTTCTATACGACGGTGAAGACGTCCTACGTCCTGCCGGTGTGATGCCTGCGGATCGCTCGGGCTGGTCCCGCGTCGAGGATTTCGAGACCTTCATCGCCCGCCCGGCAGGGCCGCCCGCCGGGGCGGTCCTGCTGGTGCATCCGTGGTGGGGTGCGAACGCCTTCATCACGGGGCTGGCCGAGCGGCTGGCGGCGGAGGGCTTTCTCGTCTCGGCGCCGGACTACTACGAGGGCAGGATCGCACGCACCGAGGCCGCGGCGGAGAGCCTGCGCGACGCGTTGGACCAGCGCAGGGCGCAGCGGATCGTCGGCGGCGCGCTGCGTCATCTGGCGGATATGGCACAAGCCGAGGTCGGGGCGCAGGCGAGGGTCGGGATCGTCTGCCTGTCCCTGGGTTGCCAGCTCGCCCTGGCGGCCGCGGCAGAAGCGCCGGATCTCGTCGGTGCGATGGTGCTGTTCTACGGCACGGGCGAGGGTGATTTCAGCCGGCTGTCGGCGCCGGTGCTCGGTCACTTCGCCGGCGCCGATCCGTTCGAGGCCCGCGATTGGGTCGAGACGTTCCGCACCAGCCTCGCAGCCGGAGGTGCGAAGGTCGAGTTCGTGACCTATCCGGGCACTGGCCACTGGTTCTTCGAGGATGACCGCGAGGGCTTCTTCGATGCGCCGGCCGCTGCGCAGGCGTGGCGGCGGACGGTCGAGTTCCTGCGCAGCACGACGGATCGATCTTCATACTAAAGTTGGGCTTCGATTGCCGCCTTGTCGATGATCGACCATACCTGTGCGATTTTCTCGTCGCGGAATTCATAGAATACGTTCTCGGTGAACGACACGCGCTTGCCGTCGACACGGAGGCCTAGGAACGCTCCCTTCGGCGTGCAGTCGAAGCGCAGCCGGCTGGCTATAAGAGGCGGCTCCGAGACCAGCAACTGTATGTCGAAGTGGAGGTCGGGAATCTCGCGAAAATCCCGCTCCAGCATCTCGCGATAGCCCGACAACCCGAGCCGGCGGCCATTGTGCTGGACCCCGTCGTCGACGAACCGGCCCAGACTCGGCCAGTCCTGTCTGTTCAGGCAGGCGATATAGGCCCGGTAGGTGGCGGAGAGACCGGCTTCACGCATGGCTGTCGTTCCGGGCCTCGAGATGGGTGCTGACGGTGGTCGAGAAGGTGTAGCCTTGAAAGGCGCTCGGCGGGACGCCGTAATCGAGGAGGGCTCGGGCACAGCCGGCATAGTCGCGCGGCGCCGGATCGCCGATGTCTTCAGCACGGGAGGCGAAAGAGAGCGTGCCGAGGACGTTGTCGCCGAAGCCGTGCGGCGTGCGCCAGTCGGCATCCTGCGCCAGCAGCAGACGCGCCATCTCGGCGTCGCCCTGGAAGACGGCGAGATTGAGGGCTGTGGCGTCCCATTCGGCCCTGACCTCGCGTGGCCAGCCGAGCGCCAGCATCGTCCGCACCGCGCGCAGGTCGCCGATGGCGGCCAGCCGGGGCAGGGTGCGCAGCTGCCAGTCGGTCAGCTCGGCGAAAATGTCGGCAGTACGCGCGGCGATGGCGCGGGCTGCCGGCTCGTCGCCGCAGGCGCAGGCGGCGACGAAGGCGTCTCCGTCCTCCAACTCCTCCTCGAGGCCGTGCTTGCGCAGCAAGGCGGCCACATCGGTACGGCCATGCAACAGCGCCCAACGGTAGAGGCCTTGCCCGCCGTGACCGGTCGCGTGCAGGTCGGCGCCGGCATCGATCAGCGCCTGCACATGCTCCAGCGACCGGCCGCGGCGGATGGCGTGATGGATCCAGGGGTGCTCCGCGGCAGCGCCGCCGCCATGCCGCAGCAGCAGACGCAGCCTGTCGAGCCGGTCGAAGTCGAGCACCCGGCCTATGGCGTTGGTGCCGATGACGCGCGCACCGGCGTCGAGCAGGAGTCGGGTGCAGGTATCGTCGGAACTTTCGACCGAGTGATAGAGCGACTCGTTGTCGTTCGGATCGGCGCCCGCTTCCAGCAGCAGCTTGGTCATGCCGGGATGGCGGTTGCGGCCAGCGGCGCCGTAGAGGGCGGAGAGGCGGCTGTCGGGCCAGCGCGGATCGGTCCAGCTGCTGTTCACGTCGGCACCATGCCGCAGCAGCAGCCGGGCGCAGGCGAGCAGCGCCTGCTCTTTGTCGGTCTCCAGGACCAAGCGGGAGTGGGTGATCGCGACCAGGGGCGGCATCGCCCTCGGTCCGCCGTTGCGGTTGGCGAAATCGGGGATCGTGGCGAGGGCGGTGTAGAGCCGGGCCTCGTCGCCGGCCATACAGGCGAGCCAGGGATCGTCTGCAAGCAGCTCGGGCTCCTCGCCCAGCAGACGCAGGGCCAGGCGGCGCTCGGCCGGGCCGCCGTCCAGCATCCAGGCGGTCAGCCGCTCCAGCCGCTCAGCACCTGGACCGTGTTTCCACTCGACGTAGCGCTTCAGCTCGGCCCAGGATCGGAAGCCATATTCGCGGGCAACCACGAGCTGCGCATCATGGAGCCGCGGTGGCGTGACGACGCGCGCCTCGCCGAGGCGGCGCAGCGCCGAGTCCTCGCCGGCGAGAGCCGCGCGCAGCAGCCGCTTGGCCTGCCGCTTCAGGTGCGAGAGGTCGGGAGAGGAAGGCAGCAGCTTCATGAGGCCTCCGTGCATTCCGCCGACGACCCGCGATCGGCTGCACAGGGGCAGTCATGCTTCGCACCGATATTCGAGTAGGCTGGGCCTTTCCCGCGGGTCCGGGGCACCTCGTCGCGCCGAGCCACAAGGTAGGCGGTGGGGCAACGGAGGGCAAGATACGCGGCGCCGAGGTAAAGTCCGGGTCTGTCTTTCCAGGCTGGGTGGAGAGCGGATGTCCCCGATCGACCTAAGGCGCTGCAGCCGTGGGAATCTGCTCCCGTGCCGCCTTGCGGAACAGCCAGGCCGACACCAGCCACAGCTCGGCGAAGACCCCGGTCAATATCAGGGGCTCGCCTGGCCAGATCGACTCCTTCGAGCCCGAGCCGATGACCAGCGCAACTACGCCGACCGACGCCTGGGCGAGCGCTGTCGCAACCAGTGCGCGCGCCATTCCATCCGGCCGGAAGCGGGAGATGACGACGCCGATGAGTCCGATGGCAAGCACGCCGCCGAACATCAGGTTGGCGGGATCATCCTCGGTCCCGATGATGCCGACGGCGAGGTTCATCCAGACGAGAATGAAGGCTGCGGCGAGCGCAACGCCGACAGCGGCTCGATAGGCCTTGTTCCCTGACATCCTCGATGCTGCCTCGAAGGCGGCACCGGCGATGAGCAGCATAGCGCCGAAGATGGTGAAGTCCGCCGCATCCCAGTCGACTTCATTGGTGAACTGCATCGCGACCAGGGGCAGCAGCAACAGGAGAGCCGCGAGAGTCCATGCCACCAATCTCCAGCGGCTTGCGCGCCATCCGCCATCGTTCTCTGCACTGCCTGCCGTCGTCGTTCCTCCAAGTGCGGGCGAGGCCTTGGGCCCAGCCCATGCGGTTGCGAGCGAGTGGCCAGGAGCCGGATCGCGACCCCTGGCGATGACGCTCAGCCGTAGCGGTAGGGCGGGCCGGCCTTCTGCATGCGGGCGGCGTAGTCCTTCAGGATCTGCACCACCTTGGCGTTGCGCGGGCTGGTCTGGGCGATCTCGTCCCAGAATTTCAGCGCCTCCTCCTCGACCTTCTTCCACTCGGACTCTGGTATCGAGGTCAGCTCCAGCTTGCCGCCGGTGTCGCGGTAGTGGGCCTCGCCCCACCAGTACCAGTGCTGGCGATAGTAGTGCGAGCTGTCCATGCACAGCTGGAACAGCGTCTTCAGATGCTCGGGGACGGCGTTCCACTTCTCGGTGTTGACGAAGTAGGAGCCGGCCCAGGCACCGGAGATGTTGTTGGTGAGATAGTACTTGGTGACGTCGGCCCAGCCCACGGTATAGGTCTCGGTCATGCCGCACCAAGCGATGCCGTCGAGCTCGCCGGTCTGGATGGCGACCTCGATGTCCTCCCAGGGCAGGGTGACCGGCACCACGCCGAAGCGCTGTAGGAAGCGGCCGCCGGTCGGGAAGGTGAAGACGCGCAGGCCCTGCAGGTCGGCGAGGCTGCGGATCGGCTTGGTGGTGGCGAAGTTGCAGGGATCCCAGGAGCCGCTGCTGAGCCAGGTCACACCCTCGACCTCGCCGTAGGCCTCCTCCCAGATCTCCTTCAGCCCGAGCCAGTTCCACAGTACGGGCACGTCCAGGCTGTAGCGCGAGGCGAACGGGAAATAGGCGCCGAAGATGGCGACGTCGACCGGCGAGGCCATGCTGTCGTCGTCGCTCTGGGCGGCGTCGATGGTGCCGCGCTGCACGGCCCGGAACAGCTCGCCCTGCGGCACCAGCTGGTCGGCGGTGTAGAGCTCGATGACCATGTCGCCATTGGCGGCCTTGTTGAAGGCGTCGATCGACGGCTTGATGACATGCTCGGCCAGCGCCGGGCCGGCATAGGTCTGCAGCCGCCATTTGATCGGGCTCTGGGCGCGGACGACGTGGGGTGCGCTCATCGCCGCAGCGCCGGTGGCCGTGACGGCGCCTGCCGTCCTCAGAAAGTCGCGCTTCCTCATCCGTCCAGTCTCCTGCTTGGTTGGCTGGTCATCGTCCGGAATAGACATTCGGCAGCCACAGCGCGATCTGCGGAAAGACCATGATGATCGCGAGGGAGAAGATCATCAGGAACACGAAGGGCACGATGGATCTGTAGATGTCCATGAGCGTGACCTCGCTCGGCGCCATCGCGCGCATCAGGAACAGGTTGTAGCCGAAGGGCGGGGTTATGTAGGCGATCTGGCAGGTGATGGTGTAGAGGATGCCGAACCAGATCGCGTCGAAGCCCAGCGTCCTGACCAGCGGGATGTAGAGCGGGGCGACGATGACCAGCATCGCCGTATCGTCGAGGAACATGCCCATGATGATGAAGGACAGCATCATCATGATGAGGATGGTCCAGCGATCGAGCTCCCAATGGCCGAGGAACAGCGATTCGATCGCCTTGACCGCTCCCAGGCCGTCATAGACCGAGCTGAAGCAGAGTGCCGCCAGGATGATCCACATGAACATGCAGGTGATGCCCAGCGTGTTGCGCAGCGTGCGCTCCATCACCTCGCGGTTCAGCCGCCGCTTGAGCAGGGCAGCGATGGTGGCGGCCGCGGCGCCAACGGCCGAGCTTTCGACCAGGCTGGTCACGCCGGTGAGGAACAGCCCCATCATCGAGCCGAAGATGGCGATCGGCAGGAGGCCGGCGCGCAGCACCCGCAGCCTCTCGTCCATGCCGACGTTGCGCTCCTCCACCGGCAGGACCGGGCCGAGATGCGGCTGGAAGCGGCAACGGACGACGATGTAGGCGACGAAGATCGCCGCCATCATCAGGCCCGGGAACACGCCGGCCAGCCAGAGCTGGAGCACGGGTTGGCGGGCGATCATCGCATAGAGGACGAGGACGACGCTGGGCGGGATCAGGATGCCCAGCGTGCTGCCGGCCTGGATGACGCCGGTCACCATCACCTTGTCGTAGCGGCGCTTGAGCATCTCCGGCAGGGCGACGCTGGCGCCGATCGCCATGCCGGCGACGCTGAGGCCGTTCATGGTCGAGATCAGCACCATGAGCCCGACGGTGCCGATGGCGAGGCCGCCGCGCAGGCCACCCATCCAGACGTGGAACATGCGGTAGAGGTCGTCGGCGATCCCCGATTCCGACAGCACGTAGCCCATGTAGATGAACACCGGCACGGTCAGCAGCGGGTACCAGTTCAGCACCGTGAAGGCGGCATTGAACGGCATCTCCGATGCCCCGTCGCCCCACAGCAGCAGGGCCGCGGCCGTGCCGACGAAGCCGATGGCGCCATACACCCGCTGCCCGGTGAGCAGCAGCACCATCATGGTCGAGAACATCAGCAGCGTGATGAGCTCGTGGCTCATGGCAGGGTCTCGCCGCGCGCCTCGGCCAAATCCCTGAAGAACAGGGCCAGGACCTGGAGCAGTGTGAGGGCGATGCCCAGCGTCATGATGATCTTGATCGGCGCCAGCGGCGGTGCCCAGGCGGTGTAATTCTTCTGCCCGTACTCGATGGCGTAGCCGGTGCTGGAGATGCCGCCGACGAGCAGGAAGACGAGATAGAAGATCAAGAAGAAGATCGTGAAGACGTCGGTGACGGCACGGGTACGCGGCGACCCACGCGAGTAGAGCAGATCCATCCGTACGTGCGAATCGAGCTGCAGCGAGTAGCCGCCGCCGAGCAGGTAGTAGGCCGCCAGCACGAACTGACCCATCTCCATCGACCAGGAGATCGGCATGTTGAAGAAGTAGCGGCAGACGGCGGAGTAGAGCAGGATTCCGATCAGCGCCAAGATCAGGTACATGGCGAACCGGCCGACGACGCGGTTCACGGCGTCGACCCAGGCCACGAAGATTCTTATCGGCTTTGGCAAAGCGCGGTCTCGTTCGGGGGGCCGGGCGGCGGACGTTCAGCTCATGCAAGATCAAGGCCGGCTTCTACCCGAGGAGGTCGAAACCGCAATCCAGCGCTGTTGCCCGGAGACTAGGCAGGACTTTGGCGGGGCGGCAAGGGCCGGCCGGCCGGTGTCGCGAAATTCGGCTCCTGCCATATGCCGGTACGAGGGCGATGGCTACTCCTGCCAGCTCACCGCCGTCAGATCGTTGGCCTGCACCGGGCTGTTCTCCCACAGGCCCTGGACCTTAGCGTCCCAGACGCCGTGCTTGGCGAGCTGGAACAGGAAGGCCACCGGGCTGTCCTCGGCGATGATGGTCTGGGCCGAGCCGAGCAGCGCGTCCTGCTTCTCCTTGTCGGTGGCGGCGGCGAGCTGGCCCATCACCGCCTTCAGCTCCGGGTTGTCGTAGTTGAAGTAGTAGTCGTCGCGGGCGTAGATGCCGATGTCCATGGGCTCGGTGTGCGAGACGATGCTGAGCTGGTAGTCCTTGTTCTTGAACACCTGCTCCAGCCACTGCGCCCATTCCACGGGGATCAGCTCGGCCTCGATGCCGACCTCCTTGAGCTGCGAGGCGATGATCTCGCCGCCGCGGCGGGCGTAGGACGGCGGCGGCAGCTTGATCGACAGCTTCAGGCCCGAGACGCCGGCCTCGGCCAGCAGGGCCTTGGCCTTCTCGGGGTCGTGCGGATAGAGGCCGGTGAGATCGACATAGGCCGGGTGGTGCGGGGCGAAGTGGCTGCCGATCGGCGTGCCGTAGCCGAACATGGCGCCATCGATGATCGCCTGGCGGTCGACGGCATGGGCGATGGCGCGACGGACGCGGATGTCGTCCAGCGGCTTCACCTTGTTGTTCATCGACAGGATGGTCTCGCCCTCGGTGGTGCCGATGACCACCTTGAAGCGCGAGTCGGATTCGAACTGCACCAGGCTCTCGGGTGCGGGGAAGTTGGCGAAGGCGTCGACGTCGCCGGCCATCATCGCCGCCGAGGCCGCGGCCGGGTCGCTGATGAACTTGAAGGTCGCCGAGGCCAGCTTGGGCTCAGCTCCCCAGTAGCCGGGATTGCGGGCGATCTGCACGCTGTCGCCCTTGGTCCATTGCTCGAAGGTGAAGGGGCCGGTGCCGATCGGCCTGGTCTTGTTGTCGGCGGCCGACTCCGGCGCCACCATCACGGCGTCGCCCCAGCCCATGTTGAACAGGAAGGAGCTGGTCGGCCGCTTCAGCGTCACGACCAGGGTCGAGGGGTCCGGGGCCTCGACCCCGGCGATCGGCTCGAACAGGGCCTTTTGCGCATTCACGCTGTCGGGGCCCATGGCCCGATCGAGCGAGAATTTCGCGTCGGCGCTGTCGAAGGTGGTGCCGTCGTGGAATTTCACGCCGCCGTGCAGCTTGAAAGTGTAGACGAGGCCGTCGTCGGACACGCTCCAGCTCTCGGCCAGGGCCGGCTGCACCTCGCCGCGCTGGTCGATGCGGGTCAGCCCCTCGAAGACGTTGGCGTAGACCACCTCGTCGATAGCGGCGGCGGCACCGGCGGTGGGATCGAGGTGCGGCGGCTCCAGCACCATGCCCATCACCAGCGTATCCTTGGCCTGGACGGCACCGGCGGCCGGGACCGCCATCGCCAATGCCACCAGCAAGCTGCGCTGCCACATCGTCCGGTCTCCCTCGTCGGCCGGTTGCGCGTCTCAGGATAGAGGGCGTGCGGCGGGCTGTCTCGCCCGCCAAGCGGCGATGGCGGCCACGGCCCCGAGGCGTGGGCTGGAAAGGACCGGCACGGGCAGGGTGCAGCGCTCGGCAGCCGGCGCCATCGAGGCCTGGGCGAGGACGATCGCGTCGACCTCGGGAGCGGCGCGCTCGAGGCCGTCGGCGATGGCCGCGGCATAGGCGGCGCGATCGCCGGCGGCGAACAGCGGCCACGCTTCGGCCAGCAGGATCTCGGTGACCTCGGGCCGAACGCCGCGATCGGCGGCGACACGCTCCAGCAGCGCGCGGGTCGGGCCGATCGTGCTGGCGAGGCAGGCGGCGACGGCGATGCGCGGCCCGAGATCGAGGGCCGCCTCCATCATCGGCCGGTCGACGCGCAGGATCGGCACCTCGCTGAGATCGGCGGCGGTCTCGGCGGCGGGGCCGAGGGTCGAGCAGGTGCAGAGCACGGTGGCCGCACCGGCATCGGCGAGCCCCAGCAGCTCCCGCACGGCGCGGCGACGGATGTCGGGGGTGAGGCCGCGCGGCTGGGCGGCGTCGAGGAGATCCTGGCGCACATGATGGACCAGCGGGATCTCGGGTGCCAGCCGGGCGATCAGCGGGCCGAAGGTCGAGACGTGGGCCTGCCCGGTGTGGAAGAGTGCCAGCGGTGCGGTCATCGTCCCCATCTCGTCCGATAGCTCGTTATCCCGCCGAGATCCTCGGCCTCGTAGACGCCGCGCGCCACGGCTCGCGCCACCACGTCGGCGGCGATGGTGCCGACGCGCAGGAGCATGTCCGGCCTGTCGGGCAAAGGCACGCGGCCGGTCGACAGGGCGAAGATGGTATCGCCGTCCGACGGCGTGTGGATCGGACGGATGGCGAAGGCGTAGCCGTCCTGGCCCATCACGGCGAGGCGCTGGAGCTGACCGTGGTCGAGGATGGCATCGGTGGCGAGCACGCCGATCGTGGTGCTCTGGCCGATGCGGCGCTTGGTCTCGAAGGCGTGGCCGGTGGCCCGGCTCGGGGGCTGCTGGCGGCCGAGCTCGCCGTCCTGCTCGAGGTGCCAGGACCAGAAGGTGGGCGACCCCGGCATGGTGGGCGAGCCCACCGGATTGGCGGCGACGAGCGCGGCCACGGTGATGCCCGTCGCATCGTCGATGGCCGAGGCCGTGCCGAGGCCGCCTTTGTAGGGGCCGGCCATGGCACCCAGGCCGGCGCCGGCATTGCCGAGGGCGAAGTCGGTGCCGGCGGCTTCGGCGGCACGAATGGCGAGGCGGCGATAGGGCGGCTGGTCGCCCCATTGCTTGTCACCGCCATTGGCGAGGTCGAACAGGATGGCGCCGACGACGATCGGGATCGTCGGGCCCCACTGGCCGAAGCCGCGGCCCCACGCCTGCAGCCAGCCCATCAGGCCGGTGGCGGCCTCGAGGCCGAAGGCCGAGCCGCCGGAGAGCACGACGGCATCGACGCTCTGGATGAGGCCGCCGGGCAGCAGGGCGTCGGTGTTGATGGTGCCGGGAGCACCGCCGCGCACGTCGACGGCGGCCCGCGCCTGCGGCTCGGCCAGCACGACGGTGACGCCGGTGCGGGCGACGGCATCCTCGGCGTTGCCGACCACGAGGCCGGCGACGTCGGTGAGGCTGTTGCGCGGGCCGGGAGCGATCATGCCAGGGCTCCCTGCAGGCGCAGCACGCTGAGCGCCATCACCTTGGCCGAGGCGACGAGGGCGTCGATCTCGACATACTCGTCCGGCTGGTGGGCGAGGTCGAGAATGCCGGGGCCGTAGGCGACGCAGTCCTCGAGCTTGCCGATGCGGACGATGTGCTTCTGGTCGTAGGTGCCCGGCGAGGCGACGATCTCGGCGTCGCGGCCGAGGATCTGGCGGATCGAGGCCGAGACGGCGCGCGGCACCGGCGCCGTGGCGTCGGTCATCACCGGACGCACCTCCATCAGCTCGCGCAGCTTCCAGCGGAAGCCGGGACGGTCGCGCTCCAGCGATTCCAGCAGCCGGCGGATCTCGGCCTTCACGGCTGCCGGATCCTCCTCGATCAGGTAGCGGCGGTCGATGACCGCGCGGCAGGAATCCGGCACGCAGGGACTGGGCAGGCCGGTGAAGCCCTCGGCCTGGCCGCCATGGACGGCGTTGATGTTGAGCGTCGAGCTGCGGGCGCCGGCCGGGACCACAGGCATCGCGGTGGTGCGGGTGGCGAGGCTCGGCAACAGCTCGGTCTCGACCCGGTGCAGGAAGGCCGCCATGTGGCGCACGGCGCAGTCACCCAGGAACGGCATCGAGCCGTGCGCGATGCGGCCGAGGGTCTCGATCTCCGCCCACCACACGCCACGATGGCCGACGCAGACCCGGTCGACATTCAGGGGCTCGGGGATGACGACATGATCGACGCGCGGCTTGGAGAAGAAGCCGCGCTCGGCCAGCCAGGCGACGCCGCCATAGCCGCCGGACTCCTCGTCGACCGTGCCCGAGACCTCGAGAGCGCCCGCGAGCGGAATCTCGCTCTCCAGCAGCGCCTCGACGGCGATCACCGATGCGGCGATGCCGCCCTTCATGTCGCAGGTGCCGCGCCCGTAGATCCTGCCGTCGCGGACGACGGCGGCAAACGGGTCGACCGTCCAGCCGTGTCCGGCCTCGACCACATCGATATGGCCGTTGAAGTGGACGCAAGGACCCGGACGGCCGCTCTCGCGACGGGCGACGACGTTGAGGCGCGGGTAGCGATCCTGGTCGCCGGGGGTGCCTTCGGCCCGAAGATAGGCGACCTCGAAGCCGCGTGCGCGCAGCCGCTCGCCCAGCAGCTCGGCGCAGGGACGATAGGCGTCGCCCGGCGGGTTGACGGTCGGGATCCGGACGAGATCGCGGGTAAGCCCGACCAGCTCGCCCTGCCTGTCGTCGATGCGGGCCAGCAGTTGGTCGACCGCCGGTGATTGTGCCAAGCTGCCTCCAGTCTTCGCCCGAGGATCACCCGTGGAAGCGACGAAAATCAAGGCCGCGGCCGAGCTGCTTTCGGAGAGCCGCCTCGGCCTCGAGCGGTTCGACGGCCTGCCCGCCGAGCTCGTGCCGGCCGACGAAGCCGTGGCCTATGCGATCCAGCGTGCCGCCAACGATCGGCTGGAGGCGGCGTTCGGGCGGCGAGGCGGCTGGAAGATCGGCTGCACCACCGAGACCATGCAGCGCTATCTCGGCATCGCCCAGCCCTGCGCCGGCGAGATGTTCGAGCGGTTCCTGCTGGTCAGCGAGCGCGAGCTACCGCGCGGCTGCATGGTGCGGCCGGGGGTGGAATGCGAGATCGCGGTCGAGCTGTCGGGTCCGCCGGACCCACGCGACCCCGCGGCGGCGGTGGCGGCGGTGATGGCCTCGATCGAGATCGTCGACGACCGCTACCGCGACTACCGCTCGCTCGACGTCCACACCCTGATCGCCGACGATTTCTTCAACGCCGGCTGCGTGCTCGGCGAGCGGGTGCGCAACTGGCACAATCTCGACCTCGCCGCCATCGCCGGCGGCATGTGGGTCAACGGCACCAAGTTCGGCGTCGGCCGGGGGGCGGACATCCTGGGCCACCCGCTGAACGCGCTCGCCTGGATCGCCCGGCGCTGGCGGGAGCTGGGCGTCGAGGTCGAGGCTGGAACGGTGGTGACGCTGGGCAGCCTCGTGCAGACGGTGTGGGTCGACCAGGGCGACCGGATCGAGGTCGAGATCGACGGCCTGGGCACCGCGGCGCTTAGGCTGGTGTGAGCTCGCGCGACAGCGCGATCGCCCTGCCGGCCAGCCGGTCGGCCTCGGCCGCCTGCACCGGATCGAGCGGCCGGGCGGCGCGGCATTCCGCCGTCGCGAACCGTCCCTCCAGCAGCCGCACGCGCTTCCAGAACCGGATGCTGACCTCGATGTGCTGGTTGGAGAAGGTGATGATGGGCAGGATGCGCTCGAACAGCGCCCGCGCGGCGTCGCGCTCGCCCGCCGCCCAGAGATCGGAGATCCGGACGTAGGCCGGCAGCACGCCGGAGGGGATGAAGCAGTCGAGGTCGCGGGCGAGGCCGTCCAGCATCTGCATGGCGGCCCAGCCGCCCGACAGGTGCAGCCGCTCGCCGGTGGCCTCGCGCACGGCCGAGTATTTCGGTCCCGCCGGATTGGTCTCGATCTTCACCGCCGTCAGCTCCGGCACGCGGCGCTCCAGCCTGGCCAGCACCGCGACGTCGAGGCCGCTGCCGGTCCAGTCGAGATCCTGCAGCATGATCGAGCCCGCGCCGGTGTCGGCCAAGGCCTTCAGGCCGTCCTCGAGCGCCTGGGCGTCCAGTCCGGCCGGCGGCTGCCACAGCACCATCTCGGCACCCAGCGCCACCGCCTCGGCGGCGAGTCGGCACGAGGTGGCGAGATCGGCGGCGCTGACGCCGGCCACCAGCGCCAGCCGGCCGCGCGTCGCCTCAGCCACCTTGCGCAGCAGGCGGCTGCGCTCCTCCGGCCGCAGCGAGCCGACCTCGCCGGCGACCGCCGTCGCCAGCACACCGGTGCAGCCGGAAGCCGCCACATGGTCGATCAGCCGCCCGAGGCTCCCGGTGTCGACGTCGCCCTCGGCCGAGAACGGCGTGTGCAGGCTGGCCACGATGCCGCGCAGGTCCCGCCTGGGGTCGAAGCTGCTCATCCTTGGCCTCCCGTCATCCGCCCGAGTCCGACCGTCCGAGCGAGATGCCACTTGATCGCGCCTTCATTCAAGGGCATGCAGCGGGGGAGCTGAGTGGGTATCATCATGCAATCCACTGACCGTGGCTGGGGCGAGGGCATGGCGACGATCGTCGTCTGCGGCTGCCTGATCGCCATGCTGACCTTCGGCGCGCGCGCCGCGTTCGGCCTCTACCTCGAGCCGATCTCGGCGACCCGCGGCTGGGGCCGCGAGATCTTCTCGGTCTCGATCGGCATCCAGAACATCCTGTGGGGCATCGGCCAGCCGATCGCCGGCGCCCTCGCCGACCGGTGGAGCTCCAGGCGGGTGCTGATCGGCGGCGCCGTCGTCTACGCCGCCGGCCTGGCGCTGGTGCCGATGGCGACGACGCCGCTCATGCTGCACCTGACGCTGGGCGTGCTGATCGGCATCGGTGGTGCCGGTGCCTCGTTCGGCCTCGTGATGGCGGCGGTGGGCAGGATGATGCCCGACGAGCGCCGCTCCTGGGCGCTCGGCATCATCGTGGCCTCGAGCTCGCTCGGCCAGTTCCTGCTGAGCTTCGTCAACCAGGGCTTCATCATGGCCTTCGGCTGGGGTGCCGCCCTGATGCTGATGGGCGGGCTCGTGCTGCTGGTGATCCCGCTGTCGCTGCCCTACCGCGCCGAGCCCGGCAACGGCTCGGCCGTGGCGCAGACGCTGGGCCAGGCGCTGAGGGAGGCGGGCGGCCACCGCAGCTACGTGCTGCTCACCGTCGGGTTCTTCGTCTGCGGCTATCACGTCGCGTTCATCCAGACCCACCTGCCGGCCTACATCAAGGATGCCGGCGTGGCACCCTGGGTCGGTGCCGCCGCCATCGCGGTCGTCGGCCTGTTCAACATCGTCGGCAGCTACGGCGCCGGCGTGCTCGGCGGCAGGCACAGCAAGAAGAACATCCTCTGCCTGATCTATCTCGGCCGCGCCGTCGTGATCGGCCTGTTCATCCTCACCCCGCCCACGGCGCTCACCACGCTGCTGTTCGCCGCCGCCATGGGCATCCTGTGGCTGTCGACGGTGCCGCCGACCTCGGGCCTGATCGCGGTGATGTTCGGCCCGCGCTACATGGCGACCCTGTTCGGTGTGGTATTCCTCAGCCACCAGATGGGCGCCCTGGCAGGCGTCTGGCTCGGCGGCTGGTGGTTCGACACCACCGGCTCCTACCAGCCGGTCTGGTGGACGATGATCGGCATGGGCGTCCTCGCGGCCCTGGTCCATTGGCCGATCGAGGAGAAGCCGGTGGCGAGGCTGCAGCCGGCCAAGGCCTGAGGGCGATCGCTCAGAATACCTTCTGGCGTTGGTGCAGGTTCGGGTCGACGCGGCTCTCGGCGCGCAGATAGGGGAAGGTGAGCTCCTGGGTGCCTTTCCAGGCATAGGGGTCCTCGCCCGCCACCATGACGATGTCGCGGTTGTCGCGCGTCGGCTCCAGGCGGCCGTCCCAGTCCCAGGGCAGCATGGATTCGGCGCGCATGTAGTGGTTGACCAGCGCCCGGCGGAAGCCGGCCCTGGCGCGGTTGCGCAGCGATTTGTGGAGCAGGTAGCCGTTGAAGAACACGACGCTGCCGGCCGGGCAGGGCAGGGACACCGCGTCCTCGTCCCGGTAGGGGTGGCCGAAGGTCTCGTCGCCGGCGTCGTACTCGTCCGATCCGTGCGGCTGGCGATCCCACAGGATCCCCGCCTTGTGCGAGCCCGGAATGGCCCACAGGCAGCCGTTCTCGACCGTGGCGTCGTCGAGCGCGATCCAGGCGGCAATGAGCGAGCGGTCGCGGGTGGGGATGAAGTACTCGTCCTGGTGCCAGGCTTGGCCGGGCTTGCCGGCATGCTTCACGAACAGCATCGACTGCATGCATTTGACGTTGCTGCCGATCAGGCATCTGAGGCCAGCCACGATCTTCGGATGGGCGAGCGTGGCGCGCATGAGGCCGGAGATCTTGTGCGGGAAATGGATGCACAGGTAGCGCTCGGAGACCTTGTCGTCGTCCGGCTCGTCGCCATCCGGCGTCATGCCCTGGACCGGGCCGCGATGACCGCGGCAGATCTCGGCCGTCTCGTGGCGCAGCGCCGCCACCTCGTCCTCGCTCAGAACCTTCGGTACCACCACGAAGCCGTCGCGCTCGTAGCGCACGCGATGCTCGGACATGGCCGCCTCCCCTTCGGCATTCCAAGCGGCGAAGGTATAGGAGACGGTGTCGCCGTGGGAAGTGAGGTGCCGGAATGGGAGCCGTGCGGATCGTACTCGACGCGCGCAACGCCGTGGGCGAGGGGCCGTTCTGGGACGATCGCGAGGGCGCGCTGTGGTGGGTCGACATCGTCGGCAATGCCGTGCTGTGCTGGCGGCCGGGCGAGACCGAGGCGCGGCGCTGGCCGGTACCGGGCTTCCCTTGCGCGGTCATTGGCCGGCGAGGTGGCGGCATGTTGCTGGCGCGCGCGGCCGGGCTCGATTTCTTCGACCCGGACACCGGCTCGTCGACGCCCTTCCTCGCTCCGGAAGCCGACCGTCCGGCCAACCGCGGCAACGAGGCCAAGTGCGATGCGGCAGGCCGGCTATGGCTCGGTACGATGCAGAGCAACCTCGAGGCGGACGGCTCGCCGCGCGAGATGACGGCCCGTACCGGCGCACTCTACCGCGTCCTGCCGGATGGCGGCTTCAGCCGCGAGGTCGACGGCGTCGGGCTCTCGAACACGCTGGCATGGACAGACGGCGGCCGCTCGCTGATCTTCGGCGACACGCTGGCCAACAGCTTGTGGAAGTACACGGTCGGCGAGGACGGCCGGCTGGGTGACCGGCGGCTGTTCTCGGACGCCACGCTGCCGGGCTTCTGCGACGGCTCGGCGATCGACGCGGAAGGCTGCCTGTGGAACGCCCGCTTCGCCGGCTCTTGCGTGGTGCGTTTCGCGCCGGACGGCAGCGTCGACCGCATCCTGGATCTGCCGGTGACCAATCCGACCTCCTGCTGCTTCGGCGGGGAGGAGCTGCGGACGCTCTATGTCACCTCGGCCCGATTCGGGCTGACGGCCGCGCAGCTGGCGGCCAACCCGCGCGAAGGGGCCTTGCTGGCGGTCGACGCCGGGGTCGCCGGGACAGCTTCGGAGCGGTTCGGTGGCTGACCTCGCCAGGCTGCTGATGACCGAGGACGCGCTGGTGCTCGCCAATGGCGGGGCCGGCGCGATCGCCGCGCTGGCGGCCTGCGGCCCGGCCGTGCTGATCCAGCGTGGCCACGTCGTCGACATCGGCGGCTCGCCGCTGCAGCTGATCGCGATGGCGAGTGCCCGCGCCGTCGAGGTCGGACTGGCCGACAAATGCGATGCCGCGGAGGTCGAGAACGCCGACGCGACCGGCGGCTTGTTCATCGGCGAAGGCGCCCGGCCCGGATTGCTGGATCTCCCGCGCTTCCTGTGGGCCTGTCACACGCGGGATCGTCCGGCGGTCGTCTATCTGGGCGGTCATGGCTGGATCGCGGCGCTCGATGCCGGCGCCGATCTGATCGTGATCGACCTGCAGCGCCATCGGCAGGCCCCGGGTGCTGTCGTTGCGGGCCGGGCCGGCGCGATGCGCCGCGTGCGCGAGGCCGTGGCGGCGCTGCCGGTCCTGCTGGCGGCGACCGACGAGATCGCGGCCGCCGCCTCGGCTCAGGTCGAGGAGAGCCTGCGGCGCAGCTCGCCGATATCCGATTCGTGATGGTCGGCGGGCAGGACGATCGGCCGCGCCCTCAGCTCGTCGACGATCTCCGCCAGCTCCCGTGCCGCCGCCTCCAGCAGCAGCCGGCCCTTCTCGGCGGTGGCGCCGGTCGGATCGCCGCGCACGCCCGAGATCGAGCCGGTGGAGAAGTGCTCGAACATCACCAGCGGTGACTTCGACTCGGGCGTCGGCTTGCGGCCGGCGAGGTCGCCCCAGACGTGAGGGCTGCGGCGGAACGTCGTGTCGCGCACCGCCTGGCTCATGTCGACGGCATCGGGGTCGATGGCGAGGTAGGCCGAGGTCTCGAGCTCGTCGGCATGGCTCGACATGTCGCTCTCGCGCACCTCGTTGAACGCCTTCATCACGTCGCCCAGGTGGAACCAGGACTGGCCGGCGCAAAGCACGTCGGGATGCTTGATCACCGTGAGCCGAGTGATGAGGTCGAGGATCGGCCGGTTCGAGCCGTGGCCGTTGACGATCAGGATGCGCCGAAAACCGTGGCGGGCGAGCGAGGAGCAGACGCACACGCCGTACTTGACCAGGATGTCCCACTCGATGTCGATGGTGCCGGGCCAGTCCATGTGATGCGTCTCGAAGCCGAACGGCATCGCCGTCATCACCAGCGCGTTCGGATTGAGCCGGGCCGTGCGCTCGCAGACCTCGCGGGCGATGCGGACGTCGACATCGACCGGCAGGTGGAAGCCGTGCTGCTCGATGGCGCCGAACGGCAGCAGCACCACACGGTCGGCGCGCGCCGCCTCACGCAGCTGCGGCCAAGTCATCCGCTCGTAGAGGATCTGGTGCTCGGGCATGCGGCCTCCCTTTGTCGCCGGGAACCTAGCGGCCAGTCTGGAGCCCGGCTAGGGTCAGGCCCTACCGCAACGCAGCACGAGGCCCGGCCCATGTCCAAGCAGCTCCTGCACCTGGTCTTCGGCGGCGAGCTCAAGGATCCGCGTGGGACCGAGTTTGTCGACACCGAGAAGCTCGACATCGTCGGCATCTATCCCAACTACGCCGAGGCCGAGAAGGTCTGGCGCGGCAAGGCCCAGGCCAGCATCGACGACGCCCACAAGCGCTACTTCGTGGTGCATCTGCACCGGCTGATGGATCCGGACGAGGGCAACGGGAACGCTTAGGCAGCTTTGGTCTGCGCTCGCGGCGCATCAGCGGACTCGGCGGTCAGCGTTAGCCGAAAGCCGAGAGCCCGCGCAATCTTCGCCACGGTGGCGAGCTCGGGATTACCCTGGCCGCTCAATGCCTTGTAGAGCGTCGTTCGAGGGATCCCGGTCTCGCGAGCCAGCGCGGACATGCCGCGCGCACGAGCGATCACGCCGAGAGCCCGGGCAATCGCGGAGGCATCGCCATCCTCGGTCGCCGCGAGCACATATTCAGCGATCGCCTCCTCACTATCGAGGAACTCGGCAGAATCGAATGGTCGGGTCGCGGGAACCATCGTCGTCACTCCTGCCACTCGCGGGCCAACGTCTTCGCCGCCGCGATGTCGCGTTCCTGTGTGCGCTTGTCGCCACCGCAGAGCAGCACTACGACGACTGGCCCGAACTGTTTGAAGTAGACGCGGTAGCCTGGGCCGTAGTCGATCCGCATCTCGCTCACACCCTCTCCAACGGGCTTGACGTCACCAGGGTTTCCGGCGGCCAACCTGTCGATCCGATTGACGATCCTGGCTTTGGCTCGCGCGTCGCGGAGACACAGCAACCACTGGGCGAATCCTTCGGTCTGGTAGATCGTGATCATGCGTCTTGTATACTATAGGAGACAGCAGATCCATCCATTGATGGGCGCCTGGCTGTCGGCCCGCGGTTGCCGCCGGGCAGCTCCGCACCTAGATTGCGCCCCGCCCGCAACCGCCCCGGACCGTCATGCGCCTGTCCCGCTATTTCCTCCCCGTGCTCAAGGAGAGCCCGCCGAGGCCGAGATCGTCAGCCACAAGATGATGCTGCGCGCTGGGCTGATCCAGCAGCTCTCGGCCGGGTAGCAGGAACGATCCAAGCTCGCAATCAGGGCAGCTGTTCCGGAACCTCCATTCCGAGGTTGCGGGCCGCGGCGAGCAATGCGGATGGGGGAAGCGATGGATAGGGTGCCCGGTCGATCTTGTGGAGGAGATCCTCGTCGAAGCGGGGCGACGGGCCGGCGTCGGTGATGCCGATGGCGCGGCAGTAGGCGCCGAGTAGTTCGTTGCCGGGGGAGAGGGTCCAATCGAGAGTGCGACCTCCAGGGGGGACCTTGATATATTCGATCCAGTTTCGGAAGGTTGCGTTGCTGTCCGGAATCAAGGCCTTATCGCCGTTCGTGCGATACAGGCCCATGGTCGCACCATGGCCGCAATTCAACCGAAAGGCAGCGCGAGTTGCCATGCGTCGTCCTAGCCTGGTGCTGTCAATCAGCGAATGACGGCTAAGTTGTTCGATCAGAACAAAGGTCTCGAATGACGTTGCTACGGCTTCCTCCAGATCTGTAGATCGATCCGGTCGGTGCAACGGTTCATGTGCCATGAGGCAAGTAAAGAGCATAGGGTTTGTGTTCAATCCACGGTAATAAGGATTGAAGTAGTAGTTCATTCGAAGATCGGCATCTTGAAAAGCTCGTGCAAAATATAGAGAGTAAGATTTTGAACATAGCGTCGGATCTTCATTGAAAGATATGGATGATACACTGTCTGATAAAATAGACTCTATAGCACTAGCGCATGATGTGGTCGGCAATGTAGAGAAAGCTGCTCGCAGGATAGGACTCGGGATCTTCGCTATCACGGCGTCGTCTTCAAATAAACGCACGCACTCACCGCGAATAGCGAGAGATTCCGACTGTAGGTACTCCTCAAGCAGCTTGGTTGCTTGCTGAACAGACATGTCGCTGGCGATCAGTAACGTGGCCGTGGAAGACTCTGCGAAGAGCGGCTGCGGCTCCGTCGCGTACAGGTCGCGGCGCGCCTCAGGCTTCATAGCAAACGGCCGCTGCGCGAGGATCCGCTCGTCCGGCGACATGCTCGCCATATCGACTGGCGGCTCCGGAGGCGGCGGTGCCGGTGCGCTGCCCGCGCATCCGGCGATGCTTGCGGCGCCCAAGCCGCCCAACCCCTTCAGGACTCGCCGGCGCGGCCAAGCCATGGTTCCCGTCACCCTCATTGCTGCCTTTTCCGTTGGAGGCAGTCTTGGTGGCGTTTCGGTAGCCGTCAATGTCCGCCGGTCAGTCGGCGGTTGCCGCGCCGGACCCCCGCACCTAGATTGCGCCCCGCCTGCAACCGCCCCGGATCGCCATGCGCCTGTCCCGCTATTTCCTCCCCGTGATGAGGGAGGAGCCCGCCGAGGCCGAGATCGTCAGCCACAAGCTGATGCTGCGCGCCGGTATGATCCAGCAGCTCACCGCCGGCATCTACTCCTGGCTGCCGCTGGGCTGGGCGGTGCTGCAGAAGGTCGAGCGGATCGTCCGCGAGGAGATGAACCGGGCGGGTGCCGTCGAGATCCTGATGCCGACCATCCAGCCGGCTGATCTCTGGCGCGAGAGCGGGCGCTACGGCGCCTACGGCAAGGAGATGCTGCGCATCAAGGACCGCCATGAGCGCGACATGCTCTACGGGCCCACCAACGAGGAGAACGTCACCGACATCTTCCGCGCCCATGTGAAGAGCTACAAATCGCTGCCGCTCAACCTCTATCATATCCAGTGGAAGTTCCGCGACGAGCAGCGGCCGCGCTTCGGGGTGATGCGCGGCCGCGAGTTCCTGATGAAGGACGCCTATTCCTTCGACCTCGACTACGAGGGGGCGAAGAAGGCCTACGACAACATGTTCCTGGCCTATCTGCGGGCGTTCAAGCGGATGGGGCTGACGGCGATCCCGATGCAGGCCGAGACCGGCCCGATCGGCGGCAATATGAGCCACGAATTCCAGATCCTGGCCAGGACCGGCGAGAGCGCTGTCTATTTCGACGCCGCCTTCGAGGATGTCGATTTTTCCGCCGACGACATCGACATCGAGCGGCTGAAGACGCTCTACGCCGCCGCCGACGAGAAGCACGACCCGGCCGCCTGCGACGTGCCGGCCGAGCGGCTGCGCTCCGGCCGCGGCATCGAGGTCGGCCACATCTTCTATTTCGGCAAGAGGTACTCCGAGCCAATGGGCGCCACCGTCACCGGGCCGGACGGGCAGCAGGTGGCGGTGGAGATGGGCTCCTACGGCGTCGGCGTGTCGCGGCTCGTGGGGGCCCTGATCGAGGCCAACCACGACGACAAGGGCATCGTCTGGCCCGAGCCCGTGGCGCCCTTCAACGTCGGCATCGTCAACCTCCGTACCGGCGATTCCGCCTGCGATCTTCTGGCGCAGACGGTCTATGACCGCCTGACGATCGCTGGAGTCGACGTGCTGCTGGACGACCGCGGCGAGCGGGCGGGTGCGAAGTTCGCCACCATGGAGCTGATCGGGCTGCCCTGGCAGGTGACGGTGGGGCCGCGCGGTGCCAAGTCCGGAACCGTCGAGCTCAAGAGCCGGCGGACGGGCGAGACGGTCGAGCTGGATGCCGACGCGTTGACGCAGCGCCTCGCCGGCTGATGGCTTTCGGCGCCGCGGAGCGGCTGGTCGCCTGGCGCTACCTGCGTCCGACCCGCGAGGAAGGCTTCATCTCCGTCATCGCCGGCTTCGCCCTCGTCGGGATAGCCTTGGGCGTCGGCACGCTGATCGTCGTGCTGGCGGTGATGAACGGCTTCCGCGCCGAGCTGCTGGGGCGGGTGCTGGGCGTCAACGGCCATGCGACCGTGGTGTCGGGGCCCGAAGGCCTGCCGGACTTCCGTGCCCTGGCCGGCCGGCTGGAGGGCGCGCCCGGCGTCGTCGACGTCATGCCCTATATCGAGGGGCAGGTGATGGCCTCGGCCAACGGTGCCGCCGCCGGCGCCCTGGTGCGCGGCGTCGAGCCCGCCGACCTCGCGCGCCGCCAGACCATCGCGTCGAACATCCGCGCCGGCTCCGTGGAATCGCTGTCCGAGCCCGGCACGGCGCTGATCGGCAGCCGCATGGCGGCGCGCATGGGCCTGACCATCGGCAGCCAGCTCACGCTGATCTCGCCGAAAGGTGCCGCAACCGCCTTCGGCTCGGTGCCGCGGGTCAAGAGCTTCAAGGTCGGCGGCATCTTCGAGATCGGGATGTTCGAATACGATTCCAGCTTCGTGTTCATCCCGCTGGCCGACGCCCAGGCCTATTTCCAGCTCCCCGACCGCGTGAACGCCGTCGAGGTGTCGGTGCAGGATCCCGAGCGCATCGGCCGCTACCGCGCCGATCTCGTCGCAAGGACGGAAGGCGTCGGCCGCCTGGTCGACTGGCAGCAGCTCAACTCGCACTTCTTCGCCGCCCTGCAGGTCGAGCGCAACGTGATGTTCCTGATCCTGACACTGATCATTCTGGTGGCGGCCTTCAACATCATCACCGGCATCACCATGCTGGTGCGCAGCAAGAGCCGCGACATCGCCATCCTGCGCACGATGGGCGCCACCAAGGGCGCGATCACCCGCATCTTCCTGTTGAGCGGCGCCAGCATAGGCGTCGTCGGGACCGCGCTCGGCTTCCTGCTGGGCCTGGCCTTCGCGCTCAACATCGACGCCATCCGCCGTGGCCTCGAATGGATGCTCGGCGCCGAGCTGTGGTCGGCCGAGATTCGCTTCCTGTCGCAGCTGCCGGCCAAGGTCGAGACGGGCGACGTGCTGTCGGTGGTGGCGATGGGTCTCGTGCTGTCGTTCCTCGCCACCATCTATCCGGCCTGGCGGGCGGCGCGCCTCGATCCGGTGGAAGCGCTGCGCTATGAGTGAGCCGGTGCTGCGGCTCGACGGCATAAGGCGGGTCTATCGGCAGGGCGAGGCCGAGCTCGAGGTGCTGAAGGGTGCCGATTTCGTCCTGCCGGCGGGGCGGATGACGGCGCTCGTCGGCCCGTCGGGCGCCGGCAAGTCGACGCTCCTGCACATCTGTGGCCTGCTCGAGCATCCGACGGCGGGCGAGGTGCTGATCGACGCCAGGCCCACCGGCCGGATGGGCGATGCCGAGCGCACCCGCCTCAGGCGCGAGCGCATCGGCTTCGTCTACCAGTTCCACCACCTGCTGCCCGACTTCACCGCCGCCGAGAACGTGGCGCTGCCGCAGCTCGTGGCTGGCAGGTCGCCGAGCGCGTCGCGATCACGCGCCGGCGAGCTGCTGTCGCGCCTGGGCCTCGGCGAGCGGCTGGCCCATCGTCCGGGCAAGCTCTCCGGCGGCGAGCAGCAGCGGGTGGCGATCGCCAGGGCGCTGGCCAATGCCCCGAAGCTGATCCTGGCGGACGAGCCGACGGGCAACCTCGATCCCGCTACCGCCGAGCGGGTGTTCGACGAGCTGCTGGCGGTGGTGCGCGACACCGGCACCGCCGCCCTGATCGCGACCCACAACCCCGAGCTGGCGGCACGGATGGACGAGGTCTGGCGGCTGGCCGAGGGACGGCTCGAGCCGGCGTGAGCCGGGCTCGCCAGGGCCGCCCGTCCTGGCCTATGTCTTGCTCGGCAGAGGTCGAGTGAGGCAGTGCAACCGCGGACGCCGGTGACGATGAGCGACGAAGAGCCGATTCTCCTGCACGAGCAGGACCTGATGCTGGCGCTGCTGCGCGCGGGTGCCGAGGGCCCGGCGACGGTGCAGGGGGCGGTCTCGATGCTGCGACGGCTGCGGGCGTCGCTCGGCGAGGCCGACGCGGTCGACGACGAGGTGATGCGCCGGCTGCGGCGTGCCGCGATGGCGCTGCGTGCCGCCGGTGCCCTGAGCCGGGTCGATACCGGCAGCCTGAAGATCACCGATCGCGGTCGGCAACTGCTGGCCGCGCACCCCGACGGCATCGACGAGACCGTGCTGATGCAGTTCCCGGCGTTCCGCGCCTTCATCGCTGCCGCCGGCCCGCGCGGACCGCGCGACGATCCGCGCATCCCGGCCTACGACGCCGGCCAGCGCGCCTTCGCCACCGGCGAGCCGCTGACCGCCAACCCGTTCACCTTCGACAGCGTCGACCACCTGGCCTGGGAGAACGGCTGGTCGGAGGCGAGGGACGAGGCGGCGGGCTGAGGGTTTCTCAGGCGACCTGCAGCCGGTGGGTCTCGCCGATCTCGTCGGGGCCACTCAGCCGACAGCCCATGTCGTGCAGGATGCCGTCGCGCACGCGATAGACGAAGCCGTGCAGGCTGAGCTTGCGGCCGCGGCCCCAGGCGTTCTGGACGATGGGCGTGCGCGCGACGTTGTGGGTCTGGGTGACGACGTTCAGCTCGCACAGCAGGTCCTCGCGCTCCTCGGCGTCGTCGGCCTGCTCGATCTCGGCGCGGTAGCGCTCGCGGATGTCGCGGATGGTGCGCACCCAGTTGTCGATCAGGCCCAGCTGGCGGCTCGACATGGCGGCACGGATGCCGCCGCAGCCATAGTGGCCGCAGACGATGACGTGCTCGACCTCCAGGAATTCGACCGCGAACTGCAGCACCGACAGGTAGTTGAGGTCGTTGTGGTTGGCGAGGTTGGCGATGTTGCGGTGGACGAAGACCTCACCGGGATCGAGGTCGAGCAGCGAGTTGGCGGTGACGCGGGCGTCCGAGCAGCCGATCCACAAGAGCTTGGGCTTCTGCTGCTTGGCGAGGCGGCTGAAGAACTCGGGATCCGCCTTCACCCGCGCCTCGGCCCAGCGGCGGTTGCGTTCCAGAAGCTCGTCGATCATCAAGCGCTCCTCCGCTTCGGAGGAAAGCTTGGAGCGCCCGATGCTGCGCTGCAAGAGCCGCTGGTCTCGGATCAGGAGAATGGAAAGAACGAGTCCTGGTCGAGGAACGTGACGTTCTTGATGGTCAATGTATCGCGGCCGGCGGCCCTGCCATTGGCGGCAGAGAGGTCGATGACGAGATCACTCCCCGATACGGTCATGTACATCTGCACGCGGGCGAAGCTCTTGAAGCCGTAGGCGGCAAGATCGATGATGTCGTGTTCCGATGCCCGGAAATCCTCGATAGTGTCATGGCCGTCTCCGGCCGCGAACACGAACCGGTCGCTATTGCCTCCACTGCTGAGGATGAGCGAGGCGTCGCCATAGAGGATATCGTCGCCTTTGCCGCCATAGAGGACATCGCTGCCGCCGAGACTCCCGCCGATGATGCCGACTGCGTCGCCGAATAGGTTGTCGTTTCCGGCACCGCCGTAGAGCGTATCGCCACCGCCGATCGAGGAGGAGGCGAGGCCGAGGGCGTCGCCGTAAATCCAGTCGTCGCCCTTGCCGCCGTAGAGGAAGTCGCCCTCGCCATCACCGCCGAACAGGAAGCGCGCGTCGCCGCGGATCTCGTCCGCGCCGTTTTCGCCCAGAATGGAGTTCCGACCGCCGTCCCCGGTCAGGATGTCCGAGTAGCGGGTGCCGATGAGGTTCTCGACGCTGGAAAACGTGTCGCCCTCGGCATCGCCTCCGGTCGCGGTCGCGGCTCCGAGGTCGATCTCGACGGCACCATTCGAGGTTTCGTAGGACGCCGTATCGCTGTCGTCGCCGCCGAACAGCGCATCGGCATCACGACCGCCGATCAGCAGATCATCGCCGGTTCCGCCGAACAAGGTGTCCGTGCCGTGTAGGCCGACGAGCAGGTCGTTGCCACCCAAGCCGGACAAGGTGTCGGCGCCGCTGCGGCCTATGAGCAGATCGGATCGCGCCGATCCGGTTCGTATTGCCATGTCGGGTGCATCCTATCGCGGTAGGATCCTCGAATGGCGGCAGGTTCAGGCGAGTGCCTGGGCCATGGAATAGCGGCCGAACGGAACGCCGCTGGATTTCATCGGAATTTCCTGGAAAATCGCCTGATACAGCCGGTCTGGCGCAAATGATGGCTCAGTGACGCGGATGGTGTGCGGGATTGATCGCAAGCTGCAGCTCACGGCAGCGTTCCTCGGCACTGCGACGCGCAAGGATCTGGCCGCCGCGTTCCGTCGGGTGAACCCCGCGACCTCCTTCGAGGTCGAGCGCGCCAACAAGTGGCTGCAGGGTCGATCGCGGCCGCGCGAACGCGCGATCTACGATGACTGGGCCAAGCTGCTGGACATCGACAAGTCGGGCCAATGGATCGCCGCCTGCGCGACGGACGATTTCATCGAAGCCATCTGCGCACGCCATGATCTCGACCCTGCCGTGCTGTGCAGCCGCGCCGATCAGGTCGGTCCGATGACCAAGCCGGCGCCGGAGCCTGCGCTACTCGGCACCTATGCCTGCTATTCACACGCCTGGTCGCCCTATTTCGCGGGTCGGCTGATCCGCGCCAGGCTTACGGTCGCCCCGGGCAGGAGCACGCGTGACCTCGTGGCGACCTACTCGGAAGCCTTGCCGACCGGCCCCTTGCGGCTGGAAGGGCCGGTCGCCGCCGGCAACCGCGCCCTGCATATGGACCTGCGCGAGACCGGCGGCGATTCGCAGCTGCTGCTCTGCCTCTTTCCGCCGTCGCGGCCGGTCAGCGTTCTCGCCGGCTTCATGACGGGGGCGACGATCATCGGTCCGGACTCGCAACCCTCCGTGACCCGCATCGTCATCGTCCGACTCCCGGCAGATAGCCCGAGGCTGCAGGAGAGCGACGCCTATCTGCCGCCGCAGGCATCCGTCGCGGCCGATCTCATCGGGCTGGGGCTTCTGCTCGGCGAGCCTGATGCCGTCGACCGGCTGCTGGCGGCAGTCCTCGCCTTCGACAGCTGCAGCGGCCTCGACCAGATTCCTGCAGCTCGATATCGCGAGCTGGTGGCCCTGCTGGACCAGGCGTGGCTCGGCATCCGGTCGGCCGGCGCCCATAGTGAAATTTCTGTGGAAGACTCCGCGACCAGCGTTGAAGCGTGACGGTGCGGGTGCTCTACCCTGACGGACCTTCCGTCGTCCGGGGAGCCCATGCCACACGCCGGTTTCGTCCATCTCCGCGTCCGCTCGGCCTATTCGCTCCTCGAAGGTGCGGTGCGCTACGAGGCCCTCGCCAAGGCATGCCACGCCCAGGAGATGCCGGCGGTGGCGGTCACCGACAATGGCAACCTGTTCGGCGTGATGGAGTTCTGCGCCGCCGCCAAGAAGGTGGGGGTGCAGCCGATCGTCGGCGCCCTCGTCGCACTGGCGCCGGACGAGCGGGTGCGTCGGCAGCCGGGACGGCCGGCCGAGCCCGAGCAGGTGGTGCTGCTGGTCAAGGATTCCACGGGCTATGCCAGCCTGCTCAAGCTGCTGAGCCGTGCCTATCTCGAGGGCGATCCGGCAGGGCCGGTACAGGTGCCGCTGGAAGCCCTGGAAGCGCATGCGGCCGGGCTGATCCTGCTCACCGGCGGTGCTGCCGGCCCGGTCGGCGCGGCGCTGCTGCGAGGCGATGCCGCTGGCGCCGAGGCCCTGCTGCGCCGCCTGCGGCAGGCGTTCGGCGACCGCCTCTATGTCGAGCTGCAGCGGCATGGCCTGGAGAACGAGCAGGCCACCGAGGCGGGGCTGGTTGATCTCGCCTATCGCCTCGACCTGCCACTGGTCGCCACCAACGACGTGCATTTCCTCGACGAGCGCACCTACGATGCCCACGACACGCTGATCTGCATCGCCGAGGGTGCCCAGGTCGCCCAGACCGACCGCAAGAGGCTACAGGCCGACCACCGCTTCAAGACCGCCGCCGAGATGGAGGCGCTGTTCGCCGACCTGCCGGAGGCGGTGGCGAACACGCTGGTGATCGCGCGGCGCTGCGCCTTCATCGCCCCGGCGCGCGATCCGATCCTGCCGCGCTTCACCACCGCCGAAGGTCGCGACGAGCCGGAGGAGCTGCGCGCCCAGGCGCGCGCCGGGCTGGAGGAGCGGCTGGAGCGCTATGTGCTGGCGCCGGGGACGAACGAGGCCGAGCGGGCGGAGAGGGCGAGGCCCTACCGCGAGCGGCTGGAGTTCGAGCTCGACGTCATCGTGCAGATGAAGTTCCCGGGCTACTTCCTGATCGTCGCCGACTTCATCAAGTGGGCCAAGGCACAGGGCATCCCGGTGGGGCCGGGCCGCGGCTCCGGCGCCGGATCGGTCGCTGCCTGGGCCTTGCAGATCACCGACCTCGATCCCTTGCGCTTCGGCCTGCTGTTCGAGCGGTTCCTCAACCCCGAGCGCGTGTCGATGCCGGACTTCGACATCGACTTCTGCCAGGACCGCCGCGACGAGGTGATCCACTACGTCCAGGACCGCTACGGCTTCGACCGGGTGGCGCACATCATCACCTTCGGCCGGCTGCAGGCCCGCGCCGTGCTGCGCGACGTCGGCCGGGTGATGGGGCTGCCGTTCGGCCAGGTCGACCGCATCTGCAAGCTAGTGCCGCAGAACCCGGCCAATCCAATCAACCTCGTCCAGGCGTTGGAGATCGAGCCGCAGCTCGGGGAGGAGCGCGCCAAGGACCCCGGCATCGACCGGATGTTCGAGATCGCCCTGCAGCTGGAGGGCCTGCCGCGCAACGCCTCGACCCATGCGGCCGGCGTGGTGATCGGCGACCGGCCGCTCGACGAGCTGGTGCCGCTCTACAAGGATCCGCGCAGCGGCATGCCGGTGACGCAGTTCAACATGAAGGACGTCGAGAAGGCCGGGCTGGTCAAGTTCGACTTCCTGGGCCTGTCGACGCTCACCATGTTGCGCACCGCCGAGCGCCTCGTCCGAGAGGGCGGCACGGAGCTGGTGCTCGACACCCTGCCGCTCGACGACAAGCCGGCCTATGACCTGCTGACCCGGGCCGAGACCGCGGGGGTGTTCCAGCTGGAAAGCTCGGGCATGCGTGACGCCCTGCGCAAGCTGAAGCCCGACTGCTTCGACGACATCGTCGCCATGGTGTCGCTCTACCGGCCGGGGCCGATGGACAACATCCCCCGCTACATCAACGTCAAGCACGGCCAGGAGGAGGCCGAGTACCTGCACCCGATGCTGCGGCCGATCCTCGAGGCCACCAACGGCGTCATCATCTACCAGGAGCAGGTGATGGAGATCGCCCGGCAGCTCGCCGGCTACAGCATGGGCGGCGCCGACCTGCTGCGCCGGGCGATGGGCAAGAAGATCAAGGCGGAGATGGACGCCCAGCGCGAGACCTTCATCAAGGGGGCGATGGCCAACGGCATCTCGGACGATCTGGCCACCACTATCTTCGACCTCGTGGCCAAGTTCGCATCCTACGGCTTCAACAAGAGCCATGCCGCGGCCTATGCCGTGCTGGCCTACCAGACGGCCTATCTGAAGGCCAACCATCCGGTCGAGTTCTTCGCCGCGGCGATGACGATCGAAATGGCCAACCTCGACAAGGTGGCGGGGTTCAGGCGCGAGATGGGCGAGAAGGCCATCCCGCTCTACCCGCCGGACGTCAACGCCTCGGGTGTCGACTTCGACGTCGAGCGTGGTGCGGAGGGTGCCGGCGTCCGCTTCGCGCTCGCGGCCATCAAGGGCGTCGGTGCCGCCGCCATGCGGGCGCTGGTCGAGGAACGCCGCGCCAAGGGGCCGTTCGCCGACCTGTTCGACCTGTGCGCCCGCCTCGGCCGCCAGCTCAACAAGCGCATGCTGGAGGGCCTGATCAAGGCCGGCGCCCTCGATAGCCTCGGCGGCAACCGGCGCCAGCTCTGCGAGTCGCTCGACAAGGCGCTCCGCCACGCCGCGACCCTGGCGGAGGAGGAAGGCAGCGGTCAGGTCAGCATCTTCGGCTTCGGCGGCGATGCGCCCGAGCCGCCGAAGCCGGCGCTGGCCGAAGTCGACGATTTTCCGCTGATGGAGCGGCTGGCGATGGAGCTGGACGCCGTCGGTTTCTACATGTCGGCGCATCCGCTAGACGGCTACCGCGGCGCCCTGCAGCGCCTCGGCATCGTGCCGGCGGCGCACATCCGCACCGAGCTGGGTAGTCGCGACACGGCGCGGATCAATCTCGCCGGGGTCGTCACCGGCCGGCAGGAGCGCACCACCGACCGCGGCCGCTTCGCTTTCGTCCAGCTCTCGGACGCCACCGGCGCCTACGAGGTCACGGTGTGGAGCGACCTCTACGCCCAGGTCCGCGACCTCCTCGGCGCCCAGGTGCCGTTCAAGCTCGACGTCGAGGCCAGGCTCGAGGGTGACTCCTTCCGATTGATCGCCCAGCGGATCGAGAAGCTGGACGACAGCGCCGACGGCATCCGCGGCGAGGTCGAGATCCGCATCCGCTCGCTCGACATCGCCGAGCGCCTCAGACCCCATCTCGCCGACGGCAAGGGCTCGCGCGTCCGCCTCGTCGTGCCCTCGGGCGGCGACGAGGAGGCGGTGCTGGTGCTGCCGCAGGCCTTCCAGCTCCGCCATGCGGCGAAGCTGGAGGTCGAGCGGATGGAGGG